>DASXPN010000117.1:0-5084 GCA_036493595.1 Acidimicrobiales bacterium | reverse complement strand
TTCAACGTCAGGTTGCAGTCGGCCGAGGCCTGACCGACGGCCAGTTAGCCTTGGGCCGTGTCCACCACCTCGACCCCGCGGATCCGGGGCCCCGAGTGGCTGCAAGAGCTGTACGAGCGGCCGCTGGTCCAGAAGTTCTGGAAGTACTCCATGACATCGGTCGTGGGCGTGGTGATGGGCCAGAGCCTCATCTTCGTTTTCGCGACGTTGCTCGACTGGTCGTGGGGCTGGGCCAATGTCGTCGCGGTGACGATCAGCACCGTTCCGACCTATTACCTCAGCCGTGCGTGGGTGTGGCAGAAGCGGGGCAAGAGCAGCATGTACGCCGAGATCATCCCGTTCTGGGTGATGACCTTCCTCGGTCTCCTGCTGTCGACGATCTTCGTCGTGATCCTCGAGAACCGCTACCCCGACAGCCCGATCCTGGCGAACCTCGGCAACGTCATGGGATTCGGCGTGCTGTGGTTGGCGAAGTTCTTCATCCTCGACCGCGTGCTGTTCAAGGTCACCCACGAGCATCCTGAGGGCCCCACACCCTTCTTGTAGGGTCCGGCCCATGGGACGGCTCGAAGGTAAGGTCGCGCTGATCACCGGCGGGGCCCGTGGGCAAGGCGCACAGGAAGCACAGCTCTTCGCGGCAGAGGGCGCGTCGGTCGTGATCACCGACGTGCTCGACGACGAGGGCAAGCACACCGCCGCCGGCATCGGCGAGCAGGCGACCTACCACCATCACGACGTCACGGCCGAGAGCGACTGGGCGAGCGTCGTCGACGCGGTGCTGTCGGAGCACGGACAACTCGATGTGCTCGTGAACAACGCCGGCATCATCGCCATCGCGCCACTGGTGATGACGACCGAGGCGGACTACCGACGAGTCATCGATGTCAACCAGATCGGTGTGTTCCTCGGCATGAAGACTGTCGTGGCGCACATGGTGGAACGGCAGTCGGGCTCGATCATCAACGTGTCGTCGGTCGCCGGGTTGATCGGTTCGCCCGGGATGCTCGCCTACGGCGCGAGCAAGTGGGCCGTCCGAGGGATGACCAAGTCGGTCGCACTCGAGGTTGCGCCGTTCGGCGTGCGGGTCAACTCGATCCACCCCGGCATCATCGAGACGCCCATGCTCGACGAGTTCGAGAAATGGGGGATCATGCCGCAGGTGATGCAGCAGGTACCCGTCGCCCGCAAGGCGGAGGCCGTCGAAGTCGCTCGTCTCGCGCTGTATCTCGCGTCCGACGAGAGCGCCTACAGCACCGGCTCCGAGTTCGTCATCGACGGCGGCATGACCGCCCACTGAACCAACGGCTCGGGTACAGACCGGGTCCTCCTCGACTCCGGGTGTCGACGGAAACCAGATGCGAACGTCGGGCATCTCGTCGAGCGCGAGGTGACGGGAGCGGATCGCATCTGCGTGCTCGATGCCGGTCGCGTCCTCGAGCACGGCGACCACGCCGAGCTCATGGCGCTGGACGGGCTGTACGCGGAGCTGTTCAACCGGCAGGCCGCCGGGTACGTCTCATAGCGCAGTTGCCGTCGGAGCCTCCGCTCAGACGACGAACGACGAGCCCGCGGGACCGATCTCGTGGCGGTACCACGCGATTGTCTTGTCGAGGCCTTCGCGGAGGGTGTGCGCCGGCTTCCATCCGAGCATGGTGCGCGCCTTCGTGCTGTCGCAGAACATGCGCCAGATCTCGGTGGGCCGGTGCTCGAGCGCACCGAACTCCGCTTCGATGGGGTTGCCGAGCAAGTCGAGGATCGTCGTGGCCAGCTCGCGCATCGAGACCTCTTCGCCACACCCGAGGTTGATGATCTCGCCCTCGACGTCGGGCGCGTTCGCGGCGTCCACGAAGCCAGACGCAAGGTCTTCGACGAAGTTGAACTCGCGGGTCTGGCGACCAGAGGTCATCCGCAACTGCTGACCTCGCAGCGCCCGCACGATGATCTCCGGGATCACGCGATCGGGAGTCTGCGCGGGGCCGAACGCGTTGAACGGGCGCAACATCACGATCGGCCAGCCGTAGCTCTGGTGGAACATGCGGCAGTACGACTCGGCGGCGGCCTTGCTGACCGAGTAGGGCGACACGGGGTTGACCTTGGCGCCCTCGCGGAACGGAGCCTCGATGTCGCCGTAGATCTCGCTCGTGCCCGTGTTGACGAACCGGTCGTATCCCAACGGCTCGAGCGCGTGCAGCAGGTTGACCGTGCCCTGCACGTTGGCCTGGATGCACTCGTCGACACGGCTCCACGACTTGCCGACATGGGTGTACGCGCCGAGGTGGAACACGATTCGAGGTCGCGCCGCCTTCACGACCGAGTCGACCGCGCTGCGATCCATCAAGTTGGCTTCGTGCAACGTGATCGAGTCGCGAAGGCCGACGAGCCGCTGCGGGTACACGGCCGAGACCGTGCTCGTGACCGCGTGGACTTCCGCGCCTTCGTCGACGAGGCGGCGGGTCAGGTGCGAACCGATGAAACCGGACGCGCCCGTGACGAGAACACTGGAATCGCGAAGTCCACCCATGGACGCTCAACGTAGCGTCACCCGCTACTGCGTGGTACCGGCGCCGAGTGCGTCGGGCAGCCGGCGGCGCCACGCGTCGACCGCGTCCGACAGAGCGACATCGACGACGCCCTCGATCACGAGGCGATTGCCACCCGCCTCGCCGAGCAGCACCCCGTCCACGCTCGCGTCGACGTGACGCCGGTGGACCTCGCGCAGCTGCTCGGCCGACACCGACACGACGACACGCGACGGCGATTCGCCAAGGACGTCCGCCGCCTTGACCTGAAAGCCCACGTTCGAGCGCACGGCCATCTCCGCCAGCGCGAGAGCGAGCCCACCTTCGGATATGTCGTGCACGCCATCGACGACATGATCGTTGACCAGCGCGGCGACGAGCTCGCACACCCTTCGGTGCGTGCCGTAATCGAGCTCCGTGCCCGCCGGCGGCCCGAGCGCGACGAGACGATCGCCGTCCAGCATCCCCACCGGAGGCGGCGGCGACTCGAGACGGTCGACGATGCCGAGCATGCCGATGACCGGGGTCGGGTCGATGTCACGGCCACGCGACTCGTTGTAGAGGCTGACGTTGCCGCCGATCACGGGGATGTCGAGGGCGCGGCACGCGTCGCCCATGCCGTCGATCGACTCGGACAACTGCCACATCACCTCGGGATGCTCCGGGTTGCCGAAGTTGAGGCAGTTGACGACGGCCAAGGGACGAGCCCCGACGCACGCAAGGTTCAATGCCGACTCGGCCACCACCCACGCGGTGCCCATCCGCGGATCGGCGGCGCACCAGCGGTGGTTCCCATCGGTGGTCAGGGCCAGCGCCCGTCCCGTGTCCACGCCGGTGGTCGGATGCTTCAACCGCAGCAACGTCGCGTCACCACCCGGACCGACGACGGTGTTGAGGAACAGCTGGTGGTCGTACTGCGACCAGATCCACGCCGAGTCGGCCAACATCGCCAGCAGCTGCTCGTCCGCCGACGAATGTTGGTTCCATTGTGGGGTCCCGACCCCGGAATGGACCCGGAGTTCGGACGGAGCGCGACGGGGACGGTCGTAGAGGGGCGCGTCCTCCTCGAGGGACTTCGCGGGAACGTCGGCCAGCACCTCACCGTCGAACTCGCTGAGGATCCGCAACCGACCCGTGCCGGTCACAGTGCCGACGACCGAGGCGCGGACCTCCCATCGTCCGCAGATGGCCAGCACCTCGTCGAGGTCTTCGGGTCGCACGATGGCGAGCATCCGCTCCTGCGACTCACTGGTCATGACCTCGAACGGCTCCATGTACGGTTCGCGCCGCGGCACCTCGGACACGTAGACGTCCATGCCCGCGCCACCCTTCGCCGCGGTCTCACTCGTGGCGCAGGTGAGGCCGGCGCCACCGAGGTCCTGCACGCCGACCGCGAGTCCCGCGTCGAGCAAGGCGAGGCACGCTTCGATCAAACGCTTCTCCTCGAACGGATCGCCGACCTGCACGCTCGGGCGCTTCGCGGCGTCGGCCTCGTCGTCGCCGAAGCCGGCGGAGGCGAGGACGCTCACGCCGCCGATGCCGTCGCGACCGGTCGTGGAACCGAGCAGCACCGCGAGATTGCCGGCGCCGGTAGCGCGGGCGAGCACGAGCCGATCCGCAGGTGCCACGCCGAGGGCCAGCACGTTGACCAGTGGGTTCTCCGCGTAGGTCTCGTCGAACACGACCTCGCCGCCGACCGTCGGCACGCCGACCGAGTTCCCGTAGCCCGAGATGCCGGACACGACGCCTTCCGCGATCCACCGACTGCGGGGGTCGTCGATCGGTCCGAACCGCAACGGATCCATCACCGCGATCGGCCGCGCGCCCATCGAGAAGATGTCACGCAGGATGCCGCCGACTCCAGTGGCCGCGCCCTGGTACGGCTCGACGGCGGACGGATGGTTGTGGCTCTCGATGCGAATGGCGACGGCGATGCCGTCACCGACATCGACCACGCCCGCGCCTTCACCCGGGCCGACGAGGACCCACGGCGCCTCCGTCGGCAGGCGGCGCAAGTGCAGACGCGACGACTTGTACGAGCAGTGCTCGGACCACATCACCGCGTACATGGCGAGCTCGAGGTGGTTCGGCGGCCGGCCGAGGATGCGTTCGATGGCGTCGCGCTCGTCGTCGGTCAAGCCGAGGGCGCGGTGCAATCCGACGTTCTGGCCCGGCTCGTCCACCGGCGTCACGCTAGCGATGGCCTCGTGCCGTCGTGGTCATTCGGATGAGACGCAGTCCAGACGACACGCAGTTCGGACGACCCGCAGTTCAGGCGACACCGCGGGTGGGCGACAGGCGGGCCAGCGCCTCGGTCGCCAGCACGTGGCCGATGGCCAACGAGGCGGTGGCCGCGGGCGATGGCGCGTTCAGCACGTACACGACTCGGCCGTCACCCTCGATGACGAAGTCGTCGACGAGCGAGCCGTCGCGGCGTACCGCCTGGGCGCGGACGCCGAACGGCCGGTTGGTCCACTCGACGTCGTCGTGACGGAGCTCGGGGACGTAGCGGTTCAGCTCGGCCAGCGCGGCGCGACGGCGATGGGAGAGATGGAACTCGTGCGC
>DASXPN010000116.1:0-15919 GCA_036493595.1 Acidimicrobiales bacterium | reverse complement strand
CACGGATGCCCATCAGGTCACCGGCGACGCACCACGCATGCAGGTAGGCGTCGGCGTCGTCGTTCGAGTAGACGATGCCGAGCTTGTCGAGTGACTCGAAGACGGACACGGTGAACGTCATGAGCGTGCCGAGCATGTCTTCCTGGTTGATCGGCAGACCCGACGCGATGCACCACGACGGGTACGGCTCGGGCGTGTCGGTCTTCGCGATGTCGGGGTCGTTGAGCACGAGGTAGCGAACGGCGGCGTGCATCAGCCGAACTCGTTGGATGTCGTGGTAGCCCGCGCCCGTTCCTGGTTCCAGGCCACCCAATTGCATCGAGTCGAAGACCATCTGTGCGGTTTCGTAGACGCGACGCACGGGGTCGGTCACCATGCGCGCCGACAGGGTCAGCACGCGCGCACCGCGCGCTCCGGCGTACGCCTCGGGCAGCGACGCGCAGAACAGCGAGGTACCGATGGTCAGCGCGTTCAGGTCGAAGAAGTCCGCGCTGTGATGCAGCTTGTCGGCGTCGGCCCACGTCGGTAGCGGCGGCGGGTTGGCGAAGTAGTTCTCCAACGCGGGTGACCGGTTGTCGGGTGGCAGCACGAGATGTTGTGCAAGTTCGGCGACGAGCTCGCGAGGGTGCCCCGGGGGCTTCGCCCGGACGTGTTCGGCGACGGCTTCGTCCGCGACTGGATCACCCTGGTGTGACAGCTCGTCGAAGAGCGCGTCCGTCCATCGAGACGATGTCATGGTCATGCGATCACATCCCGCCGGCTGAAGATCGCGGTCGCGATGCCGCAGAGCGCGACCGCAAGGACAAGGGTGAGGACGACGTCGAGCGCGTCGACGGCTTGGGCCGGTGCGAGCGCCATGTAGTGGAACAACGAGAGGTGATCGAGCCACTCGAGACCCGTCACCAATGACGCCAGCAGGTCGATGAGGAGCGACCACACCACGACGCCGTACACCGCGTACGTCGCCGTCCGGGGTCTGATGGCCACCGCGACCGCGCCGATGCCGAGCACGGCGAGTGCTGTGGGAACCACGTTGAGCCCGGCACCGAGCATCGCCCCCAATCCCGGGTCGACGCCCTGCGTTGCCGCGCCGAGCCAGCCGAACAGCCCGCCGAGGAGGCCGGCGACGGCGATGGCGACGGCGGCGAGCGCGAGCCGGCCGCTGAGTAGCCGACCGCGCCGGGCCGGCTGCGCGAGGACCTGCACCAACCGTCCTGACGTCTCTTCTTCGGACGCGGCTCCCACCTGGCTCGCCGGAACGAGCGCCACGACCGTTGCCAGCAACAAGAAAGCGACGCCGAAATACTGCCGCACGAACGTCCCTTGTACTCCGAACTTGTCGAGCGTGTCGTTGAAAGACGATGGCAATGACCCTGACGCGACCTTGGCGACGATGCCGAGCGCGAACGCCCCTGCCGCGACACCGACACACCACGCGACGAGCACGGGCGTCTCGTGTCGCACGACGAGCCCGACGGGGGTGCGCAATCCGAACGAACGCGGCGCGGCAACGTCACGAGACGCGAGCGCGCCTGCGCCGGCATCGCGTCGCGCCGCGAGCACGAGAGAGACCCAGACGAGGATGGCGACCGCCGCAGCCGCGAGCAGCAATGGCCACGCGTTGTTCTCGCTGAACGGGCGCACCCGCTCGGTCCAACCGAACGGAGTGAGCCACAGCAACCACTTGGTGCTCGACGACGAGTCGGCGATCATGCGCACGACGAAGCTGACACCGAGCGCGCCCATGCCCAGGCCGGTGGCCAGGCGGCGCGACCGCCCGAGCTGTGACGTGAGTGCGCCGACCGCCACGAAGACCGCCGGTGCGATCGCGATGCTGACGCCGTACAGGACGGTTTCGCCGACGCCGAACGCGACGTCGGGGTTGCGACCCGCCAGCGCGGTGATCAACGTCGTGCCCGTGAACACGACGCCCACCGCCGCCCCGAGGGCGACGAGGGTCGCCGCCGTCGCTCGTGAGGCGCGGGTGCCACCGGACAGCGTGAGTTGCCAGCGGCCGGTGTCCTCCTCGCCTCGCAGCAGCTTCGTGGCGACGAGCAAACCCCAGACCGCCCCGATCGTCGTGAGGAACACGAACGTCTTGTAGACGGTGTAGCCACCGACGGTGTTGATGGCGGCCACCGGCCCGAACAGGATCGAGATGCCGGCGTCGGTGCTCGTCGTCCTCGCGATCTGGTCACGGCTCGCTTGATCGGGGAACGTGCTGACGTACGACAGCGCCGACGCGGCGACAGTGGCGCCGAAGGCGAGCGACCATACGACGGCAGAGATCCACACTTGCTTGAACGCACGCCGGCCGATGGCGCGCTCCGTCGGCAAGCCGCGCCGCGCGCTCACCGCCCGTCCCCTTTGCCGTAGTGCGAGACGAACAGCTCCTCCAGTGACGGCTCGCGTGTCGTCATGTGATGCACGCCGACGTCGACCAGTGTGCGCAGCAGTGGTTCCATCGAGCCGGCGACGTCGCACTCGAGCGTCTTGCCGTCCACGACCACGTTGCTGACGCCGTCGAGTCCGGACACATCAGGTGGCTCACCGTCGAGCTGCGCGGCCACGTGCAGCGCGGCGAGCCCGCGCAGCACCTCGAGCCGGCCGGACTCGATGATGCGTCCCGCTCGCAACATCGCCACGCGGTCACACACCGCTTCGACCTCACTCATGATGTGCGACGAGAGCAGCACCGTCTGTCCTCGTTCGCGGGCCTCGCGCACGCAAGCTTGGAAGACCTGTTCCATCAGCGGATCGAGCCCGGTGGTCGGTTCGTCGAGCAGCAACAGCTCGGCCCGACTGGCCAGCGCCGCGATCAGCACGACCTTCTGGCGGTTGCCGTGGCTGTAGGCCCGCACCTTCTTGTCGGGCACGAGCTCGAAACGCTCGACGAGCTCGTCGCGGTACGCGTGATCCACCGAGCCATGGATGTTGGCCAGGAACTGCAACGTCTCCGCGCCGGTGAGCGTCGGCCACAAGTTGGCCTCGCTCGGTACGTGGGCGAGGCGGCGATGGATCGCGGGCGCGTCGTCCCAGGCGTCGAGACCGAAGATCGCCGCCGTGCCCGATGTCGGACGGATCAACCCGAGCAGCAGTGACAGCGTCGTCGACTTCCCGGCGCCGTTCGGGCCGAGATAGCCGAACACCTCACCCTCTTCGATGACGAGATCGAGGGAGTCGAGCGCGGTCGTGTGGCCGTAGCGCTTGGTCAGTCGCTCGGTCTCGATCGCCGCCACCAGCGAAACGCTAACCCTGGACCTGGCGGACTTCGCCGACCGCAGGCCGATGGGTTGTCCGGTTTGACCGGTGAGTGTTAGGGTAACCTAACACTCACGCTGCCCGGACGGGCGGCCGGCTGGGGAGGCCAGAAAATGGAAGCGTCCGACATGGCAGTGCCGATCAGCATCGTGCTCCTGGTGGCGTTCGGGATTGTGTGCGTCGGCCTGCGCTCGTGGATCCACGTGCGCAGGACGGGAGACAGCCCGTTCCGCCGCGGGCCCGCGGGTGGCGGCCGCGTGGCGGTGATCGCCTTCGCCGTCCCGTTCGTCGTCGCGGCGGTACTCGACTTGACCGGGACCGGCCGGCTCGTATCGAGTGGCGCGCTCGCCGTCGCCGGCGCCGTGCTGGCCGTCGCCGGCATCGCGTTCACCATGTGGTCGCAGCTGGCCATGGGTGAGTCATGGCGCATTGGCGTCGACGCGGACGAACGCACCGCGCTCGTGACGCGCGGCCCGTACCGAGTCGTGCGCAATCCGATCTACACGGGGATGTTCGCGTTCGCGGCCGGGCTCACGTTGCTCGTCCCGAACGTCGCGTCCGTCGTCGGATTCGTCGCAGTGGTCGTCGCCATCGATGCGGTCGTGCGGCGCGTCGAGGAGCCACACCTGCAGTCGGCCCACGGCGACGCCTTCGCGCGTTGGGCGGCGACGACCGGTCGCTTCCTTCCTCGCGTCAGTGGCCCCCACGCCGCCTGACACGCGGGCTCACGGCTGTGTCCGGATGACGCAGGGCCGTCGGTTCTGGTCGTGGCCGGTACCGCAGACCCACAGGTTCCGTACCTCGGCGGGACGGTGGCGGGTTCGACCGTCCAGATCCCGCCGGTCGAGACCACGATGGGCGGGTACGCCGACCACTACCACTGCACGGTGCCGCCGTCGCAGGAGCTGCCGCTTCCCGGCGTCATGCGCCAGCGCTACGACGGCTGTGTGCGCGGCACGTTGGTCGTGCTCGACACTGTGGTCGGCGGAACCCACGAGTGGCCGGGTGGAGCGCAGGCCGAGAACAACCCGATGGACTCAGCGTCGGGCAAGCAGTTCGACGCCACCTCCGAGATCCTCGACTTGTTCGACTCGGTTCCCTGACCCTTCAGGCCCGCCGGCCGAGGACGAGCTCGAGCGGCGCGGGTCCTGCGGACGGCGCGGCGTGGACGTCGTGACAGCCCACGGCCTCGAGCAACTCGATGGCGCGCTTCTCGTCGATCTCACAGCCGCCACCGCGGATGGTGCGCAACACCGCGGTCGCTTCCGCGAGCGGGTCGGGGATCGTCCGCCTACGGCCGAGGGCAATCCAACCGCCGGGCCGCATGGCGCGAAGCACGCCCGGGAGCGCGCGCTCGAGGTCCGCTTCGGTCACGAAGAACGTCGGGATCCACGCGCAGTCGAACGTGTCGATGTCGTCGAGGTCGGTCAACGCCTGATGCCGCAGCGTGATGCGATCACGCAGCCTTGCCTGCTCGACGTTGGCGTGGGCGCGGTCGAGCGCCGGATCCCAACGATCGATGCCGACGACCGACGCGTTCGGCCACAGGTTGGCGGCGGCGACCGCGAGAAGGCCTACTCCGGTCCCGACGTCGAGCAGCGACTCGACTTGGGCGAGATCGGGATGAGCCGCCGCGATCAGTGCGGGCACCATCGTCGAGCCTCGGCCCCAGCCGTCGAGAATCGTCGGATCGGTGAACGTCCACCCCGGCGCGCGACTCGGCTCCTCGAGCAGGTCGGCCGACTGTCGCAAGTACATGCGGATGACGCTCAGCATGATCGCTTGCTGCGGCGGCGGGATCTCACCCAGATCGCCGACATCGGCCGCGGTCGACACTGCACGGAGCGCACCGACGATCTCCGGCGGCGCACTCTCGCCTGACTGCGCCAGCGCCAGCTCGGCGCCGACAGCAGCCAGTGCTTCGGCTGCAGTTGCAAACCGCATCATTGTGGCCATGACGTCTTCGAAGGACATGTCGGGCTCCTCGCTCGGCGCGGTGTTGTCGATCATCATGCGAGTGCGGTCGCCTGTCCACATCCGTGGAACCACGAGTTGCTACGTGGTGACCGCGATTGCGGAGCAGACTGTCGCCCGTGCGTGCCCGTGCGGGCGTGACCCGGGCGTCGGTGGTGGTTGGCCGCGAGACGGAGCTCGAAGAGCTACGCGGAGCGGTCCGCAACGCGCGCGACAGGCGGGCGACGTGTGTGTTCATCGTGGGCGAAGGCGGTATCGGCAAGACGCGGCTGCTCACAGAGACCGGTGTGTTCGCGCGGCGCAGGAACTTGGCGGTGATGTCCGGGCGGGCGCCGATCGCGACACCCGCGCCGTTCGGGGTAGTGGCTGACGCGCTCCGTTCGTGGTTGCGGGCCCACTCGTACCCCGCGTCATTCGGTCCGTTCGACCGCGGCCTTGCGCTCGTGCTGCCGGAGTGGCCGGTGCTCGCAGCCGGCACGAACACCGGCGCCGGCGGCGTCACCGGTGCAGTCGATGCGGCGCAGCTCCGGCTGCTCGCGCTCGAAGGCGTCGTGCAGCTGATGCGCAAGCTCGCGCAGGACGAACACGGCGTCGTCGTGCTGCTCGACGATCTGCAGTCTGCTGATCCCGAGAGCCTCGAGGCGGTGCGCTACCTCGCCAACGCGGGGGTGGACGGATTGACCCTCGTCGGTGCGTTGCGCCCCGACGAGTCGACGTTGGCGGACGAGGTCGTCCGCTCATTGCGGCGCGACGGCGCCACTGAGGTGGTGGCGTTGGCGTCGCTCGGCGAGCGCGAGGTGGGCCAGCTCGTCGCCGCACTGCTCGACTCCGATCCACCCGCCGAGCTGGTGGCGGACATCGCCGCTCGGACCGACGGCGTGCCTTTGCTGGTCGAGGAGGTCTTCCTCGCTCACGTGCGCGCCGGGACCATCGATTCGGGCGACGGCGGCACGGTGTGGCGCGGTGGCGTGCCGAGTGTCCCGCGGACGATCCGCGACCTTGTCGGTGCGCGGCTCGACGGACTGGATCGCGGCGAGCGCAACGTGATCGTCGCCGGCGCGGTGGTAGGTGACTTCGAGCCGGCATTGATGACCGCGGTCGCGGCCTCCGATGACGCCGCAATCGCAGAGGCACTGGCGGCCGGCGTCCGCGTCGGGTTGCTCGAGACGACGGGCGGCGCGATCGCTTTCCGGCACGCCATCATCCGGGAGGCGGCGCTGGACGCGACCGTGCCGCATCTCATCGACACGATGCATCGCCGCGCCGCGGCTGCGCTCGACGCGGAGTCGAGCCAGGAGCCGCGCCGGCTCGAACGCAAGGCGCGCCATCTCGCAGCGGCGAACGAGGACGACGGCGCCGCGTGCGCGCTCGTGGCCGCGGCGGAGTGCTGGCTCACCGATCATGCGTTGCTCGCGGCCGAGCAGTCCGCGCTCGATGCGCTTGCCCGCGCGCGGGATCCCTCGACAAGAGCGGCCGCTGCCGACATGCTGGCGCGCTCCCTGGCCGCACAGGGGCGGTGGACGAATGCCTTGGATCGCGATGCCGCAACCGTCGCCGAGCATGGTGCGACGCCGCCTCGACAGCACCGCATGGCGATCTGCGCGATAGAGGCGGGGCAGCCCGAGCGGGCCGAGCCGGTTATCGAGACCGCGCTGGCGAGTGGCGACACCGCGCCGTTGTTGCTGCTGGCCGATGGTCGTGTCGCGCTGGTACGCGGCGACGCGAAGCATGCGCTCGATCGCGCTGCACAAGTGCGAGATCCCGAGTTCCGCACCGGCCTCGACGATCGCCTCGCCGCGCTCGACCTCGCGGCACGGGCGCTCGACTACCTCGGCGACAGGGAAGGGGCCGAGGCCGCGTGGGGCGAGCAGGCGAGCGAAGCCGCGGCCGGCGGGCGGACGCAGGCACAGCTGCGAGCGGTCGTGCAGTTGGGCAAGGTCGAGCTGTTCGCGGGTCGTACGCCGAAGCGGCTGCACGAAGCGGTCGATCTTGCCAGTGAGATGGGCGCGCTCATCGAGTTGTCCTGGGCACAGGAGAACCTCGCCATCGGTCTCTGCACGCACGGCGACATTCCGGCCGCGCTGGTCGTGCTCGACGAAGCCGTTGCCCGGTGTCGTGCCTTGCGGCTCGATCAGCTCGCGTACCTCTTGGCCGCACGGGCGATGATTGCCAGTTACATCACGGCGGACATCGAGGAGCAGCTCGCCGAGGCCGAAGCGCTCGCGCCCACGACCGACCTCACGCTGCACACCGCGAGCATGCGTGCCGACATTGCGTTGCGCGACCACCGCTACGACGACGCGATCCATTGGCTCGAGGTGGGCCGAGAGATCCAGCGCGCCATGCCGGGCCTGGTGCCGATGGACGGGCAGTGCTGGCTCCCATGGGCATTCGCCGCGGCGCGACGCCCTGACGAAGCGGCTCGAGCCTTGGAGGAAGCGCGCGCCATCCCCGACCTGGCTCGGTGGCACGGCCGGCCCGTCCTGGTCGCGGCCGCCGATGCGCTCCTCGCCGGCGACGTCCACGGGGTCGACCGCGCCATCGCTGCCGCGACCGGACACATGCCGCTCGACATCGCGGTGATGCGCGTCGTCGGCGCGGAAGTGGCCGACGAGGGCACGCGCGCCCGTTGGCTGCGAGAGGCGCTCGACATCTACGAAGCGGCCGGGGCGTCATTCGAGGCGGACCGCACCCGCGCCGCGCTCCGTCGAGCGGGTGGCGCCGTGCCCCGGCGCAAACGAGCGAGCGGCACCGTCCCCGACGGGCTCGCGCAACACGGGGTCACGAGTCGCGAGGTGGAGGTGCTGCGCCTCGTGGGCGAAGGGCTTCCCAACGCGGAGATCGGCCGGCGGCTCTACGTCTCTGTCCGCACGGTCGAAGCGCATGTGTCATCACTGCTGAACAAGCTCGGCGTGCAGAGCCGCGGGCAACTCACGGCGCTCAGCGCGTCGATCACCTACGACTGAATCCGGCTACGACTCGTGATTCCACGGATGTTCGCGACGGCGCATTCGTCGAGGATGGAGGGCGACCCGAACCCACCGAGGGGGACTCATGTCCGACACCGCCGTCATCGATCAGAGCCAAGTCGAGGAGTTCGCCGGACGGATGGTTTCCATCTACGCGGGCTCGCTGGTCAGCTACATGATCGACATCGGAAACCGAACCAACCTGTTCACCGCGGCAGCGGCCGGGGCGGCCACCAGCCAGGAGCTCGCCGACCGTGCCGGACTCACCGAGCGCTACGTGCGTGAGTGGCTCGGCGCCCTCGTCACCGCGGGCATCTTCGACTACGACCCAGCCGACCGGACGTACACGCTGCCTCCCGCTCGTGCGGCCGTGCTGACCGACGGGCCGATGAACCTCGCGCCGATGGCCGCGCTCAACACGCATCTCGGCAAGCACCTGCATCAAGTGACGCGGGCCTTCCGGGAGGGCGGGGGCGTGCCGTACGCCGAGTTCCGCCCGGAGTTCACCGACGTGATGGACTCGATCAGCCGCTTGTTCTTCGACTCGATGCTGATCGACGGCTACCTCCCGCTCGTCGCCGGGTTGACCGAGCAGCTCGAGGCCGGCGTGCGGGTTGCGGACGTCGCCTGCGGTACGGGTCATGCGCTCGTCCTCTTGGCGCGGGCCTACCCGAAGTCGACCTTCGTCGGCTTCGACTTCGACGACGGAGCGATCGCGAGAGCGCGTGCCGAGGCCGCCGGCGCGCAGGTCGACAACGTGACCTACGAGGTGCGCGACGTCGCCACGCTCACCACGGAAGAGCCCTTCGATGTCGTGTTCGTGTTCGACGCGCTGCACGATCAGGTGGATCCCGCCGCGGTGCTCGAGCACATCCGCGGGTCGCTGGCGCCCGGTGGTCTGCTGTTCATGAAGGAGCCGCACGCGGCCGACGATCTCGAGAACAACATCGGCAACCCGATGGCGCCGATCCTGTATTCGATCAGCACTCTGCATTGCATGACGGTGTCGCTCGCTCATGGCGGTGCTGGTATCGGCACGATGTTCGGTGAGCAACTGGCGCTCGGCCTGCTGCGCGACGCCGGGTTCGTCGAGGTCCAGGTGCTCCCCGCGCCAGGCGACCCCGGCGACGCCATCTACGTGTGCAGGACCGCCTCGGGCTGAACCGACATCGGCCCGACACCGGCGCAAGGCGTCGAGCATGATCACGGCATGGAGCGGTCGCAGCTCGACGACGGCGGTGGACGCCTGCTGGTCATCACCGGTCCGCCGGGCGCAGGCAAGTCGACCGTCGCCGCGCTCGTGGCGGACCGCTTCGAGCCGAGCGCGCTCGTCGAAGGCGATGCCTTCTTCGCGTTCCTCCAGCGTGGGCGTGTCGATCCATGGTTACCCGAGTCGAACGAACAGAACGACGTCGTGATCCGGGCAGCGGCGTCTGCTGCCGGTCGGTTTGCGAGCCGCGGCTACACCGCGGTGTTCGACGGCGTCATCGGCCCTTGGTTCCTGCCCGCCTTCGCGGCCGAAACCGGACTCGATCGTCTCGACTATGTCGTTCTCCTGCCGACGGTCGAGCGGTGCCTCGAGGGAGTCGGCATTCGAGTCGGTCACGGCTTCACCGACGAGGCCGCAACCCGAAAGATGCACCGCGAGTTCGCCGCTGCCGCCATCGACGACCGGCACATGTTGCGTGATCCACCGACGGGACCAGAAGCCGTGGCGACCGTGATCATCGATCACATGCGCGCCGGCGTCTTCACGTACCCGTGACCCGGGCCGTCAGCTGTACATGAGTGACCCCGGAGTCGTGAGGACGTCGCCGGTCTCGAGCCACGTCTTCAACCCGGACAGGATCATCGGCCATCCGCCGAAGATCTGATCGTTGGCACCCTCACTCAGTTGGTCGTGGGTGAGGGTCAGCCGGCACGAGTCCTCGACCTGTTCGATCTCCCACGTGACGCGTGATGTACCTGCGCTCTTCACGTCGTCGCTCCACAGCGCGACGAAGCTCTGCACGAGCCGGTGCGGTGGATCGATCTCGAGGTTCGCGCCTTCGGCCAGCGGGCCTGGCGCGTGAGGGTTCGTGAGCTCGTAGCGCGAGCCCGGCGTCCAGTCCGACTTCACGTGGTTGCCGAACTGGAACTTGGCCCGGGTGTCGCGGTCGGTGATCGCCTCCCAGAGCCGCTCCGGGGTCGTGCGGATGTAGATCTCGAACACCTTCTCCATGGACCGCTCCAATCGTTGCTTGAGATCGCTGAGCCCCGCCGCCCACGGCTCGGCGTACTTGCTCACCCACCGGTCGTGGACGAGCCGGATGGGGACGGGGTTCAGGAAGTGCAACTTCTCGCGGCCGCGCCGCTTGGTCACGACGAGACCCGCGTCCTCGAGCTGCTTGAGGTGCTTCATCACCCCGAAGCGAGTCATCGAGAAATGGGCTTCGAGCTGGTGCAACGTCTGGCCGTCCTCCCGGAACAGCTCGTCGAGCAACTGCCTCCGGGTCGGATCGGCCAGGGCCCTGAACACCTCGTCCACGCCTGCCAACGATAGGTGACTAAATAGTCACATGTCAATCCCGGACCGAGCGGCGCTCACGCACGTGCGCCAGCGACTCGCCGAAATGCCAGCGATTGCCCTCGGGGTCGTACGCCTCGTACCGGCGCTCGCCGTAGAACGCGTCGTTGAGCTCCATCGCGATGACCGCGCCTTCCGAGCGCGCCTTCTCGCAGTGCGCATCGACGTCATCGACGCTCACGTTGAGCATGCACGTCACTGCGCCCGTCTCTTTCGGGCTGTGGATGTTGTGCACGTCGTAGTTCACGTGACCGATCATCACGACGCCGTCGCGGTGCTCGAGCCACGCGAGGACGTGGTCGTCATGCTCCATGCGAGCTTCGACGCGTTCGCGGAACCCGAACGCGCGGGTGAGGAACTCGATCGCGGCGCGCTCGTCCTCGTACGCGAGCCGCGGATAGATCGCGGGTGGGTTCCAAGTGTGCTTCGGTTCGACGGTGGTGTGCTCGATCATCGACATGAGTCGGTCCCTTTCTTCGGCCAGGATCCACGGGTCGTTCGTCTCGCTGTCCTGGAGCCGGTCGGGACGCAGATCGCGAACCGGATCGAACGGGTCGGGGGTGTCGGTCACGGTGCGATCCTGCTCCGGCCAGCAGCATTGGTTGTCGCGGTTTGTTCTCCGCGTTCAGTCATGAGTTCGCGCATTCTCCGCCGCGCGCGATTGAGTCGCGATCGCACGGTGCCGACCGGAACCTCCAGCGCGACCGCGATCTCGTCGTACGAAAGCTCTTCCCAGACGTACAAGAGCAGCGCGTCGCGCTCGCCGCCGGGTAGCTCGGTGATGCGGTGCACGACATGCGGCCAGAGGCGGCCGGCGTCGACGTGCTCGACGACGCGGTCGTCGAGCGCCTCACTCGTGCCGTCGGCCGCGAGCAGCGCCGTGGCGCGAAGACGGCGGGCTTCCTTGCGGCGATGCTTGGCCACGAGATTGGTAGCGATGCCGTAGAGCCACGGCCGTGCGTTGGCGCGCCCGACGTCGTAGGTGTCACGACGCTCGAACGCGATGCGAAAGGTCTCACCGAGCAACTCGTCCGCCGCGTCACGCCCGACACGACGGACGAGGAACCGGAACACGACGCCCGCATGCCGGTCGTACACGTCCGCGAACAGGCGTGGATCATCGAGCGACTCCCCGATGACACCGGCGTCGGTCCGCGGGTCCACTGGGTGATGTTCCCCGCTCAACCGGCGCGGTTCGCGATGGCCGCGGCGTCGGCGGCCTGCACGGCAGACAGCCAGACGTCCGTGAAGGCGGCGATGTCGAGGTCGGTCACCACACGGACGTCGTGGCCGTCATCGCCGTCGTCGCCTTCCTCGAACACGACCACACCGTCGCGACGCGTCACTCGCAAGCGCTTGGACTCGATCGTCGCGCCGGCCCAACCGGCGGCGACGGCACAGGTCACCGGATCCCAATGGAAGTTGACGAGGTCGTCCGGGAGAGCGGGATGAGTGCGCGCGAGATCGGACATGTTCGCGTCGGAAGCGTTGACCTCGCTCTGCCGCGCCAGCAACGCGCCGATCGGTCCGGACGAGCGAAGCGGAACGAGGTCGCGAGCGCGGAGGTGGGCGCGCATGGTGACCGGCAACGTCACGAGGGTCAGGTCGTCCGCCGCGACCGCGACGATCTCGGCCGCACGCGGGTCGCACTGCACGTTGAAGTCCATATCGGGACCCCACTGCGGCAATCCTGCGGACGGCGGCGCCAACCATCCGGCCATCGCGACGATGCGAGCCGTACGCAACACGCCGGGACGCATCACCTCGAGCAACGCGAGGTTGGTCAAGCCGCCGATGGCGACGATGGTTGCGTCGCGGGCGATACTCGCCGCCAGCAGGTCCAACGCCGCGCCCGCGGGCGACGGCCGCGCGTCGAACGGTTCGGGCCAGTGGCGCTCGTCACCGAACGTCGGCTCGAACCGGCGCAGATCCGTCATCGACGCGTTCGCGCCAGCGGCGATGGGGATGTTCTCGCGGCCGGCCAGCTTCAACACGTACCCCGCGCACGCGGCGCGTCGCCCGTCCGCTTCCAGATTGGTCGTGATGCCGGTGATGTCGATGCCCGGCCATCCGAGCAACATCGCCAGCGCGCACGCGTCGTCGGGATCTCCGCCGATGTCGGTGTCGACGTGAACCAGCACCACGCCATGTTGCCAACTGGCGCGCTCAGTCCTCGATGGCTTGGTACGCGCCGGTCCAGAAGTCACGGCACACATTCGGCGCGCTCGGTGACGTCCACGCCCGTTGGGTCAGCAGGATCGTCACCATGTCCTCCACCGGATCCGAGGACCAGGACGTACCGAGGCCACCGTCCCATCCGTACTTGCCGACGGAATCGGCGATGTCATCGCGTCGCGTCACCACCGCCACACCGAAACCCCAGCCGTGCGAGTCGAAGTAGTCATCGCCGAGTCCGGATACCGCCTTCTGCTCGGGGGTCAGGTGATCGGTGGTCATCGTCTTGACGGAGGCTCGCGACAGGATGCGTTCGCTCCCGAACCGCCCGTGATCGAGGAGCATCCGACCGAAGGCGCCGAAGTCGTCGACGGTAGAGACGAGGCCGCCCGCGCCGGACGCAAACGCGGGCGGCTGACTCCACTGGCCACCCTCGGCGTCGTCGATGACATGGAGCTCGTCGGAGTCCGGGCCGGCCGCGTAGCCGGTCACCAGGCGGTCGATGTCGTTGGTGCGCACGGCGAAGCTCGTGTCCTTCATGCCGAGCGGTTCGAAGATGCGTTCGCGCAGAAAGCCGTCGAACGACTGCCCCGAAGCGCGAGCGATCAAGACGCCGAGCACATCTGCGCCGGTGCTGTACATCCACCGCTCGCCGGGCTGGTGCATGAGCGGAAGTGTGCCGAGCCGGCGAATCCACTCGTCCGGCGGCGGTGGCGTCGACGGCGCGGGCGGACCTTGACCGAGCTCGAGCTCGTCGGTCGCTCGCTGGATCGGGTAGGTCCCGGGTGGCGCCATCAGGATGCCGAACCCCATCCGAAACGTGAGCAGGTCGCGCACCGTGATCGGCCGGTCGGCCGGAGTGACGTCGTCGAGCTGTCCGTCGAGTTGCCGCAACACTTTGCGGTTTGCAAGCTCCGGCAACAATCGGTCGACCGGCTCGTCGAGGCGCAGCTTGCACTCCTCGACGAGGATCATCGTCGCCACCGCAGTCACCGGCTTCGTCATCGACGAGATGCGGAAGATCGACTCGCGGCCGACGGCATTGTGGCCGCCGAGTTCGGCCGTGCCGATGGCATCGACATGGGTTTCGCCGTGGCGATCCACCAACGTCACGAGGCCGGGAACCTCGCCGCGCTCCACGTAGCCGGCCATCACGTCGTGCAACCGCTGCAGTCGAGCCGCTGACAGTCCGCCGTCACTCACCAGGTGCCTCCCGTGTCCGCTCGATGACGTAGTGACGATGCCGGCGACGCCCACTCATCGGCCGCGACATCAGTATCGCTAGTCGGGGAGCATCGGCACGGTGAGACCCTGATGCCGCCCGAGCTGCACCGCGCGGGTGAGCGCCGCGGACCCGAAGCGTTCGTGCACCCCGTCGAGCGCGAGATCGAGCGCTTCCGGTGTGCCCTTGCCGAAGGGCAGCGTCAACTGGACGGCGTCGGCGTTGTCGAGGTTGGCGACCGAGATGCCGACCAGCGTGAGACCTTGCTCCTCGATCAGCGGCTGCGCGGCGGCCAACAACGCGCGCGCCGTGGTGAGGACCGTGCCCGTATGTGCGGTGGCGCGCGGCAGCGTGTGCGAACGAGTGGCGCGGCTGAAGTCGTCGAAGCGCAGGCGCAATGTGACCGTGCGACCGACGCGATCGGCGGCGCGCATGCGGCGGGTCACCCGGTCGACGAGCCCGACGAGCGCAGCATCGATGTCCGCGGACGTCTTCGGCCTGCGGCCCATCGCTCGTTGCGATCCGATCGACCCGCGACGACGGCCCACTTGCACTCGGCGCGGGTCGCGGTTGTGGGCCAAGGCATGGAGCTGGCGGCCGGACGCGAGGCCCAGCATCGAGATGAGCACCGACCGATCCATCAGCGCGACCTCACCGACGGTCGTGATGCCCCGTGCGTGCAGCTTCTCCGCCGTGACCGCGCCGACTCCCCACAATCGTTCGACGGGAAGCGGATGGAGGAAGTCGAGCTCCGCGTCGGGCGGCACCACGAGCAAGCCGTCAGGCTTCGCGACACCACTCGCCACCTTGGCGAGGAACTTCGTCCGTGCCACTCCGACGGTGATCGGCAAGCCCACCCGCGCGAGCACATTGCGTCGAAGCCGCATCGCGATCTCGGCCGGTGATCCGGCCAGCCGGCGCAGTCCGCCGACGTCCAGGAACGCTTCGTCGATCGAGAGTCCTTCGACGAGTGGGGAGGTGTCGTCGAAGACGGCGAAGACGGCCTTGCTCGCGTCGGAGTACGCAGACATGCGAGGCGACACGACGATCGCGCCCGGGCACATCTGGCGCGCCTGAGCCCCGACCATCGCCGTGCGCACGCCGTACGCCTTCGCCTCGTAGCTCGCGGCGAGCACCACCCCCATGCCGACGATGACCGGCTTGCCGCGGAGGCGGGGGTCGTCGCGCTGTTCGACCGACGCGTAGAAGGCGTCGAGGTCGGCATGCAGGATGGTCGCCTCCTCACGAGATGCGAACATATGTTCGCTCATGATCGCACAGGGACTCGCCCGCCGCACCCCGATCAGCGCACCCCGATCAGCGCACCCGCCGATGAGTTCGCGGTGCCGGCCTCGTCGTAGCAACGTGGTCCGGCGAGGCGCGTGTGCAACGGTCGTCCTCGTTCGACACGGTGTCGCGGTCGTGGCGTGGACCGTCGACCCCGCGTTCGGGTGCGGCTGCGATCTCGCGGTCGTCGACGGCGTCGCCCGGTGGCACCTCGCGGCGCGGCGCGCCGGCTGCGACCTCGAGCTGCGCGATGTCGACCCGGGCCTGGCGAGCGTCTTCGACCTGGTCGGCCTCGGCGCGCTGGTCGCGAGCGTCGACTGCCCCCGCAGGCCCCCGACCCCCCCGGCTCCCCTGATCCCCCCGGCGCACATTGTCGACTCAGCCACCATGGACGTGGCTCCGCCGACTCAGAACAGATGGTGGACGGTTCTGTGACCGCTGACCCACCGGCCACGTGGCTGCGTC
>DASXPN010000115.1:0-2528 GCA_036493595.1 Acidimicrobiales bacterium | reverse complement strand
TCCAGCGATTTGTCGAGTGCGAGTCGGGACGCCCGATCGGCAGCGCAACCGCCCTGTACCCGGTGTTCGGTGACGCCTTCATCAGCCGCCTGCGACGAACATTCGCGGGCAGCCCGTGGACGTGCGATACCGAGCGCCTCGCGACGTCGATGGCCCCCGAGGAGATGTGAGTTGTATCGGCACGTACAGCGCGGGTGGTTAGTCGGCGGTTTCGAGAAGGGCGAGGACCTCTTGTTCGCCGTTGCGGTTGGCGGCAAACGAGAACCACAGCAGCCCCCCCAACACGGCCCAGTTCACGATTTGGGAGATGACGAGGAAGGTCTGAGTTGGGATCGTCACCGCGAGCACCGTGCGAAGTGCGGCCTCGGCGACGAGTGCGACGCCCCACACGGCGGTGACCACGCGGAAGCGACGGGCCACGGTCGGCAAGTCCCAGATGTCATTGAACTCGGCCATGCGTGTGGGATCGCCGCCGGTGGCGAACAGTCGACCCATGTAGAACATCGCCGGTCGGCGGGCGGCGAGCGAGACCAGACAGACAACGCCGAACACGCCGGTGAGCATCGACTCGCGCACCTTCAACATCGTGGCGTTGCCGTTGAACGCGACCGCTCCGACCAGTCCCAAGCCGATACCGATCAAGGCGATGATCCCTATGGGATCGAAGCGGCCTCGCCGGACGCGCTCGAAGACAATCTCCGCGACGGGAAAAACCAGCACCAAAGCGAGGGCGGTCGCATCCGATGCGACATGAGGGCGAAGCACGCCGTAGGCGATGA
The DNA here is from genome assembly GCA_036493595.1 of Acidimicrobiales bacterium. Classification (GTDB taxonomy): domain Bacteria; phylum Actinomycetota; class Acidimicrobiia; order Acidimicrobiales; family JACDCH01; genus DATAES01. Next base: position 1,749 of record DASXPN010000115.1, on the reverse strand, counting down.
CCGGCAGCACTCCGGCCACAAGGAGATTGGGTGCCAACATCCGCAGGCTCGGGACCATCGACCCGCCAGCGGCGTCACGCCCCTCGGGTTCCGTTTCGGTGACCGTCATCACGCCCCCTTCACCGCCTTCGTTCGCTGCCGTTGCGGCAATGGGAGCTCGACGGAGCGCGGCACTGCGGAAGCGGTCATGTCGCTACGGTCCAGCGCGCAGCGCGGGGTCGTCCCACAACCGCAGCCGTTTCCACACGCGTTTGCTGACGGGGCCGACGAGTCCGAGCTCGACGAGCAGCTCTCGCACCTTGCGCAGCGAGTCCCGCACGGCCTGCGCCGCCGTGCCGTCGCGCGGGTAGGCCTCGCGCAGGACGTCTTTGGGGATGGCATAGCGGCGGACGAGGTCCTTGGGAGGGCGCATCATCACGCCCGCCATCGTGTACAGAATGATCGGCGCCTGGATTGCTATCGCGGCGCGCTGGCGGCGCGAGAGGGTGGGCACGGTAGTGCGCAGATACTGGCGGGCGAAGGAGAGGTGGCGGGCCTCCTCGGTCACGTGGATGCGCATGATGCGTTCGAGCAGCGGGTGCAGGTCGCGGCCACTGCGGAGCACCGTGCGTTGCACGTGGTCGATCGGATCCTCACCGCCGAGCACGAACACAAAGAACTGAGCCGGGAACCGTCGCGCCATGGCGATGACCCGGCGGGCGCCGAACTTCATGTCCCAGGTCAGCCCCTGCACTTCGAGACCGGACCGGTTCACGAACTCCTGGAACATCAAGGAGTGCTGGGCCTCCTCGATGACCTCGTGATAGGCGTAGCGGAACTCCGGCGCGCCGTCGGGCAGTTTGAACGCGTACTCCAGCAGACCGCGCTTGAGGATGCTCTCGAACTGCAGGCCGGCCTTCATGTTGGCGACAATCGCTCGTAGCCCCATCTCGGCCCGCGTCTCGGCCGGCAGCGACCGGTACCACTCGGTCGCGCCGAGGGGATTGTCGTCGTCGAGCTCGAAGCGCGGGTCGTGCGGGTCGATCGCCATCTCGGGCGCGTCCCAGTCCACGTCGGCGTAGGCATCGAAGTGCTTCACGACCGACTGCTGGCTCAGTCGCCGTACGAGGTCGACGAAGCGGGTGTCTTGTTGCTCGTCGTCGATAGAGGTGGTCAGAACGTCGGTCATCGAGACTCTCCTTGGTCGGAGGACAGGAAGGAGCTGGTGAGAAAGTTGAAGGCGGCGCGCACCGTCTGGAGCTCGGAGTCGGCGACGCCGGCGATCCGCGCGATGGCCAGACCGTCGAGCACGCTGAACGTGAGGCGCATGGCGATCGTCGCGAACTCGCGGTCGCCGAACAGCTCGGGGAACATGTCCTGGAACCGGTCGATGGTGGTGTTCGTGAATCGGCGCTCCACCTCGCTGAAGCGCTCCTGCAGGGCGGGCGACCTTCGGGCCGCGATCGCAAGCTCCAACCATGCGTCGAAGGAGCGGCCGAAGCACTGCGACCACAACAGCTCGACGGCCTCCGCGGTGGTGCGCCGGTCGGCCGGCAGCGCGTCGAACGCGGCGCGGTACTCCTCGACCCGCCGGGCCACGAGATGCTCGATCGCGGCGAGCACGAGGTCTTCCTTGCTCGGATAGTGGTGCACCTGCGCCCCCCGAGACACCCCCGCCCGGCGGACCACTTCGGTGGTACTCGTACCCGCCCAGCCCAGCTCCACCAGGCAATCGATGGTGGCGTCCAACAGCCGAGTGCGGGTCACCGC
>DASXPN010000114.1:0-9631 GCA_036493595.1 Acidimicrobiales bacterium | reverse complement strand
CGTGGGTGAGCTGTCGACGCGCAGCGAGGAGTTCCGCACCCGGTGGGCCGCGCACAACGTGCGCATCCATCGCACCGGGCTCAAACAGGTGCGGCATCCCGTCGTGGGTGACCTCGAGTTGACCTACGAGATGATGGAACTTGCGGCCGACGCCGACCTCAGCATCGTCACCTACACCGCCGAACCCGGCACCGCGTCCGAGGAAGCACTCGCGCTCCTCGGAAGCTGGGCGGCCACCCTCGAACAAGAGGAGCGCACAGCCGCATCCGACCAAGCGCTCCGCCCATAGCAAAACGAGAAACACCTCGCCGGCGCGATGGCGACCTGCCCCGTCTCCCAAACGTGGTTCATCGACTCGACATGTTGTGCGTGCGTCAACACACCGATTCGAGCGGTCGATGGCCCTGCTCGTCCGGCTGGGTACGGGTGGGTGCGTCGTGGTTCGTTTGACAAAGTGTTCTGACCAGTTCGCCGTGCCGAGTTCTGACTCTGGTCGATCAGGCTGATGAACGCGGTCGTCCGGATCAGGGGGACGGCACCATGGATGGATCCGAGATGTTCGCCTCGAGCTTGCGGCGTCCGATGCGGAACCGGCGACGGCGGCTTGTGGCTCCACCAGCGACGAAGGCGGAGATCCTCACCTGACGTTGGGCCTCGAGCTTGCGACCGTCGTGGTCAGTGACTTCGAACCGGTCAACGGCGAGGCCGTCCTCGTTGTTGACGCGAGCCGAGTGCACATTCACCTCCGCGGCTGCGAACGCGGTCGCCAGCGCGTGGAGCAACCCGGACTTGTCCGCCGCGCGCACCTCGCACACTGTGTGCCACGGCGACACGTTGTTGTCGAACGCCACGATCGCCTCGGGCAACGGCGATGACGACAACGGCAGATCGAGTGAACCCGCGACCGCTAGCTGCAGGCGCGGCGCGTCCGGTTTTGCTTGGGCCTTCACCCTGAACGACTCGAGCGCACGTCCATCGGGCCACGTCGCGACGAGCGCGGACTCGACATCGAGATCGGCGTTGGCAAGGACGCCGGTGACTGCGGCGAGCAAGCCGGGTCGGTCGTGGGCGGCGACCTCGACGTACCACCGATCGGTTTCATCGGGTGACACCTGCACTCGCGCCGCGTTCCGCGAAGGGGGCAACGTCTCCAGCAGTGCCGACTGGCGAGCCAGTGCTTCGCCCGTCTGCGCGAGCACGTACGCGCGCGGCGCAGCTTCGATTCGCGCCACGACGTCGGGCTCGCCTCCCACGAGGCGAATGGCCTCGTTCCGCCGCCGGCCGACCAGGTTGCGGGCCTCGAGCCCGGTGAGCGAGGGGTTGGCGAGCGCCTGGTCGACAAGGGCGTGCAGCTCGCGGAGTCCCTCGCACTCCCAGCGATCGTGGTTCTCGGCATGCGCCATAGAGAGCAGGTAGAGCGCCCGTGCCACCTCGGGCGTGTCGACGTGCGACGCCAGCGACAGCACTGACTCCTGCGACAGGCCGTCAGGTTGGCGGACGACCGACCAGAGCAACTCGCTGTCGGCGACGAGCAGCGCGACCTCTTGTTCGGCTGCGGCGCCGAGGTCGAGACGTTGCACGACCTGGCGGGCGAGGGTGATCCGGCCGGGCCGATCGCGCAAGCCTTCCTCGAGCAACGCGGCCAGGAACAACCATTCCGGGTGTTGCAACGCGCGCAGGTCGGAAGCGAGCACGTCGGCTTCGTCGATTGCCTGGAGTCGCTCGATCGCCGTCCAACGATGCGTCAGGGTCGGATCCAGTGTGAATGGATCGGACTCGCGTTGCCGCAGCGTCTCGGCCAGTTCGGGAACCGCGTGTTCGAGAACGCCGAGCGTGTCGAGGAACCGCCATGAACGTGCGTTGCCACGACGAAGAACTTCGAGGAAGACGGACGCGGCGCGGCCTTCCCACCGGAACTGTTCGGGCGGCACGCTACTGAGCCAGTCGAGCAGGCTCGGGGACGGATGGGCATGCGCCATAAGCACGGCGGCCTCGAGCGCGAGTTGCAAGCCGAGGTGGTTGGGAGGGGTGCCGTCAAGGATCACCAAGCCGTTCTCGACCCGCAACCACCCGCCGAGTGGCATCGGCGTCGTCGGTTGCGCCGGCGCGGCGCTTGCCTGTTGCCGCAGCTTCGTGTATCGCCACTTCAACAGTGGCGGCGTGATCAACGTCGTCGCCAGCACGACGAGGAGGAGCGAGGCGTAGAGATCCGCGTCGAGCACGCCCTGCTGCAAGCCCAGCGTCGCGAAGATGAGTCCGACCTCTCCGCGGGGCAGCATGCCCAACGCGATGAGCGTTTTGTCGCCCGGGGACCCGACCGCGCCGAGCGGTGACACGAGCTTCCCCGCGATGGCGACCGCGAGAAGAATCGCGGCGTCACGGAGCACCGCGCCGCTCGTGAAGGCTTCGATGCGCGCGTCGATGCCGATCTGCAGGAAGAAGACGGGGATGAAGAGATGCCCGACCGGGGCGAGTTCGCGCGCGATGCGGTCGGACTGGTCGGTGCGCGCCAGCGCGAGCCCCGCGACAAAGGCGCCGACGATGGGTGCAAGCTTCGCCGCATCGGCGAGCTGCGCGAACGCGAGCGTGAACGCCAAGGCGATGGCGACGAGGGTGCCGGTCGATCGCGACAGGCGCTCGACCCAACTGAACAACGGCGGCGCGATGCCGAAGCCGATGAGGCCGCCCACGACGAGGAAGCCGATGGCTACCACCAGAATGCCGGCGACGCTCAACGCTGAGACCGATCCCTGTGTCACGAGCCGAACGACGACGGTGAGCACGACCAGACCCATGACGTCGTCGGCCACTGCGGCGCCCAGGACGATGCGGGCCTCGGTTGTAGCCAGCGCTCGCAGATCGCCGAACACGCGCGCCGTGATACCGACGCTGGTCGCGGTCAACGCGCCGGCGACGAACAACGCGACCTTCTGATCGTCGACAACGAGCTGCATCGCGCCGAAACCGAGCACCAGCGGGGTGATGACGCCGACCGTGGCGACGAGCAGCGATGCCTTGCCGACCGCGCCGAGTTCCTTGAGGTCCATCTCGAGGCCGACCTCGAGCAGCAACAGGATCACGCCGATCTCGCCGAGCGTGCGCAGCACCTCGTCGTTGCCACCGACGAGGTCGAGCAACGAAGGGCCGATGAGCACCCCCGCGACGATCTCACCAACGACTGCAGGCACGCCGACGCGCTCCGCAAGCTCCGCCGCCACCTTGGCGGCGACGAGGACAACGAGGATGTCGAAGAGGACGTTGCTGACGTTCATGGTTTCAATGCATTCGACGACGCGCCAGAGGCGGGCACGACATCATTGTCGTGCCCGCCTCGTCACGGCGCGCTCATGGTCCGACTGTTCAGACTGGTGTCGGTTCCTTGGCGGAGTCTGGGGAGCGACCGTCGCCTTCGGCGTCCGGATCGATCTTGACGAAGTCCGGGTAGGCGAATGCCGTCATCTCGACGTCGACGCCCGCCAGTTCCGTGGCCTCGTCGGTGCGAATGCCGCCCTTCATAACTGCGTTGCAGATCTTGAAGAACAGGAAGGCGAACCCGCCCATGACGAACGTGATCACCAGCGCACCGATCACCTGGGCCGCCATCTGGTGCATGCCGAGACTGAAGTCGGTGAAGATGCCAGTCACGCCTGTGGCATGTGCGGCCGGCCCCTCCGTCGTGAGGTTCCAGCCAGCACCGTACTGACCGTTGGCGAACACCGCGACGGACAGGATGCCCCAAATGCCGTTCGTGTAGTGGACTGACACCGCGCCCACCGGGTCGTCGATCTTCAGCCGATCGACGAAATGCACGGACCAGATCACGAGAACGCCGGCCACCGAACCGATGATCGCTGCGGCGTACGGATCGACGAACGCGCACGGCGCGGTGATTGCCACCAGACCGGCGAGCATGCCGTTGGCCATCATCCCCGGGTCGGGCTTCTTCTCGCCGGTGAGCATTGTGTAGAACATGGCCACCGTCGCACCGAACGCCGCGGCGAGGGCGGTGTTGGTCGCGACCACCGCGAAGTTCAAGTCAGTGGCAGCGAGGGTCGAGCCGGCGTTGAAACCGAACCAGCCGACGAGCAGGATGAACGTTCCGAGGAACGCCATCGGGATGTGGTGACCGGCGAGCGTGACCGCCTTGCCGTTGACGATCTTGCCGATACGGGGTCCGAGCACCAGCGCTCCGGCCAGGCCGGCAATGCCGCCCATGGCGTGCACCACGCCGGACCCGGCGAAGTCCACGTAGCCGAACCCGAGATGCATGCTGTTGCCCAGCTGGTTGAGCCAGCCGCCGCCCCAGGTCCAGGCGCCGAAGAGCGGGTAGTAGATCGCGCCGCAGAAAAGACCCCACGCCACGAACGACTTCCACTTCCAACGCTCAGCCATCGCGCCTGTCGGGATCGTTGCGGTGGTGTCCATGAACGCAACCATGTAGAGGAAGTACGCGCAGACCGCGCCGGCGAACGCGATGTTGGCGGTCCGGACGAGGTCGGTCAGGAAGAAGCCCCCCTGCCACAGGAACACCCATTGGCCGCTGCCGATCAAGGGCTTCCCGACGGCATGCGTGTAGCCAAAGATCGATGTTCCTGACAACCCGACGTCGCTGTAGCCGCCGAACATGAACGCGTAGCCACAAATGAAGTAACCCACGAAGCCGAGGCCGAAGATGGCGAAGTTCGTCGACACCACGTGCGACGCGTGCTTCGCGCGACAGAACCCCGTTTCCACCAGCGCAAAGCCTGCTTGCATGAAGATGACGAGTACCGCGGCGACGATGATCCAAAGAATGTTGCTCGTCTGCGCCAGGGACGATCCGCCGGGATCGGGCACGGTCGGCGCGCCCTGCGCGAACGCAGGTGCGGCCAGCGCCAGCACGACCGCTCCGGTCAGGCCGAGCCCGGTCACGAGCTTTCGTCGCAAGGGAGTGCGACACGACATGAGGTGTCTTCCTTTCCTGCTGTTCCAGGGCTTGTTACGTCATTGTCAGCAGGTGCGCGAGGCGGCGTCAGCCCAACTCCTCGCGACCCACGCCGCAACGTAGAAGGGCACCGTGACACCGCTGTGTCGTCGACATGAAGGCAGGGCGTCCACTCCCTTACAGGAGTCTTACAGCGCCATGGACAGGGGTCCGCGGTCCGGTCAGACTGCGCCGGTGACCGATCAGGGCGCAGCAGACGACGACGGCACCCTCGACGACGTCGACCGGCGGCGGATCCGAACGGGCGTGAGAATGTTGGCCGCAGTCACGCTCGCCGCCGGCGTGCTCGCGGTGTGGGTCTCCGAACCGATCATCCGATTCGTCTTCGTCGGCATCTTCGTCATCGGGATGTTTCAGACGTGGCGTGTCCGGCGTCTACTCAGGAGCTCACCGAGCTAGCGGCGACGCACCAAACACCGGGCGATCCACCGACGAGGATCAGCGACGTGGGGGCGCGATGTTGACCCGGTCGAGTCGAGCAACGCCCATGCTCGGCCGAGCACCTTGGCCGCGAGGATCCAGCGCCCCGGCGCGCCCTTCGTCGTGCTGGGTCGCGTGACGCAGAAACCGCTACGTCCGCTCGATGAGATAGCCGCGGCCGCGTACCGTCCGGACGGTTACACCGAGTGGTTCAACTCGGCGCCGAAGCCGCAACACGTGGACGTCGAGGACGTTGCGGCGGACCGAGCCTTCGGGCCATGCCGCCCGGTGCAACGCCTCGCGCCCGACGACCCGGCCGTAGCGATCGATCAGCGCGCGTGTGATGCTGGCCTCGATGGGCGCAAGGGCGACCCACCGACTGTTGAGCCAGAGCACATCATCCTCGTCGAGGACTGGAGGCGCGGGGTCCGAAGCATGAGCGCGGCGGTCGAGAGTCTCGACCCGTGCGTGCAAGTCGACTTCGTCCGCGGGCACACGGATCCAGTCCTCCAGCTCGTCGACCATGCGGGGAGGCGGCACACCGCCCTCGACAAGGAATAGACGGGGCACGCCGGCCGCCCGTAGCGCCTCGACCTTTGCACCATCGTCCGGCCAGTGGATCAGCACCACGTCCAAGGTCCCGAACGCTACGAAGCCGGTGTTTCGTCTCGGTTTCGTCACGATGAACGCCCGAACCGCCACGCGATTGTCAGGATCCGGTACCAGCGTCAGCCGGCCAGCAAGCGGCCATGCGGCACATTCAAGAAAGGAACCTGCCCTGCGAGCCGCCTGCGACCACTGCACCGGGGACCTCGTCGTGAAGCTCAACGAGCAACGCGTCTCCGCTCTCGTCGACACCGGGAGCGCGGAACCCTTCGCGCCCAACGGCCGACGCTTCCGCGAGTGGGCCAGCATCCCGCGTCTGCCCCGTCACCCCGTCAGCAGGTTGTGCACCTCGAACTCGGTGATCTCCGGCAGTGGAAGACCGAGTGCGCCGGCAATCGGGCCGATGTGATGTTGGACGAGCTCGTCGGCGGCCTCGCGTGACTCGTACACGTCGACCGCGCGCACACCGTCGTCGGTTGCGGCCGCCCAGTGGAACAGGACGCCCGGTGCCGACTTGCCGGGCTCGAGGCCGAGGTCGGCAACGAGTTTGGCGATCAGCTCGTCGTACTGGTCCAACGTCCAATCCTTGCCTTCGAACGTCCGGGCGATGGCCATGTCATGGCCTCCTCTCTCCTACACTCCGACTTGGAGCGTCTTAGCAATACACTCCACCTTGGAGTATTGTCAAGGGATGCGCCGAACCGCCACGACCGCGAATGCCATCCTCGGCCTGCTCGCCCTTCGCCGCGAGTGGTCGACGTGGGAACTGACCAAGCAGCTGCGGCGCAACATGCGGTTCTTCTGGCCCCGGGCCGAGAGCCAGATCTACGAAGAGGCGAAGGGTCTCGTTGGCAAAGGGTTCGCCCGCGACCGCCAGAGCTTCACGGGCAAGCGCGGGCGCACCACCTACGCGATCAGCCCGGACGGCCGGAAGCAGCTCAAACGCTGGTTGGCGACCCCGCCCAAGCCGACAACCCTCGAGTGTGAACCATTGCTGCGCGTCTTCCTCGGCACGCTTGGCACCGACGCCGACCTTCGCGCCGCAGTGGCTCAGGTGCGTGCCGACGGCGAGGCGGTGTTGGACGTGGGCCGAGTCGTCGGACCCGAATACCTCGAAGGAACTGCGCCGTTCCAGGACCAGCTGGCGGTGAGAGCGCTGGTGCTCGATTTCCTGTCGAACCATGCGCGGATGTTGATCGACTGGGCTGACCGCTCGGAGGAGGTGCTCGACGCGTGGTCGCGACAGTCCGACAAGCAACGCACCGCGGCGTCGCTTGCATCGATCCGAGACAACCTCGACCGCTACCCAGCAATGTCAGCAACGACGTAGCGCTCCTGGTTCCTTTGCAGCGCGGCGGTCAGGTGTCGATGACTTGCACTGGCACGCGATGGACGGCGTCGTTGATGTAGCCGCCGGTACGTCGGTGCGCATGATGTCGGAGACAGTGGTGGTCGGCCATCGGTCGCGCGGTAGCTCGGCGAGAGCGTCGGCAGTGACCATGCCGACGCGGCCCGCGACCTGGTAGGGAGACAGCGAGCAGCGAAGGAGCCATCGCCGCCATAACCGCTCGCATGACGCCGGACCCTTACGGCGTCGCGGCTGAGCCTCGGGCCATCACGACGGCGATGAGGACCGCAAGGCACGCCACGGCCAATGCCGCTACGGGGTCCGCCCACCACCATTGAAACGCGGATGCGAGGCCCGTCCCGGCGACCGTCACCACCGCGAGCACGCAGCCTGTTGCCGACAGCCAGCCATCTGCGAGAAGCGCTCGACTGGGGATGCGCCCCGCGATCGATCGCTTGCGGACGAAGAGCACCGCGAGCACCGCAGCCGACAACGTGGCAAGCACGACCCCGGCTGGAATTGCGTGCGATGGCTCGCGGTTGATCAGGCGTCGAGTGCTCTCTAGGGCGGTGAGCGCACCGATGACGCCGAGGCCGATGGTTACGACGCGCATGGACCGCTGCTCATGGCGCGCGGAGAAAGTCTCGTGCCGTAGGGCGTGACGAAAGTGAGCGACGAGTGTGGCCGAGCCGGCAGCGTCGAGAAGGCCCGTGAGCCCGAAAGCCAATAGGACGATGCTCTTCGCCCCAACCCCGAGCGCGACCGCCGTCGTGCTCGACACCACGGTCCATGCGATCGACATGGTCGAGATCCGAACGCCGGCGCGGAGATGCTCGGGTGACATGGCTTCGAGCTCGAGATCGTGCACTCGTCCTCCCTTGGACTCGTGCCGACCAGGCTTCCCGGCTCACCCGCCGCCGACGGCGACGCTCCCCACGCTAACAAGCCCCGGTGTTGTCGGTGCCGGGTTCGCGACGCTCGATCTGTCGGCGCGGAGTCCGGAGGTAGTTCGGCGCTCGCACCGTTAGAGTCCGGCACCGTGGCGGAGGTTCTCTTCGACGCAACAGAGCGTCAACAACTCTGCGATCTTCTCGTCGAACTCGGTCCCGATGCGCCCACACTGCTCCAACCGTGGACCACCCGCGACCTCGCTGCGCACCTCGTCCTACGTGAACACGACTACATCGCCGCGCCTGGCCTGGTCATTCCCGGACGGTGGCACCGATTCGCCGAGAGGCGGACCGCCACGCTGAAGGCACGCGACTTCGCGTCGCTCGTTTACCAAGTCAGGGCGGGACCGCCTCCCGGTTTCTTCCGCCTCGGCTGGGTACGGAGATTTCCCAACCTGAACGAGTTCTTCGTTCATCACGAGGACGTGCGCCGGGCCAACGACCTTGGGCCGCGGAGCAATGCGCCGGGCCTCGATGCGGCCCTGTGGCGCAACGTCGCTCGCGCTCCATGGCTCCTAGCTCGACGCCTCCGCGGCGTCGGACTCGAGCTCGAGTGGGCCGGAACAAACGAACGAGTGCAAGCAAGGCGAGGCAAGCCGACCGCTCGCCTCGTAGGAGCGCCAGGCGAGCTCCTGCTGTTTCTCTTCGGGCGACGAACCGTTGCCCAGGTCGAGCTCGACGGCGAGTCCGCCGCCGTTTTCGCGGTACGCGAGACAGCGTTCGGCATGTGACCGAGCGAAGGTTGGAGCGGGCGTCTCCGCGATGGAGTCGTCGAGGTGTGCCACGTCGAGCTCGATCAACGATCCGCTCGTCGCCTGCAACGCCGAGGCGGTCTCGCGCTGCACCATGACACGTTGACAACCCCCGTAGACCCTCGGACGCACGAGTTCGGGTGACAACCGGGTGACACGGAACCGCGTCGTTCTCGATTCGGCGAGGCGCTCACTTCGAAGCAATCTGGCCGCACCTGTCGCAGGCCAGCGCGCAGCTACATGACCGTGAACGACACCGACGCACTCGGCTGGTTCGCGAACGGGGCATGGTCGGACGCCACGAACACGCCCTCAACGACGTGAGGACCGGGCGGGACGTCGAAGAGGGGCACCTCGGCCGTATCCACGACCTCGAGCTGCCTGTTGTCGAGGGAGAGATGGATGAATCCCTCGTCGGGTTTCACGTTGACCGTCGTCTGTGCTGCGAATTTCGCATCAGTCAGCTTGAACACGATCGTTGGGTTGGCGTCGGTCACCTGGTTCGACGTGGGTTGGACGATCTCGAGTTGAGCGGGCGTGGTGGGTCGGCCCCCAGCGGACGAGCTGATCG
>DASXPN010000113.1:0-1746 GCA_036493595.1 Acidimicrobiales bacterium | reverse complement strand
CGGTTGAGGGTCGGGATTGTTTGTGCGCTCGCGGTTTCGTGATGGTGGATCAGATCGAGTAGCGCGGGGCGGCGTCGGGGGGCGAAGCGCGGCAGTTGCGTGTACTCCATCCGCAGTTCGTAAACCCGCTGGATGTCCTGGAGATACTCGCCCCGTAGGCGTCCGTGTTCGACCCGGCGCTGTGAATCGCCCCGGGAAGTCCGGAGGCTCGCATCGTTGGGTCATCCGGCCTCGGCGAGGCCAGATTTTCGAGCGTAGTAGGCCTGCTCCAACTCGATCGGCGGGATGTCTCCGTTGACCTCCATGAGCCGTTCGTGGTTGAACCAGTGCACGTAGTACATCGTCTCGCGCTCGACGTCCTCGACCGTCCGCCACGGTTTGTGACGGTTGATCAGTTCGGTCTTGTACAGGCCGATCACGGTCTCGGCCAGCGCGTTGTCGAAGGCGTCCCCGATCGAGCCGACCGAGGCGTCGACCCCGGCCTCGGCGAGGCGCTCGGTGAACGCGATCGAGGTGTACTGCGACCCGGCGTCGTTGTGGTGCACCAGCCCGGTCAGATCGAGCGAACCCTCCCGTGCGCGGGTCCACAACGCCTGCTCCAGGGCGTCGAGCACCAGTTCGGTTCGCATGGTGGTGGCGACCCGCCACCCCAGGATCCGCCGGGCGTACGCGTCGATCACGAACGCGACGTAGACCGTCCCTGACCACGTCGACACATACGTGAAGTCCGCCACCCAAAGCCGATCCGGAGCCGGGGCGGCGAAGTGACGATCCACCAGATCCGCCGGTCGCGGCGCGCTCCCGTCCGCCACGGTGGTGCGGACCTTCTTCCCACGCCGGACACCGACCAGGCCGAGGCCGCGCATCAGCCGCTCCACCGTGCACCGGGCCACCGCGATGCCCTCCCGGTTCAGCGCCAGCCACACCTTCCGCGCCCCGTAGACCTCGAAGTTCTTCTTCCAGACCCGAACGATGTGCTCCTGCATCTCCCCGTCGCGCAGCACCCGACGAGGCGGCTTCTCGGCCCTGGCCCGGGCCTCGTAGTAGGTGCTGGGAGCGATCGGCCAACCGTGCTCACTGAGCACCGCGCAGATCGGCTCAACCCCCCAGCGCAGACCACCGGCGACCCGGCGGTCGGCATGGTCCTCGATGAACCTCACGAGGACCGGTAAGGCCGGTCCAGCTCGGCCGCGAAGAAAGCCGAGGCGGCCTTGAGGATCTCATTCGCCCGCCGCAGTTCGGCAACCTCACGCTTGAGGCGTTTGATCTCGGCGTGCTCGACCGTGCTCAGCCCCTCCCGCGCCCCGCCGTCGACCTGGGCCTGGCGCACCCACTTGCGCAACGTCTCGGTGGTCTTGATGCCCAGCTTCCCCGCGACCGCGGTCATCGCCGCGTACTCGGTCGGGTAGTTGACTCGCACCTCGGCGACCATCCGCACCGCCCGCTCACGAAGCTCAGCGGGATAGACAGCTCTTCTGCTCATGACGATCAACTCCATCGCTTCGCAATCGATGGAGTCCCCGGACACGCCGGGGCGATTCATTCCGCGGCCCGGCTCTGTCAGAGGCGGCGGGCATCCTCGTGCACCCTCCGGGCGTGGCCGGTGGCGCCGATCGTGTCGTACTGATCCGCGACCGAGGTCAGGGCGGAGCGATCGTCGTTGAGGCGGGCGCGCTCCTCGGCGAGGAATGCGGCGTAGGTCGCTGCTCCGGTCTCGGTGGCCAGTACCTCGCCGGCGGCGACAGC
>DASXPN010000112.1:0-4576 GCA_036493595.1 Acidimicrobiales bacterium | reverse complement strand
GAGATGGTGCAGGGCGGCATCGAGTGCGTCGTCGGAGTGAGCCAGGACGATCTCTTCGGTCCGATCGTGATGTTCGGGCTCGGCGGCGTGTTCGTCGAGGTGTTCGAAGACGTCAGCTTTCGGGTGCCGCCGTTCGACGCCGCCGAGGCACGCCGCATGGTCGACGAAGTGCGTGGAAGTGCGTTGCTGCGGGGTGCGCGAGGCCGGGCCAAGGGCGACATCCAGGCGCTCGTCGACGTGATCATGAAGGTGCAACGCCTCGCAGTGGACAATGCCGACCGTCTCACCGAGCTCGACATCAACCCCCTCGTCGTCCTCCCGAAGGGCGCCATCGCCCTCGACGCCCTCGCCATCACCAAGTGACCCCGTCGAACCCCGCCACCCCCGGCGCCCCGCCCACGCCCGCCACCGCCCCGCCCACGCCCGCCACCGCTCGCGCACATTGTCGACTGAGCCACCGCCCGGCGTCGCTCAGTCGACCCAGAACCGAAGGCCGCCCGATCTGTGTCGTCCCACCCACGCGGCGCGTGGCTCAGTCGACCCAGAACCGAAGGCCGTCGGCGCCGCGGTGACCGCAACACTCGTCAAAGACCGCACCGCGATCGCGGGTGTCGGACAGACCGAATTCGCGAAGTCGCTTCCTCAATCGGAGAAACGACTCGCGCTCGAAGCGATCAAGCTCGCGCTCGACGATGCCGGCATCGAGCCGTCCGAAGTCGACGGGATGTCGTCGTACACCCTCGAGACCACCGAGGAATACGACATCGCTCGCAACCTCGGCTTCGGCGATGTCACCTTCTTCAGCCAGGTCGGTTACGGCGGCGGCGCGGGGTGCGGCGTCGTGGGTCATGCCGCGATGGCGGTGGCGACGGGTCAATGCAAAGTGGCGGTTGCCTGGCGCAGTCGTAAGCGGGGCGCGGCGGCCAGCCGCCCGTGGTCGCAGGTCGGTGAACGGGTCGGACGTCAGCACCAGTGGACTCGCCCCTTCGGCCTGCTTCGACCGGTTGATGAAATCGCGTTGCTGGCGCGTCGCTACTTCCACGAGTTCGGCGGGACACGTGAAGACCTCGGGTCGGTCGCCGTGTCGGTTCGTCATCACGCCAACCGCAACCCCGGGGCGATGATGCACGCGAAGACACTCACGCTCGAGCAGTACTTGGACGGGCGGTGGATCTCGGAGCCGCTGTGCTTGTTCGACAATTGTCTCGAGTCGGACGGCGCCGGCGCGGTCGTGGTCGTCGCCGCGGAACGCGCCCGCGACTGCGCGACCACACCGGTGTTGATCCATTCGTTCGCGCAGTCGATCCCCCAACAGCACCAGGTGATGACGAACTACTTCGGCGACGATCCGTTGCTCGGCCCCTCGTGGGCCTGCGCGGCGCGGCTGTGGGCGAACGCCGACGTGACGCCACGTGACGTGCAGGTCGCGCAGCTCTATGACGCGTTCAGCCCGCTCGTGCCGCTGTCGCTCGAGGGGTATGGCCTCTGTGATCGCGGTGAAGGCCTCGCCTTCTGCGCCGACGGGAACCTCGAGCTCGACGGACGGTTGCCGACCAACACGAGCGGTGCCGGGATGTCGGAGGCATACGTGCACGGCTTCAATCTCATCGTGGAGGCCGCCCGGCAGATCCGCGGCGAATCGTGTTCCCAAGTCGCCGGCGCCGAGGTGTCGTTGGTGACGAGCGGCGAAGGCGTCCCCACGAGCGCGCTGTTGTTGACGAGTGACCGCCGATGATCGAAGGCCTGATCCTTCCGGACGTCGCCGATTACGAAGCGGCTCCGTTCTGGGACGGCTGCGCGCACGGTGAGCTGCGTGTGCAGGTGTGCACATCGTGTGGTCGTCGCCGTATGCCGCCCCGCGAGATGTGTCCGTGGTGCCAGTCGTTCGATGCCCGCTGGCAAGCGATGTCGGGACTCGGGCACGTGTGGTCGGTCACGATCCCGCACCCGCCGCTGCTCCCGGCGTATGCGGATCAGGCGCCGTACAACGTCGTGGTCGTGACGCTGGACGAGGATCCGTCCGTCCGCTTCGTCGGCAATGTGGTGGCGGATGCGGACGCGCCGCTCGACTCCATCGATCCGCATTCGATCGCAATCGGTGACGCAGTTGAGGTCGTGTTCAGCCAGGTCGCCGACGACGTGTGGCTGCCACGGTGGCGCCTCGTGGCATGACGATCTCGCGCCGAGCCGCCATAGTCATCAGCGCCGCGATCGCGGTCGTGGTGGTCGTCGCGGTGATCGTGTTCACTCGCGACAGTGGCTCGTCGCATCAGACGTCGACGGCGACATCCACGTCCGCAGCGTCCACGTCCGCGACGTCCACGACGTCCACGACCCCGACTGAGGCGAGTGGTGCGACGAGCGCGCCCGCCTCGTCGGGCCGTACCCCACTCCCAGGGTTCAGCGAGACGCACCTCACCGTGACGACGTCGAAGGGCACGTTGATGTGGTGCTTCTTGCTCGCCGAGACCGAGGCCCAACACAACCGCGGTCTCATGCAGGTGACCGATCCGACGCTCGGCGGCTACGACGGCATGCTCTTCCGCTTCCCACAGGACACGCAGGTGCGGTTCTACATGCGCAACACGCCGATGCCGCTGTCGATCGCGTTCGTGTCGTCCGACGGCAAGGTCGTCTCGACGACCGACATGGCGCCGTGCGCGGACCGCGCCGACTGCCCGCTGTACGACGCGAAGGGTCCATACCGCACGGCGATCGAAGTCCCGCAGGGCGGTCTCAGCCGACTGGGCATCGAACCGGGCGTGACCGTCACGGACGACCACCGCACCTGCTGACCCGTCAAATGTCCTCGGCGCGACGGCCGGACTCGGCAAATCGAGCTACGCGCGCAGATCCCGACCGCTGTGGTTGCGCTCTGCGACGGTGGCATCTGGGTCGACGGAGCCACGCAACCCGAGGGCGAGTCGACCCAGAACGACGACCCAACCGTTCTTGGTCGACTGAGCCACGCTCTCGGGTTGCTCAGTCGACAACGTGCGGGAGGGGGCGATGGGCCGAGCGGGCCGGCGCGGGAGGCGGGCGGGCGCGGACCCGGGGGGCGGTCGGGGGGGTCAGTCGGCTTTTTCGCGGGCGTGAAGGTCTTCCATGAAGGTGAGGACCTCGTCGGGGAATCCCATGGCGACGGCGCGCACTCGGTCGGCGAGAACGTCGAGCCGGCGCATCGCCATCAAGAGCAGGCTTTCGATGGTCGCGGCGTCGAGATCATGCGCGAGCACGGTTTCGATCGACCCTCGTGCGGCCGCGATGGTGCCGAGCATCGAGTGCGCGACGACTGCGTTGATCTCACCGTGTTCTGCCATCTGAGCCTCGTTCTGGCGCTCCGTACCCTGCAATTACGGCAGATCCGGCAAAATCCTGAAGGCTGAATCAGGATCCTGCGCCGGTGGCCGCCGCCAGGGTCAGGATCGTGATCGGCGGTTCGGACGGGTCGCGGGGCGCCGCGCCGGTTATCGCCTTCTCGGCCACGTCCACGTCCGCCGCCTCGGCTCGCAGCGCCCCGACCGTGCACTTCTCCTTCGACCGCGCCGAGAAGGGGTCGTAGTCGAAGAGGCGCATGGCGTTGAGGTGGGTGATCTTGTCGATCTCGCCGTCGGGAACGTCGGCCAGCGCAGGCGCCAGGAGCTCGGGCGAGTGGGGCCACGTCGAGTCGGAGTGTGGATAGTCGCACTCCCACGTGATGTGGTCGATGTTCAGGTGGTGACGGTTCTCGACGCCGACCGCATCGTCGATGAAGCACGTGATGATGCGGTCGTGGAACAACTCGCTCGGGAGCTTGCCGCCGAGGTCGCTACCGGTCCATGCCTTGTGATGCTTGTAGACGTAGTCGACGCGCTCGAGGAAGTACGGGATCCACCCGATGCCGCCCTCGCTCATCGCGATGCGGAGATCGGGGAACTGTTGCAACACCCGTGACCAAACGAGGTCGGACGCGGCCTGCACGATGTTCATCGGCTGCAACGTGATCATCACGTTGATCGGCGCTTCGGGCGACGTGATCACGAGCTGTGACGACGAACCGATGTGCAGACACACCACCGTGCCCTCGTCGCTGCACGCCTTCCAGAACGGGTCCCAGTGCTCGGAGTGGAAGCTCGGGTAGCCGAGCTTCTCGGGGTTCTCGGAGAACGTGACCGCGTGGCATCCCTTGTTCGCGACACGCCGGATCTCCGCCGCCATCTCGTCGGGATCCCACAGTGCGGGCAACGACAGCGGGATGAAGCGGCCCGGATACGCGCCGCACCACGAGTCGATGTGCCAGTCGTTGTAGCCCTGGAGCAACGCCTTCGCCAGATCCTTGTCGTCGACCCGCGCCCACAGCTGCCCACAGAATCCCGGCATCGACGGGAAGCACAACGAGCCGAGCACTCCGTTGGCGTTCATGTCACGCACGCGCTCATGGATGTCATAGCAACCCGGGCGCATGTCGGCGAACGAGGTCGGGTCGACGCCGTACTCGGCGGGAGGACGTCCGGCCACCGCGTTGAGACCGATGTTGGGCAGCTCCGCACCGCGGAACGCCCAGACGTCCGTGCCGTTCTCCTTCGTGACGAGCTTC
>DASXPN010000111.1:0-30184 GCA_036493595.1 Acidimicrobiales bacterium | reverse complement strand
GTCGTCTCGATCTCGTACGACGTGCGGATGTCGGTCGACCAGTCGGGGTCGTCGACGAACTCGGGGAAGGTCGGCACCTCCCACATCGGAGCGACGCTGTCGTCCGGGTGGTACCACGCGAACGAGATGCCGTTGGCCTCGACCACCGGGTAGGTGCGGATGCGGCCCTTCGCGTTCGTGCGATCGCTGTAGGGGATGTTCGTGTTGCGGCCCTCGGCATCCCACTGCCAGCCGTGGAACGGGCACACGATCTCGCAGCCGTCGACCGAGCCGCCGTGGCCGAGATGGGCGCCGAGATGCGGGCAGAACGCGTCCATCACATGCAGCTCGCCGGCCGTGTCGCGCCAGCCCACGAGGTGGCGACCCCAGTAGTAGAGCGGCTTCGCCTGCCCGACGGCGATCTCGTCGGGGAAGCCGACGCAGAACCATCCGAACGGGATCGGGAACGGGAAGCGCGTCACAGCTTGAACACCTTCACCGCGTTGTCGTGCAGGAACTTCGGCCACACGTGGTCTCGGAAGGGGACATCTTGCATGTCCTTGAAGATGCGCTCGAGCGAGAGTCCCATCGGGAAGTAGCCGGCGTACATCACCTTGTCCGCACCGCGCGTGTTGGCGAAGTCGACGATCGGGCGCGGGTAGTACTTCGGTGCGAACGCGCTGGTCGAGTAGTAGAGGTTCGGCCACTTGAGCATCAGCTTGACCGCGAGCGCGTCCCACGGCTCGGCCCCGTGACGCATGACGACCCGCAGCTCGGGAAAGAACCAGCACACCTCGTCGAGCAGCTCGGTCTTCTGGCACAGCATCGGCACACGGGGCCCGGGCACGCCGGTCGTGATGCAGATGGGGATGTCGAGCTCGATGCACTTCGCGTACACCGGATAGAACTTCTTGTCGTTGATCGGCACCTGCGGGAGCATCCCCGCGGGGAACGCAGTGGCCGCCTTGATGCCGAATTGCTCGTGGGCCCGCACGAGATCGCGCACGCCCTCCATGCCCTTGTTCGGGTCTACCTCGTAGCTGCAGAAGAACCGATCGGGGTGCTGTTCGATCGCGCGATGCACGTTGGTGCGCTCGACGTCCGCGCGACCCCCGATGCCGAGCATGGCCTTCTCGATGCCGAAGTGGTCCATCTCGTCGAGGACGACCGAGATCGGATCGGCGTCGTCGGCGATGTCCTCGGGCACGTGCTTGAACATGTACTGCGCCGGGAACTCCATGTCCTTCGACTCGGTGTCCATGAAGCCCTTGCGCAAGAAGCCGTACCAGTTCTTCTTGTGTCCCTCCGGCAGTCCCATCATCAAGTCGATGACGGGCGCATCCACGGGCATGGCCATCGCGAGAGACTAGAACACGTTCTAGTTTCCCGCCACCATCGGCGCGGGTTAGAACTGCGCCGTGAAACTCGGTCTGGTCATCGGCTACTGGAACAACGCGGGTCCGCCGGCGGGGGTGCGGGAGTCGATCGCCGAGGCGGAGAAGCTCGGTTTCGACTCGATGTGGACGGCCGAGGCCTACGGCTCCGATGCATTCAACCCGTTGGCATGGTGGGGGAGCGAGACGTCGACGATCAAGCTCGGCACCTCGGTCGTGCAGATCTCGGCCCGCACACCGGCGGCCACCGCGATGTCGGCGATCACGCTCGATCATCTGAGCAACGGTCGCGTGTTGCTCGGGCTCGGCGCGTCGGGCCCGCAAGTCGTCGAAGGGTGGTACGGCCAGCCGTACCCGAAGCCGCTGGCGCGAACGCGTGAGTACGTCGAGATCCTGCGCCGCATCTTCCGGCGCGAGGAAGTCGACTTCGAAGGCGAGCACTACCAGATGCCATTCCGGGGCGAGCGGGGCACCGGCCTCGGCAAGCCGCTGAAGTCCATCGTCAAGCCGTTGCGCGAGGACATCCCCATTCTGCTCGGCGCGGAGGGTCCGAAGAATGTGGCGATGGCCGCGGAGATCGCGGACGGTTGGCTACCGATCTTCTTCGGGCCGAAGAGCGACGCGTTCTACCGTGCCGCGTTGGAGGAGGGCTTCGCGCGGCCGAACGCCCGGCGATCGTGGGACAAGTTCGAGATCGCGTGCACGGTGCCCGTGATCATCGGCGACGACGTCGAGGGCTGCGCGGACTTCATGCGTCCGATGATGGCTCTGTACATCGGCGGCATGGGTGCACGCGATGTGAATTTCCACTTCGACGTGTTCGCCCGCATGGGACACGAAGCGGCCTGTCAGAAGATCCAGGACGCGTATCTCGACGGTCGCAAGGCAGACGCGATCGCGGCGGTGCCGACCGAGCTCGTCGAAGACGTTGCCCTGATCGGGCCGCGCGACAAAGTGCTCGGTGAGCTCGAACAGTGGAAGAGCACCGTGCTCACCACGATGCTCGTGTCGGGCCCGCCCGATCTCCTCGGACAGATCGCCGAACTCGTCGGCTGATCAGCCTTTGGCCGCGGCTTTGAGCTTCGAGCCGACGCTCACTTTTGCCACGTTGGTGGCAGGGATCTCAACCGGTTGCCCCGTCTGGGGGTTGCGGCCGGTGCGGGCGTTGCGATGCGAACGCTCGAACGTGAGATACCCGGGAATCGTCAGCTTCTCGCCGCCCGTCGCGACCACTTGCGAAACCTCGTCAAGGAAGGCGGCGAGCACCTTGTCGACATCCGTCTGGGACATCGAGGTGCGCTCGGCCATGGCCTTCACCAAGTCAGCTCGCGTCATCGTGGCTCTCCCTTCGCAGAAGCAGTTGGGTCACCACCGTACGGAGAACCCCGGCGCGGTTGGTGGATGGTCACGCCGGGAGCCGGCGCTCACGAGCGCATGTGGGCGGCCGCGTCGAGCGGGATGGCGTCGACCGATGCCTGGGGGAGCACCTGCGGGCCGTTCATGCCGTCGTGGCTGATGCGCCCGCCGCTGCGCACGGTCTGCATCACGATCACCGCCGCGTCGGCGGCGCTCGGGATGTAGCGCTTCAACAACATGTCGGTGAGCCACCACTCCGGCGCCTTGTCGCCCTTGATGATGTGCAACACGTTCTCGTCCTCCTGTTGCGTGCTGGGACCGCCCGAGGTCCAGCGAGTGAGCACTTCCTCCGGCATGATGTCGAGGTCGACGACCGACTGGCTTCCGTCGGGCAATGGGTGACTGATGCCGGGGACGACCCCCGTGCCGTACTGAAGGGCCGAGGCCCGCGGCCAGTCGGCGACTCCGGTCAGATCGTTCGCTCCGGGGTTCGCGTACCAGAGCTCGACCCCGGCGGCGACGAGCCGTGCGGCATCGAGGTGCTTCGTGGCACCGTCGCCGTTCGTGTACAGCAACGGCGGGTCGGTCTTCACGAGATCGAAGAACCACAGCGCCCAGTCCGTGTTCGCGGTGATGCTCGGAAGCCAGTTGGTCTCCATGTCGAGTGCGGTGGGCAGGTCGAGCTCGGTCGGCACGTGAGATCGGTACCAGCGGGCCTCTTTCAGGGCGTCGTTGGTGTCAGGCCGGGCGTAGTGGTAGCCGCCGACCTTGAGGCCGTTGTTGCGGGCATGCGCGACGTCGTCCTCGTAGTACTTGTCCATGAAACCCGAACCGTCGGTGGCGAGGACCCACGCGTAACGGATGCCGAAAGCCGCCACTCGCACCCAGTCCGGCGACTCTTGCCAGTTGCTCACGTCGACGCCTGGCACGTTCATCCCGCACGCTCCAGCTCCCACCTACGCCCGACGAGGGGAGACGGTACTTCCGGATCGGGGAACGCGCCTTGATTCCTGGGTGGCCGCCGAGAATCCTCGTTATGTCAAGTAAAGGAGTGACGCGGATCACCGGTGGAACAAAGGACGGGCGGCATCGAGGAGCCAGGCGATCGCGTCCTCGTAGTCCTTCTTGGTCGGCGAGCCGGCGAGGTCGCGTTCGACGTCTTGGACGGCGGACTCGAGGATGTACAGCTGGTCCTGGAGCGACTCGAGCTCGGTTCGTGTCATGACGAGCTCGCCTTCGGACAGTCCGAGCTCGCCGGCGCGTCGTCGCGCTTCGTAGTCGCGCTGGCGGCAGGTCGATCGGCAGTAGGTGCGGGGTCGGCCGGTGGCCGCGGGGTCAGGCAGTGGACGGCCGCACCAGCGGCAGCGATCCCCCGCGTCCGGTGTCGTCAGTACTTTCGTCACAGTGACGAAAGTACTGGAGTATCAGCGCCTCTGGCGGGACCAGCGTTTGCTCGAGGCGGGCGCCACGGGCGGCGGGACGACGGTCAAGGTCGGCGCGCGGGGACCAGCGGCGACACCGCGCTCGAGGTTCGACGCCGCCGTCGAACGAACGTCGCCGCGCTCGTCGGCCGGGACGGCGAGCACCTCGTGCACCGCCGCCATCAACGTTTCGGCTTCGAAGGGCTTGGCCATGTACGCGTCCGCGCCGGCGCGCAGGACCTCGGGCTCTTGTCCCGGGTCGTGTGCCGCGGTCAACAGCACGATCGGTATCTGACCGGGGTCGCCGTCGCCACGCACGGCTCGGATCAGCTGAAGGCCATCTCCGTCCGGCAGCCGGCGATCGATCACCATCGCGTCGGGCTGGTGCTCGGCGAGCAGCTCGGCTGCTTCGCGCACGCTCCGCGCCTCGATCAACTCGACATCAGGCAAATCGAACGCGAACAGCATGCGCACGAAGGTGTCGTCGTCCACCACGAGCATCTTCACGGAGGTCTTTCGGCACGCATCGGGCCTCCCATGAGAAATATGACGAGTTCGTCGGACTACGTTCCGAGCCGTGTTCCGGCCGTCCGAGTTGTCACCCCGGGTGCGCAACTTCACCGCCGGTCTCATCCAGACGGTGTGGGGCTGGATCAGCGACGTCGGAGCCGTCTCGCCCGATGACGAACGGGGCCGACGGTTCGGGGCGATGGGCCCCGGCAGCATCATCTCCTTTCCCCCAGGGTCGGTCTTCGGAGAGCGATGGATTCGCATCGGAGCGAGGACGCTCATCGGTCCCCACGTGAGCCTGTCGGCGGGCATGGCGCCCGGTCAGCCGATGGAGCACGACCCGGTGATCCGCATCGGTGACGGCTGTTCGATCGGGCGGGGCTGCCACATCGTCGGACATCGCTCGATCGAAATCGGCGATGACGTCACATTTGCGCCGTACGTCTACGTCACCGATCAGAACCACGTGTACGCCGATGTCGACACCCCGATCGGGCAGCAGTGGCCGGCCGAGGATCCCGTCACGATCGGCTCCGGTTCGTGGCTCGGCGCCAACGTGATCGTGTTGCCCGGCTCCCACATCGGTCGCAACGTGGCCGTCGCCGCCGGATCGGTGGTGCGGGGTTGCCTGCCCGATCACTGCGTCGCAGCCGGCGCGCCGGCCGCGGTCGTTCGTCGCTACACGGACGGTGCTTGGGTGCCCCCGTTGCGAGAGCTGTCGATCTCGCCGCCGCCGGGGTGGCCGGGCTCGAGCTCGTCGGGGGACTCGTCGCCGTTGGGGCCATCCACCGCCTGATCCGGTTCGCCCGGTTCGTGGTGCAACACGGCCGCGAGCAGCCATCGGATGTTGGCGTCGTCGGCGGCGCGCCGCGCGTTCACGTCTTCGGCCCCGAGCTCCGACGTCACGCTGTCCTGTCGGCTGGGGGGACACGGACATGAGCCGTAGAATCCAAAGACTGTCCGCCCGGGAGGAGCGACCATGCCATCCGACCGCCAGCCCCACGCGCTACCGACATTCACGAACGCCGAGGAGGAGCGACGCCACCGCAAGCAGCGTTTGGCCGCCGCGTTCCGTCTCTTCGGTCACTTCGGTTTCGACGAAGGCATCGCGGGACACATCACGGCGCGTGACCCCGAACGACTCGACCATTTCTGGGTCAATCCGTTCGGGATGAACTTCAAGCAGATCCGCGTGAAGGACCTCATCCTCGTGAACCACAACGGCGACGTCGTCGAGGGCAACTGGCCGGTCAACCAGGCGGCGTTCGTGATCCACGGGCAGATCCACGCCGCCCGTCCTGACGTCGTGGCCGCCGCCCACGCCCACTCGGTGTACGGCAAGGCGTGGTCGTCACTGCGCCGGCCGCTCGATCCGCTGACGCAGGACGCGTGCATGTTCTACGGCGACCACGCGGTCTTCGACGACTACACCGGCGTGGTGCTCGACATCGAGGAGGGCAAGCGCATCGCCCACGCACTCGGTGAGAACAAGGCCGCCATCTTGTCGAACCACGGCTTGTTGACGGTGGGCACGTCGTCGGTCGACGAGGCCGCGTACTGGTTCATCTCGATGGAGCGCACGTGCCAGGCGCAGTTGCTGGCCGAAGCGGCCGGCACCCCGCATCCGATCGACGCCGACCAGGCCGCCAAGACGGGCCAGCAAGTCGGCACGCCACTCGCCGGATGGCTCTCGTTCCAACCGCTGTACGACTGGATCGTCGCCCAGCAACCCGACCTGCTCGAGGAGTAGCCACGTGCCCACCCCGCGGCCTTGGCCGTTGAAGTTCGGCATCTTCCTCGCGCCGTTCCATCCGGTCGGCCAGAACCCGACGCTGGCGCTCGAGCGCGACCTCGACCTTGTCGTGCACCTCGACCGCCTCGGATTCGACGAGGCGTGGATCGGCGAGCACCACTCGGCCGGTTACGAGATCATCGCCAGCCCTGAGGTGTTCATCGGGATCGCGGCCGAGCGCACGAACCACATCCGCCTCGGCACCGGGGTGAGCTCGCTCCCCTACCACCACCCGCTGATGCTCACCGACCGCATGGTGCTGCTCGACCACCTGACACGCGGCCGCATCATGCTGGGCGTCGGTCCGGGCGCGTTGCCGTCGGACGCGTTCATGATGGGCATTCCCGTCGCCGCGCAGCGCGACCGCATGGAAGAAGCGCTCGAGGCGATCCTGTTGCTGCTGCGCAGCGACGAGCCGGTCACGATGAAGACCGACTGGTTCACGCTCGACGACGCCCGGCTGAACCTGCGTCCGTACACACAACCGCACTTCGAGGTCGCGGTCGCGTCACAGATCTCCCCCGCCGGCTCGCGCGCCGCCGGGCGGTTCGGCACCGGCCTGCTGTCGATCGGCGCCACGAACCAGCAGGGCTTCGACCTGCTCGGGTACCACTGGCAGATCGCCGAGGAGCGGGCTGCGCAGTTCGACACATCCGTCGAACGTCGCAACTGGCGTCTCGTAGGGCCGGTGCACATCGCGGAGACGCGCGAGCAGGCGTACGAGGACGTGCGCTTCGGTCTCGAGCAGTGGGTCGACTACTTCCAGCGCGTCGCCGCGCTGCCGATCGCGCCCGACACATCCGACGCGGAGGAGATGGCGGACGCCATCAACAAGTCCGGCTTCGCGGTGATCGGCACACCCGACGATGCGATCGCTCAGATCCAACGGCTGTGGGATCAGTCCGATGGCGGGTTCGGGTCGTTCCTCGTCATGGCGCACGAATGGGCCGATCGCGCCGCCACCCGGAAGAGCTACGAGTTGCTGTCGCAGTACGTGTTCCCTGCCTTCCAGGGCTCGGCCGAATCGACGACGGCGTCGCGCGACTGGGCCGCGGAGAACCGCCCGACGTTCATCGGCGAAGTCGGTACCGCGATCATGACGGCGATGGCGAAGCACAACGCCGAACACGAGGGCGCTACTGCAACAGGAGCGTCCCCAACCGTCGGCTCGTGATCAGCAATCCGGCCGCGCCCATCACCAGCAGGTACACGATGTTGAGCAGTTGGCCGGGCCCGACCGTGCCGAGCGTGAGCGATCGGATCAACGCGACGCCCTGGTAGAGCGGCGTGATCTGGACGATGAACCGAAGTCCCGCCGGGTATGTGCTCAACGGGAAGAACGTCGCGGAGAACAAGAACAGCGGCGTCAGCAGCAACTGCATGATCTCGAAGTCGGCCCATGTCCGCACGTAGGTCGTGCCCGCCATTCCGGTCGCCGCGAACGCGAAGCCGATGAGTACCGCCGCGGGCAACGCCGCGAGGCCCCACCACGACTGGATCAGACCCATGGCGGTCATCACCACGAGGAAGCCCATGCCGTACAGCGCGCCGCGGATGAGGCACCACGTGATCTCGCCGACGGCGACATCTCGGGGGCCGATCGGCGTGGCGAGCATGGCGTCGTACGTCTTCGCGTACCGCAGCTTGTGGAAGATGTTCATCGTCGACTCGTAGATGGCGCCGTTCATCGACGACGACGCCAGCAGGGCGGGCGCGACGAACGCCCGGTACGACACGCCGTCGAGGTCACCGACCAGGTGGCCGATGCCGATGCCGATCGAGAACAGGTAGAAGATCGGCTCGAAGAAGCCCGAGAAGATGATGACCCACGTGTGGCGGTACACGATGAGGTTGCGCTCGAGCAGCCGCGCCGACCGCCGGCCACCGAACACGGCGGGCGGCGCGGTCCGCAGCGCGAGCACGCGTGCTTCCGCGCTCACAGCACGAGCCTGCGTGTGAACGACTTGTTCGTGAGCCACGCACCTGCCGCGAACCACGCCGCGAGGTAGGCGGCGTGGCCGATCGACGGCCACAGGTGCGCCGTGCCGAGGCACAACGTGCGGCACAGGTCGACGCCGTGCCAGAGCGGCGTGAAATACGCGATCCATTCGAGCACGGCCGGCAACTGCGAGATCGGGAAGAACGTGCCCGAGAACAGGAACATCGGGATGATGCCGAAGCGCAGGACAGTGCTGAGGCTCGTGTCGCGTTCGATCGACGCGCTGAACGCACAGATCGGCGCGGCGAAGGCCAAACCGGTGAGGGTGGCGGCGGGGATGGCCAGCACCGCGAGCGGCGACCCGATCGCGCCGAAGACCGCCATCACCAAGAGGAACACGACCGTTGTCTGCAGCAGGCGCAGCATGAACCACACCAGTTGGCCGGCCACGAGATCGGCGACCGCGACAGGTGTGGCGAGGACGCCCCAGTAGATGGGGTTCCATTTGACCGACGCCAGCACGGGATAGGTCGCCTCGCCCGCCGCAACCTGCATCGCGGTCGCCGCCATCAACCCGGGCGCGAGGAAGGTGAGGTAGTCGACGCCCTGCAGCGTGGCCGCGGTGTTCGGTCCCTTGTCGATGATCGAGCCGAGCCCGACGCCCATGCCGAGGAGGAACAGCGTCGGCGTCACGAACGACGTCATCACGCCGTATCGCCACGTGCGCTTGTACGTGAGCAACCTCGACTCGACGACGCGAAGTGCGAGAGGTGTCGCCACTAGTCGACGAGGCTGCGGCCGGTGAGCCGCAGGAAGACGTCTTCGAGTGTCGACCGCCGCTCGACGATGTTCTCGGGCACGACCGCGCGGCGGTGCACCTCCGCGACGGTCACATCCGCGTCGTCGGTGTAGAGCAGCACACGATCCGGCAACACCTCGGTGCGTGTCGCGACACCGTCGAGGCGATGCAGCAAGGACTCCTGTGTGCCCGCCGGGAACCGCAGCTCGACCACCTCGCGAGTCGAGTACTGCTCGATGAGCTGGCGCGGCGAACCCTCGGCGACGATGCGCGCTTTGTCCATCACCACGAGCCGGTCGCAGAGCTGCTCGGCCTCGTCCATGTAGTGCGTCGTGAGCACGAGCGTCACGCCCTGTTGCTTGAGCCGGTACAGCCGATCCCACAACACGTGACGAGCTTGCGGGTCGAGCCCCGTGGTCGGCTCGTCGAGCAGCAACAGCTCGGGTTCGTTGATGAGGGAGCGGGCGATCGTGAGGCGGCGCTTCATGCCGCCCGATAGCGGTTCGGTGCGATCGTTGCGCCGCTCGCTCAGCTGCACGAACTCGAGCAGCTCGTCGATGCGGGGCCTGAGCACGGCGCGAGGTAGATCGAAGTAACGGCCGTAGACGAGCAGGTTCTCGGCGACGCTGAGCTCGCTGTCGAGGTTGTCCTCTTGGGGGACGACGCCGAGCTTCGCCCGTATCTCGGCGCCGTGGGTGGCCGGATCGTGACCGAGCACCCGCAGCTTGCCGTCGCTGACCGGCGACACGCAGCCGATCATGCGCATCGTGGAGCTCTTGCCGGCGCCGTTCGGTCCGAGGAATCCAAACGCTTCGCCCGCCGCGACATCGAAATCGATGCCGTCGACCGCGGTGAACGCGCCGAAACGCTTCGT
The DNA here is from genome assembly GCA_036493595.1 of Acidimicrobiales bacterium. Lineage (GTDB taxonomy): Bacteria > Actinomycetota > Acidimicrobiia > Acidimicrobiales > JACDCH01 > DATAES01. The sequence continues at coordinate 20,120 of DASXPN010000111.1, read as the reverse complement.
GAGGCTGCGGGCCTCGATCAGCGTGGGACGTTCGGCGGGCATGGCCCGTCGAACCTACCGGTCACGCTCGATTCAGCCGATCGACTTGCAGAACTCGCTAGATTGGCCGGCGCCGTCGACCCTGTGCGGGAGAGCACCGCCAAGGTGCGCCGAAGGGGCAACCGACTCCCGGGAATCTCTCAGGCCATCGGACCGCACGGGCGAGGCATCGCTGGAAGCGTCGTGATCAGGTGACTGGTCACCGGCGTGACAGCGTCGGGAGCGACGCCAGGAGTGATCCATGACGGAGCCCGACGTGTTCGCCGATCGTCACATCGGACCATCCGAGGCTGACATCGCCAAGATGCTGGCGGCCGTCGGTTACGCCTCGCTCGACGACCTCGTCGGGGTGGCCGTACCCGATGGCATCAAGGCGTTCGACGGACTCGAGCTCGACGCGCTGACCGAAGCCGAGGTGCTGGCCGCGTTGCGGGAGCTCGCGGACCACAACGAGGTTCTCGTCTCGATGATCGGTCTCGGCTACCACGACACGATCACGCCGCCCGTGTTGCGGCGCAACATCCTGGAGAACCCTGCCTGGTACACGGCCTACACGCCCTACCAGCCCGAGATCTCGCAAGGCCGGCTGGAAGCGCTCCTCAACTTCCAGACCATGGTCACCGACCTCACCGGTCTCGACATCGCCAACGCGTCACTGCTCGACGAGGCCACCGCCGCGGCCGAGGCCATGGCACTGTGCCGGCGCTCGTCGAAGGCGTCCGATGGCGCGGTGTTCGTGATCGACCGCGATTGCCATCCGCAGACGATCGCCGTGGTGCAGACCCGCGCCGAGCCGCTCGGCCTCGAGGTCGTGGTGGCCGAGGTGGCAGGCGACGGGCTGCCCGACCGCGACGCCTTCGGTGTGCTCGTGCAGTACCCCGCGTCGAGCGGGCGCATCGTCGACTGGTCATCCGTGATCGAGGATGCGCACCGAAGGGGCGCGCTGGTGGCGGTCGCCACTGACCTGCTCGCCCTGTGCGTGCTCCGCTCCCCCGGAGCGATGGGTGCCGATGTCGCGGTGGGATCGTCGCAACGCTTCGGTGTGCCGTTGATGTTCGGTGGCCCGCATGCTGCGTTCATGGCGGTGCGTTCCGGGCGCGAGCGCTCGCTGCCCGGCCGCCTCGTCGGCGTGTCGGTGGACGCGGACGGCGACCTTGCCTACCGGCTGGCGCTGCAGACGCGTGAGCAACACATCCGCCGGGAGAAGGCGACGTCGAACATCTGCACCGCGCAGGTGCTGCTGGCGGTGATGGCGTCGATGTACGCCGTGTACCACGGCCCTGACGGGCTCACCGCGATCGCGTCGCGGGTGCACGACCGGGCACGCGCCGTTGCCGGCTTGGGTGAACCGGTGTTCGACGAGTTCTTCGACACGGTGCTACTGCGCGTCCCGGGCCGGGCATCCGCGCTCGTCGAGGCCGCGCTCGATGAGGGCATCAACCTGCGCCTGGTCGACGAGGACACGATCGCGATCGCGTGCGACGAGACCACGACCGAGGAACACGTCGACGCGCTGCGCGACATCTTCGGCATCTTCGGCGGCGACGCCACCGGTGCGCCGCGGGGTGCGATCCCCGACGCACTGCAGCGCGACGACCAGTTCCTGACCCATCCGGTGTTCCACGCGCACCACAGCGAGACCGCGATGCTGCGCTACCTCCGCAAGTTGGCCGACAAGGACGTCGCCCTCGACCGGTCGATGATCCCGCTCGGCTCGTGCACGATGAAGCTGAACGCCACCGCGGAGATGGAGCCGGTGACGTGGCCCGGGTTCGCGGAGGTGCATCCGTTCGCGCCGCTCGACCAGGCGGACGGGTATCGCGCCCTCATCGCCGATCTCGAGCAGTGGCTCGCCGCCATCACGGGATACGACGCGGTCTCGCTCCAACCGAACGCAGGCTCGCAGGGTGAGCTCGCCGGCCTGCTCGCCATCCGCCAGTGGCATCGGGCCAACGGCGAGCGCGAGCGCAACGTCTGCCTGATCCCTTCCTCTGCGCACGGCACCAACGCCGCATCCGCGGTCATGGCCGGCATGCGGGTCGTGGTCGTCGCCTGCGATGACCAGGGCAACGTCGACCTCGACGACCTTCACGCGAAGCTCGACGCCGATCGCGCCTCGATCGCCGCGCTGATGGTCACCTACCCCTCGACCCACGGCGTGTTCGAAGAGGCCATCGGCGACATCTGTGCCGCGGTGCACGACGCCGGCGGTCAGGTGTACGTCGACGGCGCCAACCTCAACGCGCTGGTCGGCCTCGCGCAGCCGGGAAGGTTCGGTGCCGACGTCAGCCATCTGAACCTGCACAAGACGTTCTGCATCCCCCACGGCGGAGGCGGCCCCGGTGTCGGACCGGTCGCCGCACGAGCCCACCTCGCTCCGTATCTCCCGAATCACCCGCTCGTCCCCGAGGCCGGACCTGCGAGCGGGCCCGGCCCCATCGCGGCCGCACCGTGGGGCTCCGCCGGGATCCTGCCGATCCCGTGGGCGTACATCCGGCTCATGGGCGCGGACGGCCTGCGCCGAGCCACCGAGGTGGCGATCCTCAACGCCAACTACATCGCCAAGCGCCTCGGCCCGCATTACCCCGTGCTCTACACAGGCCGCGGCGGGCTCGTCGCTCACGAGTGCATCGCCGACATCCGCCCGATCACGAAGGAGACGGGTGTGTCGGTCGACGACGTGGCCAAGCGACTCATCGACTACGGCTTCCACGCGCCGACGATGAGCTTCCCGGTGGCGGGCACGCTGATGATCGAGCCGACCGAGTCCGAGGACCTCGGCGAGATCGACCGCTTCTGTGACGCGATGATCGCCATTCGAGCGGAGATCGACCGCCAGCCCGACCTGTTGCGCAACGCGCCGCACACGGCGGCGATGCTGCTGCGCGATCCGTGGGAGCAGCCGTACACGCGGGAAGAGGCCGCCTTCCCGGTGCCGTCGTTGCGGGCCGCGAAGTACTGGCCTCCGGTCCGCCGCATCGACGGCGGCTACGGCGACCGCAACCTCATGTGCGCCTGCCCGCCGCTCGACTCCTACGAGTAACGGAGCCGGAGCGGCTAGTGGTGCCAGAACGGGGTGGGGACGACTTCGCCGGTGAGGCTCTCGCCGGGGCGAACCTCGACCTCGACCGTCGACCCGTCGGCGACGTCAGGGGGTAGGAACCCGAGGGCGATGCCGTGGCCGAGCATCGGCGAGAAGTTGCCGCTGGTGACCTCACCGACCGCCGTGCCGTCCACGAACACGGCTTGTTCGGCCCGCGGCGGGCGGCGTCCCTGCGTCGCGATGCCGCGCAAACGGCGCGCCACACCGCGCTCGCGCTCGGCGGCCAGGGGCTCGCGTCCGAGGAACGGACCTTTGTCCCAGCTGACCACCCAGCCGAGCCCGGCCTGCAACGACGTGATGCCCGGCCCGAGCTCGTGACCGTGCAGCGGCAGCCCGGCTTCGAGCCGGAGCGTGTCCCGCGCCCCGAGCCCCGCCGGCTCGACCCCCGCACCCATGACCGCGTCCCACACCTCGCCTGCGACGGCCGAGGGCACGGCCAGCTCGACCCCGTTCTCGCCGGTGTAGCCCGTGCCGGCCACCACGCAGTCCGTCCCGTTCCAGGACACGACTGCAACCCGGAACCGCGCGACCGCGGCCGCATCCGGCCACACCGTCGCCAACCGCTCTCGAGCCGCCGGGCCTTGCACCGCGATCACCGCCCGCTCCCCCGTGACATCGGCGCCCTCACCGACCCCGAGCGCATCACGTACCCGTGACGTGTTCGAGGCGTTGGGCATCACGTCGAAGCGGTCGCCGTCGACCCACCACACGATGATGTCGTCGAGGACGGACGCGTCGTTCTCGTCGAGCAGGTGGGTGTACTGCGCCCGGCCGGGTTCGATCTTGTCGAGGTCGTTGGTCAGCGCGAGCTGGAGGCGCTCGAGCGCATCAGGGCCGGTGACGCGGACGGTGCCGAGATGGCTGACGTCGAAGGCGACTGCGTCGTCGCGGCAGGCGCGGTGCTCCGCGAGTGTGCCGCCCGCGTAGGACAGCGGCATCTCCCAGCCGCCGAAGGGAACGAGTTTGGCGCCGAGGGCGCGGTGGACGGCGTCGAGCGGCGAGTGCCGGAGCGTCACCCGTGATCGGCCGGCCGGAGCCCCCCGCGATCCCCCGGCGTCGTGGCCGAGGCCGGGGGGAACAGTTCACTGATGGAGGCATCGACCTCCCGAGCGACCCGACCGAGCGAGAGCACGTTGAGCACGCCCTGCCCGGTGCGCACGAGGTCGACGAGCTCGCCGTCGTCGCGGGCCAGCACCGCGCTCGAACCGTCGATCACGATGTTGGCGCTCGTGATGTCGTGGCCGACGTGCTGGCGCAGGTTGCTGAACACGTCACGCACGGTCTCGAGCTTGATGCCGGCATCGAGGAGTTGCTTGATGATCTTCAGCTCGAGAAGGTCTTGGTAGGAGTACTGCCGGCGGCTGCCGCTGCCCTTCGCGTCAGCCATCGACGGGCGCACCAGATCGGTGCGGGCCCAGTAGTCGAGCTGGCGATAGGTGATGCCGACGATCTCGGCGGTGCGGGTGCCGCTGAAGCCTGTTTCCACGCTGCCTCCCCGGGGGACGACACGAGCGGAACTACACCCGTGCAAGTTGTGAAGGGTAGGGCGCGGTCGCGCGATCGTCAACGGTGCTAGGGGGCGAAGTCCTCAGGATTGACGCGGTCGATGAACTCGCGGAACTGCTCGACGACCTCGTCCTGCGCCTCTTCGGCCTCTTCGTCGGGCGAGTAGCCCGCGACCTCGAGGACGTTCTCGTCGGCGAAGATCGTCGTGCCCGTGCGCACGGCGAGGGCGATCGCATCGGACGGGCGGCTCGACACGACCTTCGTCGTGCCGTTCGTCGCCAGGTGCAACTCGGCGTAGAACGTGCTGTCTCGCAGCTCGGTGACGACGACCCGCTCGAGCCGGATGCCGAGCCCGTCGAGCATGTCCTTCATCAGGTCATGGGTCATCGGCCGGGGCGTCTCGACCTGCTCGAGCGCGAATGCGATGGCGGTCGCTTCCGGGCCGCCGATGAAGATCGGCAAGGTGCGATGGTCGCCCTCCGTCTCGCGCAGGAGCACGATCGGAGCGTTGGTGGGCAGCTCGACCCGGACGCCGATCAGCTCCATTTCCACCATCGATCGCACCATACCTTGCCCCGCCTCGGAACGACGGTCGGCGCGGACTGTCTCAGAAGGCGCTGGTCAGAGGTTGTAGCCCTTCAGCGCGTGGCGCAACATCGCGCCGCGCAGACTCTCGCCGAGCGAGGCGAGCTCGCTGAGGTTCTCGACCGCTTGGCGGCGGGCCGCGGGATTGCGTTGCTTCACGAGCGGCAGCACGACCTGTTCGAAGAACGAGGCCTCGCGCTCGGCCGAGACCTTGTACATGCGCAGGTGTCGGGCTTCGACCCCGAACCGCAGGAAGCCCGCGGCCAGCCGGGCGACCACCAACGCCTCTTCGTCGTACAGCGTGTCGCGGCCCATCGGCCTGCCCTCGACGAGGCTGTAGCGCTCGAGCTCGGTGATCAGCTTGTCGGGCAGGCCGGTCGCGGATGCGAGCTCGTCGCGGGTGAGGCTGACCGCGCTCGGTCCGCTGTCGAGCGCGCTGCTCCTGCGGGACGACGGCCTGGCTGCGGGTGACGGAGTGGCAGTGGCAGCGGGTGGCGCTGCAGTCCGGGTCGGCGAGACAGGCGGGGCGGGGACGGGCGCGGGCGCGGGCTCGGCGGAAGCGGGAGCGGGAGCGGGAGCGGGCGCTGATGAGACCGCAGCCAGCTCGGCCTCCGGCACCGCGGCGTGCTCGTCCGCCGGCTCACCTGTCACCTCGGTGCCGTCCGAGACCTTGCCTTCGAGGCGATCCTTGATGACCCGAAGCGGAAGGAAGTTCTCTCGCTGCTGCTGGAGGATCCATCGCAGCCGCTCGATGTCGGACTCGTAGAACTTCCGGTAGCCCGACGGCGTGCGTTCGGGATCGAGCAGACCCTGGCTCTCGAGGAAGCGGATCTTCGAGATGGTGACGTCGGGGAACTCCTCTTGGAGGAGCGCGAGGACCTCACCGATCGACAGGTGGGCGCGTTCGGGCATGGTGGACCGCTACGCCGGGCTCGGGCCGGCGAAGAAGGCGAGCTTGAACTTGCCGATCTGGAGCTCGTCGCCGTTGTGGATCGAACCCTCTTCCACCCGCTCACGATTCAGGTAGGTGCCATTCAGGGAGCCGACGTCGCGCACGACGAAGCCAGACTCGACCCGCTGCAGCTCGGCATGGCGACGAGAGACGGTGATGTCGTCGAGGAAGATGTCGCTGTCCGGATGGCGACCGACCGTGGTCACCGGCTTGGTCAGCGCGAGGCGCGACCCCGCCGTTGGTCCCCTCGTCACCACCAGCAGTCCGGCCCCGACGGGGATGTCGTCGAGGTCGAAGGTGACCTCGTCCTCCCCCGCTTCCGGTGGCGTCTCGATGCTGAAGCTGATGGTCGTCCGCTCGCCGGCCTCATGCTCCAGCGGCGCACCGCAGGACGAGCAGAAGTTGGCGCCCAAGGGGTTGCGGTGCCCGCACTGATTGCAGAACACCTCGGCCATTACGCCGTCATCCGTCGATGAGTTGCCGGTAGGCGGCGGCGTCGAGAAGTTGGTCGATCTGTGACACGTCCTCGGCTTCGATGACGCACAACCAGCCGTCGCCGTAGGGATCTTCGTTCAGACGCTGTGGGGCGTCGGCGAGGTCACCGTTGATCTCGACGACGGTGCCCGTCACCGGTGCGTAGATGTCCGACACGGACTTCGTCGACTCGACCTCGCTGAAGCTCTCACCGAGTGTCACCGTCGCCCCGACCGCGGGCAGTTGCACGAACACCACATCGCCGAGCGCGTCCTGCGCGTAGTCGGTGATACCGATGCGGACTCGACCGCCTTCGACGCGCGTCCACTCGTGATCCTTCGAGTACCGCAGGTCGTCCGGCACATTCATCCGGGTGACGTTATACCCCACCCTCAACCTCATGTTGAGGGGAAGACGAGCGGCGCTTCCCTCCGCGCGTCTACCGCAGCAGTTGTCGGATCCTGCGTGCGTACTCCTGGGCGAGGCGGCGGGCGTCGGAGTCCGAGCCTGCTTCGGCCCACACGTGAGTCAGCGGCTCCTCGGGATCGGGCAACGCAAGCGCCCAGTCATCGCCGTGGCGGACCTTCACGCCGTCGACGAGCTCCTGCTCGCGGTCCTTCGTCATCTCCATGAGCGAGCGCATCACCGCGCCCTTGTGCTCCCACGGCGTGACCACGGACTCGTGCGCGACATGCACACGCGGTAGCTGGTGCACGACGGTCGACAGCTTGAGCGACTTACGGGCCAGCAACTCGAGGACCTTCACGAGCGTCGCGGCCGCGTCGAACGCGGGCAAGAAGCCGGGGAGGATGTAGCCACCGTCGAGGCTGGCAGCGAAGCCGACCCCCTGCTCGGACGCGGCGTCCATGAGGGCCGAGGTCGACAGCTTCGTGTACCGCACCCGAACGCCGTGGCGTCCGGCGACCCCCTCCGCGTGTCTGGTCATGGCCACCGGGAGCGCGACGCAATCGCCGAGCAAGTGGTCGGCCACGAGGTCGAGCAGCGCCAGCACGGCCTCGGTGTGCGTCAGGACATGGCCCTCGTCGTCGATCAACGTCAGGTGCTCACCGTCGGGGTCGATGGCCGCGCCCACATGCGCCCCCGATGCCCGCACCAGCCCCGCGACGTTGGCGGCATGGGCGGCCGGGTCGTAGCTCAACACCCCACTCGTCGAGGCGTACGGGTTGACGGCGAGCACGTCGGCACCGAGCTTGGCCAGGACGTTCGGCATCACGAACGAGGTCGAGCCGTACCCGTAGTCGACCACCACCTTGGGCCGGCTCTTGCGGATGAGGGCCACGTCGACGGTCGATTCCAGGGCGACGGAGTACTGCTCGAGCGCTCTCGGCGGGAACCCGATGTCGCCGATCTCGGCCGGCAGCACCCGCCGGAAGTCCTCTCGGTTGAACAGGCGCTCGATCTTGCGCTGGCCGTCCTCGGAGAGGTCGAGCCCGTTGCTGTCGAAGAACCGCACCACGACCGACTGCGGATCCGACTCGACCAACCGGATGGAGAGGCCGGCCGCCGAGTTCGGCTGCCGCGCCACGAACCGGGTCACCGGCACGGACGCCACCTCGAGGTCGAGCACGTTGACCCCGCCGGCGTTGAGCCCGGCCATCATCGCCCGCTTCAACATGCGAGCCGAGCGCGACGAGTCACGGGAGGTGATGACCGTCGACTCCTTCTTCAACGACGTCGCGTGGGCCATCGCCAGACGAGTGGCGAGCTCGGGCGTGATGTCGACGTTCGCCAGCCCGCCGACGCCATCGCGACCGAACAGCGTGCGAGCGCCTCGCGACTCCCACACGATCGACGAGTTCACGACCGCCGCCGTCTCCACCGTCTTGAACGGGTACACCTTGACGCCCGCGCCCAGCACGGCGTTGTCGCCGACGAAGCATTCGTCGCCGAGCACCACACCCTCTTCGCAGCGCACGCCGGCGCGCAGGTCACAGGCCCGACCGACCACCGTGCCCCGGAGCCGCACATTCGGCCCGAGGTAGGCGTTGTCGTGCACCACGACCCGTTCGAGGTCGGCGCCCTCGCGCACTCGCACGTTGCTGCCGAGGACGGTGTACTCGCCGAGCCGCGCATGAGGCTCGACACGGCAGTTCTCGCCGATCACGGCGGGACCATCGACCACCGCTTCGGGATGGATCTCGGCGCCCTCGCCGAGCCACACGCCGTGCTCGAGCCGGAAGCCGGGGATGTCGATCTCGACCTTGCCATCGAGCGCGTCCTTGTGCACCCTCACGTAGGCGTCGAGCGTGCCCACATCCTCCCAGTACCCCTCGCCGACGGCGCCGAAGATCGGCATGTTGTTGGCGAGCAGCTTGGGGAACACCTCGCTCGAGAAGTCGACGGCCTCGCCCCCGGGGATGTAGTCGAAGATCTCCGGTTCGAGGACGAAGATGCCCGTGTTGATGGTGTCGCTGAACACCTGACCCCACGTCGGCTTCTCGAGGAAGCGCTCGATCGATCCGTCCTCGCGGGTGATGACGATGCCGAACTCGAGTGGGTTGTCGACGGCGACGAGCCCGATGGTGGCGAGGGCGTCACGGGATTCGTGGAAGGCGACGATCTTTGACAGGTCGATGTCGGTGAGCACATCACCGGAGATGACGAGGAAGCGTTCGGACAGCTCGTCCTTCGCGTTGCGGACCGATCCGGCCGTGCCGAGCGGCTGCTCCTCGGTGGCGTACACCATCCGCACGCCGTACTCGGATCCGTCGCCGAAGTACGTGCGGATGGCGTTGGGCATGAACGCCAGCGTCACGACGATGTCGTCGAACCCGTGCCGCTTCAGCAACCGGATGATGTGCTCCATCATCGGCAGGTTGACCAGCGGCATCATCGGCTTCGGCTGGTTCGAGGTCAGCGGTCGTAGCCGGCTGCCTTCGCCTCCGGCCATGATCACTGCCTTCATCCTGAGGAACCTACCCCCGCTTCGGGGGCACGAGCCGTCCTGCCGTCACGCAGTGCCTGGCGGGCGATGGGGATGTACAGCAGCGCCGCGTACCAGCTGAGGATCAGCCCGGGGATCGCCGCGATCCAGGCCAGGAAGCCGAGCAATCCCGCATAACTCACGGTCGAGTGCGAGCCGAGGAACAGGGGAAACGCGAACATGTTGGCGAACGTCCCCGCTTTGCCGTACCAGGTGACGTCGATGCGGCGGGCCCCCATCGCGGCCAGCGTGAGCGTCGCTCCGGCCACGAGGATCTCCCGGATCAGGATCGCCCAGGCGTACCAGAGGGGCACCGAGCCGTCGATGATGATGGCGCCGATTCCGACGAAGAGCAGCAGCCGGTCCGCGACCGGGTCGAGGATCTTGCCGAGCTCGGACGTCTGGTTGAAGTGGCGGGCAACGTAACCGTCGACGAAGTCCGTGGCACCGAGTGCGCCGAGCAGCCACGCGGCCGCGGCACGGTTCTGCTCGTGGAACAGCAGCCACAAGAAGACCGGCAGGCACAACAGACGCACGACGGTGATGACGTTCGGGATCGTCAGGATGCGATCGCTCGCGGTGTCGCTCGCCCCCACGTCGGACATGGCGAGCAGCCTACGATCCGACCTCGATGCCGACGCTCTTCACCCGCATCATCGAAGGTGAGCTACCCGGACGGTTCGTCCACCGGGACGACCAATGCGTGGCCTTCCTGTCGATCGCACCGATACGTCCTGGTCACACGCTCGTGGTGCCGATCGAGGAGGTCGATCACTGGGTCGATCTCGATCCTGATCTCGTCGCGCATCTGATGCAGGTCGGTCACCGCATCGGCCGTGCGCAGATGCAGGCGTTCTCACCCGCGCGCATCGGCGTGATGATTGCGGGGATGGAGGTGCCCCACGCGCACATCCACTTCATCCCGATCGACCACGAGTCGGATCTCCGGTTCGAGAATGCCGACCAGAACGCGCGGGCCGAAGATCTCGACGCGGCCGCGGACGCATTGCGAGCCGCGCTCGGCTGATCAGCCGCTGACTCGCCTGTAGACCCGCACGCCGTCGACGTCCGAGACCATCACGAACTGACGGGTCGCCATGCCGGAGCCGAAGTCGCGCCATTCGGCCGGCGTCCAGTTGACCTCGGCCTCGTCGATGATCACGCGGTTGACATCGCTCGACGCGGCTGCGGAGCTCGGCTGGTCGCTCAGCGCGTACACCCGAGCGCGTTCGGCGACCAGCGGAAGGATCTGGTCCGACGTCCGCACCGCACTCGTGGTGCCGACCAGCTCCGCGGCCTCGTGGCGAGCCTGGTCGGTGGCATCCTCCCTCCCCCAGTTCCACGGGCGCTGGTACGGCGAGTTGGACGCGTCGATGCAGAAGAACCCGATCGCCGCCACCGTGAGCGCGATCAGGACGCGGCGGTCCACGAGAATTCGTTCGATTGACCGTCTGCCCATTCGGTTCAGCGCGAACGCGGCGGCGACAAAGGCGAACACGGTGAGCGGCAACCCGTACTCGTTGGTCCCGTTGCCGCGGACGCTCACGTCCGCTACCAGGTACAGCGCGGTGAGCCCCATGGCCGGCAGCAGGTACTTGGGCGCGAGCACGGGCAGGAAGAGCAACGGCGCGAGCAGGCCGATGATGAGGCGGACGCTGTCCTCCGCCAGCAGATCGCCGAGCACCTTGTGCGGATGGATGAGCATCCCGCCGACGATCGAGAACGCATTGGAGCCGTAGGCCTTGAAGGCGCCGGGTGAGATGAATCCGGTGCTACCGAAGCGGGGCTCGAGGATGAGGACGGCGACGATCGTCCACGCCAGTCCGCCGATCATGATCCATGTGCCCGGACCGCGGTCGCCGAGCAGGAACACGAGCAGCCCGATCCCGGCGATCACGAGGGCGAGCTCCGCACTCCAGATGACGGCGCACAGGCTGACGACCACGAACATGCTCCAGCGCTGGCGCAACGCGAGATAGGTGGCGCCGAGGAGCGGGGCCACCGCGACGGCCGCGGGGTTGAAGCCGGCGAGATTGAGGTTGTTCAGTGTCGGCGACGCGCCGTACGCAATGATGAGCGCGAGCGCGGCACCCGCCCTCAGCTCGGCGACGCGGCGGGCGATGCGCCACAGCGGCACCACTCCGAAGGCCAGGCCGGCCGCCTGCAGCGCGAGGAGGGTCGGAACCGTGGGCAACACCCGGGTGACCCACCCGACGGGGTACATGCCGATGGGCAGGTGCTGGGCGAGCAGGTTGCTCCCGGTGATGGTGACGTCGGGAGTGTGGCCGTGGGCAATGAGCCAGGCGCCCTGTGCGAACGCGGCGAGGTCGGTGCCGGCGGTGAGGCTGCGGACCTGCGCCTCCGACAGCGTGAAGTAGAGGGCGAACAGCGCGACGGCCGCGATCCACGGGATGAAGCGGTCCGCCCATTCGCCCTCGAGCGTGGCCTGCGTTCGCAGCCACTGACTCTCGAGTCGCCGGCGCAGGCCGGGCGGGGGGCGAGTGCTCAAAGCAGGCGGCCAGGTCCGGCGGCTTCGTCGGGCTCGAGCGGGTCGGCGAGCTCCGCGCCGTTGGAGCGAACGTTGTTCACCGCCGTGGTCACCGGGTGCAACTCGATGAGCGAAGCGGGCGCCGGTACCAGCAGCTTGCCGAGTGTGTCGAGGTCGTCGTTGGCCGGGTCGAGCCACTGGGCCCAGACCGACGGCGGCAGCATCACGGGCATGCGGTCGTGGATGTCGGCGACCTTCTCGTTGGGTTGTCCGGTGATGATCGTGCAGCTACGGATGATCTCGGTGTCGCTGGTCTCGCCGGTGTCGTCGCCGGTGTTCGGCCGCCACACCTCCCAGAGTCCCGCGAACGCCATCGGCTCGCCGTCGGCTCGATGGATGAAGTACGGCTGTTTCGCCTTCTGGCCCGGCACCTTCTTCCACTCGTAGAACCCGTCCGCCGGGATGATGCAGCGCCGTTTCTGGAAGGCGCGCTTGTACGCGTTCTTCTCGGCGATGGTCTCGGCGCGAGCGTTGATCATCTTGTTGCCCGTGCTCGGACCCTTGGCCCAGAACGGGATGAGCCCCCAGTGGAAGCTCTCGAGCCGCCGCACCCCGCCGGTCTCGACGACGACATAGACGTCATTGCTCGGCGCGACGTTGTAGCTGGGCTCGAGGACGCTCTCCCCGACCTGTTCCACGTCGAAGTAGCGGGCCAACTCGTCGGGCGGCGAGGACGACACGAAGCGTCCACACATCGTGGCGACGCTACTGCGCGTCGGCTATGCGAGGACGCGGCGCCGGAAGCCGCGTATACCCAGCCCGAGGAACAGGGCGCAGAAGAACAGCAGCATCGGATACACGATCAACAGCGACATGTGCGACGCCCCGGTGACCGCGGCCCTGATGCCTTCGTTCACGTAGATCAACGGGTTCAGCATCACCAGCGCCTGCAACCACGGGAAACCCGCCGCCTTCACCGGGTTGAGCTTCGTCCACTGGTAGTAGGTGCCACCGAGGAACGTGATCGGCAACACGACGAACCCGAACATCAGGCCGAGATTGCGGGGCTCGAACTTGGTGCCGAGGAACAGCCCGAGCGCCGAGAACGCGATGCACGACGGTGGCAGCACCGTGAGCAGGATCAGCCAGTGAACCGTCAGGTGCGCTTCGATGCCCTTCGCATGTACGACGGCGGCGATGGGGAACACGATCAACGCGGCCAGCACGCCTTGCGCCGCACCCGACACGACCTTCGCCACCGCGACGAGCCACACCGGGCAGGGCGCCTGCACGCGGTCCTCGATCTCGCGGGTGAACCCGAACTCCTGTGACAGGGTCATGGCCACGGCCTGGATGCCCTGGAACATGATCGAGATCCCGACGACCCCCGCGACCAGCACGGTGGCGAACGCGGACTCGCCGGCCTTGCCGCCTCCCCCGCCGACACCCTGGCCGATGGTCGGGAACACGTAGAGGAACACGAACACGAGCAGGAACGGCTGCACGAGCGTGCGGGTGATGAACTCGCCGAGGTTCTTGCGCAGGACGACGAGGTCGCGTTGCAGCAATGCCACGAACGCGGCCCGGCTGGCCTGGAACTCGGGGCGGACCTCCGCGGTGATGTGACCGTGGAGGAGTACGCCTGACTGCTCGCCGGGCTGCTCGTCCGGGCGGGCGCCTTCAGTGGTGACACTGGCCATCAGTCGCGCAACTCCTTTCCCGTCAGGTTGATGAACACCGTCTCGAGCGTCGGCTCGGTGATCGACAGGTCGGCGATGGAGAACCCGCCGCGGTCGACGACGCCGATCACTCGCGGCAGTGGGCTCGGACCGCTGTCCATGTGGATCTCGACGCCGCTTTCGATCGTACGGGTGCGGGTCACGCCCTCGAGCTCGGCAGCCACCAGGGCGGCGAGCTCGTCGGTGTTGCCATCGGTCTTCACCGTGACGATCGTGTCGGCACCGACCGTTTGTTTGAGCCCCTTCGGTGTGTCCAGGGCGAGGATGCGGCCGTGGTCCATGATCGCGACCCGGTCGCAGAGCTGATCCGCCTCCTCCATGTAATGGGTCGTGAGCAGGATCGTCTGCCCCTCGCTGTTGAGCTCCGAGAGGATGTCCCACAGGGCGAGACGGCTCTGCGGATCGAGGCCGGCGGTCGGCTCGTCCATGAAGAGCACGGCCGGCCGGTGAAAGATCGACCGGGCCACCATCAGCCGCTGCGCCATCCCCCCGGACAGCGCGTACACCGATGCCTTGCCCCACTTCGTCAGGTGGAACTTCTCGAGCAGCTCATCCGCCATGACCCGGCACTCGCGCCCGGGCATCCCGAAGAGACGACCGTGGAAGTAGAGGTTCTCCCAGACGCTGAGCTGGCGATCGAGCGTGTTCGTCTGCGACACGACCCCGAGTAGCTGCTTCGCCACCGCGGGATCGGCGACGACGTCGATGCCGCCGACGAAGGCCTGGCCCGACGTCGGGATCACGCGGGTCGTCAGCATCCCCGCAGTCGTGGTCTTGCCGGCGCCGTTCGGCCCGAGCAGGCCGAAGATCTCCCCCGTGCCGACACTGAGGTTGAGCGCGTCGACGGCTTTGAAGTCCGTACCGGGATAGACCTTCGTGAGCTCGACGGTACGGATGATCGACTCGACCTCGGTCGGTTGGCGTGCTTCGGCCTGCATCGTGGTCACCGGTGTGGAGGGTAGCGGGAGGGTGCGACAGACTGCCCCGCGACCGGGTCGACCAGGGGGGCCATGACCGACAGCGATCACCGGATTCCAACCGAGCTGCAGCGGTCGAGCCGCGAGCCGGATGTGCTCCGCCGTCAGCTCGCAACCTGGCTCGCGGCCCGACTTCCGTCCGGTGCGTCACCTCGCATCACGGACCTGTCGGCCACCTCGGCGACCGGGCTGTCGAGCGACACCATCCTGCTCACTGCCGAGTGGGACGACGGTGCGGGCCGTCAGCCCCACGACCTCGTGGCCCGCATCGCGCCGGACATGGCCGACGTCCCCGTGTTCCCGTCCTACGACCTCGATCTTCAGTTCCGTGTGATCGGCGACGTCGGCCGGCTGTCGTCTGTGCCCGTGCCTGCCCTGTTCTGGGCGGAGGACGATCCGAGCCACGTCGGCGCTCCCTTCTTCGTGATGGGACGCGTGGACGGCGTCGTGCCACCTGACCTCATGCCGTACACGTTCGGCGACAATTGGTTGTACGACGCGTCGCCCGAGGATCAGGCGCGCTTGGCGGCCTCGACCGTCGAGGTGCTGGCCGGCCTGCACGGGATCGACCGCGCCACCGAGACGTTCTCGTACCTGTCCTTCGGTGGGGCGCCGGCCGGCGCTGACGACAGCCCGCTGCGAAACCATGTCGCCCACACGCGCGCTTGGTACGACTGGGTCGCCCTGGAGTCCGGCCCGTCATCGGTCATCGAGCGGGCCTTCTCGTGGATCGAGGAGCACTGGCCCGACACCGAATCGCCCGCGGTCGTCAGCTGGGGCGACTCGAGGATCGGCAACATCCTCTACGACAACTTCGAGCCCGCGGCGGTACTCGACTGGGAGATGGCGGGGCTCGGTCCGTGCGAGCTCGATCTCGCGTGGCTCATCTACAGCCACCGCGTGTTCCAGGACATCGCCGGCTCGATGGGTCTGCCCGGGCTCCCCGAGTTCCTCCGCCCCGACGACGTGGCGACCGAGTACGAGAACCGCACCGGTCACGCGCTGCGTGACCTCGACTTCTACGGCACGTACGCCGCGCTGCAATGGGCGATCGTGTTCGTCCGCACCGCTCGTCGTTCGGTGCACTTCGGCGAGCGCGAGATGCCCGCCGAGCTCGACGACGTCATCGTCAATCGCGACGGGCTCGAAGCCATGTTCGCCGGCGCCTACTGGACCGCGGAGTAGAGGAGACAGATGTTCCCCGCACCCCTGGACGAGTTCCCGATCCACCAGGCTCCGATGTCGATGCGTTACGTGGCGACGAGCGACCGCAACTTCTACGACCGCTGCTACTTCAACGCGCACGACCGCACGGGTGACATCTTCCTCGTGACCGGGCTCGGCGTGTACCCGAATCTGGGCGTGATCGACGCGTACGCGACTGTGCGCAAGGGCGACCACCAGTGGGCCATCCGTTGTTCGGACGTGCTCGACGACCGGACGCTCGACGCAACCGTTGGCCCGTACCGGGTCGAGGTGCAAGAGCCGCTGCAACGGATCCGGCTCGTGTGTGACGGCGCCGAGCACGGCATCGCGTTCGACCTCACATGGGAAGGCTCGTTCGCCGCAGTCATGGAGCCGCATCACGTGATGCGCACCGGGCCCCGCGCCATCCTCGACGCGTCACGCTTCGCGCAGGTCGGCACGTGGGAGGGCGTGCTCTCGGTCGGAGGAATGGAACAACCGGTCTCACCCGACCGGTGGGTCGGGACGCGTGACCGTTCGTGGGGCATCCGTCCCGTCGGCGAAGCCGAACCGGCGGGACGCAACGCCGACGAGCCACTCGAGGGGTTCTGGTGGTTGTACGTGCCCTTGCGGTTCGACGACTTCGCCATCGTGGTGATCGCCCAAGAGTTGCCCGACGGGTTCCGCACTCTGAACGACGCAACCCGCGTGTGGGGCGACGGACGGGTCGAGCAACTCGGATGGCCCGAGGTCGAGATCCACTACCGATCGGGGACGCGACACCCCGAACGGGCCGTGCTGCACCTGGCCGGTCGTGGCGGCAAGCCGTTCGACGTCGAAGTCGAGACGTCGAGCTCGGTCGTGCTGCACGTCGGTGCCGGCTACGGCGGCGACCCTGACTGGTCCCACGGCCAGTGGCGTGGGCACGGCTTCGTCGAAGGCGCCGGGTACGACCTCAACGATCCGGCCATCATCGCCCGCATCCCGTTCGGCGTGATCGACCACATCGGACGCGCCACCTGCGAAGGCGCTGAAGGATGGGGACTGTTCGAGCACGGCACGATGGGCCGCCACGACCCCTCCGGTTTCGCTGATTGGTCGTCGGTCGCGCCGTAGCGCCGTCAGGTGGACACTCTGACGTCGGCGACTTGGGCATTGGCGGCCGCCACCCGTTCCTCGCTACGCATCCGTCAACTGTCGCCCGCATACTCGAGGTGGGCGGACATGGCTCGCGCCCACATGCGGTCGAGCCGCTCGGGCGTGACGCCGTCGAAGCGAAGATCGAACACGTCTCCGAGCATGCCGAACCAGTCGGCGCGATCGGTCAACGTCGTGGGTGGACGTGCTTCGTCTCCGACGCGGGTCAGGGTGATGCCGCGCACGACGTCGACACCCGTCGCATCGCGACGTTGCGCCGTCGGCACCCGCACGAATCCCGAGTCGGGTGCCGTGGACAGCCACTGATTTCGTTGGGCAAACTCGCTGATGTCGGCTCGTGCCGAACGCCAGCTCATCCCCCGGAAGCCGCCCGCTGGGTCATGGGTGAGATGCCAGTCGCCGACGCCGTCGTCGCTCGCATCGAGCACGAGGTGGAACGGAGGTTGGTCGTAGGCGCCGGCCACGAGCGGCAGTGCCTCGTGCATCGCGTCGCCGAGTCCGGCGTCGACGTACCAGACGCCCGCCGGGTTGTCGTCCGTCGGGAGGTCGTTCACGGTGAGGACGAGGTGATTCGTCAGCGCGTCGACGCTGGGCCCATCGGGACCGTGTACGCCCCCGACGTGGCGCGTGACCGCGTAGCCCAACGAGCGCAGCAGCTCGCTGAGCGCACCATTGAGATGGAAGCAGTAACCGCCGCGGCCGTGCCGCGCGATGCGCGCTACCGAACCTGCGGGG
This sequence comes from Acidimicrobiales bacterium, assembly GCA_036493595.1. Taxonomy (GTDB): domain Bacteria; phylum Actinomycetota; class Acidimicrobiia; order Acidimicrobiales; family JACDCH01; genus DATAES01. The sequence goes on along the minus strand of DASXPN010000111.1, from coordinate 2,235 downwards.
TCGACGGTCCATGTGTCGCCGGCCGCGATCCACATCGTCTCGTACGGGACACGCTCGACATGCCGTCGATGCAGGCGTTGCAGCGCGTCGATCGACGGTGGCTCAGGGTCGAGCCCGAGCCGGCGCAGATACGCCTCCTGCAAGTCGGGGTCGATGGTCGTGACCATGTCGGTATCGCGATCCACCGTCAGTCGAGGGTCGTCAGTAGCGCTGCGACTGCGAATCCCAGTGCGGTGAGGAGGGCGATCGAGCGTCCGCCTTCCTTGAACGCTTCCGGCATCATCGAATCGGACAGCATCGTCAGTACCGCGCCCGCGGCGAGCGCCTGGACGTAGCGTCCGTCCAGCGTCGACAGGTTGGTGGCCACCGCGTAACCGAGCGCGGCCGCGACCCCGGACAGCAGCGCGATCGCCGACCAGAGCCGGTAGATCGCCGCCGGCGAGCGCGTGGCCGCGAGCTCCGCGGTGGACGACAGGCTCTCCGGGATGTTCGAGATGAAAACCGCGGCGAGAAATCCGATGCTGATCGAGCCGCCGACCGCGAGACCCACGCCTAGCACGATCGACTCGGGGATCCCGTCGAGGAATGCACCGAGGGCGATGGCGAGTCCCGCGCCGCCGGCCTCCCCAGCGTGGCGCTCGAGGACGGAGTCCGCCGCGTAGAACAGCAGTGCACCGATACCGAAGCTGAACCAGATCTGCCAGTCGGACAAGTGGCTGTCAGGCAGCAGTTCGTACGCCAGCGCAGCGATGAGCGCCCCGGCGCCGAATCCCATGGTCTGGCCGACGAGTCGGGTCGGGATCGTGAACCGCTCGGCCGCGTACGCGCCGACGAGCAGCGACGCAGCGGCGAGCAGGGCCCAGAGAAACGCCGGCAGCACTACCTAACCATTGCGCACGCTGGTCCCGACCGCGTCGAGCCGTGTACCCGAGGGCCCCGGCACGTCCGATTGACGCGTAGCGTGGGCCGATGCGCTCTGACGAATTGTGGGTGGAGTCCTACCAGGGTGAGGTGCTCGGCGAGACGCTGTTCGGCGCGCTTGCGGAACGCCAAAAAGATCCGACCCGACGCCACCAGCTCGAGGTGCTTGCCACCCTCGAACGGGCAACCAAGGAGCTCGCCGACCCGGTGTTCGAAGCTCGGTCACTCGATCGAGGCGATACCGCGGCAACCGTCGCGAGCGCGACGCAGATGGCAGACGCGGTCGCGGCGATGCCGTGGGAGCAGTTCCTCGCGTCGATCGAGCCCGTCACGACTCAATTCCTCGCCAAGTACCGCGAGCTCGTGACCCTGGCAACCGACGACACCGAGCACCAGATCGCCGAGTCGTATGTCGCGCACGAACAAGCTCTCGCCGCGTTCGCTCGACATGCCCTCAGCAATGATGCGGGTGATCCGCTCGCAGAGATCCTCGCCCTTCCGCACGTCGCCGCCGTCGTCATGGCACTTCCTCTTCGTCATCAACCCCGGTAACTCCATCCTGTACTGGCTCTTCGGACGTTGCTGAGCGTCGTCAGTCATTCGTCTTCGAAGTCGGGGGTCTGGCCGGGCTCCGACCGCCCCTCGGGGGAATGCATGTGCGTGATGCTCAGCAGCAAAGGATCATGACGCCCGCGCGAAGATCTGATCGTGTTGGTGCGTACTCGCATCATTCTCGGGACCCTCTGCACGTTCAACGCAATGGTCCTGCTCGCGTTGGGAGCTCTCTCGCTCCGATTCGTCGACGGTGACGCCGGCCCGATCGGGGCGACCTTGTTCTGGGCCGGAGCGATCTCGCTCCTTGTGATCGCCCATCGCCTTCGCCGTGACACGGACTGGTGATCAGCTGTGGGAGGAGCCTTCAGCGGTGAGACGGCCGACTACTACGCGAGGCATCGGCGGGGATATCCGGACGCCATAGTTCGACGCCGTTGTCGACCGTCTCCACCTCGGTTCCGATGACACTGTCATCGACCTCGGCTGTGGAACCGGCCTCCTGACCTTCCCAGTCGCTCGACGACAGCGGAGTGACATTGGCGATGACCGCGATACCGCCCCCTCGTCGCGGAACCAGGACAGCGAGTGGTCCCATTGCCTGCGTGAGCCGCTCCGTGAGCCGTTTCACCTGCTAGGACGGGAGCGTGAGGCCGGAGAGGGACATGGAGGCAAGCCTCGCGAACCTTCGCGCCGTGACCGATGCCGAGCTCGGGCAGCTCGATCTCGACGACCTGTTGGTCGAGCTGCTGAAGCGAGTCC
>DASXPN010000110.1:0-25772 GCA_036493595.1 Acidimicrobiales bacterium | reverse complement strand
GGGCCCTGCTGCGCGATGGGCGAGGGCTCGCCGTTCTCGGTGACCGTGATCGGCGAGATCGTGTACTGGGTCGCGCCGACCGTGTCGTCGGTGCCGCCCCCGGACAGGTTGAGCTGGCGGATGCCGCCGTGGCACGTGCCGGTGAAGTCGTAGGTCACGTGCTCGACGACGTCCATGGATGCATCCGGGTTGACGGTGGCGTCGGTGTCCGTCGCCGTCCAGTCGCAACCGTCCGCGGCGGCGGGTGGCGCCGTGAAGAAGAGCAACGGCGCGGCGACGATCGCGATCGCGGCCAGCAGCCGGGCAACACGATTCAAGACAGGGCCTCCCTGATGCGTTGCTGCAGCCGCCGCATTCCGGCGAGCCAGCGGTCGGGATCCTCCGCCTTGCGGCGCACGTACTCGGACACCTCAGGGTGCGGCAGGATCAGGAACGATTCGGCCCGCAGGCCTTCGACGACGGAGTCTGCGAGTTGCTCCGGTTCGATCGCGCCCTGCGCGAGCACGACCTCGGTGGAGGGATCGCCCGGCGAGCCGAGCAGCATGTTGGTGCGGACGCCTTGCGGGCACAGGCACGACACCTTGATGCCGCGGTCGCCGTAGGTGATCGAGAGCCATTCGGCGAGACCGACGGCCGCGTGCTTCGTGGCTGTGTACGGAGCGTTGCCGATGTTGGTGAGCAGGCCGGCGGCGGACGCAGTGTTGAGGAGGTAGCCCTCACCTCTCGCCAGCATCGACGGCAGCACCGCCCGCGCCGCGAAGACGTGGGCGAGCACGTTGATCTCCCAGATGGAGTGCCACACCTCGTCGGGTGCCTCGATGCCACCTCCACCGCCGATGCCGGCATTCGAACAGAACAGATCGATGGGACCGAAACGTTGCTCGGTCTGCTCGACGACGTTGACGATGTCGGCCTCGACGCTGACGTCGGCAGTGAGTCCGAGCGCCACCTCGCCGAGCTCGGCGGCCACCGCTTGCACCCCTTCACCGTCGCGGTCGACCACCACTACGCCGTGCGGTTGTTCCGCGGCGAACCGGCGACACAGGGCGCGACCTATGCCGTTCGCGCCGCCGGTGACGACGATGACCTTGCCGTTCAGCTCCACGTAGCGAAGGTAGTGGGAACTCAGGCGATGGCTGCGCGCAGCGTCTCGTCGATGACGGTCCAGCGATCGGGGCCCCATGGCAGCGGCATGAGGATCGGGACGTCGACGCCGCCGTCCACGTACGACTGCATGCTCGCCCGCACGTGGGCGGCGTCACCCATGATGTCGATCGCATCCACGAAGTCGTCGCTGACGGCCGCGAGCGCGCCGTCGCGGTCGCCGGCGCCGTGACGCTCGCGCACCGCGGCAACGACGTCGCTGAATCCCGCTCGCTCGAAGTTGCGCGCGTACGCGTCGACGACGGCGTAGGAGAAGAGGTCGCGCCGCGCCGGCTCGATGCCGTCTTTGCGCGCGGCCACACCGAGATGGACGTACGCGTAGATGGTGGTTGAGCCTTCCGGTCGTCCCGCCGCCACTTCACCGGCGCGCACTTGCTCGACCGACCATGCAACGTGCGACGCAGGTAGGTAGTTGAGCAACACACCGTCGGCCACTTCGCCGGCGAGTCGCAACATCAATGGGTTGAGCGCGCCGATCACGACCTTCGGTCTGCGCTCGCCGAGACGGACGCCGAGACGGAAGCGGCTGCACTCGAAGAAGTCGCCCTTGAACGTGACGCTGTCGCCGGCGAGACACTCCTGCAGCAGCGTCACGTACTCGCGTGTGTGCGCGAGCGGACGGTCGCCGTACGGAACGCCGTGCCAGCGTTCGGTGACCACCGGCGAGGAGATGCCGACGCCGAGCACGATGTCGGACTCGGGATGCAGCGACTGCAACGTCGCACCCGCCATCGCGACGACCATGGGCGTGCGCAGTTGCAAGGCGAGGACGCCGGTGCCGAGCCCGAGGCCCGGCGCGGCGGCCCCGGCGGCGGCCAGCACCGAGAAGGCCTCCGGTCCTGTGGTCTCGGCCGTCCAGAACTGCGTGTAGCCGAGTTCGGCCGCGACCGCGGCCACTTTCGGGGCCAGCGGTGGTCCGAGCCCCATCAGGCTGGCGAAGGTGACTCCGTAGGCCTCAGGGCGGGCAACAGCGGTCTCGGCACTCATGGGGCCGAGACGCTAACCGGCGCAAGCGTCCCGATTCGCGGGGGCAGGTGACGTTTGTCGCCTTGGCGAAACAGAGATGACGCTTGGCGGACACGACGGCTGGGTATGGTGGGCCAACACAGACGAACAATTTCTCCGCCATGATGGTGGAGCTGCTGGAGAAACGGATGACAGAGACCCGAGAACTCGACGTGATCACCGAAGCCCTTGCGATCATCGATCGCGGCCTGGGCGAGATGCTCCACCGAGAGCTCGTGTCCACTGACGAGGTCGCGGATCTGCTTCTCGACGTCCGCACCCTGCTCAGCGCCCCGCGCGAGCCCGCCGCCAACTGAGGGGTCACGACCCCGCGGCGAGAAGCTCCGCGTAGGCCCCTTCGAGGCACTGCCGCAAGAGTTCAGGGTCCTCGACTGCGGCGGTGTCGATGTTGGCTCCCATGTCGAGCCAACCGCCCGATGACAACAACGTCAAGTTGAAGGCAGTGCCCCCGGTGGGGCCCATCGGGTAGTTCGCCAGGATCTTGGCTCCGCCGACGTAGAGATCGAACGGTGCGCCGCGCACGTTCGACGTCGCGAAGTCCACGGTCTCGACCTGCTGGCGTGTGATGCGCACGAGCATCGATGTCGGCAACATGTTGACGACGCCGGCGAACGCGCCCGCCATCGACAACGACCGTTCTGCCTTGGTCGCCGTCAATCGCTCGCGTAGCGCGGCGAAGCGCTCGGCGGGATCCTTCATCCCCGCGGGCACGAGCAGTCGTGCCGGCGTGAACGCGTTGCCGCCCATCGATCGATCGCTGCGGGTCGACACCGGCATCGAGATGCGGAGCTCTTCGACGTCGGCACCCTTCGCCCGGTGATACGCGCCGGCACCTCCGGCCGCGCCGGCGACGAACAAGTCGTTCACGCTTCCGCCGAGCGCTTTCGCGGCGCGCTTGGTCTCGTCCAGTGGGATGCGCAGCACCTCGAACCGGCGGCGGAGCGAGCGCTGCGTCCACAACGACGAATGTGCGTGGTCGGTGACGGCGAGCTGGCGGGCGAGTGACTGCGCGACCGCGACCGCCTCGAGTCCCGCCGCCGGGATGCGCTGCGGATGGCGGGCGAGATCGATCGCACTCTCCGCCGCACGCCGCCCGAGCCCGAGTTGGCGGCGAAGGTTGTGCGAAGCGGTTTCGATCGCAGTGCCGAGCAGGTTGCCGGGCGGAGGTTCAGCGGCCGTGTCGTGCGCGCCTCCCGCACCCGCGTCCGCGGCGCGATCGGTCGCGGTCTCCGCGACTGTCGGCTCGGCGTCGGGTTGACCTTCGCGGCTGAAGTCGAGGAACTCCGCCGACATCCGCACACCGCCCTCGCCGTCGGTGATCGTGTGGTGGATCTTCTGCAGGAGCGCCGACCGCCCGCCCTCGAGCCCGTCGACGATCGTGAACTCCCACAGCGGGCGGGTGCGATCGAGGGGTGCGGCCGCCAGCACGGCCGCGAGGTCGTACAGGACCCGCTCGGTACCCGGCTGCGGCAGCGCGATGTGGCGGACGTGGAAGTCGATGTCGAAGTCGGGATCCTCGTGCCACTCGGGCGGTGCGAGCCGGCCGAGCGCGGGGACGACCCGCTGGCGCAGCCGGGGCACGACGTCGACCGCGTGCAGCATCCGCGCTCGCAGCCGATCGGGATCAGGGGGCTGATCGAGAATGGTCACGTTGCAGAACGACGAAGCGAGATACGGATCCTTCTCGAGGTTCCACATCAACGCTTCGACGTCGCTCATGCGCCGCTCGCCGAGCACCGGCCTCGTGGTGGTCGCCATCACGTCAGGGTTAGTCCCCGCGAGGCGCGGTTCTCAAGCGGATCTGTCGCTCGACGCCGCACGAGAGACCCGATGCGGACCATCCCAGGGCGGCGCGACGACGCACCGCGACATATGCGCCCATAGAGTCGTTTGGGACCGGTCCTCGTGGGGTATGGGACGATAGTGGACTGGGACCGTGACTCCGGACTGGCACACCGCCGGGTTGCGGATTCGGCCGGTCGCTGCGCAGATGTGGCCGAGTCAGTCGCGTGCACCTTGGAGCGGCTGGCAGCCACCTATCGGTCGATGGCCGAAGGGGTGACTACGCCCGACAAGACCGCACGTCTGCTCGGGCACGCGGCCCGGCTCGACCAGCGAGCCGACTTCGAGCACTCCGAGGCGGCGCGGCTGCGAACCCCGTCCTAGGACGGGTCGGAAGCCCCCACGCGTCGCTAGCGCTTGATGGACGTGTGCTTGAACTCGTTCAGGTTGGGCCAACCGTCGAGAAGCTCGACGATCCGTTCGATGGTGGCTTGTGACTGCGCCGGGTCACTGCCGGCAGGAGCGCGATCCATGACGCGGACGAACACGGCTTCGTCGCCGGAGATGAACGTGGGTACGCCCCAGACCTTGTGGCTGCCGACGACTGCTTCGTGCTCGGCTCGTACCTGCTTGAGCGCGGTGCCGTCCTCGATGGCGGCAAAGACCTCGTCGGCGTCGACGCCGTGCGCGGTGAGCACGCTGCGCACGACATCTTCCTCTTGCAGCTTCAAGCCGTCGTCATGACGAGCGGCGAAGAGGGCGCGGTGCACGGCGGGGAACTGCTCCGGGAACCGATCCCGCACGACGACACCGGCCTGGAGGGCCATGATGCCCGTGTCCTTCTCGGGCTCGTCCCACACGTCTGCTTCGCCCTCGGCGACGTGCGCCTGGCCGAGTGAGAAGGGAGCGAACTTGACCTCCCAGTCGGGACTGCCCTCCAGCGCCGTGAGCAGATGCTCATGGATGTTGCGGGCGAAGGGACAGCGGTAATCCCAGGTCACGGCGAAAGAAACGGTCATGCCGGCACTAACGCTCCATCACGGGCGGGGCATTCCCGGCTTCGGCCATGCCTTGCGTGCGACCCGGCCGATGAGGAGCCCGGTGGCCATGCCGGCAACCACATCAGAGGCGTGATGGATCTTCACGTAGGTGCGGCTCGCGGCGACCACCGTGGCAGCCGCGTAGTACAGCGGCCACAGCGGATCGCCCTCGCTCAACACCGTCGCGGCCGTGAACGCGGCGCTCGCGTGGCCGCTCGGAAAGCTGCTGCTGCGGGGACGGCGGATGCGAAACGCCCGCGGCTGATCCCACACGGGACGGCGGCGCCGGAAGAACGACTTGATCACGCCGTTCACGAGCAGCGACTCGCCGGCCAGGATGACCGAGAGCCGGATCGCCTCGTCGGCCCGCTCGTCCGAGGTCAGGCCGCGGGCCAAGCCGACCAGGTGCCAGATCAGCGAGAAGTCGCCGAGCTCGGACGCGCCGTACATGAGGCGGTCGACCATCGCGTTGCCCCGCGCCTCATCGAACAGCGAGTCGACCCGTTGATCGAAGGCGCGAACGCCCTCCTTCAGGTCAGTCGGCGAGAGCAGCCTGCGCAAGCTCGGGCAGCGTAGTAGGCGGCCGGAGCGCGGCCGCGGCGCCGACGCGAGCCGCCTCGTCGGGATCGCCGCCGAACGCGGGGCAGTACATGCGGAAGGAGCAGTATTCGCACAGCCCCGACGGCCGCGGGCGGAAGTCGTCGCGGCTGCAGGCACGATCGACGGCCGTCCAGATCGCGCCGACCTTTCGTTCCGCCGCCTTGGTCGACTGATCGCTCGGGCTGGTGCTGATCTCCAACGGATCGCCGAGGTACAGCAGACGAACGCGGGCCGGACGGCGACCGAAGTTGCGCTCGCACAGCAATGAGTACACCTGCACACCGTCGAGCCGGCCCCGCTCGTAGCGCTCGGGTGGCGCCTTGCCCGACTTGTAGTCGGTGACCACGAGGTCGCCGTCGGCATCGAGCTCGAGACGGTCGATGATGCCGCGCACGCGTGCGCCACCGATGTCGGCGTCGAGCATCAACTCGATGCCGATCGGCTGCACCTGTGTCGGATCCTCGAGCAGGAAGTAGTTGCGGATCAGTCGCCGAGCGTCCTCGAGGAACGCGACTTCTTCCTCGGCGTCGAGGCGCAGCTCGATGTACTCGGGCTCGAACCGCAACACGGCGAACGCATCGTCGAGTGAGCTGAATGCGGCCTCGGTCGTGCGCCCCTCGGGCGCAAGCATGAAGAGGCGCTCGAGCGCGGCGTGCACCAGCGTGCCCTTCGTGGCCCAAGGCGACGGCGGCTCGGGGAGTCGATCGATGACCGAGAACCGGAACGCGAGCGCGCAGTCGGTGAAGGCGGCGACCTTCGACGGTGACAGCGTGCGGGGCGGTTCCATCGGCACACCGCCATCTTGCACGAGGGGTATGACAGTGATCGGGGATGCCGCTTCACCAGCCGGTACGGTGCCGGCCATCGACGCCCAGACCGATGTCCTCGCCGCCAACCGAGCGTTCTACGACGCGTTCGAGTCCCGCGACATGGACGCCATGTCGGAGGCATGGGAGCACTCCGACCGCATTGCCTGCACCCACCCGGGATGGCAGACGTTGCGTGGTTGGGGCGCCGTGTCGGGCTCGTGGTTCGCGCTGTTCAACGACTCGATACCGCTCCAGTTCATCCTCACCAACGAGGCGGTCGCGGTCGAGGGCGACGTCGGGTGGGTGACCGTGGACGAGAACCTCATCGGCGAGACCATCAGCGGGACAGTGGCCGCGCTCAACATGTTCGTGTTCGACGGCGAACGATGGCGTGTGGTCGTCCATCACGGCGCCGCCCTCGCACAGCAATAGCCGTTCCCGTCGTCGCTACTGCGTTACGTCGACGGCGTGACCGCGGCGGTGGTGTCCGTCGTCGATGACGCACCGATGCTCTCCAACTCGACGACGAACCACAGCGTCTCGTTCGCGGCGATGCCAGGAGGCGGGTTGGCCCCGTAGGCGAGGTTGGGGGGGATGCCGAGTAGGCGTTGCCCGCCGACCTGCATGCCCGGGATGCCCTGTTGCCATCCCGGGATCACGTCGCTCAGCGCGAACGACGCCGGCTGGCCGCGTGAGTACGACGAGTCGAAGATCTTGCCGGTCGAGCAGGCGACACCGACGTAGTTGACCACGACCGAGTCGCCGGGCTGCACGGCAGGGCCTGTGCCGGCGCGCAGCTCCTGGGTGACGAGCTGCGCGGGGGGCGGCCCGACCTGCACGGGCACGTACGGTGCGCCGGCCGGGAGAGCGTCCGCCATCGTGACGCACGGGGCGCCCGGGCCGGTCGATCCGGATGACGTGTTGGCGATGCTCGATGCCTTGTTGCTGCTGTCGTTGTGCGCGGTGGCGACGACCGCGCCGACCGCCAGCACGACGATCAGGAGACCGGCGAGCCCGATGGCGGTGATGCGCTTCTGTCGCTTCTGGCGTTCGGCCGCGTGAGCCGCCGCCGCGATACGAGCGCGGCGCACCGCCTGCTGACGGGCGCCCTTTCCCTTTGACGCCATCAGTTGCGCTCCGCGAGGCGCAGTGACTCCGCCTCGGCCCAGGAGTAGACGCCCTTTGCCATCAGCGATGGCTCGGCGTCGCGGCGGCGGCCATAGACCTCCGCACGGGCACGGTGCGCCGCGGGGGAGTCCGGGGTGGCGAGTGCGGCGTACTCCGCGAGATGGCTGGACAGGCGCAGGTCGGCTTCGTCGCCGGTCGCGGCGAGCTCGACCGCTCGGCGAGCAAGCACGTCGGCGCCGCCCGCCAGGCCGGCGATCTCGCTCGCCAGCGCCCGGTCGGGAGCGGGCTGCAGATGGGCAGGATTGCCGTCGTACCAGCCGCCATACAGGCGCCAGAGGTTACGCACGATGAACTCCGGGTCGTCGTAGATCGGACGAAGGTAGGGCCTATCGAGTAGCTCGGGGGGCGCGGCCACCGTGTGGAGCACCTCGTCGAGCCGGGCGCCACCGTTCATCAGCTCGAGCGTCTGGGCCACCAACGACTCGAGGAGTGACGCCGTGTCGTTCAGCACGGCGTGGACTCGTTCGGCGCCGGCGATGGGCAGACCGTGCCCGGGGAGCAGCAGTTCCGGAGCCGGATCGAGCGTGGCCATCACCCGCAGCGCCACGGCCCACTCCTCCGCGTAGCGCTGCACCTTCTGCGGGTTTCCTGCGTTGGGCGTGCACCAGATGATGAGGTCGCCCGTGCACAGGGTGCGCCGCTCGGGCACCCACACCCACGTGTGGTCGTCGGTCTCGCCGCGCGCATGGTGGAGCTCCGCGGCCACGCCACCGAGGTCGAGGTCGAGCCGGTCGCGGTAGGTCGTGTCCGGCCGGCGGTACTCGGTCGGCCACTGCAATCCCGGCGCCCGGAACTGGCGTTGGTTGATGACCGCGTTGTAGCCGGCCGTCTTCACGTAGCGATCGAACCTGGGGTCGATGTCCTCGTGCCCGACGACCCTCAGCGGTGCCTCGGCCTCGAACGCCGCGGTGCCGAAGACGTGATCGATGTGACCGTGCGTGTACACCGCGGTCGTCGCCCGGTCCTTCGACCACGAGCGCACCGCGTCGTGCACCGCGCCCGCGGCGAACGCGCTGCCGGTGTCGACGAGACACAGTCCGTCCGGCGTCGAGATCGCAGTGACGTTGGCGAATGACTCGACGAACGCGACGCCGTCACCGACCTCTTCGATCCGGTTCGACGGACGGAACGGATGGTGATCGGCGATGGCCGCAGAACCGTTGAAGATCCGGTCGGACAGGTCGAGGAGGGAATCGTTCGCCATGCCGCGGAGCCTACGATGGGCCAGATGCCGGCCATTGACGGCCGCACGGCGCGTGCGATCCGTACCCGTGAAGCGATCGTCGACGCGTCCATCGATCTCGTCGACGAAGGCGATGTCCGGCCGACCGCGCTGCGTGTCGCCGAGCGTGCGGGCGTGTCGGTGCGGTCCGTGTTCCAGCACTTCGACGACCTCGAAGGCCTCTACGCTGCGGTCGCCAAACGGCTCGTCGAGCGGATTCGGGTCCTGCGACCCCCGGTCGACGCCTCGCTCCCGCTGGAGCAACGGATCGTGCAGGTGGTCGACAGCCGAGCGCGCATTCTCGAGAATGTGACGCCGATCCGTCGCGCCGCGGCGGTACATGCGCCCTTCTCGCCGGAGGTCCGGGCGCGGCTCCAGGCCGGCCACGAGGTGCTGCGCGCCGACCTCGAACGTGTCTTCGATCGCGAGCTGTCCGGGCTCGACGAGACGGCCCGCCTCCAGTTGCTCGACTCCATTGATGTCGTGCTGTCGTGGCCGACGTGGGAGCACCTGCGATCGGCGAACGGTCGCACCCAGGAGGAGTCGAGGGTCGTGCTCGAACGGTTCGTCCGTCTGCTCCTCGCGACCTAGCGTCGACGTCTTCATGGACGGACGCGGCTCATTCGACCGGCGCACGCTGACGCCCACGGTCACGGCCCCGTGGCTTGCGGAGCTGGTACGCACCTTGCCCGGACTCGTCGGTTCGTACGGCCGGCGCGGTCCGCTCGACCCTCGCACGCGTGAGCGCATCATCCTCGCGGTGACGGAGGTCAACGGCTGCCGGTACTCGGCATGGATCCACAGCGCGTGGCACGAGTTCCTCGGTGAGCTCGACGACATCGAAGGAACCGATGCCATGCTCGCCTACGGCCGAGCGTGCGCCGAAGCCGGTACGCCGGTTTCCTCGGATGCGCTGCGCGACGTCCTCCCCGCGGCCACCGTGCAGTCGGTGCGCGCCACTGTCGCGCAGACGGAATTGTCGAACCTCGCCGGCAGCACGGTGGATGGGCTCGTCGAGCGCTTGACCGGCAAGCGCCCCTTCTCGCCGGTCGCGATCCTGCACGAGGCGACCATGGTGACGGTCGCGCTCCCGCTGGCGGTTCCCATGGTGGCAACCGCGGCGGTCATGCGGCTCACCAGTCGCTGGGCACCGCGCATGCCCGAGGTGGAATTGCCTGCGGGCGGCGACGCCAACCTGCTGACTCATCTGCTCGCGAGCGCGGCGCCCACCTACCTCGCGCATGCGATGTCCCGGCTCGTCGTGCTCGGCATGCCGAACCCGGTCGCGTTCGGCGTGCGCGCCGGTCGCACGACGGCCACCGTTCGCATCGGGCGTCGAGCGGTCGTGATCGAGAACGGCATCAGCAGCGACGTGGTGGCGGTCATCGACGGCGAGGTCGAGCCGTTGCTCGAGCTCGCCAGTGGCTCGATCGTGCGTGAGCTCGGCGCGATCCGTCTCCGCGAACGCTGAGACCGCGTAATCTCCCGCCCCGTGGCCGACGTCGATCTTGCGCTCGCAAACGAGTTCATGTGGCGCAACGCGCGCCTGATCGATCGCCTGCTCTTCGCGCATCGGTTTCTCGGTGGCTCATCGGAAGTCGTCGTACACGCGTTGCGGCCCTACCAGAACGACGACGGTGGATTCGGCAACGCGCTCGAGCCCGACCTTCGGGGCCCGATCAGCCAGCCCATCCACGTCGACATGGCGTTCCGGGTGCTGCACGACATCGGTCTGGCGCCGCCCGAACTCGTGGCTCGTGCCTGCACGTACCTCTCGAGTGTGTCGGGCGAGGAGGGCGGGGTGCCGGCCATCCTCCCGAACGTCGCGCGCTACCCGCGTGCCGAGCACTGGCAGCCGAACGCGTGGATCGCCGACGCGCTGAACCCAACCGCGATGCTCGCCGGCCTACTGCACGCGCTCCACGTCGGACACTCGTGGCTCGACCGCGCCGACGCGTTCTGCTGGAAGCGGCTCGGTGAGACAAAGCCGTCGAGCGGTCCGGATCTCGCGGCGGTGTACTGCTTCTTGAACCATGCGCCCGACAAGCGGCGCGCCGTGCAGGCGGCGGAAGACGTTGCCGACGCGATCCCGTCCGCCGGATTCTTCGCGCTCGACCCCGAAGACCACACTGGCGAGTACGCGCTGACGCCATTGCATCTTGCGCCGACGCCGGACTCGATGGCGGCTGCGCTCTTCGCGCCCGAGCTCCTCGACGCCCACCTCGATCACCTCGTCGAGCAGCAACAGGAGGACGGCGGCTGGTCGGTCACCTGGGATCCGCCCGGCGACGGCGCGCTGCTCGAGTGGCGCGGGCGGTTGACGCTCGAGGCGCTGACGACCCTCCAGAACTACAACCGCATCTGATACCGCATGCCCACGACTGATTAGCGCCCGATCAGGGCAAGCGGGCGTGCGAACGACGCCTTGAGGAACGCCACGAACGACTTGCGGCGGAGCATGACCAGCCCGGTCCCGATCATAGGCGTCGACTGGGCCACACACTGCATGCACATCGCGCCAACCCTAAATGCCCGATTGCCGCGTGTCCGCGCGCGGTTTGTGAACCCGCACGTCACCCAATGTTGGAGATGGACGAGGACCGTCCGATGCCGCGGCTGGCACCAGTCACGATCGCGATGGTCATTGCTTCGGCAGCCCCAGGATGCGTTCGCCGATGATGTTCTTTTGCACCTGCGTCGTCCCTCCCGCGATGCGGCCGCCGGGGGCACCGACGACACCGGCCGCGGCATCGCCCTCGAGCATCGCGCCGGCGCCGCCGAGTGAGGCCCGCAACATCGCGGCGTCGAAGAGCAGCTCGGTCACGCCGAGCTTCATGAGCGACCCCGCCACCGACGCGACGGGACCTTGGCGCTGCGCCAGCGCGAGGTAGGACCGACCTCGACTCACCAGCGCAGCGAGCTCGTCGCGTTCGACGGCGTCGAGTGGGCCACTGCCCATCCTCGCCATCGCGTCGAGCCGGCGTTGCAGGGAGATGGCGGACGCGCCGATGTGACCGCGCTCGTTGGTGAGCGTCGCCATTCCGACGTTCCACCCTTCGTTCTCGTTGCCGAGCAGGCAGTCGTCCGGGACCCGCACGCCGTCGAGGAAGACCTCGTCGAACTCGGATCCGCCGGTGATCTGCCGTAGAGGACGGACCTCGATACCGGGCAAATGCATGTCGACGAGGAAGAACGAGATGCCGCGGTGTGGCTTGGTTGACGCATCGGTGCGCGCCATGCAGATGCCCCAGTCGCTGATGCGGCCGTTCGAGCACCACACCTTCTGCCCGGAGATGACGTACTCGTCGCCGTCGCGCTCGGCACGGGTCGTCAGCGACGCGAGATCAGAGCCGGCGCCCGGTTCGCTGAACAGTTGGCACCAGACCCGCTCGCCGCTGATGATCGGCCGCAGATGTTCCTGCTTCTGCGCGTCGGTGCCGAACAGCAGGAGTGAACCTCCGGCCAGCACGACGCCGACCATGTTGATGAACGGAGGAACGCCGGCCAGCGCGCACTGCTCGACCCACGCCCCCGTGTGCTCAGCCGTGAGCCCGCGGCCGCCGTACTCCTCCGGCCAGTGGATGCCCGCGAAGCCGGCATCGAACAGTCGCCGCTGCCATGCCATCCCCTCGTCGCGCAGGTCGGGCGGAAGGATGGCGCCGTAGTCCCGCGGCGCGTCGGGCTTGTTGGCCCGCAGCCACGCCGCCGCCTCGGCCCCAAACGCCTCGACCTCGATCACGCGCTCGCGTCCCCTTCCCTTCCCCGGGCGGTTTCGACTGGCTGGAGCTAGGACAACGCCTTCAGGGCGAGGCCCATCTCCTCGTTGAGGTTGGCGGGGACGGCGTAACCGTCCTCGTCGCGGATCTCGTCGAAGCGGTCGCGGACGGACTCGGGGCTGAGCTCGTGGTCGACGATGCCCTGGGTGACACCGATGAACACGCGCGCCACCCGTCCACCGCCGACGGAGTACACCTCGCCGCTCACGGGGCAGTCCTCGTGCGCGAGGTACGTGACGACGGGCGTGACGAACTCCGGCGCCAGCTTGTCGGCCACCGGTCCGAGCAACTCCTCGGTCATGCGGGTCTTCGCGACCGGCGCGATCGCGTTGGCCTTGATGTTGTTCTTCGCTCCCTCGACCGCGAGCACACGCGTGAACCCGACGAGACCCATCTTGGCGGCGCCGTAATTGGTCTGGCCGAAGTTGCCGAACACGCCGGCGCCCGACGCGGTGTTGATGATGCGGCCGTAGCCCTGGTCACGCATGATCGTCCATGCCGGCTGCGTGACGTAGAACGCGCCGCGCAAGTGCACATCGAGCACCGGGTTCAGCTGGTCGGGCGTCATGTTCTTGAACGACGCGTCGCGCAGGATGCCGGCGTTGTTGATGATGATGTCGACGCGGCCGAACGTGTCCATCGCCGTCTTGACGATGCTGGCGCCACCCTCGGGCGTCGCCACCGAGTCGTAGTTGGCGACCGCCTCGCCGCCCGCTCCCTTTACCTCGTCGACCACCTTCTGTGCGGCCGTCTGCGAGCCGCCGGTGCCGTCCATCGAGCCACCGAGGTCGTTCACGACGATCAGTGCGCCCCGCTTCGCGAGCTCGAGCGCATGGGAGCGGCCGAGGCCGCCTCCTGCCCCGGTGATGATCGCGACCTTGCCGTCAAATCCCAGTTCTGCCATGACGGGCAAGGTAGTCAGCCGATGCCGAGTGCCTCCAATGCGCGAGACCGCACGCCCTTGTAATCGACCTTGCCGTTGGGGGCGCGCATGATCGAGTCGACCACGACGACCCGCTTCGGCGCCTTGTACGCGGCGAGCTTGCCCTTGACGTGCGCGATCACGTCGCCCTCGTCGATGGCGCTCCCGGGGAACGGCTCGACGACCGCAGTGATGGCTTCGCCGAACTTGTCGTCGGGCACGCCGACCGCCACCGCATCCCGGATCGCCGGGTGCAGCTTGAGGACCTCCTCGACCTCCTCGGGGAAGACCTTCTCGCCGCCGGTGTTGATGCACACCGACCCGCGTCCGAGCAAGGTGATCGTGCCGTCCGCCTCGATGGCGGCGTAGTCGCCGGGCACCGAATATCGCTTGCCGTCGATCATGAGGAACGTCGCGTCGCTCTTGACCGGGTCCTTGTAGTACCCGACGGGCTGCCGGCCGGTCACCGCGACGCGTCCGATCTCGCCGGAGCCGGGCGCGACATCACGGCCCTCGTCGGTGATGACTCGGGCATTCGGGCCGAGTGAGAACTTCGCCGTCTGCGTCGTGTTGCCCGCGCTCGTGATCGAGGTGCCCATGCCGAGCGCCTCCGACGACGAGAAACCGTCGCTCAGCAGCATCCCGCCGTGATGGCGCAGTAGCCCTTGCTTGGTTTCCTCGCTCCACATGACCCCCGAGGACACGAGGAGGATGAGGCTCGACAGGTCCCACTTGCCGGGCTGATCGTCGAGCGCGCGCAGCACCGGCTTGGCGAACGCGTCACCGACCCACGCGATCGCGTTGACCCCTTCGCGCTCGACGGCGTCGAGCAACTCGGTCGGCGTGAACGAGCGGTTCTGCAATGTCACCACCGAGCCACCGGACGTCATCGTCGACAACGCGGTGAACATGCCGGTGCCGTGCATCAACGGCGCGGCCGGCACGATCACCCGGCCGGGCGTGACACACAGCTCGCGTACCTTGTCGAGGTCGGCGTCGACACCGAAGTCCACGCCGCTCGGCGGGTTGAGGTACACGAACAGGTCGTCCTGCTGCCACATCACGCCCTTCGGCATGCCGGTCGTGCCGCCGGTGTAGAGCAGGAGCAGATCCTCACCACCGCGGCCGTGCGCGGGCACCGTGCGCGAGCTCGCCGACGACGCCGCGTCCTCGTACGGCGTTGCCCATGAGGGGCACGGACCACTGCCGTCATCGACCCACAGCCACGTGCGCACTCGATCGACGCGATCGCGCACGCGCTCGCACTTGTCGGCGAAGCAACCGTGGAACACGACGGCGACCGCATCGGCGTTGTCCCACAGGTACACGAGCTCGTCGTCCGCGTACCGGTAGTTGGTGTTCACCGGAGCGAGACCCGCCTTGAAGATGGCGAACATCGACTCCATGTACTCGGGGCAGTTGTACAGGTAGTGCGCCACCTTGTCCTGGCGCTGCGCGCCCGCGTCGAGCAGCGCCTTGGCGACGCCGTCGGCCCGGCGGTCCATCTCACCCCAGCTGATGCGCCGGTCGCCCTGCACCTGCGCGGGCGCGTCGGGCAACTGCTCCGCCACGACCTCCCACACGTCGGCGAAATTCCATCCGGCCATCTGGTGTCCCCTTCGATCACGTGCGTGCTGGAGCGCGGATCGTACCGGCCGCTGTGACACGATCGTCCCGTCCACGGCTTTCATGGACGTGGAGGTCGTGTCGGTGATCTCCAACTGACGGCGCGGCGACTACGGTCGCCCAGCCATGGAGTTCGATCTTCCGGCTGAGGACGATCCTCGTCGCGCCGACGTGCGCGCCTGGCTGAAGGAGCATGCGCACCCGACGGGTCGCGTCCTCGCCGAGGGCGGCTACGTCGCGCCGCACTGGCCGAAGCCCTACGGCCTCGACGCCGACCCTGTTCACCAACTGATCATCGACGACGAGTTGCGGCGCGCCGGCGTGCAGCGACCGAGCAACCAGATCGGTATCGGGTGGGCCGGCCCGACCATCCTGCACGCGGGCAACGACGCGCAGATGGAGCGCTACCTCGTCCCGCTGCTCGCCGGCGAAGAGATCTGGTGCCAACTCTTCAGCGAGCCCGAGGCCGGCAGTGATCTCGCATCACTGCGCACGCGCGCGGTACGGGACGGCGACGAGTACGTCGTCAACGGCTCCAAGATCTGGACCTCCGCCGCCCACGTCGCGCAGTTCGGCATCCTCATCGCCCGCACCGCTCCGGACGCGCCCAAGCACAAAGGCATCTCGTACTTCATCTGCCCGATGAACACCCCGGGCATCGAGATCCGCCCCATCGTCGAGATGACAGGCGCGCACCTGTTCAACCAGGTGTTCTTCACGGACGTGCGCATCCCGGCCGCGAATCTCGTCGGCGACGAGAACGAGGGATGGACGCTCGCCAAGGTCACGCTCGGCAACGAACGAGTCTCGCTGTCGAGCGGCGGCGCCCTGTGGGGCATGGGCCCGACCGCGGCCGATCTGCTCGACACGATCCGACGGGCCGGCGGCGTCGCCGACCCGATCGCCCGCCAGCAACTCGCGCGGCTGCACATCGAGGCGAAGGTGCTCGACCTGATCCGGCTTCGCACCATCAGCGCCCGCATCCGAGGTGAGCAACCGGGGCCCGAGGCCTCGATCCGCAAGGTGATGGCCGATGAGCACGGACAGCACATCATGCAGACCGCCCGCGACCTGTGCGGTGCCGGCGGGATGCTCTCGACCGGCGGACCGATCGGAACCGCGGCCGAGCCCTGGTACTACGGCTTCCTGTTCAGCCCCGCGCTGACGATCGGCGGCGGCACCGGCGAAGTGCAGCGCTCGATCATCGGTGAGCGCGTCCTCGGCCTGCCCCACGAGCCCGCACTCGACTGAGCGTGTTGGGGCCGCCTGCAGGTGTCCCACTACTGTCGCCCGCGTTATGGCACGGAAGGAAGGCAAGGGCGAGCACCTCGCCGTGAAAGAGCGGGTGGTCGTCACCGCCGACACGCCGGGCGTCCCCGAGGGGACGACGGGCAAGGTCATCGTGGTCGAGGGCCTCACGTGGATCCGTTACTGGGTCCGATTCGACAACGGTGTCGTGCGTGGCTCACTGAATCGCACGTTGCTCGCTCGCCCGAGCGAGTGGGCCGAGCTCGTCCGTCGCCGCGAAGCCGGTGAGGATCTGACCGTGGTCGAAGGCGGTGCCGCGATTGCCGATGGCGACGCCGCGACCGCGGCAGGCGCGTCCGCCGGCGAGTCGGTGATGGTCAACGGGGTCGCCGTGCCGGCGCATCTGATCGAACGCAGCAAGAACCGTCGCGAAGTCTTGGGGGTGTGAGTGATGAAGATCTCGATGCCGCTCAGCTATGCCGGAGGGTTCGAGGCATCGGCCCGTCAAGTGGTCGAGCTCGAGCACGCCGGTCTCGACCTCGTGTGGGTCGCGGAGGCGTACGGCTTCGACGGGGTGAGCTTCATGGGCTACCTCGCGGCGAAGACCGAGCGCGTGCACATCGGTTCGGGCATCCTGCCGCTGTACAGCCGCACGCCGGCGTTGCTGGCCATGACGGCCGCGGGAATCGACGCACTGTCCAATGGCCGCGCCGTGCTCGGACTCGGTGCGTCAGGTCCACAGGTGATCGAGGGCTGGCACGGCGTTCCGTACGACAAGCCGCTCGCTCGTACACGCGAGATCGTCGACATCTGCCGCAAGGTGTGGAAGCGCGAGGAGCCGCTGACGAACGCGGGCCCGCTGTACCCGATCCCGTTGCCCGAAGGCGAAGGCACCGGCCTCGGCAAGCCGCTCAAGATCATCGGCCGTCCGGTTCGCGACCGCATCCCGATCTACGTCGCATCGCTCGGTGAGAAGAACGTCGCGCTGACGGCCGAGATCGCCGACGGATGGCTGCCGGTGTTCTACGTCCCCGAGAAGGCGAACGACGTGTTCGGTCCGTCGCTCGACGCGGGCCGCGCGAAGCGCTCCGCCGATCTCGCACCGCTCGACATCTGCGCCGGCGGTCTCGTGTGCATCACCGACGACAAGGCGCAAGCGGAGGCGACGCGTGACCTCGGCCGCGCCATGGCCGCGCTGTACATCGGCGGCATGGGGGCGAAGGGCCAGAACTTCTACAACGCGCTGGCTCGCCGTTACGGCTACGAGCAGGAAGCCGAGGAGATCCAGGATCTCTACCTCGCCGGCCACAAGCAGGACGCGGCCGCGAAGGTGCCGTCCGAGTTGCTCGAACTGACGTCGTTGTGTGGCGACGAAGGCTTCGTCAAGGATCGCATCGCGGCGCACAAAGAAGCAGGCGTGACCGTCCTGCAAGTGACACCGTTCGGCGAGCGCCCGGCCGAGATCATCGAGAAGCTCAAGGCCTGGAGCGAGTAGCCGGTCGACGGCCCTGCGAGTGCCCCTTCGTGTGGAGGGCACCGCACCTCGGGGGGGATGAGGTGCGGGCCTCCACGAAGGCAGCACCGCCGCGTGCCACCGGTCGCCACCATAGGAGCGGAACATTTCCCGCAGGTGAAGCGGACGTGAACTACGAGGGGCGATACGCGCCCGGCTTCGTGAACATGGTCTTGTGCCACCTTCGCGGGGTGACGACGAGCGACCGCGGGTAGCCCTCGAAGAGCCAACGCCCGAAGTTGCGCCGCGTCCACGGTGTCGCGCCGGCAAGGCGCAAGCCGGCCCGCGCCCCGCGGCGGTGACGCACGGCCCCGATCAGCAACCGCGACATGCGATGGTCCGCGAACAACTCGTGGCGCACCGCGGTCTCATAGGCCGCAGCCACCCGTGCCCCGTCGGACGGGCCGCCCACGTCGATGGCACTCCCGGCGAGCACGCCCGTCGCCAGTGCCTGCGCGATGCCCTCGCCGGTGAGGGGATCGGTCGCGCACGCGGCATCGCCGGCGAAGAGCGCACGTCCCGCGACCAAGACGACGTCGTCGATGCGGGCGGGGATCGGCCACGCACGATGGGGCGACTCAGGCTTCGCTCCCGGACCGAGCACGTCACGGACATGAGATCGTGCGAGCAGCTCGGGCCACACGTCCTTCATCGCTTGCACGCGGTCGATGCGACCCTCGCGGTGCAGATCCGCGCGTTGGATCCCGAAGCCCACGTTGGCGCGGCCGTCCGGCAAGGGGAACGACCATGCGTAGCCGGGCAGCAAGTCGGGCTCGAACCAGACCCACAGGTCTCGGGCGCCTGGCCCGACGTCGGTGAAGTACTGCCGGAACGCGTGCCACTCACCGAGGTAGCCGGGGATCGACGCGCCGAGCGCCTTGCGCAGCGGCGACCATGCACCGTCCGCCCCGATCGCGTAGCGGGCATGCACCTCGCCGAGCCCGTCGACATCGGCGACGACGCGATCGTGCAGTTGGTGCGCGCCGACGAGGGCATGGCCGTCGAGCACCTTGGCGCCGGCGGCGCGCGCGACATCGAGCAGCGCGGCGTCGAGATCGGTCCGGCGCGCGACGGCCGCGAACAGTCCTTCGTCGCGTGGGAGTGGGAACACCGAGGTCCGGCCCGATGGCGCACGGACGACGATGTCCTCCACCACTTGCCACGACGGCACCGTCGACGGATCGAGCCCGAGCCCTTCGAGGAGACGCAGTGCCTCTGCGGTCAGCCCGTCGCCGCAGCACTTGTCGCGAGGGAAGCGGGCCTTGTCGACGACAACGACGTCGCGGCCGGCGCGGGCGAGTGTGATCGCTGCGGCTGCACCCGCCGGACCTCCACCGACGACCACGACATCGGTGGTCAGCATCGGTGCGACGTTACTTGCGACGCTCCGCACCCAGAAGCGCCACGAACAGCACGACCGTTTCGCTGCCGGGATTGCGCCAACGGTGCCGGGTGCCGTTCTGCACGAAGGTGTCGCCCTTCTTCAACGTCACCTCGGCGCCGTCGTCGAGCTCGCAGATGACCTCACCCGAGAGCACGACTTCGAAGTCGATGGTGTCGGTGGTGTGCATCCCCGGGTTGTCCGGCTCCATGGGCGCGGCCATGCCGGGCATCTTCTCGTCCATCTCTGCGAGCGCGGCATTGATGTCGAGGTCGGGTGGGATGTCGACGCCTGCGGGCGGCACGCTGAAGAACCCGAAGCGGAAGCCGCCGGTGGGCGGGAAGTACGCCGGCGCCGATGCCTCGTCACCGCTCGTGGGCAGCGCGGGCACGGCGTCGGCCGCCCACAAGCGGTGGAACTCATAGCCCGGCAGCAACGCCAACGTCGTCGGGTCGACTTGTTCGTCGGACACGAACACCGACTTCCCGTCGGCGTTCTGTCCCGTCACGACACGGCGCACTTTGGTCATGCGCACATGATTCCACCGTCGCTCAGCCGATGACGGCTGCCGCGTACATCTCGATGAGCCCGTTCCATCCACCCGGCGAGTCGAACGTCGTGCGCATCTTCTCGAGGTCGTCGCCATACCGGTCGAGGTCTCGGTGCTCGAGGTCGACGCGTGTGCGATCCGGTCCCTCGGCGACGAAGCGCACCTCGACATGCGTGACGAGGTCGGGGTCGTAACGGAACTCGCTGTCGAGCTGCCAGACCAACACGATGCGGTCCGGCGGTTCGTACGCGGCCACGCGTCCCCACTCGCACTCGTTGCCGGCGGCGTCGCGCTCGTACCACCGACCGCCGGGCGTGCACTCCATCACTGCCTCGGCCATGTCCGACTCGCCGATGTGGTGCGATCGCGGCCACCACCTGTCGAACTCCGCGGTGAAGACCTCGAAGGCTCGGGCCTGGGGCGCGTCGACGGTGATGGACTTGCGGACCGCGGTGGCTTCGTCCTGCTCGATCATTTGTGGTCGCCTCTCTCTTCGACTGCTGCCTTGAACGCAGCGAGCGATCGGTCCCAGAACCGGTCGAAGTAGGCGCGCAGGGCGCCGACGCCGTCCGGGTCGGCCTGGTACAGCCGCCGGGTGCCGTGTTGGCGATCCGCTACCAGTCCGGCCTCCTTCAACACCGCGAGATGTTGGGAGACCGCAGGGCGGCTCACCGGCACGCGATTGGCGAG
The DNA here is from genome assembly GCA_036493595.1 of Acidimicrobiales bacterium. GTDB lineage: Bacteria > Actinomycetota > Acidimicrobiia > Acidimicrobiales > JACDCH01 > DATAES01. The sequence continues at coordinate 5,235 of DASXPN010000110.1, read as the reverse complement.
CTCACCCACGGCGAGGGGACCGTCGGCGAGCAATTCGAAGATCGCTCGCCGGGTCGGATCGCCGAGGGCACCCAAGCCGTTCCCCGCCACTTGGTAAGTCGTCACTAACGGTAAGTAGACACTGACCAATGTCCTGGGGTCAAGGCTTTTCAGGTCAGGCGTTGGCGACCACTTCCATCACCTCGGCGCTGGCGATGCGGACGGGGCTGCCCTCGGGCATCTCCCCCAGGCTGTCGATGAAAGCGCGCGCCTCGTTCGCCGACTCGAAGACTTCGAGCGATGCGCCATGGGTGCCATCGTCACTGCGCATCCAGAACCCGGCGTGGAAGCCGGGAGCCTGGCGAGAGCTCGGAACCACCACGTCGAGCAACATCTGCGTGGCCTCGTCCGTCCGACCCGCTGTGATCTCCACTTGCACAACCACTGCATGCATACGCCGTTCCTTTGTTCGCGGTGCTGTTCGCGGGTGCGCATCATCACACCCCTCAGCAGCGCACGCCGTCCGCCGGTTGGTAGAGCGCGGATACCGAGTCGTTGGCCACGTGACCATCGACGTAGGTGCGCGTACGTGGTGTGGTCACGCGGGTGCAGACACCACTCGGCTTGTCACTGGTGGGACCGGCGGCCACGTCGACGAAGTGCGTCGAGTAGAGGTGCACGGTCAGCGTGGTGTCGTCGTACGTCGGCCATATCAGCATGCCGTAGGGCGTGGAGTTCTTGACCTTGAGATCGGGTGACGGCCACGAGATGGTCGCCTCGCGCCCACGCGGGTAGCGGCTCAGGTAGATCGAATGCGACTGGTACTCGACGAGATCCATGCCGGCGAAGAACGACGCGTTGAACATCGTCGTCGCGAACTGCGAGACCCCGCCGCCGATGTCGTGCGCTTCTGTCGCGTCGTAGATGACGGGCGCGTCGACGAAGCCGCGGGCCGCGGTGCGCTTGCCGACGAAGTCGTTCACCGAGAACGTCTCCCCGGGAAGGATCACGTGACCGCGCACGATGTCGGCGATGAGGTGGATGTTCGTCACCCTCGACTGGCAACACGCATGATGGGTCGTGGGCCCGAACATGTCCGGCTGACCGACCTCTTCCACGATGCCGAGCTGCTTGGCGGCGTCGGTGGTGAGCTGTGGATGCTGCACGGTGACCGCGAGCGTCAGTGTCGCGTTGTTGGCTTGCAGCGCGTCGAACACCTTCGCCCCCGTGCCTGGCTCGCAGCACCCGGTGCCGTCTTGGCTCGGATGCAGCACCGGCTTGCCGTCCTCGACCGTGAAGGTGGCGTCGACCGCGGGCTGGCCGGCCGCACCGAACTGCATGCCGAGCGCGCCGATGACCGCAGCTTCGTCGATCCCGAGCGCGAGACCGTCGGCGGTGGGAACCGCCCGCAGCCAGGACGCGATCGTCGGTGCGGCGATGGGTTGCGTCATGGACCCGATCGTGATGGTCAGCGAGCGGTGCGTGAGCCCGTTCGCCTGATCTGCGACGCGCTGCGCGTCGGCGTCGGCGAAGTGCGGCGCGATCGCCCCTCGCCCCACGTGCACTGCCAACGGATCTGACGGCGAGCGGTTCGGTGCAGCAGCGAGGAGGGCAGCGGTGAGCTCATCGGAGTCGATGCCCGTCCCCGGGGTGCCCGCGACCACGGTGATGGTGCCGTCGGGCGCGGCGGCGAGAGACGGTTCGACCGGGTCGACGTGTGCGTCGCCTTCGATGGTCCGCACGTCGCTCGCCGCCGTGGCCCGATCGACCGCGTAGTGAGCCTTGACCTTGCGGGTCGAAAAGATCGACGACACCCACCGGATCGGACGAAGGAGCGGGCTGCCTTCATGGCCGACGTGCAGCACCGCGGCGACGGTGGCGGGCTCGTCGAGCGAAAGTCCGAGCGCCGCGGCCGTCGTGTCGAACGTTGCGGTGGGCGTGACGACATGCACGGGCGCGGTTTGCGCGGCCGCAGCGTCACGATGCACCTCGGCGGTGAGCTCGTCCCGAGAGTCACCGCCCACGTCGTGGCCCGCGAGCGACACGTTGCGGCTGACCCGCCCGTCGTGCCCGTGGAGGTCGATGCCCCACGCCGCCAGCAACACCACGATCACTGCCACCGGGATCACGGCGAGCAACCACCGTTTCCACCGGCGGCGGCGCGTCGATGTGTGTCGGGGCATCCACAACGATGGCACGACGACTGGCGCCGACTGCATCACGCTCCACAAGATGAGGCCCGACCGACGATCGATGGCGCCGGACCGGCGTCGAACAGGGGGACGGGTTACGTGGCAGGAATGTGCGAAGACCGGATCTGCATCGTGACGGGCGCGGGCCGCGGCATCGGCCGCGAGCACGCGCTGATGCTCGCCTCGCACGGGGCCAAGGTCGTGGTGAACGACCTCGGTGGCGAGATGGACGGAAGCGGTCGCTCGACCGGTCCGGCCCAGGACGTGGTCGACGAGATCGTCGCCGCCGGTGGTCAGGCTGTGTCGAACGGTGACGACATCTCCGACTGGGAGGGCGCGCAGCGGTTGATCAACACCGCCGTCGAACACTTCGGCGGCCTCGATGTGCTCATCAACAACGCCGGCATCCTGCGCGACCGCATGCTCGTGAACATGACCGAGGAAGAGTGGGACGCGGTCATCAAGGTCCACCTGAGGGGCACGTTCGCACCGACCCGCTGGGCCGCGACCTACTGGCGTGACCGGGTCAAGGCCGGCGAGACGAACGACGCACGTGTGATCAACACGGCTTCGGTGTCGGGGATCTACGGCAACCCGGGCCAGACCAACTACGGCGCGGCGAAGATGGGCATCGGCGCCTTCACCATCATCAGCTCGTACGAGCTCGGCCGGTACGGCGTGACCGTGAACGCCATCGCGCCCGCCGCGCTCACGCGCATGACCGAGAACCTCGGCATGGGCCAAGCGTCCGAAGAGGACAAGGAGATGATGTCGCCGCGTTGGATCGCGCCAGTGGCGACGTGGTTGGCGTCGAAGCAGTCAGCCGGCGTCACCGGCCGCGTGTTCGAAGCCTCGGGCCGGGTGTTCGCCGTCGCCGAGAGCTGGCACCGCGGTCCGACCGCAGCAGCGCTCGACGATCCGACGCAAGTCGACGCGATCGCGCGAGAGCTGCTGAGCCAAGCCCGTCCGAACGCCGACATGAACGGGCAGGACCGCAAGGGTTGATCCCTGCTCCCACTGGCCTCGCCACACTGGCCGGCGGGCGACGCCTGGCGTACGACGATCTCGGTGATCCGGGCGGCGTGCCGGTCGTATATCTACACGGCTGCCCCGATTGTCGGTTGACTCGCCCGCCTTTGGGCGACGACGCCGCTCGCGCAGCGGGCGCGCGAGTGATCGCGGTCGACCGGCCGGGCTATGGGCGCAGTGATGCGGCTGTGGACGAGGACGACGTCGGACTCGCGGCGGATGTCATCGCGCTCGCGGACGCGCTGGAGCTCGATCGGTTCGCGGTGTTGGGCTGGTCATCCGGTGGCCCGGGCGCCCTCGCGCTCGCGTCGTTGCATCCGTCGCGAATCGCGGTCGCGGGCGTGGCCGCAGGTCAGGTGCCGATCGAAGCGGACGCCGACCCCGATGTGTTCTCGGCGCTCGACCCCGTGATCGCGACGCGCACCGCGACGATGGGATCGATGACGGTGGTCGAGTTCGCGGATGAGGTGGCGCCGTTGCTCGCGTCCACCGACATGACGCTCGACATCGCCCGCGAGCACTTGGTCGAGGGGAAGTCCGCTGCGTATCTTCGCGACCTGTTCGCAGTCGGCGGACTCGTCGACCAGCTCGCGCTTGCAGCTGTCGCCGCGGTCGAACAAGGCCTCGAGGGTGTCATCCGTGACCTGCGGTGCATGGTGTCGCCGTGGACGTTCCCGCTCTCGTCGATCGAGGTACCCGTCGTCTTGTGGTACGGCACGGACGACGCGACGCTCGGTCCGGCCGCCGGGCGCTGGCTGGCCGATCGCATCCCGGGTGCGACGCTCGAAGTCCTCGAAGCGTCGCACCTCTTGCCGCTCGTACGGTGGGAGTCACTTCTCACCAACCTCGTCTCACACGTTCGACGAAAGGAAGCGAATGCCACTCAACCATGACGCCGTCGGCGCCCAAGGAGAACCGGGCGAGAGGAGTTGGGACTCGAAGGACGCGATCATCTACGCGCTGGGCGTCGGTTGCGGCGTCGACGAGCTCCCGTTCACGACGGAGAACACCCAAGGCGTCGACCAGCAGGTTCTTCCCACGATGGGTGTCGTGCTCCCGATCGGCGGTCGCGGTGCGTGGGATGCGCTCGGCGAGGTGAACTGGACCATGCTCGTGCACGGCGAGCAGGCGATCGAGCTGCACCAGCCGATCCCGGTCGCCGGCACCTGTCGCTCGGTCACGACGGTGACCGGCATCTTCGACAAGGGCTCCGGTGCGGTCATCGTCACCGAGACCGAGTCGGTCGACGCAACGACGGGCGACCCGATGTTCACGACGCGCTCCGCGGCGTTCATCCGCGGCGAAGGTGGCTGGGGCGGTGACCGCGGGCCGAGCGGCAGCGACCGTCCGACCGCGCCTGAGCGCGAGCCCGATCACGTCGTGAAGTACACGACCGGTCGTGACCAGGCGCTCGTCTACCGGCTGTCGGGTGACCGCAACCCTCTCCACTCGGACCCGCGCTTCGCCGAGGCCGCGGGCTTCGACACGCCGATCCTGCACGGGCTCTGCACGTACGGCTTCACCGGCCGCGCCCTGCTGCACACGTTGTGCGGATCCGACCCGTCGAAGTTCAACTCGATGGAGGGACGTTTCAGCTCGCCCGTGTTCCCCGGCGACGAGCTGACGGTGTCGATGTGGATCACCGGCGAGGGCGAAGCCATCTTCCAGACGCGCCGGCCCGGCGACGTGGTCGTCCTCGACAACGGTCTGTGCCGCTTCAACTGACCGCGGTATTGCGTCAGAACAGGCGGAGCGTGTCTGGTTCGAGTCCGCGTAGCGCGTCGTAGTCGACTTCGACCCAGTCGATGCCGCGGCTCTCCGCGAGCACACGAGCCTGATGCTTCACCATTTGTGCGACAAAGATCCCGCGCACGGGACGCAGCATCGGATCGAGGTTCATCCGGTCGAGGTATCTCGTCAGCTGCTCGACGCCGTCGATCTCGCCTCGCCGCTTGACCTCGACGGCGACGGCGCGGCCGTCGCTGTCGCGGCACAACAGATCGACCGGTCCGATGTCGGTCGGGTGCTCACGGCG
>DASXPN010000109.1:0-3171 GCA_036493595.1 Acidimicrobiales bacterium | reverse complement strand
GACGGCGTGCTCGGTGTCGTGTACCTGATCTTCAACGAGGGCTATGCCGCCACCGCCGGCGAGTCGCTGATCCGCCACGAGCTGTGCGCCGAAGCGATCCGCCTGGCGCGTCTCGTCGTCCGGCTCATGCCCGACGAGCCGGAAGCACTCGGCCTGCTCGCGCTCCTGCTGTTGCATGACGCGCGCGGCACGACGCGCGTCGACGAGGACGGCGCGCTCGTGCTGATGGCCGATCAGGACCGCACGAGGTGGGACCACGCGCAGATAGCGGAAGGGGTGGCCCTCGTCGAACAAGCATTGCGTCGCAGCCGTCAGGGCCGTGGGCCGGGCGCGTACCAAGTGCAAGCCGCGATCGCCGCCGTGCACTGCGAGTCGGCCACCGCGGACGATACGGACTGGCAGCAGATCGTGGGGCTCTACGAGCTCTTGATGCGGATCGATCCGACACCGATCGTCGCGCTGAACCACGCGGTCGCGGTGGCGATGATGTGCGGCCCGGCCGCAGGACTCGACCTCATCGACTCGCTCGATTCGCTCCACCCCCACGCGCTCGACAACGTGCACGTGTACCACGCGACGCGCGGAGACCTGTTGCGACGCCTCGAGCAATGGACCCCGAGTGCGGCCGCGTACGAGCGCGCCATCGCGCTCGTGACGAATGACGCGGAGCGGGACTACCTCGCCAGACGCCTGCGCGAGGTGCGAGGCTCGTGACGTGGCTGACAGCGCGACGGTCGTACTGGTCCACGGTGCATGGCACGGCGCGTGGTGCTGGGAGAAGGTCATGCCCCTGCTCGACGCAGCCGGCATCGCGTCGACTGCGGTCGAGCTCCCGCTGACCTCCTGGAAGGACGACGCCGCGGCCACCACGGCCGCCATCGAGCAGGTGGACGGCCCGGTGGTGTTGTGCGGCCACTCGTACGGCGGTTCGGTGATCACCGGTGCCGGTGATCTCCCGAACGTGCAGCGGCTGGTCTACCTCGCCGCCTTCGCGCTCGAGGAGGGCGAGAGTCTGGCCAATGCCGCGGTGGATTCGCACGCGCCGAGTACGGGCGTCGAGAACGTGCTCGTCTTCAGCGACGACGGCACCACCGTCGACCTCGACCACTCGGCGGCAGGGGCGTTCTTCTACCACGACTGCGAGCCCGACGACATGGCCGCCGCGGTCGCGAGACTCCGGCCGATGCAGTTCGCCTGCCTCGGGACGGCGGTCGCCACGCCCGCATGGAAGTCGAAGCCGTCCACCTATGTCGTGTGCACGGAAGATCGTGCGGTGCATCCGGCGTTGCAGCGAGCCATGGCCACGCGCTGCACGAGCTCGGTCGACTTCCCGACCGCGCACTCACCGTTCCTCAACCATCCCGACCTCGTGACGGATCTGCTGATCGCGCTGGCCCGCGGATGAAGGTCCGCATCGGTTACGGACTCGGCACGCGCTCGCTCACGAACGACGCCGAGCGCTTCACGTCCTTCGTCGACTCGCTCGAAGGACACGGCTTCGACTCGTTGTGGCTGTCGGAACGGCTGACCGGCGACTGTCCCGACCCCCTCATCGGACTCGCCGTTGCCGCGGGCCGCACCAAGAAGCTCAAGCTCGGCACGAGCGTGCAAGTGCTGCCGGGCCGCAACCCGGTGCTCGTCGCCAAGGAATGGGCCAGCCTCGACCGGCTCTCCGGTGGACGGGCCCTCCCCGCGTTCGGTCTCGGCGTCGCCGATCCGCGTGAGCAACAAGCGTTCGGCGTCGAGCGGGGCGACCGGGCCAAATGGTTCGACGAGGCGCTGCCGCTCATTCGCCGGCTGTGGACCGAGGAGTCGGTCGACCACGACGGCGTCCGCTTCCACTACGCGGGCGTGTCGGTGAAACCCAAGCCGCTGCAGGATCCGCCCGACGTGTGGCTGGGTGGTCTCGCGCCGTCGGAGTTGCGCCGCGTCGGTCGTCTCGGCGACGGATGGCTGCCGTCGTTCTGCACCCCTGGCGACATCGAACGGTCGAAGCCGATCATCGAGGAGCAGGCCGCCGCGCACGGCCGCGCCATCGATGCAGAGCACTGGGGCGCGCTCATCGCGTACGCCGACGGCGAGGTACCGGACATCGTCGTGGCGGCGCTCGCCGCACGGCGTCCCGATCTCGCCGATCCGACCTCGGTGATCGCGTCGGGCCACGCTGGGCTGCGAGCCACGATCGAACGATTCATCGACGTCGGCGCGTCGAAATTCGTCGCCATCCCGCTGAACGAGCCGGACGACTGGGATTCCGAACTGGCGAAGCTCGCGGATTCGGTACTCGATCTGCAGCGAGGGTCATCGATCCTCTCCTGACCGCCGGGTCAAGAAAACTCGGACGCATGGGCAGGAACAGCAAAATCACGCGACGAACCTTCCGCGAGCGGGATCTTCCTGGGGGAGCCCGCAAGGGGGTCAGGGATGCGGCGTTCGACGCTCCGCCTGTACGCACCGTTCATCGCTCTCGCACTCGTGCAAGCGCTGATCATCGCGGTCGCACCGTCGCGTGCGCCGAACAAGACACAGGTGGCGGCCGGAGCCAACGGCTTCCACGGCGGTTCGGCATCGGGCGGCGCCAATGCCGGCCCCGCCGTCAATGCGAACCCGGCGGCTGCAGCCGGCTCGACCGCGAGCGGCGCCGGTGGTGCGGCTGCAGACGCGGCCGGCGGCGGCGACGCGCAGGGGGCTGCCGCAGGTGCCGGCGACACGAGCCATTGCGCAGGTCAGTACCAGTTCGACGTCCTGCTCGAACACGGACCGCCGTGCCAGCCGAAGTTCGCCGGCGACAACGGCGGAGCGACGTCACCGGGTGTCTCCGGCGACACCATCAAGATCATCTACTTCGAGTCCCAGCCCAACGAGCAGGTCAACACGATTCTCGGGGCCAAGGGACTGGCGACGACCTCCGATCAGGAGGACGCGGCCATCAAGGCCTTCACCGACTTCATCAACTCGCACTACGAGTTGTGGGGACGGAAGATCTCGATCGAAAAGGTCGTCGGTGACTGCCCGACGACGCCTCCGGACTACGACAAGTGCCTGGCCGCCGCTCAGGAGGTCGTGAAGAAGCAACCGTTCGCGGTGATCTGGGTGACGTCGCTGTATGCAGACGTGTTCGACGTCTGGGCCAACGCCGGCATCATCTCGATCGGCGGCAGCGCCTTCGAT
>DASXPN010000108.1:0-15970 GCA_036493595.1 Acidimicrobiales bacterium | reverse complement strand
CGCTGCCGCTTCTGATCACTCCGACGACGCTTCTCCTGAAGCCGGCGACGACGTGCTGCGGCGGTAGGCCGCGTCGGCTGGCGCGCCTTTTCGATGCGCAGCGCGCCTTCGAGCCGTTCGGCCAATCGTTGCTGGGCCAGCGATCGATTGCGACCCTGCGAGCGCTCGTCGTCCGCCACCACCCGCAGGATCGGGCCGAATCGATCGAGCAGGCGCGCCCGCTGGCGCGGCCCGAGTGACGGCGACCCCGCGATGTCGAAGCGCACCTCGGCCCGAGTGTGCGATCGGTTGGCGTGCTGGCCGCCCGGACCACCGCTCGGCATGAACCGCCACTCGAGCTCGTCGAGCGGGATGCGCAGCGTGCGGTTCACCCGGAGCCCGTCCTCCACGTTTCCTAGGATCGCACGGTGACTGATCTCCCGGTGGTGCTCGTCCACGGCTTCGCAACCTCGGCGGCACGGACGTGGGGCGACAACGGCTGGATCGACTTGTTGCACGACGCCCGTCGCGACGTGGTCGCCATCGACATGCTCGGGCACGGCACCGCCGACAAGCCCCACGACCCCGCGGCGTACGAGCAACTCGAGTCACTCGTCGCCGCGCAGATCCCGGACGGTCCGGTCGACGCCATCGGATTCTCGATGGGCGCCCGGGTGCTGCTGACGCTGGCGGCCGACGAGCCCGAGCGCTTTGCCCATCTCGTCGTCGCCGGGGTCGGGGCCAACCTGTTCCGCGACGATCCTCGCGAGGTGATCGTGAACGCCATCGGCGGCGACGCGCCCGACGACAACCCCGCGGCGCAGTACTTCGCAGGGCTCGCCCGCCAAGCTGGCAACGATCGCGACGCGTTGGTCGCGTGCATGCAATCGCGGCGGCCCCGGCTCGACGACGGACGCCTGGCCAAGATCACGAACCCCGTTCTGGTCGTGCTCGGCGATCGGGATTTCGCCGGCCCCGCCGAGCCGTTGGTCGACGCGTTGCCCGACGCGCGCCTCGTCTCGCTGCGTGGCGTCGACCACTACGCGACACCGAAGGACTTCGGCTTCATCGACGCGGCCCTCGGGTTCATCGGAGCCTCGTTCTGAGCGTGGCCGACCGCGGGTTCGTCCTCGGCGTCGATCTCGACGGGGTGTGCGGCGACTACACCGCCGCCTTCCGTTCTGTCGTCGCCACCGAGCGCAACATCGATCCCGACGACCTGCCTGACGACCGCGGATGGAACTTCGCCGAGTGGGGGGTCGCCGATCTCGGCGGATTCGATGCCGTCCATCGTCGTGCCGTCCTCGAACACCGCATGTTCCGCACGATGCCGGTCATGCCGGGCGCGGCCGAGGCGCTTTGGCGGCTCTCCGACGCCGGCGTATGGATCCGCATCATCACCCACCGGCTGTACGTCAACTGGGGTCATGCCGTCGCGGTCAGCGACACCGTCGAGTGGCTCGATCACAACGCCATCCCCTACCGCGACATCTGCTTCCTCGGCCGCAAGCCGGAAGTCGAGGCGGCCTGCTACGTCGACGACAGCCCCGACGTCGTCGACGCGCTCCGGGCCGAGGACAACACGGTCATCGTGTTCGATGCGCCCTACAACACCCATCTCGGTCCCCCCCGGGCCACGACGTGGACCGAGGTCGAGCAGCTGGTCACCGGGTTCGTGGCCGAGAGTGGCATCGCTCTGCAAGCCACCCTGCCCGGGTTCGACGACGGCATCGACCGTCTGCGCAGCCGTCTCGACGGCTGACCCGCGGGTCGATGGCGCGAGCCGATTTGTCGCCGCGCTCAACACAACGGCCTTCTTTGCCGAAAAAGCAGCATCACGAGCAATCGGGGAGCCGACGACCGGTGGTCGCTGGCGGTGTTCGCGGCGGTGGCGGGGACGGCACTGGTCGCGCTCGTCGCCACATGGATGGGTGTTGCCGGCGCGCTCGGACACTGGTTCGACATCGGCGACCCACTCGCCACGAACCTCGTCCTGACCGCGATCTCGTGCGGCCCGCTCGCGTTCGCGCTGGTCCAGTCGCACCGCGCTCGCCATGCGTCGGGCGCGAGCAAGGAGTTGCGGCGCCTGTCGCGCCACGATCTGCTGACCGGCTTGCAGAACCGCGTCGCGCTGCCCGACGTCCTCGGCCGCGGACTCAACGCCGCCCGCGGCGTGACGATGCAAGCGGCGGCGTTGTTCTGCGACCTCGACCGCTTCAAGCTCGTCAACGACACCTACGGTCATGAGGTCGGCGACCGCCTGATGGTGTCGGTGGCGGATCGCCTCCGCGACGCGATCGCGCCGGCCGGAGTCGCAGTGCGCTACGGCGGCGACGAGTTCGTCGTCGTGCACCCGGTGTCCGGTCGCTCCGAGGCCGAGCGGATCGCGTCGAAGATCATACGGGCGCTCGAGGCACCCTTCGAGATCGGCACCGACACCGTGCGCATCTCGGTCTCCGTCGGCGTCGCGCTGAGCGACGACACGACCGCAAGTGGCACCGCGCTACTGCACGACGCCGACATCGCGATGTACCAAGCCAAGGCCATCGGTCCCGGTGCGGTGTGCGTCTTCGATCACTCGATGCGATCTCGCCTGTCGCGCGCCACGGCGGAGAGCCGGTTGCGTGAAGCGATCGACAAGGGCGAGATGTCGTTGCGCTACGAGCCGATCCTCGGCATCCGCGACGGCGATCTCGTCGGCGTGCGCGCCCAACTGCACTGGGAGGACCCGCAGCGCGGCGCGGTGCCGGCCAAGGAGTTCCTTCCCGCGCTCGAGGAGACCGGGCTCGTGGTCGAGGTTGGATCGTGGGCGATCCGTGAGGCGTGCCGGCACGCGCATCGCTGGCGGGACATGGCACCCGAGCGCGGTGGGCTCGAAGTGACGGTCGCGGTCTCCGCCCGCCAGCTGTCGCAGGCGAACTTCCGCGATCTCGTTGCGGTCGCCGCGCAGGACGCGCGCTCGGAGCGCACACAGCTGTGCCTCGCCGTCACCGACGGTTCGCTGGCCGAGGACATCACCGACGCGTGGACGATGTTGCGCCATGTGCGCACCCTCGGCGTGCAGGTCGCGCTCGAAGGGTTCGGCGGCGGCGCGTCCACGGTGTCGAACCTTCGCCGCGTCCTGCTCGACCAACTCGGCATCGACCGCACGCTCGTGATGGGACTCGATCACGGCAGCGAAGACGCCGCCATCGTGGAGCACCTCGTCGAGCTCGCCCATCGCCTCGGCATGGTCGCCGTCGCCGCCGATGTGGACAGTGCCAGCCAGCTCGCCCAACTCCGGCGAGTCGGTTGCGACCGCGCCCGCGGGCCATTCCTCGGCATGGCGCTACCGGTGCAGGAGATCGATCTGCTCGTGCTCAAGGCCCGCGCCGACGACGTCCCCACTGCGCCGCAGACACCCACGTTCACCCCGGCCCCCGCCCACTCGATGGCCACCGTCGCCGCCCTCCCCCGCATGAAGCCCTACGTCTGACCCGCCTCGCCCCCAGCCGCGCTCCCCCGTTCGGCCCGCGCTCCCGTTCCCCCGTTCGCGCACATTGTCGACTGAGCCACCGATCCCGGTGGGTGAGTCGACCCAGAAGCGGGGGTCATCGGAAAGGTGTCGACTGAGCCACGTGGGGCGTAGCTGAGTCGACCCAGAACGAGACCGTCACTTGGCCCGAAGGGGCGTAGCTGAGTCGACCCAGAACGAGACCGTCACTTGCCCCGGCGGGGGCCTCCAGCGAACCGCGTCCCCGGCGGATCGACCGCCCACGCGGCCGGCTCGCCCCACTCGTCCTCGTAGACGATCTCGTCCAGCGGACGTCGACGGACCGCGCCCTGCGAGCCTTCCGGACGTCCGAGACCGATCGTCGCGGCGATGAACACGTTCGCGGGTATGCCGAGTGCCTCGCGAAGGTCCGTATCGACGAGCACGTGCCACATCGTGATCACGCCTCCGTAGCCGAGCGCCCGAGCCGCGAGCAGGAGGTTCTGGCACGCGGGATAGACGTTCGCGCCATCGAACGGTGTGAGCGCACGGTACGGCTCGTGGCAGGCGAGCACGACGACAGGCGTCTGCTCGAACCGATCGACGAACTGCTGCATCGCGCTCGCCATGCGCGCCTTGCGAGAACTGCGGTCGCCGCCGGACCCACTGTCGTAGCCGTCCGCCGCTCGCTTGGTCGCCCACTCCGCCCGAAACGACTCACCCAGCAACGAGCGCGCCCTCGCCGCCCGCGGACCATCGCGCAACACGAGGAACCGGAACGGCTGGCGGTTCGAGCCCGACGGCGCGCGGCTGGCGTGCCACAACATCGTGGCGAGGTCGTCCTCGGGAATCGGGTCGGGCCGGAACCGGCGAATCGCCCGAGTGGTCGCCATCCCCTCGAGCAAGGAGACCTCGTCGTCAGCCATCCGCTCACCCTACGTGCGCGTCCGCCGCCGACGAATGTGGGTGCCATCCTGGAGCGATGGCGAACGAGGCAGGTTGGTATCCCGATCCGTGGCAGCCGGCCCGGCGACGATGGTGGGACGGCGCCGGCTGGACCGACCACACGTGGGATCCGAACCAACCGGTCCACCAAGCCATGCAGCGACCGGTGCAGCCGACATGGATGGTGCCACCGGACCCCCGCCGTGACCTCGCCGATGAACGCAACGCCGCCGTCTGGGCCAAGCGAGCGTTCTTCGCGGTCTTCTTGGGCCAAGTTCTCGGCGGCCTCGTCTCGACCATCGCGCTGAGCAACGTCATCGACGACATTCACCGCTCGATCGACACGAACGGCGCCGACCAACCCACGTTCAACGGCCTGCAGCTCATCTCGACGCCACTGTCGATCCTCGCGCTCGTCGCGCTCATCGGGATCGCCCTCTGGACGTACCGGGCCGCGACGGTTGCGTCGAAGTTGGACTACCCCGCGGTGCACAGCCCCGGCGCTGCAATCGCCGGCTGGCTTGTCCCGATCATCAACTTCTGGTTCCCGTACCAGTCGGTGCGCGACTGCCTTGCGCCCGGCAACCCCGAGCGACGAGCGGTCGGCCGCTGGTGGTTGCTCTATCTCATCGGCACCTACGGATGGTTCGCCGTGCTCGTCATCTCGGTCTTCGGGGACGTGAGCGTCGCGATCGCGGTCGCACTGCCGGTCGCAGTTGCCAGCGCGCTTGCGTTGCTCGCCGCCCAACGCGTCGTCGATGCCATCACCGCGGACCACGCGGCCGCGATCGAGCGGATCGTCACACGCTGATCGGCGCGCCGCCTGCGGCCGCCGATCGGTAGACCGCGTCGGCGAGCGTGTGCGCGCGCAGCGCATCCGCGAACGAGGGCCACGCTTGCTCGCGGCGAATTATCGCGTCGACGAACAGAACGTCGGGGTTGCCGAGGGCCATGCCTCGACGTCGGGCTTCCTCCTCGAGTGCGTCGCCGTCCAACCGCGCCGGCGCGCTGCCCGTCGTCACCCATTCGACCGGGCCGAACCAGTCGCCCTCCAGCACCGCGTACGCGCGCTCGCAGAAGAGCTCGACCCGTCGAAGGCTCGGTCGCTCGAGCACGTCGTGCCATACGGACATGAGCGTGCCCGTGGCGCCGTTGGCGAAGCGGAGCAGCACGGAGGCCACGTCCTCGATCCCCGGGATCTCGTGGAATCCGGCCGTCGCCCCCGTGACCGAGGCGACCGGCCCCATCACGTGCTCGAGCATGTCGAGGTCGTGGATCGAGTGCTCGAGCAGCGTCCCCGCACCAGCCTTGGTGACGTCACCGCGCCACGTCGAGCGGTACCCGCCCTGGATCGGGATGTACTGGTCGTCGCGGAACACGACGCTCATCGGCCGGCCACTCGTCGGATCCGCGGCCAGCGCCTTCAACATGGCGAATGCAGGCGAGTGGCGAAGCACGAGACCGACCTGGTTGACCACGCCGGCCCGCTCGACCACGTCGGCCATCGATTGCGCGACCGCGAGGTCGATGCCGAGGGGCTTCTCGCAGAACACCGCCAGCCCTCGTGACGCGGCCGCGGCCACGAGTCGCGGATGTTCGGCCGTCCACGTGCAGACGTAGACGGCGTCGCAACCGTCGAGCACCTGCTCTTCGGAGTCGCAGACGGTGGCCCCCGACGCCGCCGCGAACTGCTCAGCCCGCTCCCGCTCCGGGTCGAACACGCCGGTCCACACGACATCGGCCTTGCCCACGTGCAGTGACACCGAGTGATAGGTGGCGATCAAACCCGACCCGAGAAACCCCACCCGCACCGGCACGGTCCGCATCTTCGCGTTTCCCGCCCACGCAGGCACGGCCGCCCGAGTCCTTCGTCACATCCCGGTTGGGAATGCTTCGCAGGACCGTAAGGTTCCTCACTTGCAATTCGATAGTCACTAGGAGCCCAGATGACTGAACGCCTGGATGCCGACGGCCTCACGACCGGTTTGGATCAGGTCACGTTGCCGGTTCTGCCCCTGACCAGTGGGGTCGTGCTGCCCCAAATGGTGGTGACCCTTGCCCTCGAGACCGAGGAAGCGAAGGCGGCCGCCGATGCCGGCGCAGACACAGGCCAGATCCTGCTCGTCCCGCGCTTCGACAGCGGCCGCTACGGCCGAGTTGGGACAATTGCCACGATCGAGAACCGCGGCACGCTCCCGGGCGGCACGCCGGCCCTGGTCGTGCGGGCCACGGCCCGAGCCCACGTCGGCGCCGGCGTGATCGGCACGACGGCCGCGCTCTGGGTGCAGATCGACCCCGTGGCCGAGACCGAGCCCACCGAGCACGCCCGCGAGCTGGCGCGGGACGTGCGCGCGGCGGTGTCCGCGCTCTTCGACCAACTCGGCGGCCGTCGCCTCACCGAGGTGCTGCGCGGCGTCGAGGACCCCGGCGCGCTCGCAGACCTCGCCGGCTGGTGGCCCGATCTCACGTTCGGACGCAAGGTCGAGTTGCTCGAGACCACTGATGTCGAACAGCGGCTCATCAAGGTGCTCGAGTGGGTCAAGGAAGCAATGGCCGAGCTCGAAGTGGCAGGCCGCATCCGCAAAGAAGTCAGCGACGGCCTCGAGAAGAACCAGCGCGAGTTCCTGCTGCGCCAGCAGATGAGCGCCATCCGCAAGGAGCTCGGTGAGGACGGCGACGAGGAGAACCTCATCGAGGAGTACCGCACCAAGCTCGATGAGCTCACGCAGGCCG
Organism: Acidimicrobiales bacterium; assembly: GCA_036493595.1. Lineage (GTDB taxonomy): Bacteria > Actinomycetota > Acidimicrobiia > Acidimicrobiales > JACDCH01 > DATAES01. Next base: position 8,841 of record DASXPN010000108.1, on the reverse strand, counting down.
GCGCGCTCACCGATAAGACGCGCGACGCGATCGACCGCGAGATCGGCCGGCTCGAGCGCACCCCCGCGCAGAACATGGAGCACGGTTGGATCCGCACGTGGCTCGACACTGTGCTCGGCATCCCGTGGGCAGATCGCACGACCGACGACCTCGACATCGATGACGCCCGCCGCATCCTCGACGAGGACCACACCGGTCTCGACGAGGTGAAGGAACGCATCGTCGAGTTCCTCGCCGTGCGCAAGCTCCGCACCGAGCGCGGCATGGACAACAGGTCCGGCAAGGTCGGCGAGGGAAGCGCCAGCGACGAGCCGACATCACCTACGAGCGACCCGCAGGGGAACGAGTTGGTGCCGGGACACAGGAGGCCAGGGGCGATTGTCGCTCTGGTCGGTCCGCCGGGTGTCGGTAAGACGTCACTCGGCGCGTCGGTCGCACGCGCCCTCGGCCGCAAGTTCGTGCGCGTGGCCCTCGGTGGGATCCGCGACGAGGCCGAGATCCGCGGTCACCGTCGCACGTACGTCGGCGCGCAACCCGGCCGCATCGTGGCCGCCATCACCGAGGCCGGAACCATGAACCCGGTCTTCTTGCTCGACGAGGTCGACAAGGTCGGCAGCGACTGGCGGGGCGACCCCAGCTCGGCGTTGCTCGAGGTGCTCGACCCGGCGCAGAACCACAGCTTCCGCGACCACTACCTCGAGGTCGACCTCGACTTGTCGGATGTCCTCTTCATCGCGACCGCGAACGTGATGGAAACGATTCCCGGTCCGCTGCTCGACCGTATGGAGATCGTGCGGCTCGACGGCTACACGGAGGACGAGAAGGTCGCGATCGCACGCGATCACCTTGTCGCCCGCCAGCAGAACAACAACGGACTCCGCGACGGCGAGGCCGTCATCACCGATGACGCGCTGCGCGGTGTCGTCGCCGACTACACCCGTGAGGCCGGAGTGCGGAACCTCGAGCGCGAGCTCGGCAAGGTCCTGCGCAAAGTGGCGACGAAGGTCGCGGCCGGCGAACCGACCCCGATCACCGTCGACGCGCACAACCTCACCGACTACGTCGGCCGGCCGCGCTTCTTTGCCGAAGTGGCCGACCGCACCGCGGTGCCTGGCGTGGCGACGGGGCTCGCGGTCACGGGGGCCGGTGGTGACGTGCTCTTCGTCGAAGCGACGTCGATGGACGACGGTGGCGATGCGGGACTGACCGTCACCGGACAGCTCGGTGACGTGATGAAGGAGTCCGCACACATCGCGCTTTCGTACGTCCGCTCGAAGGCGGCGACGCTCGGCATCGATGCGTCGGCGCTCGAGAAGAAGCGTTTCCACGTGCACTTCCCCGCCGGCGCGGTCCCGAAGGACGGGCCGTCTGCGGGCATCACGATGACGACCGCGCTCGTGTCGTTGCTCACGCAGCGACCGGTTCGAAACGAGGTCGGCATGACCGGGGAGGTCACGCTCTCCGGCCGGGTGCTGCCGATCGGCGGTGTGAAGCAGAAGGTGCTGGCCGCGCATCGGGCCGGGCTCACCGAGGTGATCCTCCCGGCTCGCAACGCGGCCGACATCGACGACGTGCCCGAGAAGGTGCGCGACGAGATGACGTTCCACTTCGTCGACACCGTCGACAAGGTCTTCGCCATCGCCCTGTCGTCCGACGAAGTCGCCTCACACGCGGCCTGAGACGCAGACTGGGGTCCATGCGTACCCCGGTCTGCGATCTGCTTGGCATCGAGTTCCCGATCCTGGCCTTCAGCCACTGCCGTGACGTCGTCGCGGCAGTGTCGAAGGCGGGCGGAATGGGCGTCCTCGGTGCTGTTGCCTTCACGCCCGAGCAGCTCGATGTCGAGCTCGACTGGATCGAGAGCGAGGTCGGCGACCGTCCCTTCGGAGTCGACGTGCTCGTGCCCGCGAAGTACGTCGGGGTCGAAGAAGGCGGTCTGAAGGGCAACGAGCTGTCGACGATGATCCCCGAGGAACATCGCCAGTTCGTCAACGACATGATGGCCCGCTACGGAGTTCCGCCCCTGCCGCAAGCCGAGTCGCTTCCCCGCGATGTCGGTCTGCTGTCGTGGTCGCACAAGGGCGCGCAGCCGTTGATGGACGTGACGTTCGCGCACAAGACGCGACTCATCGCCAACGCGCTCGGTCCCGCGCCGGACTACATGGTCGAGCACGCGCACGCGAACAACGTCGTCGTCGCAGGGCTCGTCGGCAAGAGACAACACGCCGAACGTCAGCGCAACGCCGGCGTCGACATCATCGTGGCTCAGGGTTACGAAGCGGGCGGGCACACCGGTGAGATCAGCACCATGGTGCTCATCCCCGAAGTGGTCGACGCGGTGGCACCGACACCCGTGCTCGCCGCTGGCGGCATCGGCAACGGCCGTCAGATCGCGGCATCACTCGCGCTCGGTGCGCAGGGAGTGTGGTGCGGGTCGGTGTGGCTCACAACCGAGGAGGCGGAGACACATCCGATCGTGAAAGAGAAGTTCCTCGCGGCGACTTCGTCGGACACCGTGCGCTCGCGCGCATCGACCGGTAAGCCCGCGCGCCAACTGCGTACGGCGTGGACCGACGAGTGGGACGACCCGCACAACCCCGACCCGCTGCCGATGCCATTGCACGGCATGTTGATCGCCGAGGCGCAAGGACGCATGCGGCGTTCGGCGGCGTCGAACGAAGGCGCGCGCCAACTCGTCAACTACTTCGTGGGCCAGATCGTCGGTCAGATGAACCAGGTCAAGCCTGCGAAGCAGGTCGTGTACGAGATGGTCGAGGAGTTCATCGACGCCGCGCAGCGCATCTCCGGCCTGCTCGACGAACAAGGCTGACCCAATCTGTTCCGGCGAGCCCGGACAAGACGGCGAGACCAATGTGCAGCGCGAGAGTCGCAGACCGTCAGTCCTTGTTGCGTCGCGGTTCGTAGATGCTCGTGTGTTCGACCCGCATCACGACTCGTTGTTCGTTGGCCACGTACGCGACATCGAGGACGACGAACTTGTGGCCCTTGCGCTCGAACTCGTCGATAACGCTCGCTCGGGTCGACAACGCGTCGCCGTCGTGTACGAGATCGTGGAACTGCACGTTGCTCGACACGTGGATCCACGGTCCGAGTCGCGCGTTCGCCGACAAGACGTAGTTGGCGTGACGCAACAACCAACCCGGATGGGCGATGTGCTCGGTGCGGTAGATCGGCAGGGTCTCGCGCACGTCGTTCAGGTAAGCCGGTGCGTGTTCGGCGTGGAAGCCGTACTCGAGCGAACCGAGCACCGGACGGGGCGCGAACAAGTCGTGCGACGCGGGCGGAACCGTGTCCGGCAACGACGCGAGCGGTGGCACGTCTTGCAATGGCGGACCGGCCACTTGGTCGCGCGGCAACGAGGCAGATGCAGTTGCACATATCTCGCCCCGTGAGTCGACCAGCGTGAGCGACAAACCGTCGCGGTCGCCGTCCGACGACGACGAGGACGAGGACGAGTCGATCGTCACGTCGTCGCCGTCGTACACGGGATGAAGGAACCGCGCCGAGATCGATCCACGCGACAGGAAGTCACTCCCCCACACGTCAACCGGGATGTGCGTCAAGTACGCATAGACGTCGACGCCGGGCACCAGTCCACCGGAGAATCCGTACGACCGTGCGACGTCGTCGTCGTGGATCTTGTTGTCGGACGTGGTGGCGGTGTTGAACGCCTTCACCCGCCATGACCCTGACTCCGACTCCGCCGCCGCGCTCAATGCGACGTGTAGTTGATCTCGCCCGCGTCCGGGGCGGCGACGGCGAAGCAGAAGCAGTGGATCGACGCGTTGTCGGTGACCGGGCGCAGCGAGTGCATCGCCATCGGTGGGATGTGGACGAGATCGCCCTGGCGGATCTCGCGGGTCTCGCCCTCGATCTCCATGATCCCCCGGCCCGCGGTCACGTAATAGAACTCGTGGGTCGGATGGTTGTGGGGGTCGACGTAGCCACCACCCTCCACCTCGAACTCGCTCACCAGCTCGAGATGGCCGCCTTTGGTGATGTCGAACATCTCCCGAGGGTTCACCAACCACCAGACCGGCACGGTGCCGTTGTGCTCGACCACCGGCGCCACATCTTCGATCGACCTGACGTCCATGGGGCGAAGGGTAGACCGCGCCGTCGGTACCATCCCCAACGGTGACCGAGCCGGCGACGTTCGTGGTGCGTGCCGAGCCGCTGACCGGGGCGGTGTTCGCGCCGTTCGGTCAGGTCGTGGCCGAAGGCGACATGGTGATGGAGTTGCGCGGCGACGAGATGTTCCACCTCAACGTGCTCCACTACGACCGCCAGCCGCTGCGCTGCGACCACCTGAACCGCCACCATCGCGCCACCCAGATGCTCGTCGCGCTGGCGGGCAAACCGACGCTGCTCGTCGTCGCGCCGAGCGAGCTCGACTTCACCACCACCGCGCACCTCGACGGCATCCGGGCGTTCGTGTGCGACGGCACCGCCGGCGTGAACCTCGCCCTCGGCACGTGGCATTGGGGCCCGTACCCGGTCGCCGACTACGTCGACCTCGTCAACGTCCAAGGCAAGGACTTCGCCCACGACAACGAGGTCGCGCACCTCGAACGTGACCTGCACACAATTGTCGAGGTCGTCCTCTAATACAGCCCTAACGGGACCGATGCAGCCTCAACGGTGATGAACGCTCGTCGTCTTGCCATCGGTGGCGCCACGCTCGCCTTGCTGCTCGTCGCGCTGCGCGTGCGGTCCGGGATCGTGTTCGGCCTCGTCGTGCTGGTCGCCATCTTCGTCCCCATGGAGAAGCTGTTCGCGCTGCACCCCCGCAAGACACTGCGTGATCGGTGGAAGACCGATGCGGTGCACTTCGTCGTGAACAACATGTTGATCACCGTCGGGCTCGTCGTCGCGCTGGTGGTGTCGATCGTGGCACTCCACTGGATGGTGAACCCCGACCTGCGAGCGGCGGTGGCCTCGCAGCCGGGCTGGCTGCAGTTCCTCGAGGCGGTGCTCGTTGCAGACCTCGCGCAGTACTGGGCGCACCGCGCCAACCACGAGGTGCCGCTGCTGTGGCGGTTCCACAAGGTGCACCACTCGATCGAGGAGATGGACTGGCTCGCCGCCGGCCGGCTCCACCCGATCGACTCGGTGTTCACACGCGCCGCGGCGATCCTTCCGCTGTACGTGCTGGGCTTCAGCCGCGCCACCTTTGGTGGCTACCTCGTCTTCACCGCGTTCATGGCGATCTTCATCCACGCCAACGTCCGCTTCCGCTTCGGACCGCTGCGGTGGGTCACGGCGACGCCCGAGTTCCACCACTGGCACCACGCGCTCGCGCCGGTGAACAAGAACTATGCCGGTCAGTTGCCGCTGCTCGACGTGGTCTTCGGGACGTGTCATCTCCCGACGCATCAGATGCCGGCGGCCTACGGCATCCGCGAGCGCATCCCGGACGGCTACCTCGCACAGTTGGCCTGGCCGTTCAAGCGTGCAACGCCGTTCGAGCCTGCAATGCCGTTCGAGCGTGCGCCATCCACACGGGCAGACAGAGAGTCCGCCGCGCCGTCAGGCGGCGAGGCCGCCCGGTATCCGGTCGGCAACTCGGCCTAGCTCGTCGAGCACTTCGAACAGGCGCGCGCGCAACTCGGCCACGTCCTCGGTCCGTCGCTGGGATTCCGCCCACTCGAGCTCGTCCTGCAACTCGATGGCCTGGAGCTCGAGCCCCATGGCCTGATCCCCCGGTGTCGCATGCACTTCCGCCGATGAAGCCATACGGCATCGATACCCGAAGTCCGGCCCCGCCATCCGCCGCCGTTCGCCGCCACTAACGTCGCCCGGCGTGAGCTCGGACCTGTTCTCGATCGCCGGCAAGACCGCACTCGTGACCGGAGGGTCGCGGGGCATCGGTCTCATGATCGCCCGCGGCTACGTCGATGCCGGCGCGCGCGTGTACGTCTCGTCGCGCAAGGCCGAGGTGTGCGAGAAGGTGGCCGCGGAGCTGTCGACGAATGGCGATTGCATCGCGCTTCCCGCCGATCTGTCGCGTGAGGCCGAGTGCCGCCGGCTCGCCGACGAGCTCGCCACCCGTGAGGACAAGCTCGACATCCTCGTCAACAACGCGGGCGCGACGTGGGGCGCGCCGCTGGCCGAGCAAGACGACTCGGTGTGGGAGCGCGTGCTCGCCATCAACGTGAAGGCGGTGTTCCACCTCACGAAGTTCTGCCTGCCTCTGTTGCAAGCTGCGGGTACGGCCGACGAGCCGGCGAGGGTCATCAACATCGGTTCGATCGACGGCATCCAAGTGCCGATGATGGAGACCTACTCGTACTCGACGAGCAAGGCGGCCGTGCACCAGCTCACGCGCCACTTGGCCGCGAAGCTCGCGCCGCAGATCACGGTGAACGCGGTCGCGCCCGGGCCGTTCGAGTCGAAGATGATGGCGGCGACGCTCGAGGCATTCGGCGAGTCGATCGCCAACTCCGCGCCCATGAAGCGGATCGGCCGGCCCGACGACATGGCCGGCGTCGCGATCTATCTCGCCTCCCGGGCATCTGCCTTCGTCACCGGCGCGGTCATCCCGGTGGACGGCGGCATCGCCACCTGCAAGTAGCCCCGCGGCAAGCGGCAACCGCCGAGGAGCAAGGGCTAGGGACGAACTAGTCCCGAAGAACGTCGACCGACTCCTGACGTACAGACCGCGCCGGGCGCGGACTTCTGCCTCAACGTCCTGACCTGGCACGATGCGCCGTGGCAGCCCGATCTGACCATGACGTTCATGCCTCGCAATTACTCATTCTTTTCAACTAGTTACTGGGTGGCGCCGATACCTGCAGCGACCGGACAGAGCGAGAGGCCGGAGTTCCTCATGCATCCATCGCTGCACCAAGCTCGTGTCGTCGCCGTACTCGTGAGCGTGGCCATCCTTTTGGGATTCGTTGCCCACATTCCGTTCGCCGACGCCAAACCCCGCAAGGACAACGGCAACCCCTACCAGGACAGCCATCACCAGCAAGCGTCGGCCTCGGGCCCGACGTCGACCACCAAGCCGGCACCGGCGACCACCGCACCGACGACGTCCACGACGGCACCGCCCTCGACGACCACATCGACGACGGCACCTCGGGCGACGACCACGACGACTGCACCGCCGCCGCCCGCGCCGGCGCCGCCCCCTCCGGCCGCGTCACCACCGTCGTCGTCCGCATGGCCTGGACCGTCGAACACCGGCGTGCCGGCGGGCACGGTTCTGACGCCATCAGGGGGCATGACGATCTCTACGGCCGGCACCACGATCCAGAACCTCGACGTGAACGGCTGCATCATCGTGCGGGCCAACAACGTGACCATCAAGAACACGCGGGTGCGCCAGAACGGGGACTGCTGGGGTGGCGCCATCGACACCGAGTACGGCCCCTACTCGGGCATCTTGATCCAGGACGTAGAGGTCGACGGCCGGCACATGAACCCCGGTGCACCCCTCGTGGGCTCGGGTGGCTACACGTGCATCCGATGCAACCTGCACGACGGCGGCCAAGGCTTCCACCTGACGAACAACGTCACCGTCGTCGACTCGTACGTGCACGACCTCTACGGATCGGGCTCGACGCACAACGACGCCGTCCTGTCGAACGGCGGCAACAACTTCGTCGTCCGTCACAACAACTTGATCTGTGACGTCGGCGCTCCGGGCAACGCCTCGACCGGTGGTGGTTGTACCGGCGCACTGAACCTGTTCGGTGACTTCGGGGCCATCACCAACGTCACTGCCGACGACAACCTGTTCACCGGTGGTGCGTTCTGTGTGTACGCCGGCACGCAGGACGACAAGCCCTACCCCAACGGCAGCAACATCCACTTCACCGACAACTTCTTCACTCGCAACCTCCATCAGGACTGCGGGATCTACGGACCCTTCACCGACTGGCGCTCGGGCAGCGGCAACGTGTGGTCCGGCAATACCTTCACCGACGGCACGCCCATCGCCGAGAAGTCGCAGGTAGTGCCCTGAGATCGGCACGCCGCGCCGCTCCACGACCGGTGAGTGGCGCGGCGTGTCGTTCGCCAGTCGGCACATGTCTGACCCGACGTTGCCTCAGGGGCTCGTGACCTCGACTCGCAGGCGCAACCGCGCATCGATGATGCGGTACACGCCGAACAGGATCAGTCCCCCGGCGACGATGCGCAGCAGGGCTGGGCCGTGATCCGACGCCGCCAGCCGCTTCAAGGCTTGGTCGAGACCGCCCGTGTGATTCGGGTCGTCGTCGCGAGCGGACTCGACGAGGAACCAGCCGACCATCGTGAACACCACTCCGCGAGCGAGGAAGCCGATGGAACCGAGCGCGAGGACCGTCTTGCGACACGTGTTGCTCACACCGGTGAGGTCGAGTTGTTCGGCGAACCTGCGGGTGACGGCATTGCTCACGTGCCACAGACCCGCCCCGATCACAGCGATGCCGATGGCGGTGACGATTGCGCCACCCCCGGGCCAGTCGAGCACCGTGGCTACCGCCTTGCGTTGTTCGGTGCCGCTCCCGCTTCCGGTTGCGTCCTTCGCGCTGGCCAGCAGCTTCGCCGCCACGAGGGTGAACGCGCCGTAGAGCAGACCGCGGCCGAGCTCCGCGAGCCGCTTGACGAGATCCTTCGGGTCATCGCGCCCGGGCCCACCCCGCGCCGCCAGGACGAGACGCCACACGGTGTGCAGTGCCAGCCCGACCGTGAGCACGACGAGCAGGACTCGCCCGAACGGCTGATCGCCGACCGCTTGTATCGCGCCGCGCTGGTCGGCGCGATCGTTGCGACCCGACGCGACCTGCAACGCCAGGATGCCGACGACCGTGTACAGGACTCCTTGTGTCG
>DASXPN010000107.1:0-6219 GCA_036493595.1 Acidimicrobiales bacterium | reverse complement strand
GAAGGCGATCGCGCTCAGCGGCTACGGCACCGAGGCCGACGTGCTGTCCAGCGAGGCGGCGGGATTCGACCAGCACCTCACCAAGCCCGTGGACGTGCACGTCCTCCTGGGCGCCATCGATCGCGTCTCCGCGCTCTGAGGCGCCGGCCCTCACGATTCGTCACCTCCGCCCGCCCGGATGACGGCGGCCGCCCCGCCCGCCCGGCCGCCCCGCCCGCCCCGCCGCCCCGCCCGCCCCGCCGCCGCGCCCGCCCCGCCGCCGCCGGCCGCACATTGTCGGCTGAGCCACCGTTTTGCGTGGCTGAGCCAGCACAGATCGTCCCCCGCTCTGAAACGTGTCGACTGAGCAACGCGCGACGTGGCTCAGTCGACCCGGAATCACCGGGGCGAACATCCGGACGGTCGCGACGAGCGCGACGGTCGGACGGGAACGCGGACGCCGAAAATGCGTCCTTCCGCGGCAAGATGCTCGTGTGACGCAGTGGGGAGAGTTCGAGACGGCGGAGCCGGACTTGGCGGACTTCGGCGCCAACCTGTTGGTGGTGACGCCCGCGTACCTGTCGACCGTCCGCGCCGATGGCGTGCCTCGCGTGCATCCTGTGACGCCGATCATCGGTGGGGGAAGGCTCTTCGTCTTCATGGAGCCGACGTCGCCGAAAGGTCGCGACCTCGACGAGCGCGCCGTGTTCGCGATGCACAATGGGGTGCCCGACATGCAGGGCACGGGGGGCGAGTTCTGGATCAGCGGTCGGGCCAGGCGGGCGGACGATGACGCGTCGCGCGACGTCGCCACCGCGGCGTCTCGTTACAAGCCCGAGGAGCGCTACGTCCTGTTCGAGCTCGATGTCGAAGAGGCGCGCGCCAATGGCTACGGCGACGTGACGTTGCCCGACCGATGCCGTTGGCGCGCCGGCGCGCCGCCCGACTGAGCAGGGACTGTTCGTGCCCCGCATCCGGCTCGCGGTCGCGCTGCTCATCCCACAGCCCGCGGCGACGGAGATCGACGGCATGCGGAGGGCGCTCGGGGATGGCGCGTTGCCCAGTGTCGTCCCGCACATCACGCTGATCCCCCCGGTCAACGTGGCCGAGGACCGCGTGCCCGAGGTGCTGGCGAGCGTGCGGGCAGCCGCGGCCGAAGTCGCACCGGCGCCGCTGCAACTGCGTCTCGGGCCGCCGGTCACGTTCGCTCCGGTCACGCCCGTCGTGTACCTCGACGTCGGCGGCGTCGGCGATGTCGGCGACGTCGGTGGCTCAGTCGACAATGTGCGAGAGCTGCGCAACGCCCTGCTGACCGGGGCGCTGGCTCGGCCGGCGACTCACGAGTTCGTCCCGCACGTCACCATCGCCGACGACTGCGCACCCGATCGCATCGACGCTGCGCTGCACGCGTTGCGCGACTACACCTTCGACGTGCAAGTGGGTCGCGTGCACGTACTGCGCGATCACTCCGAGGGACCGCATCGCTGGAATCCGGTGGCGGATGCGTTGTTCGAACCGCCGTTGGTCGTCGGGCGCGGCGGGTGGCAGATCGAGCTCACGGTGTCGTCGTTGGCCGATCCGCAAGTCGCACCGTGGTTCGTCGATCTACCCGTGACCGTCCCGCCCGGCGCGGAGCCCGTCGTGGTCGTGGCGAGACATGAACGCGAGATCGTCGCCGCCGCGCGGGGTTGGACGATCGAGGGCGAGCCGACGTTCGTCGAGATCGTCGGTGACCTCGATGTCGAGCGTCAGCTCCTCAAGGCGGCGACGCAGTCAGCCGCCGGTCGAGCCTGATCGACTCGCGTTTGTCGGCGGCCCACCACTGCGCGAACACGATCGCCGCCAGTGTGAGCGTCAACAGCTCGCCGGACGCCCACAGGATGCCGGCGGCGGCATGTTGATCGCCGAGCGAGGGATACACACGCGGCGCGAGGGGTGTGGTGGTCGTGAACAACACGACACCGAGGAACGCGTGGAATGGCACGGCCACGAACGCGGCGAGCAGGCGTCCGCCATACGGCAGCGGCTGCGGCGTCACGTCGATCCCGACCAACGGCCACAGGAACAGGCATCCGACGACGACGAAGTGCACGTGGATCGACGCGTGCAGCCACGGATGTTCGAGCGACCATTCGAGCAACGGCGACAGGTAGAACGCGACGAGCGTGCCACCGAAGAGTGCCCACCCGACGATCGGATGGGTCAGCGTGCGCACGACGCGACCGTGCACCCACCGGAGCAGCACGGACGTCGTCGCGCGGCTCGATGCTTGCAGCGCGAGCGTGACCGGCGCGCCGAGCGCCAAGAGGACGGGCACGACCATGCCGAGCAGAACGTGCTGTGTCATGTGCCACGAGAACGACGACTCCGGGATGAACGAAGTGGCGCCGAGCACGACGACGCCGGCCGCGAACGGGACCCACCGCGCCACTGACCACGGTCTGCCTCGCCGAGCCAGCCGGCGCACCCCGATGGCGTACAGCCCACCCAACACGATCGCGGCCACCACCATCGAGAGCGACGGTAGTGCGGTGCGCTTGATGAGTCCGTCGGTGCGGCATGCATCCGGCGTGGTAGGACGAGGGGATGGCCGCGGTGACCGGCGCTCCGGGGACCGACCGCCGACCGTCGCCGCTGGGCGTCGGCGTCGTCGTGTGGCTCGCCTCGGAGCTGATGTTCTTCAGCGGATTGTTCGCGACGTACTTCACACTGAGAGCGACGGACAGCCCGTGGCCGCCGCCCGGTACCGAACTTGCGACGGCGCGCACGGCGCTGGCGACGCTCGTGCTCGTGTCATCGAGCCTCACGATGCACTTCGCGGTGAAGGCCGCCGGCAGTGGCAATCGCACGGGCGCGGTGCGATGGCTCGTGATCACCGCGCTCATGGGCATGGTGTTCCTCAGCAACCAGGTCACGGAGTACGTGCAGGCGCCGTTCTCGATCTCGAGCCACGCGTACGGCTCGATCTTCTATCTGATGACCGGCTTCCACGGTCTGCATGTGATCGGCGGCCTGGCCTTCATGGCTGCGGTGTGCGTGGCCATCTCCGGGCGGACCTCGCGAGCGCCCGCGAAGTCGACGGTCGAGGTGTGCGCGTACTACTGGCACTTCGTCGATGCGGTCTGGGTCGCGATGTTCCTCACGATCTACGTCCTCAAGTGACCACGCGCGAGCGACGCCGCCAAGCAGCGGCGATCGTCGGTGTGGTCGCCGGACTGTCTGCCGTGGTCATGTTGCTTCTCGGCGCGCGCGCATCTGCGCAGAGCAATGGGCAAAGCGGCGCGCAGAGCGATCAAGTCGATCGCGGCCGGCAGCTCTACGAGACGGGCTGCGTGAGCTGTCATGGTCCCGACGGTGGCGGCGTCACGCTCGCCGACGGCGCGTCGCGCGGTCCGTCGATCAAGGACGCAGGCGAAGCCGGCGCCTACTACCAGCTCTCGACCGGCCGCATGCCGCTGGCCCAGCCGTCGGACGAGCCCGTCCGGAAGCGACCCGCGTACGGCGACGAGGACATCAATGCGCTCGTGGCGTACGTGGCAACGCTCGGCAACGGTCCGCCGTTGCCGAACGTGAACGTCGAGGGTGCCGATCTCGCCAACGGCGGTGAGCTGTTCCGAGCCAACTGCGCGCCGTGCCACAGCGCCGCCGGCGCCGGCGGCGCGCTCAGCTACGGCAATGCGGCGCCGCCGCTGTCGCAATCCCAACCGCTGCAGGTCGGAGCGGCCGTGCGGTCGGGACCGGGTCAGATGCCCGTGTTCAGCCCGGATGTGATCGACGACCATCAGCTCAACGACGTGGCGGCCTACGTGCAGTACCTGCGCCACCCGCAGGACCCCGGCGGCATCCCGATCGGACGGACCGGCCCTGTCCCGGAGGGGTTCGTCGCCTGGTTCTTCGGTATGGGTGCGTTCATCGCGTTCGTCGTGTGGATCGGCACGCGCTCACCGATCCGTCGTCGCCGCGACCCGACTCCGGGTCGACAAGACGCGGAGTTGTCCGATGCCTGACGAATCGCCCGCCGAATCGCCCGACGAATCGCACGACGGTCGCGCTGCGGCCGAAGGCCTCGCCGCCGTCTGCTTCGCGCTCAGCACGCTCGCCGCCATCGCGCTGGCAGTCGTGTACTGGCGCGGCGGCAACACACAGGCCGAGGGCATCCTGCTCGCACTCGTCACCGGTGGGATCGGCGTTGGCATCATCGTGTGGGCCAAGGAAGCGATGCCGCAGGATGAGGTGACCGAACACCGCTCGAGCGTGGCTTCCACCGAAGACGAGGTGGCCGCCTTCACCGCCGACTTCGAGGCCGGCAAGGAGGGCATCGGGCGCCGCCGGCTGCTGTTCGGACTCGCGGCGTCGGCGTTCACCGCCATGGGCGCCGCGCTGCTCTTCCCGCTGCGCTCTCTCGGCCCTCGGCCCGGCAAGAACCTCAAGAACACGCCCTACAGCAACGCGCCCGTCCGGGTCGTGACCGAGGACGGCAGGCCGGTGAAGCCGAGCGACCTCAGTGTCGATGGCGTCGTGACGGTGTGGCCGGAAGGGCACGTCGACGCGGCCGACTCACCGACGCTGCTGATCCACTATCGCCAGAGCCAGGACTTCCAGCCCCGCCCGGGCCGCGGCGACTGGACAGTCGACGACATCGTCGCCTACTCGAAGCTGTGCACCCACGTCGGCTGCCCGGTGGGCCTGTACCAGGCCGACTCGGCCCTGCTCCTGTGCCCGTGTCACCAGTCGACGTTCAACGTGCTCGACGGTGCTCGCCCCATCTTCGGGCCTGCGGCGCGGTCGCTGCCCCAGTTGCCGCTCGGGCTCAATGCGGACGGCGACCTCATCGCGCGCGGCGACTTCTCCGGCCCGGTCGGACCCGGCTTCTGGGATCGCGATCGGTGACGGCGACGCGCAAGCCGCCGGCGCCGCTCACGCGCCGGGTGGCCCGGTGGCTCGACCGGCGCTTGGGCGCGGCCGACTTCGCTCGCAGCGCGCTGAACAAGGTCTTTCCCGACCACTGGTCGTTCATGATCGGTGAGCTCGCCCTCTACTGCTTCGTCGTCCTCGTCCTCACCGGCACCTACCTGACCTTCTTCTTCCACCCGAGCACCACCGAGGTGATCTACAACGGCAGCTACGCGCCCCTGCGCGGCGTGAAGGTGTCCGAGGCGTACCAGTCCGCCATCAACTTGAGCTTCGACGTACGGGCCGGACTCGTGATGCGTCAGATCCACCACTGGGCCGCGTTGCTGTTCAACGCGTCGATCGTCGTCCACCTCGCCCGCGTGTTCTTCACCGGTGCGTTTCGTCGACCACGCGAGATCAACTGGATGATCGGCGTGACGTTGTTGATCCTCGCAGTGTTCAACGGATTCGCCGGTTACTCGCTGCTCGACGATCAACTCTCGGGCACCGGTTTGCGGATCGCCTACTCGATCGCGCTGTCGGTCCCTGTCGTGGGCACGTGGATCACGTCACTTCTGTTCGGCGGCGAGTTCCCGGGCTCGGACATCATCAACCGGCTCTACGTCATCCACATCCTGATCATCCCAGCGTTGATCACCGTCTTGCTCAGCGCGCATCTCTTCCTCGTCGTCCGTCACAAGCACACGCAGTTCGACGGCCCGGGCCGACGGGAGGACAACGTGGTCGGCGAGCGCATGTGGCCGACGTACGCGTCGAAGGCTCTCGGCTTGTTCTTCCTCACGTCCGCCGTCCTGTGCTTCCTCGGTGGCGTCGTGCAGATCAACCCGATCTGGGTCTTCGGTCCGTTCAACCCTGCGGAGGTGTCCGCCGCGTCGCAGCCCGACTGGTACATGGGCTGGCTCGACGGTGCGTTGCGCATCATGCCGGGCTGGGAGATCAGAGCCTTCGGCTACGAGATCCCCAACCCGTTCTTCCCCGGTGTGCTGCTCGCCACGATCACGTTCGTGCTGCTGTACCTGTGGCCGTTCCTCGAGGCGCGTGTGACGCGCGACTTCGCGGAGCACCACATCGACGACCGCCCGCGTCAGCGCCCGATCCGCACCGCACTCGGCGCGGCGACGCTGTCCTTCTACACCGTGCTGTTCATGGGCGCGGCGTCCGACGTGATCGCGTCCAACTTCCACGTGTCGGTCAACGCGGTGTTGTGGTCGTTCCGCATCGCCGTGTTCGTGCTGCCGCCACTCGTCGCGCTCGCGGTCTATCGCTTGTGCAAGGAGGCGTCGGCGCGTGACGGCGTACCGATCGACAGCGGGGTGAGGATCAGGG
>DASXPN010000106.1:0-104084 GCA_036493595.1 Acidimicrobiales bacterium | reverse complement strand
GGGCGCATGTCGGCGAACGAGGTCGGGTCGACGCCGTACTCGGCGGGAGGACGTCCGGCCACCGCGTTGAGACCGATGTTGGGCAGCTCCGCACCGCGGAACGCCCAGACGTCCGTGCCGTTCTCCTTCGTGACGAGCTTCGGCGCCTCGTCGACGTACTTCGACGGAAGGTGGTCACGCCACATGTCGGGAGGCTCGACGACGTGGTCGTCGACGGAGACGAGGATCATGTCGTCGATCTGCATGCGGGTTGCTCCCTCAGCCGTCGAGATCGAAGATGCGCACCGCGTTGCCGCAGACGATCTGGTGGCGCTCGCCGGTCGCGACGTCCGCCATCGCGTCGTTGATCGCCTTGCGGGAGTACGGCCAGTCATTGCCGTGATGCGGGTAGTCGGTGCTCCACATGATGTTGTCGACTCCGACCGCGTGACGATTGGCGATGCCGTTGTGGTCGTTGATGAAGGTGGCCGACAGGTTGCGGTACCAGTAGAACGACGGCGGCTCGGAAATCGGGATGTTCCCCCAGGAGCGGTTGCGCCAGTAGCGGTCGTCCATCTGCTCGAGCAGATGCGGGATCCACCCCACGCCGGTCTCGATGAGTGGGATCTGCAACCTCGGGAAGCGCTCGAACACGCCGGTGAAGATGAGCTGGCCGATGGTGTTGGGCACCGTCGCGAACACGCCGGCGAGGCCGCCGACCGCTTTGGCGTTGGCCTTCGACTTCTGCTCGTCACGGCTGCCGTAGAGCTGGTTGCCACCCTTGCCCGCCTTGGCCTGCGCGGCGCGTGTGCGCTGCCGTGCGCCGCGGCCGATGAGGTTGATGTGTATGCACACCGGCATCGCCTCTTCTTCGGCCGCCGCCCAGAACGGATCGTCGTCGTCGGAGATGCCCTCGCGCGCGGACGGCCAGCACGAGATGACGACGCCCTTGAAGCCGCGCGCCTTCGCTTTGCGCAATGTGTCGACCGCGTCGTCGACACCGGTCGAACCGATCTGCGCCATGCCCACGAGACGGCTGCGATCGGGCGCGCAGAACTCCTCCCACAAGAAGTTGTTGTAGGCATCGACACCGGCACGCACGAAGTCATCGTCCTCGTCACCGAGGAAGTGACCGATCGTGCGCTGCGGGGGGAACAGGATCTCGGCGTCGACACCGTCGACGTCCATGTCCTCGATCCGGGCGCCGCCGTCGTAGCAGCCCTTGCGGGCTTGCTCGTAGGTCACGCCCGTCCACCGGAACTGGTCCCACGGCAGACCCGGCGTCGTCACGAGCCCGATCGGGTCCGGGTCGGGCGAGCCGGCGAACTGCCAGGCATCGCCACCGTCGAGGTCCTTCGCCAGCTTCGGCGCCTTGTCTTGCAGCGCCTTCGGCAACCAGGTCTCCCAGATGTGGGGCGGCTCCAGGACATGAGCGTCGGCGGACACGATGCGGAAGCTCGCCATGGGCCGAGCGTAGCCTGACACGCGTGTCAGGTTCATTGCTGGACGGCGTCACCGTGGCCGATCGTGGGGGCTCGAAACCGACGGCGATGGCGCTGCGGCTTCTCACCGATCTGGGCGCGTCGGCGGTCGAGGCGTCGACAATTGGTGCCGCCGACATCGTGATCGCGGACGCGCCGCGGCCCGAGGCGGAGTCGGGCCTCGACGCCATCTGGGTGAGCGTGACGCCGTTCGGCGCGACCGGGCCTCGATCCTCGTGGCGGGCGTCCGACCTCGGGATCATGGCGGCGTCCGGCAACCTCTACTGCACCGGCGATCCGGACCGCGCGCCCGTGCGCTGCGCGGGTGACGCGGCGTACGCGCACGCGGCCCCCGAGATCGCGTTCGCGGCACTGACTGCACTCGCCTCGGGCGTGCGGCCGATCGACGTCGACCTCTCGATGCAGGAGACGGTGCTCGTCGCGAACATGGGCGCCGCCGGTCGTTATTTCCGTTCGCACTTCCGCGGACGGCGCGCCGGCGCCAACATCGGCCGCACGCGGGAGATCTGGCCGACGAAGGACGGATGGGTCTCGTTCGGACTGCGCGGCGGCAAAGCGCGCGTCCCGTCGCTGGAGACGATCGCCCGTCTCGTCGACGACCCGGTATTGACCGACCGCGACTGGACCACGTGGGACGTCAATGCCGCGACCGATGACGACGTCGACGCGGTGCAGTGCGCGGTCGGCGAATGGTTCGAACGTCATACGACCGCGGAGCTCTACGAGTACGCGTGCGAGACGAACCTGATGCTCGCGCCGGTCAACTCGCCGCGCGAGCTGTACGCGTCGGCACAACTGGCGGCGCGCGGGTTCTTCGACGACGAGGGCGAGCCGAAGCGATGGGCGCACATCCACGTCCGCCCTGCCCGCGCAGACGCCAACGCCAACGCAGACGCGGACGCCGACCCAGGCGCCGCACGGGATGGCGCCGGTTGGACGGGCACTCGCATCCTCGAGTTCGGCGCGGGCGCGGCAGGACCGATCGCGACGCGTTACTTCGCCGAACACGGCGCGACGGTCGTGCGGGTCGAGTCGGGCAGCCGTCCCGACTTCCTTCGCACCGGCAACTACGCGGACATGTTCGACGCGCTCAACTGCGGCAAGCGCTCAGTCACGCTGAACCTGAAGCATCCCGACGGTCACGCGCTCGCCACGCGTCTCGTCCTCGAATGGGCGGACGCCGTCGTCGAGAACTTCGCACCGCGGGCGATGCGCGGCCTCGGCCTCAGCTACGACGATCTCGTCGAGCACAAGCCTGATCTCGTGATGGTCAGCGCCTGCCTCAACGGCCAGACCGGCCCGCACCGGGACTATCCGGGGTTCGGCGGCCAAGGGTCCGCGCTGTCGGGCTTCAACTACCTCACCGGCTGGCCCGACCGTGAGCCGATCGGCCCATTCGGCACCATCACCGATTCGCTCGCGCCTCGGTTCGTCGCGACCGTCCTCGGTGCCGCGCTCGTGCACCACCGGCGGACGGGCGACGGCGTCTACGTCGACCTCAGCCAAGTCGAGTGCGCGGCGTGGACCCTGTCCGACTGGCTGCTTGCCTACCGGCGCGACGGCGTGATCGGTGAGCGGCGGGGCAACGACCATCCGGACGCAGTCGTGCACGGCGTGTTCCCGTGCGCCGGCGACGACCGTTGGGTCTCGATCGCAGCATGGACCGCCGACGAAGGGCAGCGTCTGCGCGCGGTCGCCGGCGACGACCTCGAAGCGTGGACATCAGCGCGCGACCCATTCGACGTCGCGACGGAGTTACAGGCAGCCGGCATCGAAGCGGTCCCCGTACAGGACTTCGCCGACCTCAACAACGATCCGCAACTCGTGCACCGCGACCATTTCCTCAGCCGCACACATCCGGACCTCGGGCTCGGTCAGTACGAACGCAACGGTTTCCGCATCAGCGGCACGGACTCGGGTTATGACCGCAGCGGTCCGGCGCTCGGGCAGGACAACCAGTGGGTTCTCGGCGAGTTGCTCGGCCTCTCCGCCGAGGAGCAGAACCGGCTGGCGGCCGGCGGCGCGCTGTCCTGAGCGGACGATGCGCGACTTCGACCGGCCGGGGATAGTAGAAAGCAGCCGTGAGCGACCCATCGACACAGGCAGCCGGCGGAGCTGGTTGGCATCCGGATCCTTCCGGCCAACACCAGATGCGGTACTGGGACGGCACGTCCTGGACCGACAGCGTGTCCGACGCAGGTGAGCAGGCGACCGACCCCATGCCCCCCGCCCCGCCCGGTGGTGCCATCGCGCCCGCGCAGTACGGCGTGGCGCAATACGGGCAGGCGCAAGCTCGTGGCCCAGTGGGACGGCCCATGAATGCCGGCACGGTGATCTTGCTGTCCATCGTGACGCTCGGCATCTACACGTTCATCTGGACATACCGGCAGTTCGAGGACTTCAAGAAGTACAGCGGCCAGGGGCTCGGCGGTGGCCTCGGTCTTGTGCTCGGCCTCTTCGTCAACCCGGTCGTGTGGTTCATGATCCCGATCGAGATGCAGAACAACCTGTACCAGCCCGAAGGCGAGGAGTGCCCCGTCAGCGCGGCGTTCGGTCTGTGGTTCCTGCTGCCGATCATCGGCAACTTCATCTGGTACTTGAAGATCCAGGAGAGCCTCAACGACTACTGGATGCGCCGGGGCGCGCCAGCACCCTGATCATTGGTCCGCGCCGTCAGGAGCGGTGGATCAGGTTCGTACGCGACGTCAGGACGAGGTCGCCGTCCTGGTTGCGGTACTGGTTCTCGGTCACGAGGAACGTCATCGTGTGCTCGCCGGCCTGCTTCTCGTAGAGGTCGACGATCTTGCCCTCGCTCGCGATGCGGTCGCCGACCACGACCTGCTCGTGGTACTCGAACTCCTGCTCGCCGTGCAGGATCATGCCGCCCTTGGTGCGCAGCTTGCCGATGACCTCCATCACGGGGTTGCGGTCGGGCACCGCGTCGGCGGGCTGCTCCTCGGGGTAGGCACCCCAGAATGCGGCGGCGGAGAAGAAGTACGTCGGCGGCACCGGGATGTCCGTGAAGCCGGCCGCGACCGCGGCGTCGGCGTTGCGGTAGACGGGGTTCTTCTCGGTGAGCGACGCGGCGAACTGAGTGACCGGACCGCGTTCGACGGCGACGACCGCCTTGCCGGTCGGCGTGCCGACGATCTCGTCCTTGTTGAGCTCCGAGCCCATGTGATGCCTCCAGCAGCCCTTGACTAACCTGACACGGCTGTCAGGTACGGCTGGCATTCAAGCACAGACGACTCGGAGGTAACACCTGTGGGGCTGCTCGACGGAAAGATCGCGATCGTCACCGGCGCGGGACGAGGCATCGGTCGCGGTGAAGCGCTCGAGCTCGCGTCGCAGGGTGCCAAGGTCGTGGTCAACGACCTCGGCGGCTCACACACCGGCGAAGGCGCGGACAAGACCCCCGCGGACCACGTCGTCGACATCATCAAGGGCCGCGGTGGCGATGCCATTTCGAACTATGACGACGTGAGCGACTGGGGTGGCGCGGAGAACCTCGTCAACTCCGCCATCGAGGCGTTCGGCGGGCTCGACATCGTGGTCAACAACGCGGGCATCCTGCGCGACGCGTCGATCGTGAAGATGACCGAGCAGGACTTCGACTCCGTCCTCTCGGTGCATCTCAAGGGCACGTTCAACATGACGCACTTCGCCGGCGGCTACTGGCAGACCGAGTCGAAGGAAGGACGCAAGCGGCGCGCCGCGATCGTGAACACCGTCAGCTCGGCCGGGCTGCAAGGCAACCGCGGCCAAGCGAACTATGGCGCGGCCAAGGCCGGCATCGCCGCGCTCACGGTGATCACCGCGCTCGAGATGGGACGCTCGGGTGTACGAGCCAATGCGATCGCGCCCGGCGGTGCGACGCGTATGGTCGCGGCCGCCATGCCCCAGATCCAAGTGACCGAGGCCGACCAAGTCGACGAGGGCGAGTTCAACCGCCTGAACCCCGGCAACTCGGCTCCGATGGTGGCGTGGCTCGCGTCGGACGAGGCGATGCACGTGACCGGTCAGGTGTTCCGGGCCGTCGGTGACTCGATCACGCACTACGTCGGTTGGACGCTCGGCACCGAGATCACGACGCCGAAAGGCCCCCGCAAGTGGGATCCGGCCGAGATCGGTGACCAGGTCAACGCCAGCATCTTCGGGTGCCGCCCCGGCGGCCTCCAGATGGGCGGCTGAGTGGCAGCAGCGAAACGGGTCGCGATCGTCGGAGCCGCGCTCTCGGATTGCGGGCGAGTCGACACCAAGTCGCCCTACGAGTTGCATCACCAAGCGGCGTCGCGGGCACTGGCCGACGCGGGGTTGACCAAGGACGACGTCGACGGGTTCGGCTCGACCGGCATGGGCGTGCTCGCACCGGTCGAAGTGGCCGAGTACCTCGGTCTGCGACCCCGTTGGGCGGACGGTACGGGCGTCGGCGGCAGCACGTGGGAGTTCATGGCCGAGCACGCGGTCGAAGCGATCCAGGCCGGTCATGCCGAGGTTGTCGTGCTCGCGTACGGATCGACAGCGCGCTCCGATCTCAAGGCGAAGCGGCGCAGCGCCAACCTCGCGTTCGGTTCGCGTGGCCCGTCGCAGTTCGATGCACCGTACGGTCACACGCTCATCGCGAAGTACGCGATGGTCGCGCAACGTCACATGCACGAGTTCGGCACCACCATCGAACAACTCGCAGAGATCGCGGTGTCCGCTCGGTACAACGCACACTTCAACCCGGACGCGTACTACCGCGATCCGCTCACGATCGAAGACGTGAACTCGGCGCCGATGATCGCGGACCCCTTTACGACTTTGCACTGCTGCATTCGGTCCGACGGAGGTGGCGCGGTGGTGTTGACGTCCGAAGAGCGCGCTCGTGATCTGGCAAAGAAGCCCGTGTGGGTACTCGGGTCGGGTGAGTGCACCAACATCACGACCATGAGCGAGTGGGACGACTTCACCCAGTCCCCTGCCGTGCAGTCGGGAAGGCTCGCCTTCGATCGATCCGGCCTCACACCGGCGGACGTCGACGTATGCCAGATCTACGACGCGTTCACGTCGATGGTGCTGCTGTCCCTCGAGGCGCTGGGCTTCTGCGGCAAAGGCGAGGCCGGCCCGTTCGTCGAAGACGGCAAGCTCCGAGTCGGGGGCGCGCTACCCACCAACACGGACGGCGGCGGGCTGTCGTCGTGTCATCCCGGCATGCGCGGGATGTTCCTCATGGTGGAAGCGGTGAAGCAGTTGCGAGGCGAGGCCGGCAAGCGGCAGGTGCAAGACGCCCGGATCGCATGCGTGAACGGGACGGGCGGCTGGTTCAGCTCCGCTTCGACGCTGCTGCTCGGCGTCGACTGACCGGAGCGCCGAACACGCCTCGATGCAGCATCGTCGTCAGCGCATCGACGACTTGCTCGTCGTCGAAACCGAGATCTCGCGACGAGGTGAAGTACGTCATCCGTTCGATCATCGCCAACATCGCTGCCGTCGCGAGCTGCGCGTCGGACAAGTGAGTCGCGTCTGTCTCGGCCAACCGTTGCTGGAGACTCTCGACAATCTGTTGGAACGCGGCGAGTCCGAGAGCAACGAGTTGGCGGTCGACGACTTGCTCCTCCATCCAACCTCTGATCACCGCGCCGTAACGGCGGTAGGTCGCGACGAACTGGGCGAGCCATCGTCGCAGCTCGATCTCGCCGGCGCGGTCAGGGGTCACCGGGCCGAGCGACGCCGCGAGCGCTTCCATGTCGTGCGCGCACTCCCGGGCGATGGCTTGGAAGAGGTCCTCCTTGTTGGCGAAGTAGAGGTAGAAGGTGCCGTGCGACAGTTGCGCGACACGAACGACGTCGTCGACGCGTGCCGCGTGGTAGCCGCGCTCGGTGAACACTTCGAGTCCGGCGTCGAGCAACGCGGCCATCGTGCGTTTGCCTTGCGAGCGCAACTCGCGCTCGCTCGCCGGCGTACCGGCCGTACGGCTGGGTGCGGTTGCCACGGTCGTGTGTCGTTACCTCTCGGAGCCGCGTGATGCTCGGCCGAGTGACCCGCGAGGCGGCCGAGCGGTTCGGAGACCATACCGCCTACGTCGCGCCCGACGGCCGGACGCTGAGCTACCGCGAGCTCGATCAGCACGCAGATGCGGTCGCCGCCGGGCTCGCGAAGCAGGGCGTGCTCGAAGGTGACGTCGTTGCGTTGGTGCTGCCGCAGCTACCGGAATACTTCGTGGCGTACGTCGCCGCAGCGCGCCTCGGCGCCATCACCGCGGGAGTGAACACGCGGTTGTCGGCGCCCGAGCGCGAAACGGTGCTGTCGATCGCGAAGCCGAAGGTGGTGATCGACACGCGTGACGCGGTCGAGGAGTTACGCGACGCGGGTGGGGATTCGCGAGCCGACGAGATCGACGACGATCCGGATCGTCCCGTCGCCATCGTCTTCACCTCGGGAACGACCGGCACCCCGAAGGGCGCGGTGTTCGCCAACCGTCAGCTGTCCTTCATCACGAGTGTCGACACCGGCGGCAACTGGGGGGGCGGAGGTGCAACGTTCGCGGCGACCTCGTTCGCGCATCTGGGTCCCATGACGAAGTTGCCCGGCTCGTTGATGCGAGGCGGCACGACCCACGTGCAGGCGCGCTGGAGCGCGTCCGAAGCGTTGCGCATGATCGACGAACATCGGATGCCCGGCATCGGCGGCATCCCGACGCAGGTCGCACTGATGTTGCAGCACCCCGACTTCGACTCGTATGACGTGTCGTCGGTCCGCGCCATCGTCATGGGCGGTGGGCCCGCGACGCCAGCGCTCGTGCGCGAGGCGCGCGCCCGGTTCGGCGCCGCCGTCGCCATCCGGTACTCGTGCACAGAGGCCGGCATCGGCATCGGCACCGCCTTCGACGCGCCACCGGAAGACGCCGAAGTGTCTGTCGGCCGCCCGCATGACGGTGTCGATCTCGAGCTGCGCGACGTCGCCGATGGTGTCGGTGAGGTGTGCCTGCGCTCGACCGCGGTGATGACCGGCTACTGGAACGCCCCCGACCTGACCGCCGAAGCCGTCACCGACGACGGCTTCGTGCGTACCGGCGACCTCGGATGGATCGACGAACAGGGCCGTCTGCATCTCTCGGGCCGGTCGAAGGAGATGTACGTCCGGGGCGGCTACAACGTCTACCCAATGGAAGTGGAAGCCGTGCTGGCGACGCACCCGGCCGTGGCCGACATTGCGATCGTGCCCCGGCGCGACGATCTGATGGGCGAGGTGGGTGTGGCCGTGCTCGTCGTGCGGGACGGTGCCGACCCGCCGACGGTCGACGACCTGCGAGCGTTCGGCGCCGATCACCTCGCCACCTACAAGCTGCCGGACCGTGCCGTGGTCACGGACGCGCTGCCGCTGACCGCGATGGAAAAGCTCGACCGGCGTGCCCTTGGCGCGATCGCGAGCGACGCCTGATGCAACTCGACTTCACCTCCGACCAGGAGGAGTTGCGATCGTCGGTGCGGTCCGTGCTGGTGAAGGAGTGCCCCACCTCATTGGTGCGCGCCCATGTCGAGGCGGTGGTGGATGGGCGCCCGTCGGACGCCGGCCGCGATCTGTGGGACACGTTCGTCCGTCTCGACTGGCAGGCGCTGACGATCCCCGAACCGCACGGTGGAATCGGCCTCGGCTTCCCCGAGCTGGCCGTGCTCGCGGAGGAGCTCGGAAAGGTCATCGCACCAGGACCGTTGCTCACCACCGTCGCCGGGTTCGTCCCGCTGATGCGGGAGGCGGAGGGCGGCGGCCCGTGGCTCGACAAGGTTGCGGCCGGAGAGGTGTCGGGAACCGCGGCCTTCGAGAGTCATGCTGACCGAGTGCTGTGCGGAGGCGAGGTCGACGTGATCGCGTTGCAGCACGGCGACCGTGTGTTGGTTGTCCCGGCCGGCGACGCGCCGTTGAGGTTGATTCGCGCGCTCGACGCGACGAGAACACTGGCGAGCCTCGACATCGATTCCGTCCACGGCGCCGAGCAACTACTGATCACGGCCGGCGGCGCACAGCGCGCGCTCGAAGAGATGACCCTGGCCGTCGCGTTCGAGCTCGTCGGCACGTGCGAGTCGATCTTCGCCACGAACGTCGGGTACGCGATGGAACGTCAGCAGTTCGGCGTGCCGATCGGTTCGTTCCAAGCGGTCAAGCACAAGCTCGCGAACATGTTCGTCGCCATCGAACGAGCGCGTGGAGTCTGCGTGTTCGCCGCCGCCACCATCGCGGAGGACGACGACCGGCGCACGACGGCTGTCGCGGCGGCCAAGGCTGCGGCCGGCGACTGCCAGCGACTCGTGGCGCAGGACGGCATCCAACTGCTGGGTGGCATCGGCTACACGTGGGAGCACGATCAGCAGCTGTTCGTGAAGCGGGCGAAGACGTCCGACGCGCTCTTCGGCAACGCGTCGTGGCACCGACAGCGCATCGCCGACGCGTTGGGCCTCGGCGGGCGTTGACACGGCCGCGACCGGGTCAGTCGAAGACGACGTCGAGTCGTGGTGGGGCGCGGAAGGTCATGCCGGTGATGTAGGGCGGGTCCGCGCCGGGGTCGAGGCGGACGTTCGGGAGGCGATCGAGGATGTGTTCGATCGCCACCTTGGTCTCCATGCGCGCGAGGTGCATGCCGAGACACATGTGCGGCCCCGATGCGAACGCAACGTGCGCGGTGGCGCGCCGGTTGACGTCGAACCGTTCGGGGTCGGGCCACCGCGTCTCGTCGTGATTGGCGGCGCCCATGTTGACGACCAACATCGCGCCCGCCGGAACGTCGACGCCGCACACGTTCGTCTCCGCGCTGGTCGTGCGCATGATCGTCAAGAGGGGCGGCTCCCAACGCAGCCCTTCCTCGATCGCTTGTGGGAGCAGCGCGCGGTTGTCCCTCACGAGGTCGAGCTGCTCCGGGTGGGTGAGCAGACCGCACATCAGGTTGGCGGACGACCGGTAGGTCGTCTCCGCGCCGGCGGGGAGCAGCAGCCGGCAGAACGCGATGATCTCGTCGTCCGTGAGGCGGACGCCGTCGTGTTCGGCCGTCGCCAGCACGCTGATCATGTCGTCGCCGGGGTTGTCGCGCCGCTCGTGTACGAATCCGACGAGGTACTCGTACAGGCTCGCCGACGCGTTCATTGCCATCTCGACATTGATCGACACGCTGATGAGCTCGACCGTCCATCGGTGGAACTTCGCCAGGTCGGCCCGAGGGAGCCCGAGCAGCGCCGCGATCACGTTCACCGGGAACGGGAAATGCAGCTCGCTCACGAGCTCGGACTTTCCGCGGTCGACGAACGCGTCGATGCACTCGTCGACGATCGGGCCGACGAGCTCGCGCTCCCAGCGCTCCATCGCCTTGCGGCTGAACGCCTGCTGGATGAGCGAGCGGTACGAGTGATGCTCCGGCTCGTCCATCTCGAGGATGGTGTGGCCCATGACCGCACCCATCATCTCCGCGTAGCCGCTCGATGAGAACCGCTCGCCGTCGCGCAACACCTCTTGTACCGCTTCATAACTCGACACCGTGTAGAGCGGCGGTACGTCCGCCGGGTCGAAGTCGAGCGGCGCATCTGGATCGAGGCCGAGGAGCTGGCGAACATCCGACGCGCTCACATGCCCGGCGCGCATCGCCACGAAGTCGGGATACGGGTTCGTGATGATGCCCGCGCCCATCGCCTTGTTGAACTCGTCGAAGGGGTTGCTCTCGGTCTCGACGGTGTCCGGCACCACAATCTCCCGTTCCCTGACACGCGTGTCAGGTTCACGGTAGCAGGGTCGGCTACCGTCGCGGCCCGTGGCGCTGGAGGCCGGAAGCGTGGCCGAACGGGCCGTCCGGTACGGCGCCTATCCCGTCGTCGCTCTGGCGGCGACCGTGATGCTCGAGACCGGCGAGCGCGGCTCTCTCTCGCAGGCGGCCGACGGCCTGCAGGCCCACTTCCACGTGAGCGACTTCTGGATCGGCGCGCTGCCGGCGGCTATGACGCTCATCGGAATCCTGGGCTCGATCCCCTTCGGGCATCTCGCGGATCGCATGCGACGCACGTTCCTCCTCGCTGGCGCGATGGCGGTGTGGACGCTCGTGATGGGGCTCAACGCGCTCGCCCCGACGTTCATCTTCTTGTTCGTGACCCGCCTCGGTGTCGGCATCGTCGAGGCGAACGGCCCGGCCTCGATCTCGTTGTTGAGCGACTACTACCCGGTCGAGGATCGGGCCAAGCAGATCGGGTTCTACAACTCGGGCGCGCTCGTCGGCAGCGCGATCGGGCTCGGATTGGCGGGCGTGCTCGTCGACAGTTGGGGATGGCGAGCCGCGTTCTGGATGTGGATCCCATTCGGCCTCGCCACCGTTCTCATGCTGGCGCGCGCGCCCGAGCCGGCACGCGGCCGTCAGGACGCCGACTTCGCGGACCTGCTCGACAACGTCGACGCGGTGCAGCTCGCGGGCAAGCTCGAGCTGCCGCCGCCTTCACGAGTCGGTTCCATGGACTACACGAACTGCACGTGGCAGCAGGCGTACCGCGAGATCTTCCGCATCCGCAGCATGTGGTTCGGCGTGATCGGCATCACCGTGTCGCAGGCGCTGCTCGCAGGGCTCGGGTTCTGGGGCGTGCCGTTCTTCAAGGAGGTCCACCACCTCAGCGCGAGCGCCGCCGGCGGCTACGTGATCGTGTTCGGACTCGGTGCCGCAGTCGGCGTCGTCAGCGGCGGGTTCGTCGCCGACCGGCTCTTGCGCCGAGGCATCGTCAACGCCCGCATCTACGTGGTGGTGGTGTCGTCCATGATCGCGACCGCCGCGTTCATCCCGGGGTTCGCCAGCGACAACCTCGCGGTCACGTTGCCGTTGTTCTTGATAGGTGGCGTCTTCCTCACGTTGCCGGTCGCTCCCTCGGACGCGTTGCTCACCGACGTCGTGGTGGCACCCCTGCGGGGACGGGCGGCCGCGCTGCGCTCGATGGTGCGCAGCCTCGCCGGCATCACCCCCGCGGTGATCGGCGTGATGAAGGGCGTGTGGGGTCTCCAGACCGCGCTCGTGATGATCACGCCGGTCTACGCGGTCGGCGGGATGATCATGCTGCTGGCGGCGCGCACGTATCCGTCCGATCTCGCCTTCGTCGCCGCCGAGTCGCAACGGTTGCGCGCCGCCGAGGAGGAAAAGCTCAACCTGACGTAGGCGTCAGGTGTCTGCCAACATTCCCGCCGTGACTGACCGACCCACGATCCTCGCCACTGCGCCGCTGCGCGGGCCCGGCCTCGACATCCTCCGCTCGCTGGGCGACGTCGTCGAGGACCCGTGGATCAGCGAGTCGACGATGCGCCTCTACAACGCAGAGCAACTCGCCGCTCGCATCGAAGCGACCGGCGCGACCATCGTGATCTGCGAGGCCGACAAGTGCGAAGGACCGGTGCTCGAAGCCGGCCTCGTCGCCATCGCGTCGACCCGCGGCGACCCGACCAACGTCGACATCCCCGGTGCCACCGCGGCGCGTGTTCCCGTGCTGCACGCGCCCGGACGCAACGCCGACGCAGTCGCCGAGATGACCGTCGCCTTGCTGATGGCCGTGAACCGCCACGTCCTGCAGGCCGACGCCGACGTGCGCGCCGGCGAGGTGTTCCGCGACGGAACCATCCCGTATCAACGGTTCCGCGCCTGGCAGATCGCCGGCCAAACCGCCGGACTGGTCGGGCTCGGTGCGGTCGGTCGGGCGACGCGCTGGCGATTCGAAGGGCTCGGCATGAAGGTCATCGCCACCGATCCCTATGCCGACGAGGCGAAGCATTCACTCGACGACTTGCTCGACCAGGCCGACGTCGTGTCGATGCACGCGATGGTCACTCCCGACACACTCGGCATGATCGGCGCCAAGCAGTTCGCGGCGATGAAGGACGGTGCCGTGTTCCTCAACTCGGCGCGCGCCGCGTTGCACGACACGGACGCGCTCGTCGACGCGTTGCAGTCGGGAAAGCTCGGCGGCGCGGGGCTCGATCACTTCGAGGGCGAGCTTCTGCCACCCGGGCATCCGCTCATCGAGATGCCGAACGTCGTGCTGACGCCGCACGTCGGTGGTGCGACCTACGACACCGAGGCGAACCACACCACCATCGTGGCGGCCGATCTTGCATTGCTGTTGCGGGGTGGACGACCACTGCACTGCGCGAATCCGGAGGTGTTGTCGTGAAGGTCTCGAAGCAGGACGTGCTCGACGCGGCGAAGGGCATGCTCGACAAGGGATTGGTGGCGGGGACGGCCGGCAATGTGTCCGGCCGCATCGACGAGGAGCGCGTGTGCCTCACGCCGTCGTCGGTCGCTTACGAGACGATGACGCTCGACGACCTCGTGGTGACCGACCTCCACGGCAACGTGCTCGAGGGAACCCGGGGTCCGACCAGTGAGAAGGCGCTGCACCTCGCGTGCTACCGGCGCTATCCGGAGATCGGTGGCGTGATCCATTCGCATGCCGCGCACGCCACGATGTTCGCCCTCGTGCACGAACCGATCCCGGCGATCATCGAGGAGGTCGTCGTGTACCTCGGCGGCGACGTCCCGATCTGCGACTACAAGGGCACCGGCACCGACGAGCTCGGTGAGGAAGTCGCGTCGCGGCTCGTCGATCGCAGCGCGGCCATCCTCGCCAACCACGGGATCGTCACGCTCGGCAACACGCCCGACAAGGCACTGCACAACGCCGAGCTCGTCGAGCGCACCGCGATGATCGTGTGGGGCGCCCGAGCGCTCGGCACGCCCGTCCCACTCCCGGACAAGGTCAACCAGAACATGTCGGGCGTCTACAAGATGTTCAGGGAGAACCCCGACCTGTAGGCACCGGTTCCGCGCGTGTGCGGCGCGTGTGCGGCGCGCAACTCCGGGTCCATTCCGGGGTCATGACCCCGGAATGGAACCAACATTCGGCGGGGCCGGGTCGGTGTCCCAGTCGGCGCCCGCGAGCCACTCGAGGGCGCGGCGGCGTTCCCACACGACGTAGGGCTCGACCTCGCCGGGAGCGAAGCCGATGCTGACGTCGCCGTCGCCGAGTCCCGCGGTCAGGCACCGCGCCAGGTCGAGCGCAGCGAGCAGTTCGTCGCCGTCCCGCACGACCGCGTCGGATCTGAACGCACGGGCGCCGGCGACGTCATCGAACTCGGGAAGCAACGGCGCGACGCCACCACCACACCCGGCCCCGAAATCGAGATCGTCGACGTACGACAACGCCCACAGCAGCGCCCACAAGGCCTCGACCTGTAGGCGGCGGGCGAGGTCATCGAGGTGGATGCCGCTCTCGAGCTCGTCGAGGTAGTCGGTCTCACCGTGGGTCACGGCGTCGATGAGGTCGTTGGCCTTCAACCACGTCCACGCCGGCCCGATCTCGAACCCGTGCGCGCACGACACGACCACGTCGAGCGCGAGCGCACGGTCGACGACCTCGTCGCGCTCTCGCCACCCCGTCACGTCGGGCATTTCGAGCTCGTCGGGCGGCGCGGGGTAACCGAGCCGCCGAGCGATCCGCCGGTTGACCTGTCGGACGTCGCTCAACCGCCACCACCGCCGGCCGCAGGACATCCCGGCATTGGGAGCGAAAACCCATGAATGCGCAAGCAGGGGGTGCGTGCGATTGTCGTCGCGCTGCTGCTGGTCGCTTCGGCGTGTGGCACTCGACTGCCGAACTCCGCATTCGCCGGCGACCAAGGTGGCAACGGCACCGCGGCGCGGACCGCTGGCGCCAAGGCGGCCACGGCGCCCGGGGCCGCGTCGGGCGCGACCACGACCACGGCCGCGGCAGCCGCCGGGGCGACGGATCCGAATGCGGCGGCCGCGGGTGGCGCACCCGCCGCCGGTGGTGCGCCGGCCGACGGACCGAACCAGGCGTCGGACACCGGCGTTTCCGAGAACGAGATCGTGATCGGGAACATCACGGCACAGGATGGCGTACTCGGCGCGGCGTTCAAACCACCGTTGCTCGGCCTGCAGGCATGGGTCGACGCCATCAACGACCAGGGTGGCATCCACGGCCGCAAGGTTCGCCTCGAGACGTGCAACGACAAAGAGGACCGCACGCGCACATTGCAATGCGCGCAGGACCTCGTCGAGAACAAGAAGGTCTTCGCCTTCATCGGCAACAACACTCGAGCAGAGGGCGGTGCCGCGCCATACATCAACTCGCAGAACGTGCCGGTCATCGACGTGCCGATCACCAACGCTCCGTATCGGTTCCCGAACTACTTCACGATCTACGGCACGCCGTGCCCGCGTGATGGCGATCACGTCTGCGGTGACGATCAGAGCCGCAACACGTCCGGCATCTACCGGTGGTTCAAGTCCAACCTGGGCGTGAGCAAGGCCGCGGTCTTCTATTACAACGGCGTCGCCGAATCCGAGCAGGCCGCCAACTTCACCCAGAAGGGCCTCCAACTGGAGGGTTACTCGGTGGCGATGTACGGCGTGATCCTCGGCAATCCGTCGTTCGACCAGGCCGTGCAGGAGATGCAGGGCAACGGCACCGACATCATCTTCGACACGATGGATGACGGCGCCAACCGCAAGCTGTGCGACACGATGCAGCGCTACGGATTCTCGGTGAAGGCGAAAGTGTCGACGGTCGTCGCATACGGCGATTCGATCGGCACCGACTTCTCCGACGTCTGTCGCAACTCGATCTACATCGGGGGCTCGTCCATCACGTACTCCGACACGAGCAACCCCGCCGTGAAGGCCTTCCGCGATGCGTTCGCGACATACCAGCCGGGAGCGCCGCTGCACGAGTGGTCACTCGAAGGTTGGGGTGCGGGCGTGATGCTGTCCGACTACCTCAACGCCGCCGGTGCCGCCCCGACCCGCGCCGGCTTCGAGCAATGGCTGAACAGCCTCAACGGCTACACCTTCGATGGATTGACCGCGCCGATGTCGTACCAACCAAAGGACGTCACGACGCCGACGACCACGGATGACTGCTTCACGGTTGCGCAATGGCAGGACTCCGCCCAAGGTTGGGTCCAGCGGACGAACGGAGCCGAGTGCGACGACGGCACGTTCCAGTTCCGCACCCCGGTGTCCGAACGCGGCGACTAGTTGTGCGCCGCGGGCGCGGGCGCGGGCGTCGTCCGTCCGCGGTCGCCCGCGACCACGGCGTCGCCCTTGCTTCTGGGTCGACGCACCCACGCCGTCCGCCGTCTGCGTCGGCCGCTTCTGGGTCGACGAACCCACGCCGTCCGCCGTCCGCGTTGGCCGCTTCTGGGTCGACGCACCCTCGCGGCACGTCGTTCAGCCGACCCAGAAGTCCCCCGCCCTCACCACCCGCCGCACAGTGTCGACTGAACCACCGGATAACGCCGATTCGCTGGCTGAGTCGACAATGTGCGCGTCGGGAGGGCGCGGGGGCTGAACGCGCCAGGTGGCTGAGTCGACAATGTGCGCGCCAGCAACTGCAGGCGGGCGCCGGCAAGTGCAGGCGGGCGCTGGGCGCGGCGCTCAGCTCATGTAGCCGGCGACGGAGGTGGCGGAGCGCAGTTCGGCTGGTTCGCCGACGAAGGCGACCTCGCCCTTGTTGAGGATGTAACACACGTCGGCAAAGCGCAGCGCGTGGGTGAGGTACTGCTCGACGAGCAGGATCGTCGTGCCCGCCGCCTTGAGCTCCGCAACGATCTCGAACAATTGGGCGACGATGATCGGCGCGAGACCCATCGAGATCTCGTCCATCATCAGCACCTTGGGCTCGCACACGAGTGCACGTCCCAATGCGAGCATCTGCTGCTCGCCGCCGGACAACGTCCCCGCTTGTTGCGCGAGCCGTTCGCCCAACCGCGGGAACGCGGTGACGATGCGATCGAACCCTTCGCGTCGGGACTTCTCCGTTGCACGCGGCGCGGCGCGCACGGCGATCTCGATGTTGTCGCGCACCGTGAGCGAGGGGAAGATGCCGCGCCCTTCCGGGATCAGTGCCACACCGGCACGGGCAACCGCGCTCGCACCCCGCCGATCGATGCGCCGGCCATGCAACCGAACGCGACCATTCGTCGGCGCCAACGCCCCGGCGATGACATTGAGCGTCGTCGTCTTGCCGGCACCGTTCGGGCCGAGCAGGGCGACGACCGACGCCTCCGGCACCTTCAGCGAGACGCCGTGCAGCACCTCGACCTTGCCGTAGGCCGCGGTGACCCCGACGAGCTCAAGCGCCGCCGGCATCGAGGGCCTCCTCCGGCGTACCGAGGTACGCGGCGCGCACCTTCGGGTCGTCGCGTATCTCGTCCGGCGTTCCGGCGGCGATGAGCGCACCGAAGTCCAGGACGTACACCCAGCTCGACACGGCCATCACGAGGTCCACGTCGTGCTCGATGAGCAGCACGCCGACCCCGCTCTCCGCCACCCCTTCGAGGACGCGCTGGAAGTTGGCCGTCTCGCGGTGGTCGAGCCCGCTGCCGGGCTCGTCGAGCAGCAACACCCGCGGCTCCATGCACAGGGCGCGCCCGAGCTCGACGAGTCGCAGGCTGCCGGTCGGCAGTGCGCCGGCGACCGTGTTGGCGAGAGGTCTGATGCCGACACGATCGAGGGTGGCGTCGACGAGCTTGCGTACCGCGGTGTTCGTGCGATGGCGGAACGAGAACGCGTCACGCCACGCTCCCTTGTCGAGCCTGACCTCGGCCGCCACTTGAAGGTTCTCGCGCACGGTCATACCGGTGAACACCTCGAGGCGCTGGAAGGTGCGGCCCATGCCGAGCCGGGCCCGCTCATGCGTCTCGAGGTTGGTGATGTCCTGCCCGTCGAGGGTGACCGACCCGGTGTCCGGCTTGTCGAGCCCGGTGAGCGCGTTGAAGCACGTCGTCTTGCCGGCACCGTTCGGTCCGATCAGCGACGTGATGTGACCGGCCGGTACGCCGAGACTCACATCGTTCACGGCCACCAGCCCGCCGAAGCGCTTCGTCAGCCGCTCGGCGGTGAGCAGGCTCATGACTTCACCTCGGTCGTGTCGCGCAGCAACGAACGCGCCATCGCGGTCGGCTCGAAGGCCGGCTCCGTTCCGGCCTCGATCGCTTCACGTTGCTCGCGTGCCGAGCGTTGCGCCCGCTTGTACTCCTTGCTCAGCGCCAGCGTCAGCCGGTTCGGGATGCGGCGGGCCACACCGATGAGACCACCGTTCATCCGCCCGACGAACAAGGCACCGATACCGAGGAAGAACACCGCCGACTGGATGTCCTGGTTGATGGACAGCGGCAGCATCACGTAGATGACGGCGGCGAGGATGGCGCCGCCGAGGGTCGAGATGCCGGCCACCGTCACGGCCACGAACCAGAACAGGCTGAACAGCGGATTGAACGTGATCGGATCCCACGCTCCCTCCGACTGCGACAGCAGTGCGCCGCCGATACCCGCGATGAACGCACTCGCCGCGAAGATGAACAGCTTGTAGCGGCGCAGGTCGATGCCCACCGCCTTTGCGGCTGTCTCGGAGTCGCGCATCGCTCCGAGGATGCGGCCCAGCCGTCCGCTGCGAAGGTTGGCGGCGAACAGCAACATCAACAGCGCGATCGCGAGTTCGAAGTAGTAGTAGCTCACGTTCGAGTTGAAGTGGAGGCCGAGCAACGACGGACGCTTCACCACCAGCCCGCTCGGTCCACCGGTGAACATGTCGGTGTTGAAGATGAAGCGGTCGATCAGCAGGCCGAGACTCAGCGTCGTGAGGCCGAGGAACAGACCCTTGCGTCGCAGCGCGGGATAGCCGGCGATCAGTCCCGCGATCATCGCCGCGCCCCCACCGACGACCATCGCCGGAAGAACGGGTAAGTGCAGACCGTTGACGGCGCGGGCGGTGAAGAAGGCGCCGAGTCCGGCGATCGACGCCTGACCGAGGGTGATGTGACCGCTGAAGCCGGTGATGGCGACGATCGACGTGAAGATCACCACGTACGCGACCATCTGCTGCCCGTAGGCGAGATTGATGTCGCTCAGCAGCAACGGCAGTGCGAGCGCGAGGCCGGCGACCATGAGCACCGACGCCACCATCGCCACGCTCGGACCGCGGCTGCGGCGGCCGAGGTCTGCGGCCACGAGACCTTGCCCGGTGGGCGCCGACTCGCCGACCTCGTCGAGCCGTTTGTACGCGAGCAGGAACACGAACAGCACGACGACCGAGAAGTTGAGTGTGAGCTGCGTGTACGTGTCGGCCAGGAAGCCCTTGTCACCGAAGGGCGCGAAGCTGACGAGCAGGTCCTTCGCGCCACCGAGTAGCAGCAGTCCGGCGAGCAGCGCGACAGGCAGGCTCACCAGCCGGGCAACCACCGCGACCGACAGCATCTCGATCCCGAAGAAGATGATCTTGTTCGGTTCCAGAACCGGTGGCGCCAGCAGCACACCGGTGAGTCCCGCCAAGCCGCAACCGATCGCCCACGCGACCATCGAGACGCGGTTGGCGTCGATGGTGTTCAGCTCGGCGAGGTCGCGCCGGTCGACCACTGCTTGGATCCGCGTGCCGAGGAACGTGAAGCGCAACAACGCGTACAGCGCGGCACCGGCGGCGAGCGCGGCGAACAAGTACGCGAGCTGTGACGAGTCGAAGCGCACGCCGAAGACGTGGAACTGGCTGTTGGGCCACAGCCGCGGCACCGGCTGCTTCGAGTTGCCTTTGACGCCCGAACCCCAGACGATGTTGATGAGCCCGAGGAAGAGCACCACGAGTCCGAGGTTGGCGACGAGCTTCTCTGACGTCGACGCCTTGCGGCGCTGCAACGATCGGAAGACGAAGCGTTCGAGTGCCACTCCGATTCCGGGCGCGAGCACGCACAACACCAGTGGTACCGCGATCCACAACGACACGTGCCACACGCCGTTGAGCTGCCACAGCACGTATGCGGAGAACAACGCGATCGTGAAGTGCGCGAGGTTGAAAACGCCGGTCGCCTTGTAGGTCAGCACGATGCCGAGCCCGGAGATGGCGTAGACGCCACCGAGAAGAACCCCGGTGACGATGATCTGGACGTACGTCACGGCGTGACAGCGGCCGGCTCACACAGGGGGCACGCTTCGAGTCCCCGCTTGCGAACCGTGCTCGGCGCCATGACGCTCGAGCCGGACTTGCCCTCGACCATCGGGCAACCCGGACGGTGGTACGTGCTCCCACCGTTGATGGCGACGAACGACGATGCCGGCTCCGCGGACGACGACGGCGCGGACGACGACTGCGCTGTCGACGGCGACGACGAGCGGGGCGATGCAGACGACGACGAGCCGTTCACCGACGCGTTCGGCCGAGCCACCGCGCCGGCCGTGGTCTGTTGCAGCAGCGTCGCGTGCAACTCGTCGACCATCCGTTCGAGCCGGTCGAGACGACCGGAGTCCTTGCGCAGCTCCTCGGTACCGAGGAAGTACGCGCCGATGATGGCGAGCACGACGCCGGCGATGCCGCCACTCACGACGTAGGGGATCTGCTTCGCCACGATGGTTTCGCCCGACACGCCGATCCATCCCATGAGGATGAAAACTCCGCCGAGGCCGAGCAACACCCAGCCGACGACGGGACGGGTCGCCTTGCCCACCCAGCGCCACACGAGCTCGGGATCCGGCATGTCGTCATCGATGTCGTGTTCGGCCTCGGTGGCCATCACCACTCCTTGCTTCCTTGCTGCAGTCAGCGCGCCGCGCCCGGCAGGCGATGCGGCACCGTGAGTCGAGGCGACAGGCACAGGCCCAGCGCGACGAGGGTGAACGAGAGGTAGAGGAACCGGATGCGACCGGGGTCGAGGCCGAGGAAGCTCGCGTCCTGCGAGTTGCCCGAGCCTTGGTTGTCGCCCGCTCCGCCCGCCGCACCCGCGGCAGGGGCGCCCGTCTGGGGCGTGCCGACCTTGCTGCCGCTCGAGACGCCGGACGTGCTCGCACCGGTGGACGAACCGCCGGGGGTCAATCCGGTGAGCGGGCGCGTCACGTTGAGATTCCGGGCCAGGTCACCGGTGCTCGAGAAACCGAGCAGGAGCTTGGCGGTGTACGTGTCGGTGAGCCCGAGCGCGGCGAGTGGCGTTCGGCTGAAGTCGACCGGGTGGGCGAAGTCGATCTCGACGCCCTGCGCGGTGGCGTTCATGAGACCCGACGCGCTCTGACTCTGCGTCGCGCCGATGAGCTTGACGGCGACACCGGCGTTCGCCAGCGTCTGGTTGAGGGCGTCGTTCACGGTGTTCGGATCACCGGCTCCCGAGTCGCCGAAGGTGATTCCGTTCGAGCCGATGCCAGCCTTTTGGCCTGCCACGGTCACGCCTTCGATGCTGACCGAGGACGTCCCGACCGGCGCGGTCTGATCCGCGGAGCGCGACTCCGCGACCGTCGTGAGCGAGTCGATGGTGAGAAGGCCACCCAGAAGATGGATGCTCTGGATGTGCGACTCGCTGTGCGACACGAGCGTCGGCCCGTCGAAGGAATTGCTCGTCGACGCGGCGAGCGCGCCGATGTTGAACACCGTGGGGTCGACGGGCGCGGCCGTGGTGGCACCAGATCCACTGCCCGCACCGGGGAGCGGCAATGCGGGCAACGGCAATCCGGTGCTGTTCGCACCCGGCAACGGGTTGAGCCGAATCCCGCCGAGCACCGCGTCGGTGGACGACGAGAAGTCGTCACTGTTGAGCCGGGCATGCGCCGAGCCGCCCTGGCCGTACATCATCCCGGTTGGCTGGCCGACCTCGGTCGCGCCCGTGGTGGCCACGTCGTTCTGGAACTCGTCCGCCTCGACCGTGAACGGCCAATGCGCGTTGTTGCACGCGTCGAAGACGAAGCTGAGCTGTGGAAGGTTCTGCGACACGGGTCCGCCGGCGAGCCCACACACCTGGGCCGGGCCCTTGTTCACGCCGCCCCCAGGATCGGCGATCGAGGCCGTCGCGTCGGGTCCGCCCGTCTGGGACGTGTCCGAGTCGCCCGAGACGAACCGCACGCGGGCGGCGTCGGGGATGGTGAAGCCGTT
The DNA here is from genome assembly GCA_036493595.1 of Acidimicrobiales bacterium. Taxonomy (GTDB): domain Bacteria; phylum Actinomycetota; class Acidimicrobiia; order Acidimicrobiales; family JACDCH01; genus DATAES01. The sequence continues at coordinate 81,694 of DASXPN010000106.1, read as the reverse complement.
GTTGCGGTCGGGGAAGAACTCGACCGCCGTGGCGCTGGCGTTGCTGGTGAAGATGCGGGGTCTCGAGCTGGTCGAGCTCGATCCGCTGCTCGAGCTGAGCCCCGAATCCCCGCCTGCCGTCTGGGCGAACGCCGTCCACGGCGCGAAGGCGAGCGCCAGGGCAGCAGCCGCGCCGACGAGACACGACCTACCGACGACACGGCGAAGCTTCGTCGTCTTCACATCACCCCCTGAGCGCAACCGTTCGCGAGCGTCTGTCAACAGGGGAATTTCGGCAAAACCGGCGTGTCTCCCTGCGACGAGCGCCCATCCAGGCCCTCCGGGGCCGGCCCTCGGGGGCCGGTTCGGTCAGCGCAATGCGCCGGGCTCGTCCAACCAGCGGTTGAGGGCGACGTTGCGGGCGTTGCGGAGCACGAGCGTGTGCTCGACGGCAGTGCGGATGCGGCGTTGCTGCGTGGCCGTCGTGGCCACCTGCCGGAGCAGATAATCCGCGGCGTCGCCGTGGTCCGCCTCTGCGTAGGCGTGGACCTTGAAGTTCTCGACCTCGACGCCGTAGTGGTCGCGCAGGCCCTCGTACATCATCTGGGCGTAGCCCGTCGACGCCGCGAACCGCTCGCCCGCCCATCCGAACGCGGCGAGGCCTTCCTCGTACGAGCGGCGCATGTAGAAGCAACTCGTGAACACGAGGCCGATGGTCTCGGGGATGGGGCGATACGTCATGAGCTCGTCGTCGCTCACGCCGATGAGGTGGGCCCACTCGACCTTCATGTCGACGTGGTTGCGATCACCGGCGAACCCGGTCTCGTCGGCGAGGTTCTGGCACCAATGGATGAAGTGCTCGCTCCGGTCGAGCGTGAGGGCGTCGATGTCGGGCGCGTTGGACACGAGCGACCCGAACTCGGCCGTGTACCACTTGCCGAGGAAGTAGTACTCCTTGCAGAACCGCTTGACGTACTCGTCTGACAGCGTGCCGTCCGCCACCGCTTGCCACACCTGGTTGCGGGTCGGCACCACTTCGGGGATGAGTGCCTCGAGCTCGTCCATGAATTGCTCTACCGGCAGTGCCTCAGCGGCCGCGCCGTGCCCCCGGACGTCTTTGAACGCCCGCACGCCGGTGTCGGCCCCAGTCGTTCCCATCGTCGAAAACCGTAGTCGATACCTGACACGAGCGTCAGGTAGCGTGGTCGGTACGCTCACCAAGGGGTACGGCGCATGAACGTCGACATGGTGCAACTTGCTGGCCGCCGGGAGCGCTTGGCTGCCGATCGAACCGTCGACCCGGTCACGGCCGAGGTGATCCGTTCGTGCATGGAGACGGTGTGCTTCGAGATGGCGACATACGTGTCGCGCACGGCCACCACGCCCATCCTCAACCAGTCGAACGAGCGCAACGCCACGATCCTCGACGGGCGAGGGCGACTGGCGGCACTGTCGGTCGGGATCCCGCAGTTCATGCTGACGTCGACCCTGCCCGTGCGCTTCGCGTTGGACTTCCTCGGCGCCGAGGAGTTCCGCGAGGGCGATGTGTTCGTCGCCAACGACCCGTATCACGGCGGCGGACACCTCCCCGACTACAACGTGTTCGCGCCGTGCTTCGCGGACGATCCCGCCACCGGTACGCGGCGGATGGTGCTGATCGCATCGATCCAGTGCCACCACGGCGACACGGGCGGCGCAGTACCGGGCGGTTACAACGTCACCGCCAACGACATCTGGGGTGAAGGCGTGCGCTGGCCGGTCGTGAAGGTGATCGACCGCGGCGTCGAGCGGCGAGACGTGCTCTACGCGCTGCAGGCCAACAACCGCCTGCCCGACTACATCGGTGACTTGCGCGCGCAGATCGGCGCGGCACAGATCGCGACGCAACGGCTCGGCGACATCGTCGCTCGTTACTCGACGCGCACGGTCGAAGAGTCCATCGACTCGATGATCGATTACGCCGCACGGCGCTTCCGTGAAGAGGTCAGCGCGTGGCCCGACGGCGTCTACGAGGGCGATGCGTACGTCGACCACGATCCGCTCGGACACCCCGACGTGCACCTGCACGTGAAGATCACGGTGGACGCCGATCGCTTGATCATCGATTACACCGGCAGCGACACACGGCCCGAGTTGCAAGCGTGGTCGACGTTCGGCAACACCCGTGGGTACACCATCGCCCAGATCGCAGCCATGATGGATCCCGAGATACCGAAGAACGAAGGCTTCTTCGATTCCGTCGAGCTCGTCGTGCCGTCGGGTTGTGTGTTGAACCCACCACCGGGCAAACCGGTGTCGGCGGGTACGCATCATCCGGGTGCCGACGTCGGCGAGGTGATCGCGGTCGCGATGCAGCACGTGCTGCCGGACAAGGCCGTGCCCCAGACCTACAAGACGGGCATCCCGACGGTCATCGTCGGGGTCGATCCGCGCACCGGGCAGACGTTCACCGATCATTCGGCCGAGGTCTATGCGGGATGGTGCAACGCGGCGCGCGGCATGGACGCGTGGGGCGCGCAGAACGCCTCCTTCGGCAACTTGTGGAAGGCCACGGCCGAGATCAACGAATCGCTGTACCCGCACGTGCAATGGGAGCGCGACTACCGCACCGACTCCGGCGGCCCGGGCCAGTGGCGGGGGCTGTGCGGGAGCCACTACGTCAAGGAAGTGCGGGTGCCGGCGAAGGTCTACACGTACGTCGTCGGCATGAAGTACCCGATGCCCGGTATCTGCGGCGGCATGCCCGGCGAGCCGAACAAGCTCACGATCCGCTACCAGTCCGATGACCCCTTCGTCGTGCAGCACACGGCCGACTGGGTGCCGATGGCTGCCGGGCAGTTGCTCAACTACGACTACGGCGGCGGCGGCGGATGGGGCGACCCGCTCGACCGCGACCCACACGCGGTGCTCGATGACGTGCTCGACGAGTACGTGTCGATGGCCGGAGCAACGCGCGACTACGGCGTCGTACTGACCGGTTCACTCGACGATCTCACCCTCGCGGTGGACGAGACCGCCACCAAAGAGCTGCGCGAATCCCGCCGCCCCCCTCGCTGAGGGATGGCGACAACCATGGGGACAACGGGCGCGATGGGATACCGGATCGGGTGTGATGTCGGCGGGACGTTCACCGACCTCATCTGCGTGACACCCGCGGGCGAGGTCGTCCTCGACAAGACACCGTCCACGTTGGAGGACCAGTCGATCGGCGTGATGCGCGGCATCGAGCAGCTCGCGGAGCGATTCGGCCTGCCGCTCGGTGAGCTGTGCCGCAACCTCGATGTCGTCGTCCACGGCACCACGACCGCCGACAACACGATGATCGAGATGGACGGCGCGCCGACCGGTCTTCTCGTGACGCAAGGTCATCGGGACGAGATCGAGATGCGGCGGGTGCACAAGGAAGAGATCTGGGACCCGTCGTATCCGGCCCCGCCCCCCATCGCCCGCCGCCGTGCCCGCATCCCCATCCCCGAGCGATGCGCGTTCGACGGCGAGGTCCTGCAAGAGCTCGACGAGGACGCGGTTCGCGCCGGGGTGCAACGGCTGCGCCAACTCGGCTGCACCTCGCTCGCGGTCATGTACCTCTTCTCGTTCGTCAATCCGGCGCACGAACGGCGCACGCTCGAGCTCATCCTCGAGGAGTTTCCCGACGTCGAGCACGTCTCGCTGTCGCACGAGGTGATGCAAGGCGGGCCCGAGTTCGAGCGGGTGTCGACGACACTCGTCAACGCGTACGTGGCTCCTCGCATCGCGCGCTACACGTCCCATCTCGTCGAGCAGCTGCGGGCCGCCGGCTACGCGGGGCAGGTGCTGATCATGCAGGCGACCGGTGGTGTGATGCCGCCCGACTACGTCTCCAAGCGGGCCGTGACGTTGCTCGGCTCGGGGCCGACCGGTGGCGCGATGGGCGCAGCCGTGGCCGCACATGCAGCATCGGCCACCGACTTCATCGCCGTCGACATGGGCGGCACGTCGTTCGACATCTGCCTCGTGCGCGGTGGGCGACCGGAGGTTCGCACCGACCGCACGTGGCGGTACCGCTACTACATCGGCATCCCGATGGTGGACGTCCGGTCGGTCGGCGCCGGAGGAGGATCGATCGCGCGGGTCCGCCAGGGCGCGTTGCTCGTCGGCCCCGAGTCGGCCGGCTCGATGCCGGGGCCCGCGTGCTACGGGCGCGGCGGGGCGGACGCCACGGTGACCGATGCCGACTGCGTCCTCGGCTACCTGCCGACCGAGGACTTCGCGGGCGGACGGATGACGTTGGATGCGGACGCGGCCCGTGCCGCCATCGAGCGCGACGTCGCGCAACCGCTGTCGATCGATGGGGTCGAGGCCGCGTGGGGTATCGAGCGCATCGTGAACGCCAACATGGCGAACGCGATGCGGCGCGTGCTCGCGTCGTACGGAGCCGATTCGCGCGATCTTGCGATGATCGCGTACGGCGGCAACGGTCCCCTGCACGCGTGCGCGCTGGCGACGGAGCTCGGCACGACGCGGGTGCTCGTCCCGAAGACCGCGCCCGCGTTCTCCGCACTCGGCCTACTGGTCGCCGACTACGGCGTCGATCTCGTGCGCTCGTATGTCGTCCCCATCAGCCAAGTCGACCTCACCCGCTTGCGGGCCCTCATGGACGAACTCGTCGACGAGTCGGCGAAGGAGTTGGCGCCGGCGGGTCTCGAACCGGGCCGGGTCGTCACCGAGCTGTACGTGCAGATGGCGTACAGCGGCCAGAACTCCGACATGAGCGTGCCCGTCCCCGAAGGGCCGCATCTCGATGCCAATGGCCTGCTCGACCTCACCCAGCGATTCCACGACCAACACGAGCGCGATCGCGGGTTCGCCTTCCGCAACCAGCAACCTCAAGTGCGCGGTGTGCGACTGATGGCGCGCGGTGAGACCGAGAAGCCGAACCACCTGGCAGAGCTCGGGTCGGTCGACGACGCTTCGGCGGCGCGCAAGGGGTCGCGGCCCGTGTATTGGGGAACCGAGTACGTCGGCACGCCGGTGTACGACGGCACCGTGCTCGGCCCCGGCGCGTCGATCGTGGGTCCGGCATTGGTCGAGGAGCTGTTCACGGTGATCGCGGTGGCGCCCGGTTGGACGTGCACGCTCGGGCAGCACTCGTCGTACGAGCTCCGCCCGGTCGACGGCTGAGCGACGAGCGTGCCGGCGTTCTTCGACGAGCACGAGCTCGCCATCGTGTCGGCGGCCGTCGATCGATTGATCCCGCCGAACGGCGAGGGCGCGCCCGGTGCGTCTCGCGCCGGCGTGGCCGACTACGTCGACACGATGCTCGGTGCGTTCACCTTCGATCCACCGCGGATCTTCGCGGGCGGTCCGTTCTCCGGGCGGTGGGGCGGTGACGCCTCGTTCGAGCGCTGGATGCCGCTCGGGCCCATGGAAGAGCTGGCGTGGCGCACGCGCCTCGAAGGTTCGCAAGGACGCGCGGAGCGCGAGTTCAACGGTCCCGTCGTCGGGTGGCAGCAGCGCTACCGCGACGGGCTCGGCGCGCTCGGCAACGACTTCGTCGACGTCGACGGCGACGAGCAGGACCGCCGCCTCGATCGCGATCACGGGTTCAAGCGTCTCTTGTACGAGCACGCGTGCGAGGGCATGTACGGCGATCCGGTATACGGCGGCAACCGTTCGTTCATGGCGTGGGACTCCGTTGGCTGGGTCGGCGACATCCAGCCGCGCGGGTACACCGACGATGAGGTGTCCGGGCGAGTGAAGACGGAGATCCCGCGTGCCCGGTGACCTCGACTGCGACGCGGTCATCGTCGGCTCGGGCCCCGGTGGTTCGACCGTCGCCGACGTGCTGACCGCGGCGGGATGGTCCGTGATCGTCCTCGAGAAAGGGCGCAACCACCTCGTCTCGCTCGAGGCTCCGTTCGACCCGTCAGGTGATCTGTCGAACGACGAGATCAAGTTCAGCCGCCGCCACTTCCTCGGACCGGATCCGTTCCTCGAGCCGCGAACGTACCGGCGCTCCGAGGCGGACGGTGAGCGGCTGATCACGGGTGAGGTCAACAACCTGCCGTCGACGGTGGGTGGTGGTGGCTTCCACGCGGACGGGAAGCTTCCCCGCCTCCGCGAGGAGGACTTCCACCTTCTCTCCTTTCGCGGCGGCATCGACGGCGCCGCGGTCGCGGACTGGCCCGTGCAGTACGACGATCTCGAGCCGCACTACGCGATCGTCGAGCGGCTGATCGGGGTGGCCGGCGACGCGGACGCCAACCCCTTCGCGGCGTGGCGCAGCGGCCCGTACCCGATGCCGCCCGGGCCGGACATGTTCGGCGCCATCCTCACGTCGGAAGCGGCGGCGGCGCGTGGATTGCATCCGTATCGCGCGCCGACTGGTGTGAACTCGGTCCCGTACGACGACCGGCCCGCCTGCAACAACTGCGGTTACTGCGGCGGCTTCGGTTGCCCCATCCATGCGAAGGGCGATCCGATCTCGTCGTTGCGACGAGCCTTGCGCACCGGTAGATGCGAGGTGCGACCCGACGCGTACGTGACCGAGATCATGCTCGACGGCGGCCGGCGGCGAGCGACCGGTGTGCGCTATCTCGACGTCGCCGCCCGCAACGCGCTGCGCGAGGTGCGCGCCGCGCACGTCGTGCTGGCGGCGGGTGCGTTCGAGACGCCGCGGTTGTTGTTGCGGTCGGAGGTGGGCAACTCGTCGAACCTCGTCGGCCGCAACCTCATGTACCACTTCCAGACCTTCACGGTCGGCATCTTCCCGTTCTCGCTGCACGGTGAGCGCGGCCGCAGCGTGACCCATCTGCACGACGACTTCATGGTTCCGGACGAGCACGCCCTCGCCGCCGCCCACGCCGCCGGACTGCCATGGATCCGCGGTGGCACGGTCGAACACGGTGGCGGCGGCACGCCGCTGATGGAATCGATGACGTACCCGTCCGGTCCGCAGCACAACGTCTCCATGCGTGACTCCGCCATCCGTGATCGTCTGTTCGCGTTCACGATGCAAGCGGAGGACCTCCCGCAACCATCGAACCGCGTCGACCTCGATCCTTCGATCGTCGATGCGTGGGGCTTCGCCGCCGGTCGCGTCACCTACAGGCCCCACGCGCACGAACTGGTCGCGTCCGACCACTACGCGCCCCTGCTCGAAGCCGTGATGCAGGACGCGGGCGCCGAGTTCGCGTTCTCCACGACGTCACCTCCGCAAGGTGACCTCGACCTGCACGACATCAGCCCTCTCGGCATCGCACCGGCGTCGCGACATGTGATGGGTACGTGCCGCATGGGTGACGATCCACGGACGTCTGTCGTCGACAGCGCGAGTCGCTTCCACGACGTCGAGAACATGATCTGCGCCGACTCGTCGGTGTTCGTGACCTCGGCCGGTTACAACCCGACGCTCACCCTCGTCGCGCTCGCGCACCGCGCCGCCTGCCAGCTCGCCGCCGTCGACGTCCTCGACGTGCCGAACTCCGGGTCCATTGCGGGGCCATAGCCCCGCAATGGCACCAACATTGAGCGGACGCGGTCAGCGGGGGAGGCCGAGGAGGCGTTCGCCGATGATGGTGCGCTGGATCTCGCTCGTGCCGCCGGCGATCGACGCCGCCTTCGACCAGAGCCACTGGCGCGACCAGGGTCCGGACAGCGGCGCGCTCTCGTCGAGGACGAGAAGGGCAGCGTCGGACAGATGCTGCGTCATGTCCGTCCACGCCATCTTCACGATGCTCGACTCCGGGCCGGGCTGTTCCCCGCGACCAAGCCGCGACAGCGTTCGCCAGTTGTGCAGCCGGAGGATGCGTAGCTCGACGAATGCCTGTACGAGCGCGTCGGACACCTCGACGTCGTCGAGGCGGCGATGCGTCGCGGCGAGATCGAAGAGCTCGTCTATGTACGACTCGTGCACGACCTGTTCCTTGAACGGGAACGCAGTGCCGCGCTCGTGGGCAAGGGTGGTGTTCGCCACCGCCCATCCTTGGTTGCGACCACCGACGAGATGGTCGTGCGGCACGAACACCTCGTCGAGGAACACCTCGTTGAACTCGGCCTCACCGGTGATCTGGCGCAACGGCCTGACGTCGATGCCGCTGGTGTGCATGTCGACGACGAGATACGAGATACCCCGGTGCTTCGGGGCCTCGTCGAGCGGCGCGGTGCGAGCGAGGCAGATGCCCCACCGGGCCTGGCGGGCGTAGGAGGTCCACACCTTCTGACCGGTGAGCAGCCAGCCGTCGTCCGTCGGCGTCGCGCGGGTGGACAGCGACGCGAGGTCACTCCCCGCGCCGGGTTCGCTGAACAACTGGCACCACAGCTCGCTGGCATCGAGGATGCTCGGCAGCCAGCGCGTCTTCTGCGCGTCGGTGCCGTGGGCGAGCAACGTCGGGCCCGCGAGGTTGATGCCGACGCGGTTGACCGGCTGCGGGGCGCGACTGCGCGCGTACTCGACGTTGTAGAGCGCGACTTCGACGGGCGTCGCGTTGCGTCCGCCGTATTCGCGGGGCCACTGGATGCCGACCCATCGATCGCCGGCGAGCGTCTCCTGCCAGCGCCGTCCCCACTCGAGCTCGTCGTCGATCGAGTCGAAGCTCGGGGCGAGTTCGACGTGGGCGCGTAGCCACTCGCGGATCTCTGCCGCGAAGGCTTCCTCGGCAGGGGTGAAGGACAGATCCACCGTCAGAGCTCCCAGAACCGGCCGCGGCCGGCCCGCTCGAGCGCGTCGTGCAGCGCGCGCTCGTCGTCGTCGCCGAACGGCCGGTACGAATCGTCGCCCCGGTTGCGCACCCACAGCCGGTCGTCGCCGCAGAGATCGCGCCGGTACTTCTGCCGCACCAACGTCCGCTTCACGATCTTGTTGGTGCCCGTGCTGGGAAACGTCTCGACGATGCGGACGTAGCGAGGGCGCCACTTCGGCCCGACGTCGGCGAGCGAGTCGATGAACGCGGCGAAGGCATCCGGGTCGAACGTGGATCCTTCGCGCCACTGCAACGCGGCCATGACCTGATCGCCCGCGTGCTCGTCGGGCACGCCGTAGGCCGCCGCCAGCACCACCTCCGGATGGCGCCCGATGGCAGCCTCGATCGGTCCGGCGGGGAAGTTCTCGCCATCGACGCGGATCCAGTCAGCGGTGCGACCCGCGAAATACAAGAAGTCGTCGTCGTCGACGTAACCGAGATCGCCTGACCAGTACCAACCGTTGCGCAACGTCGACGACGTCGCCTCGTCGTTGTTGTAGTAACCCTCGAACGGGCCCGCGCCCGCGGTGTTGACGATCTCGCCGACGCACTCGTCCGCGTTGAGCAAGGCACTGTCTTCGCCGAAGCGCGCCCGTGGCAACTCGTTGCCGTCCGCGTCGACCACCTTCACGGTCTCGGTGACCTTGCCGACGGAACCGTGGCGCATGCCCTCCTCGCGGTTGACGGCGACGCCGCCCTCGGTCGCGCCGAACGCATCGATGACCTCGACCCCGAAGCGCCGGCTGAACCGCTCGACGACATCGGGCGATCCTTCGTTGCCGAACGCGACGCGCAGCGGGTTGTCGGCGTCGTCGGGCTGTTCGGGGGTGGCCACGAGATACGACAGCGGCTTGCCCGTGTAGTTGAAGTACGTGGCGCGGTAGCGGCGGACGTCGGGCAACCATCCCGACGCGCTGAACCTGCGTCCGAGCCCGACCGAGGCGCCGATCGCAATGGACGGCGCCCAACCGACCATGAGCGCGTTCGAGTGGAACAGTGGCATGCAGACGTAGCCGACGTCGTCTGGACCGAGGTCCATGATCGCGGCCATGCGCACGCCCGTCTGGAGCAGACGCCGCTGTGTGCAGATCACCGCCTTCGGTGCGGACGACGTACCGGACGTGAAGATCAACGCCCAACGCGATCCCACGTCAGGTTCGAGTCCGGGATCGTGCGTCGACGCCGACGCGATGGCGGCGTCGAGGTCCTCGTCCGCCAGCACGCATCGAAGCCGGGACTCGAACGGTGCGAGCAGCGGGCGGTGGCGCGCTTCGGTGATGACCAGGCCGACATGGGTGTGCTCGATGTCGCGCCACAGGTTCTCGTCGCGGCGAGTGTGGTTGAGACCGACGACAACCGACCCCGACAGTGCGGCCCCCCCGAGGGCGAAGAGATATTCGGGCTTGTTGTCGAGCAACACACCGACGTGGAGGACACCGTCGGGAGTGCTCGGCTCGTGCGAGCGGAACAGGTTCGCCCAGCGAGTCGACTCCGCAAGGAACTCGGCGTGGGTCCACGAGCGATCCTCGAACCGGATGGCGATCCTCTCGGCGACCGTGTCGTCGGTGCCGTTGCGTCGCAACAACGCGGCCGCATTGGGTGCAGGCAGTGGCGCCTGCCCGGGCGCAGGAGCGGTGCGGGCGTTCACGGAAGTCGCAGCGTAACGGCTCTCCCTGACACTCATGTCAGTGAACGCGCGGCACCGCTAGCCTCGATCGTCGATGCCCAAGGCCGCGTCCACCAACAGCCGCGCCGGCAGTCCAGCGGAGGGACGCGAGCTACGAGCGCGCGGGCAGCGCACCGTCCGAAGGCTGCTCGATGCCGGCATCCAGGTGTTCGGCGCGCGCGGCTACCACACGGCGCGCGTCGACGACATCGTGAAGGTGGCCAAGACGTCGCACGGCACCTTCTACCTGTACTTCGCCAACAAGGAAGATCTCTTCCGCGCGCTCGTGGTCGACGTGGCCGACGAGATGTCGGCGCTTGTCGAATCGCTCGGCGCGCTCACCGCCGACGCCGACGGCTATGACATGTTGCGCGACTGGATCGAGCAGTTCTCGCAATTGCACGCGCGCTACGGACCGGTCATCAAGGCGTGGACCGAAGCGGAGATCGACACGAGCGAGTTCGGCCGCATGGGAACGGACCTGCTCGGTGGTTTCGTCGCCGCGCTCGGCCTCCGTATCGCGCAGAGCCCTGCCGTGGTCCCGGATCCGCAACTGGCCGCACTCGCGATCGTCGCCATGGTCGAGCGCTGCAACTACTACGCGATGACGCGGCAAGTGCGCCACGGCGACGACCTGACCGACACGCTCGCGGAGATCGCCTTCGCTTCGCTGTTCGGCACGGCCGTCCGTCGTAAGATGACGTCCGTGTCAGGTTCGCGCCGGGCACGCCGTTAGCAGCCAAAGGGGGGTTCAATGAGCGAGCTACGGCGGCGGCTTCTGGCCGTCGGGTTGTGCGGGCTGTTCGTCGTCACTGCCGCGTGCGGCGGATCGAGCAACAAGTCCGCGGCGACGACAACGACGACGACCGCACCGACGACGACGCTGACCGAGCAGCAGAACAAGGATGCGGTGACGAAGGTCTTCACCGACTTCTTCGACGGGTCGAACACGGACCTCAACGCGAAGCTGCAACTGCTCGACGATCCGGCCAAGTACATGAACGTGTACACGAAGTTCGCCACCGATCCCACCACCGGGCCCGAACTGAAGAGCACCTCGGCGACCGTCTCCAACGTGGTGATCAATTCCGACGGCACTGCCGACGTCACCTACACGCTCAACCTGAACGGCAATCCGACGCTCATGAACCAGATGGGCAAGGCCATTCTCGTCAACGGGCAGTGGAAGGTCACCGGCACGACCTTCTGTGACCTTGCCGCCCTCGGCAGCACGACGGTCGACCCCGCCTGCCAGTGACGCGCGCTCCGAATGCCTCAGGTGGTCGGTAGCAGTTCCTCGACGAGGTCGCCGATCTGGTCCGCCGGGCCGGCGTAGCGCACGGATCCCTTTCCCAGCACCACGACGACATCGCTCAGTGCAATCGCGCGCGGGACCTGCTGCTCGACGATCAACAACGACGTACCCGCGTCGCGGATGGACGCGAGCGTCGCGTAGACCTCGTCCACGACAACGGGGGCCAAGCCGAGCGACAACTCGTCGGCGATGAGGACGGCCGGCGGGTCCGCCAGGACGCGGGCCAGCGCCAGCATGCGCTGCTCGCCGCCGGAGAGCGTGCCGGCCTCCTGTTGACGCCGCTGGCCGAGTTTGGGAAACGACGCGTACGCCCGCTCGAGACCAGCGGCCATACCGGCCGCGCCGAGTGAACGCCGGAACGCGAGACGCAGGTTGTCCTCGACCGACAGCGACGTGAACACCGAGCGACCCTCGACCGCGTGCGCGACTCCGAGGCGAGCCAGCTTCCACGCGGGCTGACCGGTGACGTCGGCGCCAGCAATCCGCACACGGCCCGACGTCGGCGCCAGCAGTCCGGACGCGACCCGCGCCACTGTCGTCTTGCCCGCGCCGTTGGGACCCAGCAACGCGCAGACGCCACCAGCCGGCACCCTGATCGACACACCGAACAGGGCGCGGAATGTTCCATAGGACGCGTGCACGTCGTCGAGCTCGAGCGCGATGTCTGCGGTGATGTCCGCGCTGCCGTCGCTCACGACGCCGCCACCCCGAGGTACGCCGTGATCACGGCCTGTTCGCGCAGCACCGCGTCACACGTTCCCGCGGCGATGGTGCGCCCGAAGTCGAGCACGTGCAGCCGGTCGACCGCGCGCCGTACGAGGTCCAGGTCGTGCTCCACCAACAAGATCGCCGTTCCGCGCTCGGACCGCACACTGGCGAGCACCTTCGCGAGGGCGAGCGTTTCAACGACGTCGAGCCCCGATGAGGGCTCGTCGAGCAACAACAACTTCGGCATGTACACCAGCGCCCGTCCGAGCTCGACGAGACGAGACTGCCCGAGGGTCAACGACTCCACCGGTTGTTCGGCGTACTCGCCGATGCCGAGCAGCGCGAGCGTTTCGTCGGCCACCGCGATCTCGTCCGGACGCGGCTTGCCCCTGTTGAGCATGTCCTTCAACAAGCTCCCGTCGCCGCGGCGCGATCGTTCCGCCACGAGCAGGTGCTCACGCGCCGACATGCCGGCGAAGAGCTCGACCCGTTGGAAGGTGCGGCCGAGGCCGAGACGAGCCCGCCGGAATGTCGGCACTCCCGCGAGGTCGCGTCCTTCGAACGTGATCTTGCCGCGGCTCGGTTTGATCGATCCGAGCAAGCAGTTGAACAGCGTCGTCTTGCCCGCGCCATTGGGCCCGACGAGTCCGACGGATTCGCCGGCGGCGACGTCGAGCGACACGTCGCTGAGCGCGTTGATGCCACCGAAGCGCACCGCCACGGTGCGGACCTCGAGCATGGTCATGGCTCGCTCACCACTACGGTCCGGCCGCCGCGGGCGCAGGAGGCGCGCCAGGCGGCGCGGGCGCGGCTCCTCGGGTCTTCGCCGGCCCGAACCACCTCGTGAGTCGTGCGTTGAACCGCTCGATGCTCGCTCGCTTCTGGTACTCGACGATGCCCTCTTGGTGACGGGCGAAGGTCACGGCGCCGAAGCCGAACAGCGCAAACTGGATCGGTACGACGAGATCCGACGGCACGTGCAGGATGTCACCGAGCAACGGCGGCAGCAGCACGAAGGCCATGCCGGCATTGAGCGCGCCGTCGACGGTGCGCGAACCGAGCGTGACAACCAGCAGCACCCAGAACAGCCCTTGGATCGCGTTGAAGTCATCGACGCGCGCCGTCTCGAGGTAGGACGCGTACAGCGCGCCACCCGCGCCCGCGATCGCGGCCGAGACGGCGAACACCGTCACCTTGGCGCGAATTGGATTGATGCCGACCGACGTCGCCGCCACCTCGCTCCCCCGCAAGGCCGCGAGGTATTGCCCAGTCGTGCCGCGCCGCAACAGCACGACCGCGAACCCGCAGAGGCCGAAGATGGCGAGCGCGAAGAAGAAGAACGCTCGATCGTCAGCGAAGTCGATCGGGCCAATCAACGGCCGGGGCACATCGACGCCCCCTTCGGACCCTGTCAACCACGGCTCGACGAACAAGGTGTTCTGCAGCATCAGTGCGAAGGCGAGCGTGCCGAGCGCGAGGTACAGGCCGCCGAGTCGCAAGCACGGCAGCGCGATGAGCACGCCGAGCGCGGCCGCGACGATGGCGCCGACGATGATGCCGCCGTAGAGCGGGAAGTCCCATCGCGTCGCCAGTTGTCCCGCGGTGAACGCGCCGAGGCCGGCGAAGCTCGCCTGGCACAACGAGATCTGGCCGCCGATGCCGACGAGGACGGTGATGGACAAGAAGATCGTGGTCAGCGCCAAACCTTCGGCGAGGTAGCTGACCCACAGCCCCGGGAGCAGGAACAACACCCCGATGGCGACTGCCGTCACGAACGCGAGGAAGAGGAGGCGGTTGATCTTCGCCAGCCGCGGATCCATGTACGTCACCGCCAGCGCGGGCGGCGGTGGATCGACACCCGACAACGGATCGGTGACGTCCTGGCGCCGCAGGCCAGGGCGGACGAGCAACAACACCGCCAGCAGGATGAACGGCATCGACGGACGGATGTTCTTCGCCAGCACGCTGTTCAACGGCAGGTGATAGGCGAGCAACTGTTGCAGCGCGCCGAGCACGATGCCGCCGACCAGCGCGAGCGGGATGCTCGACAGTCCGGCGAACACCGCCGCCGCGGACGCCGCCACGATCAGCAACGTGAAGTTGTTCGAGTCCACCACCGTGAACAACGGCGCCAGCAGCACGCCGGCCATGCCCGCCAGCAGGCTCGACAGCAACCACGAGAACGTCGACACGTGCTCGGCGTTGATGCCGTTGAGCTCGACCAACCGGTGACTCTCCACCACCGCTCGCATACGCAGGCCGATCGGCGTCCAGCGGAAGAGCACCGTCAGCGCGATCACGACGAAGAAGGTCGCGACGAGCGTCACCACGCCGTCGGCGTTGATCGACAAGCTGGCGATGTGCCAGCCGTGTCCGACGGCGAGACTCGGCGGCGCGTTGCGAGTGCTACCTCCGAAGATCGCCTTCACCGTCTCGGGGATCCCGACCATGAGCCCGATGGTGGTGACCAGCTTCGGTAGCTGCGGTGACGTTCGCAGCAGCTTGAAGATGAACTGGTCGAGCACCAACCCGAGCGCGAGCGACACGACGACGATGGCGAAGAACGCGGCGGGCACGAGCGGCCAGTTGTGATCGCGCACGCAGATGTAGAAGACGACGGCCGACGTGAACGCCTGTGCGCCGAACGCGAAGTTGAACACGCCCGACGTCTTGTAGGTCAGCACCAAGCCAACCGCGACGAGGCCGTACACACACCCCGTCGGTACGCCGTCGAGGAGTTGGTTGAGGATGTCGATCAACGCACTACTTGAAGGTGGGGTTGTCCAGGTCGACGTTGTTCAGGTCGAAGCAGATCATCGGCTTACCGGGCTGGCCGAACTTGGGCACGAGCTTGCCGCCCTGGACTTGAAGGACGGCGACGCAATCCGTCGTCGAGTGGCCCGTATGGCCCGTGCTCGTCCAGTCGATCCCGTCCGGACGGATGCCGTCCGCGGTGAAGTTCGTCTCCTTGTTGATCGCGTCGATGAGCTTCTGGCGGTCGAAGTCGGGGCCGGCGTCCTTCAGGCCCTGCACGAACTGCATGCCGTTGAGCCAACCCGACAGCGAGTTCTCGTTCGGCGCCTTGCCTCGCTTCGCCATCGCGTCGAGGAACTGCTGGAGCGCCGCGGGCTTCTGGTCCGCTTCGAAGGGGAAGAACCCGACGGTGACGTAGTCGCCTTCGAGGACCGCGGCGTTGTCACTGATGAGCTTGTTGTCGTAGCCGTTCGGCAGGTACTGCACGACCGGCAGGTTGTTGTCCTTGAAGGACTGGCCCAACTTCGCGCTGCCCGCGCCGTCGATGCATGTTGCGAGGAACTGCACATTGTTGTTCTTGATCTGGTCGAGGTCGGCGGCGATGTCACCGGGGGTGAACCCGAAGCTCAGGCTGGTGTCCTCGAACTTCAACTGGAGGCCGGCCTTCGGTGTGCCGATCTGGTCGATCGACGCCTTCCAACCCTTCGCACAATCCTGTGATTGCGCGGCCGTGTACGTCAGGATGCCGACGTTGGAGAAGCCGGTCTGCTTGGCGAGGTACGACAGCCACGCGTTGGGGCAGTCGAAGCAGAGGTTCGATCCCTTCTCGCCGAAGAGGTTCGGGCCCTCGTTCCACTCGGCGTTGATGTTCCAACCGAAGGTAGGGATCTTGTTGTCGACGAGGTACTTCGCGCCCGAGAACGTGAGCGTCGACACCGGCAACACGGCGAACACCTGATCTTGCTCGACGAGCGCTCGGACTTGGTCCTTGTTGCGCGACGCCTGACCGTTGTCGTCGCGCTGAGAGACGAGCTTCAGCTGGCGCCCGAACACGCCACCGGTCGCGTTGACCGTGTCGAAGTAGGCCTGCAACCCGTCGAAGCTGTCGCCGTAGGTGCCGCCGAGACCATTGGTCACCGACGCCACGCCACCCACGCGGATCTCGGTGGCGGTCACACCGGTGCGGCCCGATTGCCCCGCGCCGCTGCCGCTCGAGCTCTTCGAATTGCCGCAGGCCGCGACGATCAGGGCCATCGTCATCAAGATCAGCGCTGCGTGTGTCCGACCCCTCATGGCATCCCCCCGGAGCCGTGACCGTTCGGTCAGGTTACTGACGTCCGTTGTCGAGTTGGGTCCAGGTCATTGCGTGCGGACTCACGCAACAACCGCTTGAGGACCTTTCCGTTCGGGTCGCGGGGCACTGCGTCCACGAAGGTGAACCGCTCCGGGCACTTGAAGTCGGCGAGGTTGGCGCGCACGTGGCCGGCCAGGTCGGCTTGCGACACCGCTGCCCTCGTCTCGATGACCGCGGCGAGGATCTCGCCCCGCCGCTCGTCGGTGACACCGAACACCGCGCAGTCGACGACCGCGGGGTGCAGATGGAGGACGTCCTCGATCTCGCGCGGGTACACATTGACGCCGTCGCGGATGACCATGTCGGACACTCGATCGGTGATGTACAGGAAGCCGCCGTCGTCCAGCCGGCCGATGTCACCGACGGTGAAGGCGTTGTCGCGCCATGCCGACGCGGTCTTCGCCGCGTCGCGGTGGTAATGGAACGTCGCACCACCGCCCGGCGGCTTGATGTAGATGACGCCGTCGTTGCCGGCCGGCACGGGGCGGCCGTCCGGGTCGAGCACGAGGATCTCGACCCCGGGCCACGGCAAGCCGACCGTGCCCGGATGCGCGAGCCAGTCGGTCGGCGACACGCGCGTCGCTCCCCCTTCGCTCGCGCCATAGAGCTCCCACACCTCGGCGTCGGGCAGTGCCTCGATGATGCGCCGCTTCACCGTGGGCGGGCACGGCGCGCCACCGTGGATGATGTGGCGAAGGCTCGACAAGTCGTACCGGGCGCGCTCCGCTTCGGGCACTTCGAGGATGCGGATGAAGTGCGCGGGAGTGAGGAAGGTCGTGGTGACGCGATGGCGCTCGATCGTGGCGAGCGCATCTCGCGCTTCCCACGTCGGCATGATCACGAGGGTCCCGCCGGTGAACAGTGTCGTGAACGAGTAGCCCCCCGGGCCGGCGTGGTACGCGGGGCCGGCGAGCAGGTGGACGTCGTCGTCTCGATAGCCCCACAACGCGGCGAGACCGCGCTGCGCCGTCGCCATCGCGTCAGGAGTGATGCCGCCGTGGACGACTCCCTTCGGCCGCCCGGTCGTACCGGACGTGTAGAAGATGAACGCGGGCGACAGGAACCCATCGTCGGCGACGGGATCGGCGCCGGCGATCGCGTCTTCGTAGTCCTCGCCGACGATCAGGGCTCGGCAGCTCGTGGCTCGAGCGAGCGCGGCATCGACGTACGCACGAAGGGTGTGATGAGCGACGAGCACTTGGGCGCCGGAGTCCTCGAGGATCCACGACAGCTCGTCGGTCTTGAGGTGCCAGTTGATCGGCAGGAAACGGGCTTCGGCGCGGCAGGCGGCCCCGGCGGTCTCGAAGAACTCGCACCCGTTGGGCAGCATCGCCGCGACCGCGCCCGTGCCGTCGTGGGGGACGCCTCGGTCGTGCATCGCCGCGGCCAGCCGGGCGCTGCGGGCCGCGAGCTCGCCGTAGGTGCGGGACTCTTCACCGACGACGAGCGCCGCCTTGTCAGGTGTCGACCGGGCGTGCTGCGCCATCCCCTCCACCCCCGGATACTGACACACGTGTCAGGTACGATCCGGCGCATGCGGGAACACAGATACTCGATCGAGATGCCGCACTCGCCGGAGCGCCTGTGGGCGCTCTTCCAGGACTACGACCGATGGACCGACTACGCCCCGATGGTCGTCGAGGTGCAAGTGGTGCATCCCGGTGACGCCGAAGGAAACGGGTTGCTGCGGCGGGTGATCTACAAGATGCCGTTCGGCCGGAAGGGCGCCGCCCTCGAGCTCGTCACCACCGTCGATGCCAACCACGGCTACACGTACACGATGCTCAGCCGCGAGCCCGGGCAGGATCAGACAGGCAAGGTGCGGCTCGAGCGCCTCGGCCCGAACCGCACCCGGTTCTCCTTCGAGGAGCGTTACAACCTCACGAAGATCCCGTGGAAGTGGTTCGAGGGCCCGATCTACAAGTTCATCAACAAGAACAACGAGGACTCGATGCGACGAGCTTCGCAATGGCTCACCGAACATCCCGACTACCGGGCCGACTTGATCGACCGCGAGGCGAGCCCGACGCAAGCCGGACCGCAAGCCGGAGCGCCGGCATCAGAGACACCGGCATCAGGAGCCCCCACATGACGCGAGCGGCCATGCCCGAGAAGATGCCTGCGGCCGTCCTGCGGGGCAAGGGCGAGCTCGTCGTCGAAGAGGTCGCGGTGCCGTCGGTCGGCGAGCACGACGTGCTGATCGAGGTCAGCCACTGCGGCGTGTGCGGCAGCGACCTTCATCTCGTCCTCGACGGTTGGGGACGGCGGGGTTCGATCGGCGGCCATGAATGGAGCGGGGTCGTCGTGGACGTCGGCTCGACCGTGACTCGCTGGTCGGTCGGCGACGCGGTGATCGGCGGCCCGACGCCACGGTGCGGCAAGTGTGAGATGTGCCGCAGCGGCCATCCGACCTTGTGCAGCGACCGCGACACCCCGGGCACCGGTGGTGAGTGGCAGGGCGCGTTCGCTCGGTACACGAAGGTGGACGAGCACGAGTTGCTGCAGGTGCCGGACGGTTTGACGTTGCGGCAGGCCGCGCTGGCCGAGCCGCTCGCGGTGGCACTTCACGGCATCACCAACTCGGGTGTGCGCGCGGGGCAGCGCGCGCTCGTCCTCGGTGCCGGCCCGATCGGTGCGCTGACCATCGCGGCGTTGCGGGCGATGGATGTCGACGACATCAAGGTCAGCGAGCCGTCCCTCGTGCGCCAGGAGCTCGCCCGGAGCGTGGGCGCGCGGGTCGTCGTGGCGCCTGACGCGCTGGAGGCGCCAGGGCCGTTCGATCCCGGAAAGGTCGTCGACGACGCCGTCGACGTCGTGCTCGAGTGTTCGGGCCATGGGCCGGCGATGGAAGCCGGGCTCGCGCAGTTGAAGCGGCGGGGCACGTTGGTGTTGGTCGGCGCAGGCATGGCGGCACCGAAGTTCGACCCGAACCGCATCCTGCTCAACGAGCTGATCGTGACCGGTGCGTTCTGTTACGACGCGGACGGCTTCGAGCGGGCGTTGGAGCTGCTGGCATCGGGCCGCATGCCGCTCGCCGAGTTGATCGACCCGAACGACGTGCCGCTCGCCGGCACCCTCGACGCCATGAACGGCCTCGCCGGCGGACAGATCGCCGCCAAGGTCATGATCGCTCCGGGCGCCGCGTCATGAGCACGCAACCGGGGCCCGAGCCCAAGCCGCGGCCGCGCAACCCGCGACTCAACCACGTCGCGATGTCCATGCCGTCCGAGGCTCTCGGTGAAGAAGGCCGCGCCGCGATCACGTCGTTCTACGAGGACGTGTTCGGCTGGAAGGAGTACGACATCCTCACCCAGGACCAGCGGAGGCTCGTGCTACGAGTGCACTCCGACGAGCAGTTCGTGTTCCTCATCGCCGACGACTCCCCCATGTCGTGCCCGCGCATGGACCACTTCGGCATGTCCGTCGGCACCCTCGTCGAGTTCGAAGACCTGTACCGCCGCGTACAAGCCAAGGCCGCGTCCGACTCCGAAGTCGATGTCGTCCCCGCCGAAGTCGAGAACCACTACGACGTCCTGAAGCTCCACAGCTTCTACGTCCGCTACAAGCTCCCGCTGATGGTCGAAGTCCAACACTTCGAGTACGCGGCGCCGCCACCGTCGTAGGTCCGCTTCGCGCCGGTGCCCGATCGAGCGTCTAGGACGGGTGGTCGGCGGCCCAGCGGGCGAGCAGGCCGCGGGCAATCACGATGCGTTGGATCTCGTTGGTCCCCTCGCCGATGATCATCAGCGGTGCGTCGCGGTAGTAGCGCTCGACCGGGAACTCCTTCGTGTACCCGTAACCGCCGTGGATGCGCATCGCCTCGGTGGCGAGCTCGAATGCGGTCTCGGAGCAGAACAGCTTCGCCATGCCGGCCTCGACATCGGCCCGTTCGCCTCGCTCGAACTTCTCGGCGGCGGACTTCACGAGCAATCGGGCGGCCTCGAGCTTGGTCGCCATGTCGGCCAGCTTGAACTGGATCGCCTGGTGCTTGTGAATCGGCACACCGAACGTCTCGCGCTCGTGCGAATACTTCATCGCCGCGTCGAACGATGCGCGAGCGACTCCGACGGCGCGAGCGGCGATGTTGATGCGGCCGAGCTCGAGCGAGCCGAGGATGTAGTGCAGACCCTGCCCGAGTCCTTCGTCGCCGCCGAGTACCGACGAGCGCGGCACGCGGTGTCCGGCATACGTCATCTCAACCGTCTCGATGCCCTTGTACCCGAGCTTGTCGATGGTGGCCGACACGGAGATGCCGCCGAACGACGGGCCCGGATCCTTCTGCACCAAGAAGCACGTGATGCCCTCCGGCGTCTTCGCCGCCAGCGCCACGATCCCGGCGCGCTCGCCGTTGGTCACCCACATCTTCGTGCCGTTCAGGACGTACTCGTCACCGTCCGGCGTCGCCTTGCACCGGATCGCCTGCGTGTCGCTGCCGGCGTCGGGCTCGGACAGCGAGAATGCGGCCCGCACCTCGCCCGTCGCCATTTTCGGTAGCAGCTCCTTGCGCTGCGCATCGGTGCCGAAACGCTCGATGAGGTTGGCGGCGATCGTGTGCGTGTTGAGCACGCCGGCCAGCGACATCCATCCGTACGACAGCTCCTCCATCAGCCGCGCGTACGTGAGCACGTCGAGCTCGAGGCCGCCGAACTCCTCAGGGATCCGGGCGCCGAAGATGCCGAACGCCTTCATCTGCTCGACCATCGGCTCGGGATAGCGGTCGGCGTGCTCGTACTCGGATGCGTGCGGGATGACGTCCTTGCGCACCCAGTCGCGGACAGTGCCGACGAGCTCGTCGGCGAGAGCGGCATCCACAGGCATGGCGGCGAAGCTACCTGACCGTTCCGAAGGCGATGACCGCTGGATGGCGACTGGGGTACGTTCGCCGCATCTCCGCCCGCTACGACACGATCGGCGTGGACTACACGCGGCACCGCCGTCCTGATCCGCGCATCGCCGCCCAGATCCGCGCCGCGCTCGGCGACGCTCGTACCGTCGTCGATGTCGGCGCCGGCGCCGGCAGCTACGAGCCCGACGACGGCACGGTGGTCGCCATCGACCCCAGCGCGGTGATGCTCGATCAGCATCGAGGTCGCTGTCGCGTGCGCGCTGTCGCAGAGCACCTTCCGTTCGCGAACGGCACCTTTGACGCGGCGCTGGCGATCTTCACCGTCCATCACTGGACGGACCAGCGCGCCGGCCTCGCGGAGCTGCAGCGGGTCGCCCGCCGCCAGGTCGTGCTGACATTCGACCACTCGATGGAACGGGCCTACTGGCTCAACGACTACTGGCCGGTCACCGAACAGCACGACGGCGACTGGATCGCGACGATCGACGCCGTCACCGGCCCGCTCGGCACCGATCACGTCGAGGTCATCCCCGTCCCCCACGACTGTCAGGACGGGTTCATGGCCGCGTACTGGCGCCGGCCCGAGCGCTATCTCGACCCCGATGTGCGCGCGAACATCTCGGGCCTCGCGCTGCTGCCGCCCGAGGAGGCCGACGCGGGCGCGCGGCGGCTGGCCGACGATCTCGCCTCGGGCGCGTGGCAACAGCGCTATGGACACCTACTCGCGCTCGACGAGATGGACGCCGGCTACCGGCTGGTTGTCGCCGGCGACCCCGGCGGACGGCGGCCGTGAGCGACTTCTTCGACGTCGTGCTCCGCCAGCGCGCCTGCCGAGACTTCAGCGCCGAACCCGTCCCCGATGCGGACATCGAACGCATGCTCGAAGCGGCGACCCACGCGCCGAGCGCGGAGAACACTCAACCGTGGATCTTCGTCGTCGTCCGCGATGACGCAGCCCGCGCCGCGCTCAGCGATCTGACCAAGCGTCTGTGGGAAGGCGGCGGACGCGACTACGCCGCCGCGCACAACGAACCCCACCTGTTCAATGAGGTCGATCACGCGGTTGCACGTGGGCTCGGTGGTGCGCCGGTCTTCGTGGTCGTCGCCGCGGACGCCGAGGCGGGTGCGCACAAGGCCACGCTCGGTTCGTCCATCTTCCCCGCGGTGCAGAACCTGCTGCTCGCCGCCAACGCTCTCGGCTACGGCTCCGCGCTCACCACACTCACGACCTACGGCGGCGACGAGTTACGCACGCTCCTCGCGCTCCCCGAGCACGTCATCCCGATGGCGATCGTGCCGCTCGGACGGCCGGCGCGGCCCCTCGGGCCGCCTCGCCGCCGGCCGGTTGCGGAATCGACCCACCGTGATCGCTACGGGACGGCGTGGTGATCCGTAGCCGGCTCCAGTAGACGGCGGTGATGCAGGCGGCGGGCACCCAGATGAGGAGCGCGGCACCGCCGATGGTGTCCGCACCGAGCCAGAACGCGACGAGCGCG
Organism: Acidimicrobiales bacterium; assembly: GCA_036493595.1. Taxonomy (GTDB): domain Bacteria; phylum Actinomycetota; class Acidimicrobiia; order Acidimicrobiales; family JACDCH01; genus DATAES01. The sequence continues at coordinate 58,856 of DASXPN010000106.1, read as the reverse complement.
AGGTGGAAGACCTGCCCGTGGTACGTGAGGAGCGCGGGTAGGTGCGGATGATGCGCCAGGTTCTCGACGGGTAGGTCGGGCGCGGCGCGATCGAGACGGAACAGGATCGCCAGCAGTATCGCGGCAGTCGCGGCGAACCCGAGCTGGCTGCCGAAGGGGAGTCCGAACCAGAAGCCGGGGCCTGCATAGTGGAACAACTCGCCGAGGTAGAACTGGTCGCCGAGACGCGAGACCGGATCGAGGATCCACAGCGCCCACACGGCCAGCATCAAGGCCAGCAGCCACTCGTGCCATGGACGCACGGCGCGCGTCCGGTACGGGCCCGACGCGAGCAGCCGGCCTGCTGCGAACGCGAAGTACGCCATGAACGTGTAGCTGAGCGGGACCATCAGCGGCACGTCCCCGAGGAACAGTTCTTTGCCGCGCAGCGAACTGTTGAACGCGTAGCGGGTGTACGGCACGCCGAGATGGACCGACCCGTTCTCCGCCAGTCCTCCGATCGCGACCGCCGCGACCGCATACACGAGCGTGCGTCGCCATCCGAGTTGGCGCACGGCGCACCACACGAAGACGATGCCGAAGATCGTCACGTACCACCGCCCGCCCACGGTCCCCCAGACCTCCCGGAGCATCCGAGAAGTGTGACACACGTGTCAGGATTCGAACCATGGCGCGGCTCGAAGGCGAGGTAGCGATCGTGACGGGTTCGACGTCCGGCATCGGCAAGGCCATCGCCACCCGCTTTGCCGCGGAAGGAGCCGGCGTGATCGTGACCGGCCGCGACGAGACGCGTGGCCAACAGGTGGTCGCCGCGTGTGGCCGGCACGCGATGTTCGTGGGTGCTGATCTCGCGGACCCCGAGGCACCCGATCGGCTCGTCGCCGCCGCGCTCGATCGGTTCGGCGCGCTCACCGTTCTCGTCAACAACGCCGCCGTGTCGCAACGCGACGGTCCCGTCGCCGACCTCGACGACGGCGCATGGCGGACGATCCTCGACATCGACCTGCTCGCGCCCGCCCGCATGTGCCGCGCCGCGCTGCCACGGCTGCGCTCCTGTGGGCACGGATCGATCGTCAACATCTCGAGTCGAGCCGCCGCTCGCGCGTCACGCGGCTCCGCCGCGTACGCCAGCGCCAAGGGTGCGCTCGAAGCGTTGACCCGTAGCGTCGCGGTGGACGAAGCGCCACACCACGTTCGCTGCAACGCGATCAGCCCCGGCTATGTGTTCAACGAGCGGCGCGACGCGAACCTCACGCCCGAAGAGCGCGCTCGGCGCGAAGGCATGCACCTCCTCGGCATCGGTGAGGCGAGTGACGTCGCCGACGCCGCCGTGTATCTCGCATCGAGCGAGAGCCGCTGGATCACCGGCATTGTCCTGCCCCTCGACGGAGGCAGCACCGCGGCGCGCGGCTCGTTCCGGTGAGTCAGAACAACTTGCCGTAGTCGGTCGTGCGCCACCGTTGCGGGGTGAGGCGGACGGTCACCGCGGTCGCCTCGCTGTCCATCGTCGAGTCGGCGTACGCATCGCCGAGCTCGTCACCGAGGAAGCGCCGGGACACGGTTCGACGCCACTGTGAGTCGACGCCGTCGCTGATGGCGACCGGGCCCTCGACCACCACGTACTGGTACGGCGCGGTCTCGGTCTGCACGCAGAAGCTGGCGTGACCCGCGCTCCGCAACAGGTCGGTCTTCTTCGATCCGCGGTCGGTGGTGACGATCACATCGCCGCCCGGATCGTACGAGTACCAGATCGGGGTGACCGTGGGCGCCGCGCCATCCGAGTCACCCGCGACCGCGAGGACGCCGATGTGGGTCCCGGCGAGGAAGGCCTCGCGCTCGTGCTTCGTCATCGTCAACGCACCCATGACGTCACCTCGTTCACGTTGGCATCGTTCGTGAGCAATCCGACCGTACGACCAACGCACTCATCCCGCTCGAGTGCGGCGAGCATGGTCGCGTCGGTCACCCGGCCGTAGCAACGTCGGCCATCGGTGAGATCACACACCACGAGCCCCCACTGGGGCGCGCCGTCGCGCCCGTGCAGCACCGTGTACGACGCGATGGTTGCCTCCCCCGAGAACGAGTCGGCGATCGCTCGCTTCGGACGGGCGTCGAGCCCGTGCTGCACGGCGGCTTCGTCGGGACGTGGCGCCGCGGCGCCCGGCGACGTGGAGTACACGCCGTACACGTGCTTCGTCATGTGCATGCCGACGCCGCTGCACAGGCCGAGTGCGCCCGGGTCGCCGCGCAGCACGCCGACCATCTGGGCGATCGAATGCGTCACGTAGTCACTGCCGGCGCCGCCGAAGTACGGAAGGCCGCCGGTGACCGTGAACCCGCGGCCGTCGTCCGGGCGCAAGCCGAGCGCGTCGAGCGCGAACGCCACGGAGGAGGGGAAGCAGCTGTACAGATCGAGGTATGCGATGTCGTCGATGTCAGTACCAGCGGCGCGCAAGGCCTCGGCGGAGGCAGCCGCCATGGCCGGCGACGACCACATCGGATCGTGCTCGGCGACGTAGACGGGATCGGTCGCGTAGCACCAGCCCCGCAGGTACACGCGGCGATCAGCCGGTATGCCGAGGCGGTCCGCGGCCTCGTGTGACGTGACGACGAGCGCGGCGGCGAGGTCGACCTCCATGACCGAGATCACGTACTTCGTGTAGGGATAGGCAACCATGCGGTTGTCCCGCGTCGGCTCGACGAGCTCGTTGGCATCCCGAGCGATCGGGAACCACGCGTACTGGTTACGGGCGGCGACATCCGTCATCGGTGCGAACAGCTCGCCGATCGAGGCGCGGTAGTCGTCGGGCGCGACGCCGAGGTGCGCGCGCCGCGCCACATCCCACAAGGCAAACGTGGTGTACGCCTGGAACACCTCGTGCGCGACCTCGGCGGGATGGAACGGCGCTTCGAACGGGAACGGCCGCTTGTCGTCAGGCTTGAACGACCATTGCGGACGTTCGCCGTTCTTCTTCATGCGGCGCACCGTGTCGAGCGCCTCGGCGCCACATACGACCGCGACATCGAGCTCGCCCCGCACGATCGACTCGGCGGCGCGGTCGAGGAGCACTTGCGGGGTCGTGCCACCGATGCCCGAGTAGTAGCGATGCTTCGGCTCGATACCGAGGCGATCGCACAAGCGGTCAGGCGGGTCGTCGTATTGCCACGACTGGCAGTACACGATCTGCAACGACTCCACGGCGTCGAGCACGCCGCCGTCGCGGGCGCCGGCATCGTCGATTGCCGCCCGGACCACGAGCTCCCACGAGTCGAGCGGCTCCGGCGAAGGACCGTCCTCAGGGCGCGATATCGACTGGGCGACGCCGACGATGCACGGACTGCGCGGGTCGACTGGCATCAGCGGTTCTTCCACTCGGCCTTGCGCTTCTCGGCGAACGCCTTCGGACCTTCCTTCGCGTCCTCGCTGGCGAACACCACCTGCGACAGCTCCTGTTCGATCTTGTAGGCCTCCTTCATCGTGACGGCGAGACCACGCACGACGCTCTCCTTCGTGGCGCGGACCGCGAGCGGACCGTTGGCGAGAATCCGCCCCGCCCACCAGAACGCGCGGTCCATCAGCTCATCGGGTTCGACGATCTCGTTGAGCAGCCCGAGGGCAAGGGCGCGCTCGGCCGGTATCGGCTCGGCCGTCAACAGGAACTCCATCGCCGCGGGGAACGGGATCTGTCGCGGTAGCCGCACCGTGGTGCCGCCGCCGGCGAACAGGCCTTGCTTCGGTTCCATAACGCCGAACCGCGCGTTGCGCGTCGCGATGCGGATGTCGATGCCACCGAGCATCTCCATGCCACCGGCGACACACGGACCGTCGACCGCAGCGATGATCGGCTTGTACAGCTTGGCGTTGCGCAACACCGCGTCGGTGCCGTCACGCAACTTGCAACCGTCGATCTCGGTGACCTCACCGCTGCTGATCTTCTCGGACAACTCGGTGATCTGCGGGATGTACGTCTTGAGATCGGCGCCGGCCATGAAGCACCGGTCGACGCCGGTGATGATCGCCAGCCACAGGTCGTCGTCGTCGCCGAAGTCGCGCCACGCTGCCGCGAGGTCACGGAAGTGATGTAGGTCGAGCGAATTCTTCGCCTCGGGACGATCGATCGTGATGACGACGATGTGATCGTCTCGCTTGTCGTAGTGAATCGGCACGTGTCACTCCGGAGTCGGTTTCGATTGGGGGTGAGCGCTCAGGCCCACAGAAATGCGCCGCCGTCGACCATGAGGGTCTGTCCGGTCAGGAAGCGGCACGCGTCGCTGCACAGGAACAGGGCAACCGGACCGATGTCGGTTTCGGGATCACCTTGGCGTCCCATCGGATGGTCGCGGAGAAAGACTCGGTACCCGTCCTCGTCGCGAGCGGCCGCCTCTTGTCCTCGCTTCGACGCGGCACCGGGTGCGATCGCGTTGACGACGATCCCGTCGCGACCCCACTCGCGCGCCGCAGTGCGCGTCAGCGCGCGGATCGCCTCCTTCGACGCGTTGTACGCGCCGTAGCCGGCCATGCCGGTGATGCCCGCCGCGGACACGAAGTTGACGATGCGACCCCAGCCGCGCTCCTTCATATGCGGATACACCGCCTGCATCCCGGCGAGAGTGCCCTTGACCGTGCCCTGATTGAGGTCGAGGTCGTCCTCGCTCACGTCCTCGATCGAAGCCTTCGCGGTGAAGGTGTGCGCGTTGTTGATCAGCGCGTCGACGCGTCCGTACGTCTCGACGGTCGCCGCCACGGTCGCGTCGATCGAGCTTCGATCGAGGATGTTGCACTCGACACCGAGCGCATCGACACCGAGGCCATTGAGCTCCGCGACGACCCGCTCGACACGATGCGCCTTCCAGTCCGCCACCACGACCCGAGCGCCGTGCCTGCCGAGGTGCAGCGCCATGCCGCGACCGATGCCCTGACCCGATCCGGTGAGGATGACGACCCGCCCGTCGACACCGGCACCACCTCGGTCCCCCACGGGACCGAAGTATGACAGCAGCGTCAGGTTGCCGAGGGCGCCCTACTTGCAGATATATCGGATGTTCGATATATGTAATGAACCCTATGCCGGCCCGGACACAGGAAGAGCGCAAGGCCGAGACCCGGTCACGGTTGCTGTCTGCCGCCGCCGATCTCTTCGCCCGTAAGGGCTTCCATGCGGTGTCGGCCGAGGCGGTCGCCGATGCCGCCGACCGCACGACCGGCGCCCTGTACAACCACTTCGGCAGCAAGGACGGGCTCCTGCTGGCGCTGGTGGAGCAATGGCTCGACGAATCGGCGGCCCGCATCCTGGCCGACGTCGAAGGCTCCCCCGATCTCGACGGCCGCTTGCGGGCGCTGTGGTCGGACTCGATGGCACCTGATCCCGAGAACAGCGACGCATGGGTGCTGCTCGAGTTCGAGCTGTGGCTGTACGCGGCCCGTACCGCGGAGTTCACCGACGACCTCGCGAAGCGGTACGAAGACCGGCGGCGCGCCCTCGCATCGCCGTTGGGCTTGTGGACCTCCGACGAGGACCTCGGGCGCCTGCGCCATCCGAAGCGCACCGCCGGCCTCGTCATCGCGTTGTTGCTGGGCGCGGCCATGCAGCAACGCATCGACCCAGAGGCATTCTCTACCGACGACGTCGTCGCCGGTTTGCGGGCCATCATCCAAGGAGACGCGTCATGACGGTGCGGAACGACGTCAGGCTGGACGAGATCGATCTGCTCGAGGACACATGGGCGCGCGGCGTCCCCCACGATCAGTTCGCGGTGCTGCGTCGCGAGGCGCCCGTGTTCTGGCACGACCATCCGCACGCGCAGGGCTTCTGGGCCATCACCAAACACAACGACGTGAAGGCGATCAGCAAGGACGTCGCCACGTTCTCGACCGAAGTCGGCTCCGCGTTCATCCTCGATCAGGATCCGATGGCGATGGAGTTCCATCGCATGACGCTCTTGCAGATGGACCCGCCGAAGCACAATCGTTACCGCCGCCTCGTGTCCGCCGGATTCACACCTCGCATGATCGCGATGCTCCAGGACTCGATCGCGACGCGGGCCCGCCGCATCGTCGAAGGAATCGAGGGCCGCGACGAGATCGAATTCACGTTGGACATCGCGGCGGAGCTGCCGATGCAGGCCATCTGCGAGATGATCGGCATCCCCGAGGGCGACCGCCACCGCGCCACCGCGCTGGCCAACCGGCTCGTCGGCTCACAGGACCCGGACTTCCAGTCCTCGCCAGAGGACGGGATGCTCGCATCCGCCGAGCTCTACGCCTTGTGCGACGAGCTCGCCGCGGACCGGCGGGCGAACCCGTGCGAGGACATCATGTCCCTCCTCGTTCATGCCGAGATCGATGGTGACCGGCTCTCCGACACCGAGCTCAACCTGTTCTTCGTGCTGCTCGTGGTGGCGGGCAACGAGACGACCCGCAACCTGATCGCGCACGCGATGCTGGCGCTGATCGATCACCCGCAGGCGCGCGCCGGGCTCGTCGCCAACATCGACGACGACGCGCTGTGGGACACCGCAGTCGAAGAGATGCTCCGCTGGGGCGCGTCGATCCACAACTTCCGCCGTACGACAACGCATGACACCGAGATCCGTGGCGTCCCGATCAAGGAGGGCGACAAGGTCGTGACGTTCTACGCCTCCGCCAATCGCGACGAGGACGTCTTCGACGACTCCATGGCCTTCGACATCCGCCGTTCGCCCAACGATCACGTGACCTTCGGCGGCGGCGGGGTCCACTTCTGCCTCGGTGCCAACTTGGCGAGGCTCGAGATCAAGTGGATGCTGCGAGAGATGCTGCGCCGCTACCCGAACCCTTCGCTCGCGGGCGAGGTATGTCGGATGCGGTCGGACTTCATCAACGGCATCAAGTACATGCCCGTCGCCCTCGACGGCTGAGGGCTCCCGACTTCCCACACTTCCCAACTCCGGGTCCATTGCGGGGCCATGGCCCCGCAATGGCACCAACATTGCGACGAGAGGACTGACATGCAGACGGACGTGGCCAAGCAACTCGGGATCGAGTTCCCCATCTTCGCGTTCACCCATTGCCGCGACGTGGTGGCGGCAGTGTCGAAGGCGGGCGGGTTCGGTGTGCTGGGCGCGGTCGGGTTCAGTCCTGAACAGCTCGCGGTGGAGCTCGACTGGATCGACGAGCACGTGGGTGATCGTCCGTACGGCGTCGACATCGTGATCCCCGGCAAGTACGAGGGCATGGGCGAGATCGACCCGGTGAAGCTCGAAGCCGACCTGAAGGCGATGATCCCACGGCAACATCGCGAGTTCGTCGAGCAGATCCTCGGTGATCACGGCGTGCCGCAGCTTCCCGACGAGGAGGCGCCGCGCGAGTTGCTCGGCTGGACGGCTGCCACCGCGACCCCGCAAGTCGAGCTCGCGCTGCAACACGACAAGGTCAAACTCATCGCCAACGCACTCGGCACGCCGCCGAGCGACATCATCGACGAGATCCACGAGTCCGGCCGTCTCGTGGCGGCGTTGTGCGGCGCGTCCAAACAAGCACTCGCGCACAAGGAGGCGGGCGTCGACATCGTCATCGCGCAGGGCACCGAGGGTGGCGGCCATACCGGCGATGTCGGTTCGAGCGTGCTGTGGCCCGAGGTCATCGACGCCGTCGCGCCGACGCCCGTGCTCGCCGCCGGTGGCATCGGCAACGGTCGCCAGATGGCGGCTGCGCTCGCACTCGGCGCGCAAGGCGTGTGGACGGGCACCCTGTGGCTCACCGTCGAGGAGGCCGACATCCCTCCGGCGCAGATGGAGAGCTACCTCGCGGCGTCGTCGCGGGACACCGTCCGCTCGCGTTCGTACACCGGTAAACCGTGCCGCATGTTGCGCAACGACTGGACCGACGCGTGGGAGCGTGCCGACACGCCCGATCCTCTCGGTATGCCGTTGCAGTTCATGGTCACGTCGACCGCGGTGTCTCGCGGCCATCGCTATCCCGAGCAGGCGAAGACGGTGAACTTCAACCCGGCGGGGCAGGTCATCGGTCAAGCCCACAAAGTGCGCCCGGTGAAGGACGTCATCTACACGATGGTCGAGGAGTGCATCGACGCGACGGAGCGCCTCGCCAAGCTGATGGGCGGCTGACGCGGGGCGGGAGCGTGCGCACGCCGAGGACGTACAGCTCCTCGTCGCGCACCTCGTCGACATGCCCGAGCGCCTCGTCGATGTCGTCGTGCACCGAGAGCTGGCGCCCGGTGAGCGCGTCGTAGTCCCCCGCTCGCCGCCGCGCTCTCACGCCAACGATGACGCGCGTGTCAGCGTGTCGGTCGCGTGTCTGCGTGTCAGTGTGACGGCAGCGCGGCGATGGCCGAGCCGGCCACCTTCACCTCGCCGTTCTCGTTGGTGAGCGAGACGTCGAGGTCGACGAGGTTGTCGCCGTCGTCCTTGCGCTTGGCCGTCACGACGATCTTGGATGTGAGCTGCTCGCCGGGCCACGTCTGCTTCGTGAAGCGCACGCGGAAGTTGCGAAGGTTGCCGACACCGACCCAGTCGTTGACGGCGCGACCGAGCAGACCCATCGAGAACATGCCGTGGCCGAAGACGCTCGGCAGGCCGGCTTCCTTCGCCTTCACCTCGTCGTGATGCATGGGGTTGAAGTCACCCGACGCGCCCGCGTACATCACGAGATCGGTGCGGGTGAGCTCGTGGCTCACGACCGGCGCCTCGTCCCCCTCGTTCACGTCCTCGAAGAACAGCTTCTCTTCGGCCACTGACGGCTCCCCTTCGTCAACCAGGCGTACCTGACGATCGTGTCATAGTTCTTCAGGGCGATGCGACCTCGAACGCCCATACGCCGCTGGCGTCCGACAGCGGTGAATCCGTGCCGGTCCCGGTGCCCGCTCCCATGTAGATCGAGTTACCGACCGGCGTCGGCGCGCTCGCCGGCGGCCCGACGACCGGCAGCATCGCGAGCGGCAAGCCCGTGTCCGCCGCGAACGCGGCGAGCGTGGAGTCGAAGGTCGACGGTACGAGCACGACCCCGTTCACGAACGTCGGCGCACCGTACGACTGGCGCGACAACGGCGCCCGCCAGAGCACCGTGCCGTCAGTGGCGCTGATCGCGGCGAGCGAGAGCAGCCGCGCCGGATCGCCGGTCAGCGACTGGTCGATCGTGGGTCCACTGTCGAGCGGCGCGTCGAACGGCGTCGAGATCGCGGTGGTGACGAAGATCGCGGGGCCGCCGTTGACGGTGCCCGTCGCCGGCGTACCGATGGCGCCACCAACGGCGAAGTCTTGCTGGAGATGGCCCGACTCGCCGACGTGTGTCTTCCAACGAAGCCGCGGCGCGTGGTTCGGTCCCGCCTGCTCGTCGAGGGCGTAGTACCAGCCGTCCTTGCTCGCTTCGCCGACCATCCCCCCGGGCAACAGGTTCGGCGACGCACCGAAGTCGTCGTCGTCGCGCGTCGACTCTCGTGGCGGACCGTACGACCACGCCAGCGCGCCGGTGTCGAGCCTGATCGCCCACATGTGCTCACCGACGGCGACGCCGTCGACCGAGCACGACGCCGTCCCGAAGAACACGAGGTCCCTCGCCACATCGACGGCGGGCGACGACCACACGCCCGCACAACCGGTGCCGGTGCCCGAGCCGCGCGTCAACTCGTCGTCCCCCGTGTACGGCACCCCTGCTTCCGGGTCGAACTTCCACACGGGCGTGAGCGACACACCCGACTTCGTCGATCGCAACGCGAGCGCGACGACACCGGTGCGGCCCACGTTCTCGTCGTTGTGCACGTCGATCCCGGCGAGCACGAGCGTGGACCCGCCCCGCTGCACCACGGCGGGCGACGATTCGATCTCGGCTTCGACGTCCGGCGTCTTGCATCGCACTGCGGGATCCGCACGCGGGTCGAGGCACACGCCGGCGAGCTTCGTGCCGGTGTCCGCGTCGAGCGCGTACAGCGTGGCGCCGCCCCCGAACAGCACCACGTGACGGCCACCGATCGAGACGTACGCGGCCGACGACTCGATACGCCCGAACGCGAACCCATTGGTGTCGTCGACCTTGTAGGTCCAGCGCGGCGTCACCGGCCCGGGCGGCGGATCGGTGGGGAGCGCATAGAACGTGCCGGACCAGTCACCGACATACACAGTGCTGTCGACGATCGCCGGTGATGCACTCACGGGTTGCGACGTCGGGTAGACCCACTTCGGCGTGAGGGTCGGCGCGGTCTGCACTGTGACCGTCGAGCAGTTCGGCGCCTGCGCGAAGGAATGCCCGGGATCGTGGCCGTACATCGGCCAACCACAGGCGGCCGGTCCGGAGGCATGAGCCGCCGGACCGACGACGATGGTGAGTACGAGCGCGACGGCGCCGAACGCCACCGCGACGCGCCGGCGCGCGCCCACGTCAGCAGCCGGTCGAGACGACGACTTGGCCCGCGCCGTTGGTGATCGGCGAAGCCGGTGCCGCAGGAGCGGTACCACCGCCGGCGATCACGCCGCACGTGCCCGCGTACGCGGCCGGCAACGGGTACGGACCCTCGGGTGAGCCCTCCGGGTTCGGATCCTCGTAGACCTGCGCGCCCGGCTCCGTGTGGACGGTGCCGTCCTTGTTCCACCACGACTTGATGCCGCCAGGCCCGCAATCTGCCGAGGTGTCACTGGGGCCCGCGCACGTGTCGGGATCCCACGTCGTGCCGTCGTAGTTGGCCGCGTCGCGCTGGCCCTTGCCGCCACCTTGGTACGCGGTGCGCTGTTGCGTCTGCACCGACTCGCACGTTCCGTCCGCACACGAGCCCGCACCCGCGTCGACCAGCGGTGCGGGGTGAGTGAGGAGATACGCGATGTCGCCCGACCGGAGCGCGGCGAGCCACGGCATCACCGATTCGGGCGACACGTCGAGCGCAACTGCGCCACCGTCGCTCGGACCGTCCTTGATCTTCGACGACGAGTCGTGCTCGCCGTTGTCGAGGTTGTCGTCGGCGCCGAAGTACACCTGCGCACCCGACGTCGGGTCGACGCTGGCAGGATCGCCGCCGTGCACGAGGTCGTGCGCGGAATCGCCGTCCGCGGTCTGCTGCGTACCGGCGAAGAACGCTTCGTTACCGGACCCGTCACTCACGTTGGCGGTGCTGCTCTGGCAGCCCTTCTCGACGTGCTGGGGACGGTTGCTGTCATCGGCGCCCCCCGAGCAGTGCTGCTTCGACGGGCTGTAGTTGCCGCCGCTCACACCGGCCACCGCGGCGCCGGTCCCGGCGACCATGACCGCGCCGATCAAGACGACGACAGCGAGCCGCCGCTGGAACCTCTGCACCCGACACCCTCCTCCACCCTGACACCGACGTCAGGTTCAACTGCGTTCCGGATTCGCCGAAACGCGGAGATTCTCCTGCTCGCTTCGCAAGGGGAGAACGGTTGCGCTCAGCCGAGGATGAGGTCGGCCAACCGGTCGTGATGCCAGCCGGACGTGCCCATCAGATGCTCCGACGCGTAGGCGCGGCGGATGAACAGGTGCAGGTCGTGTTCCCACGTGTAGCCGATACCGCCGTGCACCTGCATGCCGTCCTTCGCGCAGTGCATCGCCGCTCGTCCGGCCGCCGCCTTCGCGACGTGGACGGCCCGATGCCGGTCGCTGTCATTCGCGTCGACGCACATGGCCGCGTAGTAGACCGCGCTGGCGGCGCGCTCGACGTCGAGCGAGCAGTCCGCCAGCTTGTGTTGGATCGCCTGGAAGCTGCCGATGGGCGCGTCGAACTGCACTCGTTGCTTCGCGTAGTCGATGGCCGTGGCGAGCAACCAGCGCGCCGTGCCGAGTAGTTCGGCCGCGAGTGCGACGGTGGCGCGCGCCAACCAGGCATCGATGTCGGTGTCCGCGCCGAGCGACCCGCCGGACGCGCCGGCAAGGTCGGACACGTCGGCCACGTCGACCTCGAACACTCGTCGAGTCGAGTCGATCAGGCCGACGCGGCGGGGTGCGGGCAACGCGCTCGACGCGAGCGCGTCGACTCGACCGCTGCCGTCCACCGCCAGCACGTAGTCGACGCGATCGGCCTCCAGCACGAACGTCTTCGTCGTCTCGTCGTTGATCCGCCACTCACCCGAAGCTCCCGCGAGCGCAACCGTCGCCGTCGACTCGCCCGCACTCAACCCGTCGGCGAGATCGAGCCCTGCGATCCGCGCCAGCGGCAGCGCCAGCGCGGTGGTGGCGAAGTACGGCCCTGGCGCGAGCACGCGGCCGCACTCCTCGAGGAACACGCAGAGATCGGTGGTCGGGCCGTCGCCGAGCACGGTCCACTCCCGCAAGTGCTCCCACAAGGCCGCCGCCACCGACGGATCGTCCATGTGGGCGCGCACGAGCGTGATGGGACAGTGCCGCGCCAGCAATGTACGAGCGGTGTCGCGCAGCAGGACCTGCTCTTCGCTGAGCGTGAAGTCCACGGTCAGGACCTCGGGAGCCCGAGGATGCGGGTGGCGATGATGTTGCGCTGGATCTCGCTCGACCCGCCGGCGACCGTGTTGGCGAAGCTCACGAAGAAGGACCGGCCCCACCGTCCCCGTTCGTCGCCGCGCTCGGGATCGTCCACCGCGCCGTATGGCCCCTGGAGCTCCATACCGAGCTCGTACAGCGCCTTGCCGAGCTCAGAGGTGGCGAGCTTCAGGTAACTGTGCTCGGGCGCGGAGCTTCCTTGCGCGAACGACGAGAAGCCCTTGTAACCGAGCGCCCGCAGCGACGCGACCTGCTCGTACGCCTCGGCCAACCGGCGCCGCACCCCAGCATCGGCGTCGAGGCCGTGACGCCGAGCCATCGCGCACAGATCGTCGACCGTCTGTTGCACCATCGCGACGGACTGCAACCACAGCCCGCCGCGCTCGTGCGCGAGCGACCCCATGGTGATGCGCCAACCGTCGTCGACGTCACCGACGACGTTCGCCACCGGCACCTCGACGTCGGTGAGGAACACCTCGGCGAAGTCCTCCGCTCCGGTGATGTGCCTGATGGGGCGCACGTCGATGCCAGGCGTGTCCATGTCGATGATGAGCACACTGATGCCCTTGTGCTTCGGCGCCTCGTCGAGCGGTGTCGTGCGCACGTAGCAGAAGCACTTCGACGCGACCATCGAGTACGACGTCCACACCTTCTGACCGTTGACGAGGAAACGGTCGCCGTCGCGCTCGGCCCGCGTCGTCAGCGACGCGAGATCGCTGCCCGCATTCGGCTCACTCATGCCGATGCACCAGATGAGGTCGCCCCGGATCGACGCCGGCGCCAGTGTGCGCTGCTCGTCGTTGCCGAACTCGAGCAAGCTCGGCGCGACGATCGCGTAGCCGGGGAAGTGGAGGCTACGGACGATGCGTCGCTTCGCCAGCTCCTCCATGTAGATCAGCGTCTGAACGGGCGTGGCGTTGCGCCCGCCGAGCTCGGGCGGGTAGCCGGGCACCATCCAGCCGTGGTCGAAAAGGGTCGCCTGCCAGTCGCGCCCCCACTGCGGGATGATCTCGTCGCCACCGGCCTCGTCGACGCCTCCGTCCGTGAAGTCACGCCCCGCTTTGATCTCGGGCGGCGCGTGCTCCTCGAGGAAGCGGACGAGCTCCGCGCGGAACGCTTCGTCCTCCGCGCTCCACTCGAGCTTCATCGGCGTGACCGGCCCGCCGCGCTCAACCCGGGCTGGGGAAGAAGAACGGTGGGATCGATCCGTCGGACTCGGCCAGCAGTTGCGCCTGCGCGGCGTCGACGGTGTCGATGGTCCACGGCTTGTCGGACGTCGCCTCCGTGAGTGGCCGCCAGCCCTCGAGCAGCTGCACGACACCGCCCTGCACCTTCACGACCTGACCGTTGAGCGCTCTCGACAGATCCGACGCCAGCCATACCGCGACCGCGGCGACGTTGTCGGGCGAGAATCGATCGAAGCCGGTCTCGTCGGGCTTCATGTGATCCCCCGCGAGCGCCTCGGTGAGGCGAGTGCGCGCCACCGGCGCGATGCAGTTGACCCGCACGCCGCTGCGCTCGAGCTCACGCGCCATCACGATCGTCATCGAGGCGATACCGGCCTTGGCCGCCGCGTAGTTGACCTGGCCGGCGTTGCCGTAGAGGCCGGACTCGCTCGTGGTGTTGACGATCACGCCGCGAGCCGGTTCGCCCGTCTCCTTCGCCTTCGCTCGCCAGTACGCAGCGGCATGGCGCGAGGTGCAGAAGTGGCCCTTCAGGTGGACGTCGATCACCACGTCCCACTCGACCTCGTCCATGTTGAAGCTCATCTTGTCGCGCAGGATGCCGGCATTGTTGACGAGCACATCGAGGCCGCCGAACGTCTCGACCGCCTGGTCGATCAACGCCTTCGCCTCGTCGAAGTCGGCGACACTGCCGTAGTTGGCGACGGCGTGACCGCCGGCCGCTTCGATCTCGTCGACCACCTGTTGCGCCGGCGTTGCGTCCGAGCCGGTGCCTTCACTCGATCCGCCGAGGTCGTTGACCACGACCGCCGCGCCCTGAGCCGAGAGCAGCAACGCCTCTTGCCGTCCGATGCCGCGACCGGCACCGGTCACGATCGCCACCTTGCCGTCGAACAACCCCATGCCCTGTGAGCCCCCGTTCCCCGTGCTGGCGCGTCTGCGCTCTTTGTCGTGCGTGCTGCGTCCGCGTTCGGTCGTACATACCTGACACGAACGTCAGCTATGTACGGTAGCGGGATGCCCGAGGAGACGCCCATCGAGGACCACATCCGCTACGCCGTCGAGGACGGCATCGCACGCGTCATCATCAACCGTCCCGAAGCCGGCAACTCGCTGACCGCGCACATGCGCGACACGCTGGCCGACGTCTTCGACGAGCTCTCCGCCACGCTCGGCGTGCGCGTGATCGTGCTGACCGGCGCGGGTGAGCGTCACTTCTGCACGGGCGCAGGGTTGGGTGGTCCGCAGAAGCCCGGTCCGGAGCGCCCCGACGACGCGCCGGACCGCGCCCTCGGTGACGTCGCGCGGATGATCCGCCGCGGCTGGCAACGGCTCGTGGCGTCGATCCTCGACTGTGAGAAGCCGGTGATCGCCGCGGTCAACGGCACCGCGGCGGGCGGCGGCGCCAATCTCGTCCTCGCCAGCGATCTGGTCGTGATGGCCGAGCACGCGCGGCTCATCGAGGTGTTCGTGCGGCGTGGCATCATCCCCGACGCCGGTGGTTGTTACCTGCTGCCGCGCATCGTGGGGCTCCCGAAGGCCAAGGAGATCATGTTCTTCGGCGACGACGTGTCCGCATCGGATGCGCTTCGAGTCGGCATCGCCAACCGCGTCGTCGCCGCCGACGATCTCACCGCGGTCACCGCCGAATGGGCCGGGCGGCTGGCGGCGGCGCCGAGCAAGTCGATCACCATGACGAAGTGGCTCCTCAACCGTTCGAACGAGTCGAGCCGCCAGACCGCGTTCGAGGAGGAGGGCTACGCCCAGGAGCTCGTCAACGCCACCGCCGACTCGGCCGAGGGGATGCAGGCGTTCATGGAGCGCAGAGATCCGAAGTTCAAGGGTTGGTAGCGCGCAAGAGAGGTACGGTTTGCTCCCATTGCGAGTCATCGTAGGTATTGCCGGACGATGACCGTCTGGGAGGAACTGTGCCAGTCGAACCGCTCCCCACGATCGTGCAGTTCCGCCGCCGTCTGGCGACGGAGTTGTTGATCGCCGCGGCCCGACACTCGGCGGTCGTCGACGAGGTCCACGACCTCGATCTCGTACGCGAGGAGCGGGAGTGGACGGCCGCGGAGCAGGCCCGTTACACGGAGCTGCGGTTGATGCGAGCGGACGCCCGGCGTCGCCACGACCAGGCGGCCCGCGACCTTCGCCGGCTCATGGCCGGGGCCCGCGTCTGGTGATGCCGATCCGCACGTAGGCGTCCTGCGGCATCGCGTCGACGTCGCGGTAGACGTGGTGCACGCAAGGTTCACCAGGCTGAGTAGGCGGGAACTCGATGGAGCCCGGCGCACCACCCCATTCGATTGCCTGCATCTCGTTGTTCACCGAGCAGTGAGCGCAGTACACGGGTAGCTCGTCGCGATCGAAGGTACGGCCGCTGCGCTCGTGCAGCGTGAGGTACGGACCACCGTCGACGTCGTAGCGACCCTCGTCGATCAATCGGCCACCGCTGCCGCAGCGGAAGGACAGGACGATCTTGTCCTCGTCCTCGTCGACCTCGCAGGTGCTCCCGTTGGCCACCATCGCCCGCGCGATGACCTTCGCTCGTGCTTCCGCAGGGAGTGTGTCCCAGGATGAACCGCGGCCGCCGTGGGGATCGCGGCGATCGCGGATGAAGTCGTCACCCGACGTGCGCAGCGCACGTTCGACCGCGTCCTCGCCGAGCTCACGCCCGATGAAGGACAGCAACGACGTGATCCACTCGATCGAGTACACCTGCAAGCTGCGCGTGCGCGAAGCAGCCTCGTCGATGAGTGCCACGGCGCGGTCGGCGTCACCGTTCGCGATCGCCTCCTTCGCCCGCTCCCACGCGGGCACCGTCATCGACTCGAGCTCGTCCGCGCTCAACATGCCGTCCCCCTCGTCCCTCTGTCGACTGTCAACCTCGTGTGAGCAAGAGGCAGCCGGCGAGCGGGCCGCCCCCGGCGGCCGCGAGCGCGACCTCCGGTTGCCGGCCGCCGGGCCGCACCACCTGGCGTTCTCCGCCGTCGCCGCGCAACTGCACGCACGCCTCGTGGAGGAAGCCGTAGCCGTGGAGCCGTCCCGAGGACAGCTGACCGCCGTGCGTGTTGAGCGGGATGATGCCGTCCCGGGCGATGTACGCGCCGCCGTCGACGAACGAGCCGCCTTCGCCCTTTCCGCAGAAACCGAGCGCCTCGAGCCAGCACAGCGTGATGAAGCTGAACCCGTCGTAGAGCTCGGCCACGTCGACGTCCGCCGGCGTGATGTCGGTGCGGGTCCACAACTGCGAGGACGCGTCGCGCAGCGCCATCGTCGTGAGGTCGTCCCACTGGTCCCACGACGGGCGGCCGTGGATGGCGGTACCGACCGCGTCGACACGCACCGGCGCATGCCGCAAGTCGGCGCTCGCATCGGCCCGGCTCACGATCACGGCCGTCGAACCGTCCGCGGGAACGTCGCAGTCGAACAGGCACAAGGGGGAGCTGATCATGCGAATGCCGAGGTAGTCCTCGAGCGTCATCGGATCGCGGTACACGGCCTTTGGATTGAGCGCGGCGTTGCGCCGCCCGTTGAGTGCGATCCACGCGAGCTGCTCGCGGGTCGTGCCGAACTCGTGGAAGTGGCGCATCGCCATCATCGCGATCCAGTTGGCGGCTGACGGCGCGCCGTACGGGAGCGTGTACTGCATGAAGCCGCCGACCCGTGGCAGGCCGCCGCCACCGCCGGCTCCACCTCCGCCTCCGCCGATGCCCGGCATCACTGCGGCGCGACCCTTGTCGCCCTGCGCGGTGCCCTCCCAGACCGTGCGGAAGCACAGGACGTGGTCGGCCATGCCGGTCGACACCGCCATGCAGGCGTTGATCACCGACCCGAGCTGGCCGGGCGACTCGAGCCCTCCCGCGTACCAGTTCAAGTTCAGGCGCAATGCGTCGTGCACCTCGGTCACGCCGACACCGGAGAAGCCGGGGGGCATGTCCATCGCGCCGGGGTACGTCGCGATGCCGTCGATGTCGTCGCGCGTCAGGCCGGCGTCCTCGATGGCTTCGATACAGGCATCGAGCGTGAGGTCGAGCGGATGACGATGCAGGCGGCGGCCCACGTCCGACTGGCCGATGCCACTGATCACGGCATCGAGCGAACTCGGACTCATCGAACCGGCTCGAAGAACGGCAGCCACACGTCCTCGTAGTGCTGGAACGTCACCTGCAAGGGCATGCCGATCGCGACTTCGTCGGGTGCGCAACCGGTGATGCCGGTCGTGAGGCGCAGGCCCTCTTGTTCGATGAGCTCGACGATGGCGATGACATAGGGAGGGTCGAGGCCCGGGTACCACGGTTGGTGGTTGACGGTGAAGGTGTGCAGCGTCGCCTGCCCTGACACCGCTTCGACGTCGACGTCTTTCGACAGGCACGTGGGGCATCGCGGTGACGGCGGGTGGATCCAGTAGCCGCACTCTTGGCAACGAAGGAAGCGGAGCTTTCCGTCCTCGCCGCTCGTCCAGAAGTGACGGTTGGTGTCGTCGAGTCGGGGCAGCAGCCGGAAAGGCTGCGGCGCGTCCACCTGCGGCGCGCCCGCCCGCGCGTTCGCGTCGCTCGAGTCCTCAGCCGTCTCCGTTGTCATCGGACTCGACCTCGGGTGCTTCGTCGAAGCCCCGTCGCGCGTGCGGCAACGCCTCGACGGCGGCGAGGATGCCGAACGCGGGCGTCGTCAACATGATCGAGCCGACGACGTCGTCCCACGACGAACCCACCTCTCGGGCCAGCATCGCATGGCGGGCGATCCCCTCGGGGTTGCGGGCGATGACCGAGCACGCCATCCGGATGAGCTCGTAGGTCTTGCGGTCGGGCGCATGCAACGAGTCGATCTGCGCGAGCCAGGCGCTCTGCGCTTCGTGCAGCGAGGGAAAGACCTCGTGGACGGGAGCTTCCCATCGGAAGGTGAACGCGTCGTCTGCTCCGTCGACCATCGCCGCGCACCCTACCGAACCGGGCTTCTCGGGGGCTGCGCCCCCGAACCCCATCGGCGTCCGGCTCCCTGGCGGTCGCTCGGCGGGCTGTGCGCTGCACGCTCACTCACGCGGGTCGGAAGATCGGGAACGTGAACTCGTCGGTCTCCTCGCGGTAGTCGACGACGAGGGGCATGCCGATGTGGAGGTCGGCCTCGTCGCAACCCTCGACGTTCGTCATCATGCGGGGGCCCTCGTCGAGATCGACGATCGCCGCGACGTAGGGCACGCGCTCACCGAACGGCGGGAGGTCGTTGCGGCGCACGATCGAGTACGTGTAGAGCGTCCCGCGGCCACTCGCCTCTTCCCACTCGACCTGATCGCTCCAGCACGACGGGCAGAACGGCCGCGGGTAGAAGAACGCCGTGCCGCACGCGGTGCAGCGCATGATGAGCAGCCGATGCTCTCGGGCCGCGTCCCAGTAGGGCTGCGTCTCGAGGTCGGGGGTGGGCAGGTCGAATCGAGGCGTTGACACATTCAGTCCTTGGGGAGGCCGAGCAGGCGCTCGGCGATGACGTTGCGTTGCACTTCGCTGGTGCCACCCGCGATGGTGAGGCAGCGGTTGGCGAAGAAGGCGCCGATCCAGGTGGCGGCGTCGCCGTCGTTGGCGGCGGCCGTGGCACCCAATAGACCGAGCCCGACCTCCTGCACGCGCTGATCGTGCTCGACGCCGAGCAGCTTGCGCACACTCGACTCCGGACCGGGGTCGGCGCCGCTCACCGCGCGGGCGGTCATCCGCAAGCCGAGCACGGCGATCGAGTGCGCTTCAGCGACGAGGGCACCGACCTCGTCGACCGCAACGGCATCGTCGAGATCGACCATGCCGAGCAGCATCTCGACACCGAAGCCGAACGACGAGCCCGATCCCATCGACACGCGCTCGTTGGCCAGCGTCGTGCGTGCGGCCTGCCAACCGTCGTCGACCGCGCCGACGACACAATCGTCGGGCACGAACACGTCCGACAAGAAGACCTCGTTGAACATCGCGAAACCGGTGAGCTCGCGGAGCGGACGAATTTCGATGCCGTCCGCCGACATGTCGACACAAAAGCAGCTGATGCCGTCGTGCTTCGGGACGGTCGGGTCGGTACGGGCGAGGCACAGGCCCCACTGCGCGTCCTTCGCCATCGACGTCCACACCTTCTGACCGGTGAGCAGCCAACCACCGTCGACGCGGCTGGCCTTGGTCGCCAGCGACGCGAGATCGCTGCCGGCGCTGGGCTCGCTGAACAGCTGGCACCACGAGATGTCGCCTCGCAGCGTCGGCGGTATCCATCGCTGTTGCTGCTCGGCGGTGCCATGCTCGATGAGTGTCGGCAACACCCACGCGCCGACCTGCAGGTGTGCGCGGCGGAGGTGGGCGGCGCGCATCTCCTCGTCGATGACGAGTTGTTCGACCGGGCTGGCGTCGCGGCCCCAGGGCTTCGGCCAGTGCGGCGCGAGGTAGCCGAGATCCGCGAGCAACGATCGCCATTCGGACTTGTCGTGCGACGAGACGTCAGCGAGTTCGGCTCGCATCCGGTCGCGGAACGGTGCCGCGTCCTCGGGCAGATCGACGGCGAGCTCGCGGCGCGCGCCGGCACGCGCCAGCGCGATCGTGCGCCGCCGCCACTCGTGGGCGCCGCCACCGATCAGGGCCCGTAACGCGGTCGCTCGCTTCAGGTACAGGTGCGCGTCGTGCTCCCACGTGAACCCGATGCCACCGAGCACTTGGATGCAGTCCTTCGCGTCGCGGAAGAACGCCTCCGGCGCGATCGCGCCGGCGACCGATGCAGCCAACGCGCGCTCGTCGGTGGTGGCGGACGGACGGGCCGCGTCCCACGCGACCGCTCGTGCCTGCTCGAGCGCGAGCAGCATGTCGGCGCACCGGTGCTTCACGCCCTGGAACTGCCCGATCGGGCGACCGAACTGCTCGCGCACCTGCGCATACTCCGCGGCCGTCGCGACGCACCATGCGGCGCCGCCTGCGCACTCCGCGGCCAGCAGGGTCAGCGCGAGATCGGTGACGGTGGCGCCGTCGGGATCGCGGAGGAACGCGACCGGCGCTGCGTTCGTCGCATCGACATCGGCGACCCGCCTCGTGGCGTCGACGCTCACGCGGGGCGCGATCACGCAATCGCCGGCGCGTACGACGTGCCAGCCGTCCGGCGCGGGAACGATGACGAGATCAGCGAGTGCGGCGCCGAGCACCGGCTGGCGTTCGCCCGCGAACGCGACCGTGGCCGTCGTCGACCCGTCGGCGAGCGACGGTAGGAGGGCGCGGCGGATGTCGTCGTCGGCCAGCGCGTCGATCACTGCCGCGGCGAGGACGGTCGGAAGGAACGGTCCGGGCGCGCAGGCGCGGCCGAGCTCCTCGAGGACGACCGCGAGCTCGGTCAGTCCGTAGCCGGATCCGCCGACCTCCTCAAGCAGATGGAGGCCCAGCCAGCCGAGCGCGGCGAGGTCCGGCCAGAAGGGCGGCATGGTCTCGTCGTCCGCGTCGAGCAACGCACGCGGCACCGAGGGCGGGCAGTGCTTGGCAACCCAACGGCGCGCCGTGTCGTGCAGCGCGAGGTGATCCTCTCCGATACCGAGTGTCATCGAGTACCGCTCGTCGCCTAGGCCTCGAGGGAGAGGGCGAGCGTGGGACAGCCGTCGACCGCGAGGCGGATCTTGTCTTCGGGATCGCCGGTGGCGTCGACGACGAACGCCTTCATGTCGTCGTCGAGGTCGAACGTGTTGGGTGCGTGGAAGGCGCAGTTGCCGGATCCCATGCACTTCTCGCGGTCGACGTTGATCGAAAGTGGCATCGAACTCCCTCGTTGAGCACACTACCTGACGGTGATGTCAGGTTTGACGGCCGAGACGACCGCAGGCGCGCGGCGGCACGAACACAGGCCGGCCGTGGTAGCGCCAGCGAGCGGCCGGCACTGCAGGCGATCGCCGTCGCGCGGGCGACACGAACACAGGCCGACCGTGGTAGCGCCAGCGAGCGGCCGGCACTGAGGCGAACGAAGTGAGCCGAGCGACACGAACACAGGCCGGCCGTGGTAGCGCCAGCGAGCGGCCGGCACTGAGGCGAACGAAGTGAGCCGAAGCGAAATAATTGATGCGGACGCGCACGTCAACGAGGACCCGATGGCGTGGACCGAGCTCGGCGAGTTGCATCCCGGGTGGCTGTCCGCGGGCACGTCGGGTGATCGTTGGGTGGCGAAGATCGGCGGCAAGCTCTACCCGACGCAGGTGGGGCCGGGATGCGGTGTCCCCATCGAGTCGGCCATCAGTCCCGCGTGCGCGGCCGGCGCGGGCGATCTCGATCAGCGCCTCGCCGACATGGACCGCGAGGGCATCGACGTGCAGGTGCTGTTCGGCGGCCTCATCATCGGGCTCACGTCGTACGACGACGCCGGCTTCGCGCTCGACGTCGCCCGCGCCTACAACGACTGGCTGCTCACGAAGGTGTGCGGTCACCACCCGAACCGCTTGAAGGGCGTGGCGACCGTGCCGCTGCAGGATGTCGCGCGCTCCGTCGAGGAGGTCGAACGGGCGGCCCGCATCGGCGCCGTGGCGATCACCGTGCCGCCGGTCATCGGTGACTCCAATCTCGATGACCCCTCACTGCTTCCGTTCTTCGAAGCCTGCGCGTCGCTCGACCTCGCGGTTGCGGTGCACAGCGCGCCCGGCATGAACCTTCCGTTGCCGGGCGCGGAACGCTTCGACAACTACGCGCAAGTGCACTGCTTGTCGTTCCCGCTCGACCAGATGGTCGCGTTCACCGCGCTGGCGATGGGAGGCGTGCTCGACCGGTTCCCGACGCTGCGAGTGGCGTTCCTCGAATCGGGGACGGGATGGGTCCCCTACTTCGTCCACCGCATGCACGAGCACTACGAGAAGCGGGGTGACCTCGTGCCCGCGATGAAGTCCGACCCTCGCGAGCTGCTCGCCCGTGGCCAGTGCTTCTTCAGCTTCGAAGCCGAGGAACCGATGCTCGTCCCCTGCGTCGACCAGCTCGGTGACAACTGGCTCGTGTACGCGTCCGACTACCCCCACTGGGATTCGGACTTCCCCGGCACCGTCGACGAGGTCCGCCGCCTCACCGCCTCACTCGGTGACGACGTGACCGCCAAGCTCCTCGGCGCCAACGCTCGAGCCCTCTACCGTCTCTGACCCTCGCCGACTCCGGGTCCATTGCGGGGCCATGGCCCCGCAAGAGAACCAACATTCGAGCAATGCCGTCTTTGCGACTCAGGTGAAACGGGACTCGAGGTCGTAGAACGCGAGGGGGGCGTCCCAGAGGATCACCCGGGCGTCGTCTTCGTCGACGCCTTGCTCCTGGCATTCCCGCAGGAATTCCTCCGCTGCCCCCGGATACACCGCGTCGGGATGAGGGAAGTCGCTGGCCCACACGACGTACTCGGGGCCGACGCGATCGACGACCATGCCGATGCAATCGTCGTCCGCTTCCGACGAGATGACGCAGTGCGTGTCGAACAACGCGGTGGCGGAGGTGCGATCGGGTGCGAGCCATTCGAGATGGTCGTCGAGACGAGCGAGCCAGTACGGCAGCCAGCCGGTGCCGGACTCGAGGAACGCGACGCGCAACCCGGGATGACGGTCGAGCGCGCCGTCGATCACGAGTGACGCCATCGCCGCCATCTGTTCCATCGGGTGCGAGAGCGCGTGGCGCGCCGCGAAACCGGAGAAGCGATCGGAGCCGATCGTCGGCCCTTGCAATCCGAGCCCTTCGTGGACCGACACGGTGAGCCCGAGGTCGGCGCACACCGACCACAGCGGGTCGTAGTACGGGTCGCCGAGGTTGCGTCCGTAGAGATGGTTCGGCCGCGCCATCACTCCGACGAGGTCGAGGTCGTGCACCCGCTTCGCCTCTGCGACCGCGAGGTCGACGTCGGCCAACGGCACCAGTGCGGCGGCGGTCATGCGGGACGGTTCGTGGGCGCAGTAGCCGGCGATCCAGTCGTTGTAGGACCGGCACGCGGCTGCGGACTCATCGGCAGTGAGCGACGGCAGGTATGGCACGAACAATCCGATGGACGGATAGAGCACGACCGCGTCGATGCCCTGCGCGTCCATGGCCCGCACGTAGGACGGCGCGTCGAAGCCGTGCGCGAACTGGTCGGCGACCAAGTCGAAGTCACCGCACGGGACGAGCGGCGTGTCCGGAGGAAGGTCGGCGGGCAGCGGGTTGTCGGTCCACCCCGCGAAGACCTCGGGAGGCTCGATCACGTGCGCATCCGCGTCCAGCACGCGGAAGCCCTGAACCGCCAACGTCACATCCGCCGGGCTGCGAGTCCGCCGTCGAGGGGCAGCACCGCGCCACTCGTGAACGCGGCTGCGTCCGACAGGAGGAACGCGACGGCCGCGCACACCTCGTCGGCCCGGCCGAGGCGGCGCATCGGCAGGTTGGCGGCCACGCCCGCCCGCACCTTGCCGGGATCAGGCGCCATGTCGGTCAGACGCACGAACAGACCGGTGTCCGTCGGGCCGAGCGAGAGCACGTTGACCCGCACGTTGTCCGCCGCGTGCTCGATGGCGACCTGCTTGCACAGATTCGTCAGGCCGAACTTCGACGCGCAGTACGCCGGGTAGTGCGGCGCCACGATGGAGCCGAGCGTGGACCCCAGCGCGACGATCGATCCGCCACCGGCGGCGACCATCGCCGGCACCGCGTGACGCATGCACAAGAACGCGCCCTTGAGGTTCGTATCGAGCACGCGCTGCCAGTCGTCGTCCGTGCAGTCCACGACCGGCGAACGAGTCTCCACGGCCGCGCTCAGCACGAGCGCTCGCAGCGGACCACGAGCCGCCGCCGCGTCGACGATGCCGCGCACGTCGTGGTCGCAGCGCACGTCGCACCGCTCGATCCACGGTTGCACCGGATCGAGATCGGCACCGACGACCTCGTAGCCGTCACCGCACAACCAGTCGCTGATGGCGGCACCGAGGCCGGACGCCGCACCCGTCACCAGCGCGACGGGCCGAGCCTCTCCGTTCATCGCGGTGCCGCGGTCATCGGAGAGCCGCCAGGCCGCCGTCGGCGGGGATGACCGCACCGGACACGTACGCCGACTGGCTCGACGCGAGGAACAGGGCGATGTTGGCGACGTCCTCGGCGGTGCCCAACCGTTGCAACGGGATCACCCGTGCCAGTCCGGACAGGAACCCGTCGGTGTCGTCCATCTCCTCGGCCACCTTGCGGAACCGCGGCGTGTCGATCGAGCCGGGGGCGATGACATTGGCGCGGATGTGCGGGCCGTACTCGACCGCGATCTGCCGGGTCAGCGCCACCAGGCCGGCCTTCGCCGCGCCGTACGCGACGTACCCCTCCGACCCGATCAGGCCAAGTACGGACGCGGTGTTGATGATCGAGCCGCCGTCGTGGTCGAGCATCACCGGCAACGCGGCGCGGCACGCCCAGAACACCGCGTTGAGGTTCGTGGCCATCGTGCGATCCCAGTCGTCCTCGCTGCACTCGACCAAGCGTCCGGACATCTGCACGGCCGCGTTGTTGTAGAGGATGTCGAGTCGTCCGAACGCTCCGACGCACTCCGCGACCATGCGATCGCAGTCCGGCCGTACGGAGACGTCCGCGTGGATCGTGACGCTGCGGGCTCCCTGTGCTTTCACGATCTCGGCCGTCTCGGCCGCGCGCCGGTCGTCGACGTCGACGATGGCGATCGACGCGCCGTGCCAGCCGAACAGCGAGGCGGCGGCGCGCCCCTGTCCGGAGGCGGCACCCGTGATGAGCGCGACCTTGCCCTCGAGCATGTGACGCTCAGTTCCAGGTCACAGGCAACGCGGTCGGCGAACGGAAGCGCTCGCCGTGGACGTGGGGATCGTCACGCTCGAACGCGTCCGGATCGAACCGCAACCCTGGGCAGCGCTCGAGCAATGCTGCGACAGCCGAAGCCATCTCCATGCGGGCGAGGTGCATGCCGAGGCACATGTGCGGCCCCACGCCGAAGGCGATGTGCGGGACGACCGGGCGCAACAGGTCGTAGTCGTCGCCGTGATCCCAGCGCGACTCGTCGTGATTGGCGGAGCCGATGTTCGGCGTCACCATCGTGCCCGCCGGCACCTCGACGCCGCCGATGACGGTGTCGCAGGTCGCCAACCGGCTCGTGATGAGCAACGGCGTCTCCCAGCGGATCGCCTCCTCGACCGCCTGCGCCATCAACGAGCGGTCGGCCCGCAGCGCGTCGAGCTGATCGGGATGGCTCAGCAGGCCGTACAAGAAGTTGCCCGTCGCGCGGTAGGTCGTCTCCGCGCCCGCGGGCAACAACAGACGAAGGAACGAGTAGATCTCCTCGTCGTCGAGGCGCTCACCGTCGAGCTCTTCCTGTACGAGCAGGCTGATCACGTCGTCGCCTGGATGCGCACGCTTCTGCTCGACGACGACGCTGAGGTACTCACGCAAGTCACGCGACGCCTGAATGCCGCGCTCGGGATTGGCGGCGACGTTGACGACCCACACCGCCATCTCGTGGAAGTGCTCGTGGTCCTCGTGAGGAACGCCGAGGATCTCGGCAATGATCTGCACCGGGAAGCGATAGGTGAACTCGCGAACCAGCTCCGCCGAACCGCGATGGCCGAACGTGTCGATGAGATCGTGCATGATCGGTTCGACGACCTCGGTCTCCCACCGCATCAGCGCCTTGTGCCGGAACGCCGCGCTCACGAGGTTGCGATGGCGCCGGTGCTCGGGTTCGTCCATGCCGACGAGCACGAACGGACCCATCACCAGCTCCATCAAGTCGCGGATCGCGCCTGACGAGAACGTGACGTTGTCGCGCAGCACCTGCGCGCAGTCGTCGTACGTGTAGACGTTGCACACCGTCTGCGGCGCGCCACCGAAGTCGACGACGTCCACCACCTCGACCGGCGCCGTGCGGCGCTTCTCGGCCAGGCCCGGGTACGGGTCGCGGAGATCGCCCGCGACCGTGTCGGTGAACTGCGCCATCGCGTCGAACGAGTCCCCCAATGCGTCGAGACTCGTACCTGACATGCGCGTCAGATTACGTCGCTGCCAGTGGCCGCGCGTGTGGTCTGCGTAAGGAAGTCGTCGTATCGCTCCGCCACTCGCGGCACCCATCGGTCATCGGGGTCGATTCGCCGCGCAACGCGTGCCCACCGGCTGCCGTCGCTCATCTGCGACTCCAGGCCCGCGACGCACCGGGCGATGAACGCCGACCCCAACGCCGCCCCTTCCGGCACCGCGACGACGTCCACCGGCAAACCGGTGCAGTCCGCCAGCGCCTGCAGCCACGGCTCGACACGAGTGCCGCCGCCCGTCGCGACGAGACGTCTCGGCGCGATCGCGTCGCCCGCGAGATCGAGATGATGGCGGACGACGAACCCCGCGGCCTCGTACGCGGCGCGCCGGACGTGCGCGGGGCCGTGCGTGAGGTTCAGCCCGTGCAACGACGCCCGCAGATCGTGGCGGTGCAACGGCGTGCGCTCGCCGCGCACGTACGGCAGCCATACGGGCACGTCCGACGGGTCGACCGCATCGTCGTCGCCACCCTTGCCGGCCAGGGCAGTGGCCCAGTTGAGGAACAACCCGCCGGCGTTCGACGGTCCGCCGATCAACAACTTGCCGGGCGCGGTGTGCGGGATGGTCCAGAGCCCGGGCCTCTCGATCCACTCCTCCCCCATCACCGCCCACGTGATGAGCGTCGTGCCGCAGATGACGAGGACATCGCCGATCTCGTCAGCACCCGCAACGATCTGTTCGCCCATCGCGTCGATCGTCCCGCCCCCGAGTAACGGCCCATCGTGATCGGGACCAGCCGCGCCACCACCGACTCTGCCCGCCGGGTCGACGCCCGACACGATCTCCGGCAACTGCGCGGGTTCGACGCCGGCTTCGGCCGACAGCGCCGGATCCCATTGCGCGCCGTCGAACAACGGGTACGCGGTGAACGCGGTCGTGGTGTCGAGTGCGGGCCGGCCGGACAGCTCGTAGTTGGCCGCCGCTTGGGCGGGCCAGAACCGCTCCGCGTCCGGACAGTTGGCGTGCAGCCAACCGAGGAACCCCAACAGCTCGCCACTCTCGGCCGGGTTGCCGCCGTCCGCACTACCGGGCCGGCGCCCGCGATGATCGCCGTACAGCAAACCCGGCCCGGCGGCGGAGCCGTCGGCGCGAAACGCGCCGAGCGATGGGACCATGGCCGCGACGTTCACTGCGACGACGTCGACATCGCGACTCACGTCCGCATACGCGCGTCGCACACCGTCGCGCCACGCCATCTCCACGTCATGTTCGAGCGCTTCCGGTCCGGGGACCTTGGCGCCGTGAGGGATGCGGCTCGCCGCAACCACGTTGCCGTCGCCGTCCGCCGCGACCGCCTTCACCGACGTCGTACCGATGTCGATGCCGATCGTTGTCTGTGTTGCGATGGCCGGCGCCTCCCGAATCACCTGACGGACGTGTCAGGTAGGGTCCGGAGCCTATGCCGACGTACGACCCGGGGGTTCTCGGTCCTGCGCCACGCGACCCGGCACAGAAGCAGTGGGACCCCGAGATGCAGGCGATGGGTCGCGAGCAACTGCGCGAGCTCCAACTCGAACGGTTGCGCGCGCTCGTCGCGAAGGTGACCGACGGCAAGGCGCGTTTGTTCGGTCGCAAGCTTCGAGCGGCGGGCATCCGTTCGGTGAACGACCTGCGCGACGTCGACGACGTCAATCTCATCCCGACCACGCTGAAGCAGGAGCTTCGCGACAGCGAGGCCGAGCATCCCCCGTTCGGTGAGTACCGGTTCACGCGGCGCCAGGACTGCGTCCGCCTCGGATCGTCGTCGGGGACGACTGGCACTCCGACGCTCACGTTGTGGACCCGACACGACATCTGGCTCGAGTACGAGTCGGCGGCGCGGGTGTGGTGGCGCAACGGTTGGCGCCCGGGTCAGATCGTCACGCACGCCCATCCCGCGTACCTCTACGGGGGTGGCGTGATGTTGTCGGGCTGCCTCGAGTACTTCGGGATGCTCAATCTCTGGGTGGCGCCGCCCGACACCGACGAGCTCGGCGAGCAAGGCATCCGCATGTGGGAGCGCGTGCATCCCGACGTCTCGATGGTTGCGTTCAACCATGGCCGCTTCGCGGAGATCGCGGCGAACATGGGCAAGGACCTCGCCAAGGACGCGGGCTTGCCGTCGTTCGTGTTGCGCGGCTTCGGCAAGAAGGGCCTACCGATCATGACGTGCGGCCTCGAGGCGTACGCGTACGTGGGCGGACCGTGCGGCGAGAGCGACGGCGGCCATGTGCACGAGGACTGGGCGATCGTGCAGGCAATCGACCCGGCCACCGGTCGTGACGTGCCCGATGGCGAGTGGGGCAACCTCGTCGTGACGACGCTCGATCGCGACAACGGACTGTTGCGATACGACCTCGAAGAGGCGGCGTGCTTCGTGACCGAGCGGTGCGCTTGCGGTGAGAGCACCAAGCGGGGCTTCTGGGGAGGTCGGTTCAAGGATCTCCTGTCGAGCCAGGGCAAGCACTTCCAAGTCGCCGAGCTCGAGAGCGCGTTGCGCCGTATCCCGTCGGTGAACGATCCGACGCTCGAGTGGCAAGTCGTGAAGCCGAGCAATGCGGTGGCCGCGCTGCACCTGCGCGTCGAGATCGGTGGCGAGCAGGGCGATGCAATGGCCATCGCCGGCGAATGCGCGCGCGCCGTCGAGGCCGAAGTCGGTGTGCGAGCCGACGTCGAGATGGTCGAACGAGGCTCCCTCGAACGCCACGGCTACAAGCAGGTCCGCCTCGTCGACGCCTGATCCGGGCTGCTGTGGGCTGATCCGGTCCGCGGTGCACCGCCCGACTCGACGGGGCAAGCTGTGGCCGAACCACGGGAGGGGAGAGCCCTAATGGCTGAAGCACTGATTCTGGAGTTCGACGGAGTGGGACCCGAGGAGTACGAGGCGGTGAACAAGATCCTCGGCATCGACATGCACAGCGGCGCCGGCGATTGGCCGGAAGGGCTCGTCATGCACGCCGCTGGCGTGTCGGACGACGGCACCTTCGTCGTCACCGAGGTCTGGTCGTCGCGGGACGCGCAGGCCGCGTTCATGGAGTCACGGCTCGGGGCCGCGCTCGCCGAGGGCGGCATCAGCTCCGCTCCCGACGTCAAGTGGGTGCCGTTGGTCGCCCATCACACTCCCGGCGGCTAGTTCGCCGGGCACAGGGGCAGGGAGGCGCCATGAAGCAACTTTCAGGGCTTGACGCGACGTTCCTCTACATGGAGACGCCGTCACAGTTCGGTCACGTCTCGAGCTTGTCGGTGTTCAAGCGACCGGACGACCCGGATTACGAACCGCTCGCCGCGTGGCGCGATCAGATCGAGCGACGGTTGCATCTGCTCGAGCCGCTGCGCCGCCGCCTGCGAGACGTGCCGATGCACCTCGACCATCCGTACTGGATCGACGACGACCACTTCGATCTCGACTTCCATGTGCGCAACACCGCCATCCCGCCCCCCGGTTCCGACGCGCAACTCGCCGACCTCGTGGCGCGCATCATCGGCCGGCCGCTCGACCGCACGCGTCCGCTGTGGGAGACGTACGTGATCGAAGGCCTGCCCGACGATCGCTTCGGCATTCTCACGAAGGTCCATCACGCGACCGTCGACGGCGCGTCCGGCGCTGAGCTCCTCACGATGATGCTCGACGCGTCACCCGAAGGCGACGACCTGTTCGGCACCAGCGCCGACTGGGAGCCGGAGCGAGCGCCGACCGACGCGGAGGTCTTGGCCCGCGCCATCCCGAACCTCGTGCGCAAGCCGGGGCGGGCCATCGTGCTGGGCGCACGGACGGCGCGCGACTTCGGGCGAGCCACCCGCAACCCTGCTCTCGTCGCCGCCGCGAACCAGGTCCGCGGCAGCCTGCGCGGTCCGCTCGGCTCGCTGCTCAACGTGGGGCGGGAACGTTCACCGGAGACCGACCTTGCGGGTCCGTTGCCGTCGCTGTCCGCGCCACCGACACCGTTCAACGCGCCGATCACGCCACACCGGCGGTTCGCGTTCCGTTCGGCCCCACTGCAGGCGGTCAAGGACATCAAGAACGCGCTCGGCGCCACGGTGAACGACGTCGTGATGGCGGTGTGCGCCGGCGGGCTGCGCACATGGCTGGCACAGCACGACGCGCTGACCGATCGTCCCCTCGGCGCGATGGTGCCCGTCTCGATCCGTACAGGGGATGAGACCGAACGTTGGACCAACCGCGTGTCCGCCATCTTCGCCACCCTGCCGACCGACGAAGCCGATCCGGTCACGCGGGTCGAGCGGGTGCACCAGGCGATGGCCAACGCCAAAGAGCTCTTCGACGCCATCCCCGCCGACTCGCTCACCGACTTCGCGTCGTTCCCACCGCCCGCGGTGTTCTCCCGCGCCATGCGGATGGCCACGCGCCTCACCGAGCGGTTCAACCCGCCCATCAACCTCGTGATCTCGAACGTGCCGGGGCCGCGCGAGCCGCTGTATGCCGCGGGCAGCAAGCTGCTGCACTACTACCCGGTCTCGACGATCGTCGACGGCCAGGGTCTCAACGTGACGGTGCAGAGCTACCTCGACACGCTCGACTTCGGTCTGGTCTCGTGCCGCGAGCTCGTGCCCGATCTGTGGGACATGCTCGACGCCATCCTCGACGACCTCGCCGCGCTCGGGAAGGCCACTGGGGTCGACGTGGCCCTCTGATGCTCAGCCGGTGACCCTCAGCCGCTGATGCTCAGGCGTCGTCGTCCATGCCGGGCATCGCGTCATCGTCGCGGACCCGTTGGACATAGCGGCGCGCATCGAACCGGCGCAGGCCCGGGACCTGCCGCAACTCGAGATCGACGAGTACGAGCGCGGTGATCGCCACCGCCAGCCACGTGTGACCGCTACCGGCGACGACGCCGATGGCAGCCACCGCGAAGATCGTCGCCGCGGACGTGATGCCCTTCAAGGTGCCCATGTCGCTATGGATCACGAAGCCGGCGCCGATGAAGCCGATGCCGGTGATGACGCCGGCGATCGCCTGCGGTGCCGGCCCGATCGTCACCGCCGTGATCGCGGCAGCACCCGTTCCCACGAGCGAGTAGGTGCGATCACCCGCCGGCGCGCCCCGGATCTCACGCTCGAACCCGACCACGAACGCGAGCAGGAAGGCGAGGATGAGATGCCACAACATGACCGCCTCGTTGTGGTCCCACATCAGCCCCACCACCCCTTCCAATGTTGGTGCCGTTGCGGGGCCCCGGCCCCACAATGGACCCGGAGTTCGTCCTGGTCGTGCTGGTCGTGCTGGCCCACGTGCTCGTGGTCGTGCACGTCAGAAACCGGGCGGGACGTCGTAGCCGCCGGCCAACTCGGCGAGATGGCCGGCGAGCGCGATCGCGTCGCGGTCGCGTAAGTATGGCGTCACGACTTGCACGCCGACCGGCAGTCCCGCGGTCGTGCGCCCGATCGGTGGGACTGCTGACGGCAGGCCGAGCACGCCGATGAGGCCGGTCCACCTGATGAGGTTCACGTACGACGTCGTCTCGCCGTTGATGTCGATGGTGCGGCTGAACATGTCGCCGTCTTGCTGGTGCGGGATCGCCGGCACGGGCATCACCGGGCAGAGAAGCGCGTCGTAGGTCTCGAACCACTCGGCCCACGTCGCGCGCAGCTGGGCGCGGTGCGCGTCGGCGCGCAACCATTGGAGGTGCGAGCCGCTCAGCGCGTCGCCCACGTCGTCGGGCATGCTCACCGAGATCGCGGGCGTGATCATCTGGATGAAGAGACCGTGTTGCTCGTTGAAGTCGACGGGAGGATGGGCCTCCTCGACCTTGGCGCCCGCGCTCGCGAGCGCGTCGGCGGCGCGTCGCAACACCGCGAGCTGGTCGCGATCGATGGCGCACGGCGGCTCCTCGAACCACAGGCCCACTCGGTACGACGCCACGTCGCGATGACGCGGCGCGGGAAGGTCGACGCGCCACGCGACCGAGCGTTCCGGTTCGGGTGACGCGAGAACCGACATGAGCAGGTCGAGGTCCGCCGCGCTGCGAGCGATCGGGCCGAACACATTGATGTCCGCATCCGTCGTTCCGCCTCCGACATGGTCGAGGTAGCCACGCTGCGGCACGACACCGAAGCTGGGCTTGTGCCCGAACACGCCGCAACAGTGCGACGGGATCCGCACCGACCCTCCGATGTCCGTACCGAGCTCGAAGCTGCTGAGGCCGGACGCGACCGCGGCGGCGGGGCCACCTGACGACCCTCCGGGCACGCGAGTGGCATCCCACGGATTGTTCGTCGTGCCGAAGATCTCGTTGTAGGTCTGGAGGTCGCCGGACCACCTCGGCACGTTGGTCTTGCCGAACACGACCGCCCCTGCCGCCTTCAACTGGG
Organism: Acidimicrobiales bacterium; assembly: GCA_036493595.1. Lineage (GTDB taxonomy): Bacteria > Actinomycetota > Acidimicrobiia > Acidimicrobiales > JACDCH01 > DATAES01. The sequence goes on along the minus strand of DASXPN010000106.1, from coordinate 25,890 downwards.
CGACGGCGGGCGCGTCGGCCGTGGGCACGTGGTCGCGCAACTCGACGGCCCCGCCGGTCGATCGCACCCCTTCCACTTCGATGGCGTCCTTGATGGTCACGGGCAGGCCGTGCAACGGGCCGACGCTCTGGCCTTTCGCGGTCAGATCATCCGCCACGCCGGCTGCAGCCCGTGCCCGGTCCGCATCGAGCGTGACAACGGCGTTGATCGCGGGGTTCAGCCGGTCGATGCGATCGAGATACAGCTCGAGCAACTCGCGGCTGCTCACTTCCTTACGGGCGATCGCGCCCGCCAGCGCCGTCGCATCCTGTGTCGCCAGCGTGTCGTCCATGGTCTTCATGTGACCACAACGAAACCTGACACGCGTGTCAGGCCAGGGCTACGTTCCCCGTCATGGGGGCGCTCGAAGGCAGGGTCGCGATCGTCACGGGTGCCGGCCGAGGCATCGGGCGCGGTGAGGCGCTCGCACTCGCCGCGGAGGGCGCGTCGGTCGTCGTCAACGATCTCGGCACCGCGCTCGACGGCAGCCGTGAGAGCAGTCACGCGCACGAGACGGTCGCGACAATCGTGGCCGCGGGCGGCAAGGCCGTTGCGAGCGCCGACGACGTCGCGTCATGGGACGGCGCCCGGACGCTCATCCACCGCGCCGTCGACGAGTTCGGCCGGCTCGACATACTCGTCAACAACGCGGGCGTCCTGCGCGACTCGATGTCGTTCAAGATGGACGAGGACGCATGGGACGACGTCATCCGCGTGCACCTCAAGGGTCACTTCGCGCCGACCCGCTTCGCCGCCGAGCACTGGCGCGAGCGTTCGAAGGCGGGCGACGACGTACGCGCCGCGGTGATCAACACCGCATCGGAGGCCGGCCTGTACGGCGGTACCGGTCAAGCCAACTACGCGGTGGCCAAGGCGGGCATCGCGGGTATGACGATCTCGCTCGCGCGCGAGCTGAAGAACTATGGCGTGACCGTGAACGCGATTGCGCCGCGTGCTCGCACCCGAATGACCGAGACCGTGCTGGGCGACTTCGGGGCGCCGCCGGAAGGCGGCTTCGACGAGTGGGACGCCGACAACGTCGGCCCGGTCGTCGCGTGGCTGGCGAGCGACGATGCCGCCGACGTGACGGGTCAGGTCTTCGTGGTGTTCGGTGGCCGCCTGCACCTCATGGAGGGATGGACGATGGTGAGCGAGGTCGAGCAAGACGAGCGTTGGTCGGTCGACGCCATCCGCACCCGCAAGGGCGAGCTGTTCGAAGGCCGGCGGTCCGGCGCGCCGAAGATGGGATTCGGCCGATGACGGTCATCGATTCGGACCAACACCTCTACGAACCCCGGTCGATGTGGCTCGACCACATCGACCCGTCCATGCGCGAGGAGGCACTGGGGCTGACGGACGACGAGCGCGGCTTCACGTGGCTGACGTGGCGCGGCGAGCAGATCGAGCTCGCCGACGCGCACCGTCCCGGCGACACCGAGTCGTGCGGTCGCCATCGCCGGTTGCTACGTCGCGGGGAGCGGTCGGAGTACAACTACGACGAGTCGGTGCCGGAGTCGTACTGGTCGCCGCGTGCTCGCGTCGCCTGGCTCGACCAAGTGGGTCTCGATGCGGCGGTGTGCTTCCCGAACTTCGGTCTGTTGTGGGAGCGCAAGCTGTCGAGTGACCTGCCGGCGCTCACCGCGAACATGACCGCTTGGAACCGTTGGTGCCAGGTCGTCATCGAAGAGAGCGGCGGGCGGCTGCGTCCGGTCGCACACCTCACGTTGCGCGATCCCGATTGGCTGCGTACGGAGCTGCACTCGCTGGCGTCGGCCGGTGTTCGCTTGGCGATGATCGCTCCCGCGCCTGTGGACGGGCGGCCGCTGTCGCATCCGGATCACGACGTGCTCTGGTCGGCGTTCGTCGACCACGACATCACGCCGGTGTTCCATGTCGCCGACCAACCACGAGTGCTCGACGACTGCTGGTACACGGACGACCAAGCGTTCGTCCCCGTCATCGAGTCGGTGTTCTTGTGGGTGCCACCGGCGCTGGCCGTCACCGATCTGATCCTCAACGGCATCTTCGATCGCCATCCCGGCTTGCGGATCGGCATCGTCGAGCTCAGCTCGATCTGGGTGCCTCAGTACCTGTTGATGCTCGACGGCGCCGCCGACTTCACGACGCGGCTCAACGGTGAAGCGACGGTCGAGCTGGCGCGCCGTCCGAGCGATTACTTCCTCGAGCGGGTGCGGGTGTCATCGTTCGCGTACGAGGACCCTCGCAGGCTCACCGCACGCGGCGGCGACATCTTCATGCTATGCAGCGACTACCCGCATTCCGAGGGAACGGCCGACCCGCTGGCGGACTACGCACGTGCCGGTTGCGACGCCGGCGCGGCGCCGGGTCTGTTCCACGACAACATCGAGTGGCTCACGACCCCTCATCGCTGAGCGTCGGCCGCGCCGACATCCCCGCACCACCCCGCGTCACGCGGTGGTGCGTCGCAGCTCCGGCACCACTTCCGTCGCGAACAGAGTGGACGCCTCGATCGCCGCGTCGCGGTCGGCGCCGAGCGACGGTCCCACGATCACCACACGCTCGACGCCGAGGTCGCGCAAGGCGAGCAGTCGCTCGACGCACGCGTCCGGCGGCCCGACGATGCCGAACCGGTCGACGAAGCCGTCATCGAGGGTGGCGGCCTGCGGTGAGTCCGCACGCGTGTGCTGCCGCATGTCATACGCGTCGTGCAGACGCGACAGCGTCGCCGATCCACCGTCGAACAACGGCCCCTCGGTCGCGCCGTGCATGACGTTGAAGCGGGCAAACGTCGACATGCCACCGATGGCCAGCGCGCGCGCCACTTCCACGTCCGGATGGCACACGACATTGACGAACGCACCGATGCCGAACTCGTCGACGGCGTGCGTCTGGGCCCGCACGCGCTCGATGGCCCATCGGAGCCGGTCCGGATCGGCGCCAACGGCCAACGTCACGCGATCCGCAAGACGCGCCGCAGCATCGATGACCTTGGGACCGGTCGCGGACACATCGACCGGGACCTTGGGCAGGTCAGGTCGTAACCAGTGGAGCCTGCTCGCACCCGCGGTGGCATCGAGCTCGAGCGTGTCGACCGGAGGCGCAGCCCCGGGAGGGTCGAACGGCGCGAGCTCCTCGAAGGCGATCTCTTCCCCTCGCAGGTACGCCTGCACGGCCGCGAGGTACCGCTCGAGGTGTGCGACGCGCGCCGGCGCGTGACCGAGATGGGCGAGCGCGGAGTCGCCCCGACCGATGCCGAGCACGGCCCGACCGTCGGACTCGACCTGCAAGCTCGCGATCGCGGACGCCGTGACCGCCGGATGGCGCGTGAAGGGATTCGTCACACCGGTCGCCAGTTGCAGATGTTCTGTCTCGCGCGCCGCCATGGCCAGCGCGACATAGCAATCGCCCGCGAGGTTCTGGCTGTCGACGACGACCATGCCGTCGAAGCCCGCCTGTTCCGCTCGCGCCGCCATGCGCGCCGCCACGCGTGGCAGGGACAGTCCCGTCGTCCAGACCTCCACCGGCGGCACCGTACAAGCTGAGTCGTCGGCAGGCTGCGCTTCGGGACGTGGGGTCTGGCAGCATCCCGCCATGACCGTCGACCTGTTGCACGCGCTGACGTTGGGCGACATCCTGCGCGAGAACCGGCGGAGCTTCCCGCAGCGCACTGCGGTCGTCGACGGCGAGACGCGCCTGACGTGGCCGGCGTTGGACGACCGCGTGAGCCAACTGGCCAACGCGCTCGCACGCGATGCCGGCGTCACCACCGGCGACCGCATCCTGTGGCTCGGCCAGAACTCGTTCCGGGTGCTCGAGTGCCTACTCGCGGCGGCGAAGCTCGGCGCCATCTTCTGTCCCGCCAACTGGCGGCAATCACCCGACGAATTCGCATTCGTCATCGACGACTGCAAAGCGAAGGTCGTCATCTGGCAGGACGAGGAGATCGGCGACGCCGTGCGTGCGGCGCGAGAGATCGCAGCCGAAGGGGCGCGTGGTCGGTGGTTGCAGCACGACGCCGCGCCGCGCACGGACCACGCGTACGAGACGTTCCTGTCCGGCGGTTCGGTCGAGGATCCCGCCGTCGTCGTCGATCCCGGGTCCGCCGTCCTTCAGCTCTACACGGCCGCGTTCACCGGACGGCCGAACGGCGCGCTGCTCTCGCATTGGGCCGTGCTCGTGCAGGACCTCGTGATGGGCAACCTGCAACGAGTCGACAGCGAGTACGTGTACCTCAACTCCGGACCGCTGTTCCATGTGGCGACGTTCATGACGACGCTCGCTACGTTCCACTTCGGGGGAACGAACGTCTTCACGCGTCGCGTCGACGCGGAAGAGCTGTGCCGCTTGATCGCCACCGAACGCTGCACCGGCGCGTTCGTGCTCGGCCCGACGATCAAGCAGATCCTCGAGGTCAACGCCGACAACCGGTACGACCTCTCGTCGCTGCGCACGTTCGGCGGGAAGCCGGAGTGGAACGCGATGGTCACGGTCGACGAAAGCCCGTGGGCCCGCAAGCCGGCAGGGTTCGGGCAGACCGAGGTCATGGGCATGCTCACGCTGAACGCGTGGGGCGGTGACGCGGTCGGCAGTTCAGGCCGCCCGTCGCCCATGGCGCTCGTGCGCATCGTCGATCCCGATGGCAACGAGGTCGCACCGGGTGAGGTCGGCGAGATGGTGGCGCGTGGTCCGACCGTGATGAACGGCTTCCTCCATCGCGACGAGTTGAATACGCAACGACTCGCCGGCGACTGGCACCACACCAACGACCTCGGCCGCCGCGAGGACGACGGCTCGCTCACGTGGATCGGGCCGAAGGGACGGCTCATCAAGTCAGCGGCCGAGAACATCTATCCCGCCGAGGTCGAGGGCGCGTTGCAGCGACATCCCGGTGTGCAAGAGGCGGCGGTGATCGGCGTGCGCGACACGACATGGGGTCAATCCGTGAAGGCGATCGTCGTCGTGCGCGAAGGCCACGACGTGACTGCCGACGAGATCGTCGAGCACTGTCGTTCACTCATCGCCTCGTACAAGAAGCCGCGCTCGGTCGAGTTCGTCGACAAGCTGCCGCGGGACGGATGGGCCGTCGACTACGCCGCCCTCGACGAACGCTTCGGCGGTGGCGGCTACCCCACCTCCATCCGCGGCTGACAGCTCCCACGCGCCCCGGCGCCTACGACCCACGGCGCCCACGACCCACGACGCCCAACTCCGGGTCCATTGTGGGGCTATAGCCCCACAATGGAACCAACATTCCGCCCCAGCCCGGGCCGTGCGTCAGTCGCCGAGAAAGCGGATCTCGCGGGAGTCGAAGCGCCAACGTCCGTCGTCGCCTCGATGCAACGTGTCGTGGTAGCGGCCGGCGGAAGTGATGACGTAGCCCTCCGACCGCTTGGATACGAACGTGTAGTCGGTGACTCCGGTGGCGGTCAGGCCGTCCGGCTCGAAGTCGACGACGCTCTGCCCGAGGAAATGCTTGCCGCGTCGCTCCGGTGGTTGCGCCGCCTCGATCCATGCCTTGACGTTGTCGCGACCCGCGTGGGTGCCGCCCATCACGGTGAAGCGAGCGCCCTCCGTGAACAGCTCCGCCCATTCGTCGAAACGACCGTCGTCGCAGAGCTGGCAATAGAGCGCAAGCGTCCGGCGGACCCCCTGCTCATCTGACACAGGCGGAACGGTACTGTTTTCCGGAATGGCCAATATCTTGGAGTTCCTTCGCGGCCTGCTCACCAGTGCGGACGACCAGGCGCGGTTCGACAGCGACCCCGAGTCGTACCTGTCGTCGCACGGATTCCCTGATCTGTCGGGCGAAGACGTCACCGAGGCCATGAGCGTGCTCGCTCGGACGTCACCCGCCGAACTGAGCGAGGGCCTGTCGTGCTACGTCGACAACAACGGTTCGTTGCCGCCGGTGCGGCCCCAGATCAACGAGACCGAGATCGACGCGGCAATCCGCCAGCTGCGCTTCGCCATCTCACAAGCCCCGCCGCCGGAGGCTGCGAAGACGCCCGCCATGCTCGAGGCGCCGGCGCAGGCCGCGAAGGCCGCCGAACGCGCCAACGCTGAGCCCGAACCAGAGCCAGAACCGCAACTCGAGCTCGAGCCGGAACCTGAACCCGCGTCAGCGCAAGAGCCCGAACCCGAAGTCGAACCGAAGGCCGAACCCCAAACCCGAGAGCCGGAGCGAGTGCCCGTGTCTGCACATTCTGAATCCAAAGCCGGCGCCATCGATCCGTATGCCGCGTTCGGCGAAGAGATCGCGTCGATCGTGCGCCACGCGGGTGAGCAGATGCGCGAGGTGCTCCAACGCGCCGACGAGCAATCCGCCGCCATCCTGCGCGAAGCCGACGACGAAGCGACCCGCGTCCGGACGAAAGCCGCCACCGACGCGAACTCGGTTCGCGCCGCCGCCGAGGAACAGGCCAAGTCGGCCCGCGCCGCGGCCGACGAGCAGGCATCGGTCGTGCGCGAAGCCGCAGAGGCCGACGCTCGAACGATGCGCGAAACGGCGACGCAGGAAGCGGACTCGGTGCTGCAAGCAGCGACATCTGCCCGCGAGGAAGCAGACACCATGCTCGCCGAGTCGCGGACCGCGCAGGAGGAGTCACAGCGGCGAGCCTCCGACCTCATCGCCGGCGCCGAGCGCGAGTCAGCCGAGATGCTGGCGGACGCGCGCCGTCGTCGGGACAGCGTGCGGGAGGCAGAGCAAGAGCTGCGCAAGCGGCTCGAAGGGTTGGCGTCCGTGGTGCAGGCGCTCGATCAAGGCAGCGTCGTCCCCGACGACATCTAGCCGCCCGTCAGAGGCTCACGGACGCCAGGAGCCGTCGGGCTGGCGCTGCCATCCACCCGCGGCGTGGTTGCCTCCGTCCACATGAATGGTCGTGCCCGTGACGAACCGGCTCATCCCGCCGGCCAGGAACACCGCGGCGCCGGCAACGTCATCGACGTGACCGCGCACCGGTAGCGCCATCCGGGGTGCGACTCCCTCGAGCTCACCGACGCCCGGCGTCGGGATCACGTCGGGAGCGATGCAGTTCACGCGGATACCGCGATCACCGAGCTCGAGGGCGAGCGACTTCGTCAGGCTGTCCACCGCGGCCTTCATCGCGGAGTAGACGGCGTAGCCCGGCCCCGCGCGGTGCGCTTCGATCGACGTGAGGTTGATGATCGACCCGCCCGCGCTCATGTGCGGCATGCACGCACGCACGACATGGGTGACCGACGAGAAGTTCTCGCGGATGAGCGCGTCCTGCCCTTTGTCGTTGACGTCGAGGAAGGCGGACGGGAACCCGCCGCCTGCGTTGTTCACGACCACGTCGACCCGATGGGTGAGCGCGGCAACCGCGTCAGCGACGAAGGCATCGACTTGTTGACGGTCGCGGACATCGAGCACGCCGGTGACCACCGGCCGCCCGATGTCGTCGATCGCTCTGGCCACGCGGGACAGACCGTCCGCATCGCGATCGCACAACGCGAGCGAGGCGCCGAAGCGAGCGAACGCCATGGCGATCGCCTCGCCGATCCCCTGCGCGGCGCCGGTGACGATCGCGCACTTGCCGGTGAGGAGAGCGTCGTCGGGGCCGAGCACCGCGAAAAACTACGTGACGAAAACTACGTGACGGCGCGGAGGGCCTCCGGCAGCGGCAACGAATGCACGATCGTCAGCGTCTGCACGGCGCGTGTGAGCGCGACATAGAGCAGCCGGAGGCCGGCGTGGTGGTCGTCGCCGGACTGCGCCACCAGCGCAGGCTCGACCACGACCACCGCGTCGAACTCCAACCCCTTCGCCTCCATCGGCGACACCACGACCACACCGTCGGCGACCCGGTCGAGCACGGGACCGACTCCCTCCGGGAGCACGACACCGACCGACGTCCACCGCGCCGTCTGCTCGTCCACCACTCGCTGCACGGCCGCCGCGAGATCGCCGTCCTGGCCGCTCACCGTCACGAGCGACGGAGCCTCGCCGCGGGCGCGGACCGAACGTGACGGCCGCACATCGGGTGCCGCCTCCGCCAGCAACCGGTTGGCGAAGTCGATGATCGGCGCGGGCACGCGGTAGCCGAGGTCGAGCTCGGTGATCTCCGCCCCCTCGGGGGAACCGAGCTGCACGAGCGCGTCATCCCACGAGCGCTGCCCACCGGGCCGGGTCGCTTGAGCCAGGTCACCGAGCACTGTCATCGACCGGCGCGGGCAGCGCCGACCGAGCGAGCGCAACTCCATCCCGGTGAGATCCTGCGCCTCGTCGACCACGATGTGGCCGTACACGTGACGGGCGCCGTCGGCCAGCGCGGCCGCCTCGTCGACGAGTACGAGATCCGCCGCCGTCCAGGGCTCGTCGTCGGCTCGCTTCGTGGCCTTGCGCACGAGCAACGACTGCTCGGACTCAGACAGCAAACCGTCGGACGCGCCGCGCAATGCCGTCGGGGACGACAACACCCGGCGCACGAGCGACGGCGCGCTGACGGCGGGCCACCACGTGCCGAGGGCGCGCTGGAACACCTTGTCGGTGCGCAGCTCCTCGACGAAGCCGAGCGGTGCCGCGTCCTCCCCGCGCCGTTCCGCGATCGCCTGCTCACCCAGCCGAACGAGCTGCGTGCGCAGCGCGTTGCGACCGACGTTGTGCGGCACGTGCCGCGTGCGGACCTCGTCCATCGCCGCCGTGATGTCATTCACGCGCAGCCGGACCATTCCCCAACTCGTCGAGACTTCGAGATCGCGGACCGGTTGCTTGATCAATCGGTCCGCGGCGCGTTTGAGCACCGTGGCCATGCGCGCATCGCCCTTGAGGGCGGCCGCCTCGGGCGAGTCGAAGCCACGGATCCGCCCGCCGAGCAAGCGTTGCATCGTCGTCTGGCGGACCGCGGTCTCGCCGAGCGACGGCAGCACCTGCGCGATGTACCGAAGGAAGACCGGGTTCGGACCGATGACGAGTACGCCCTCCTGGTCGAGCAGTTCACGGTGCTCGTAGAGGAGGAACGCGGCGCGGTGCAGACCGACCGCGGTCTTCCCCGTGCCAGGGCCGCCCTGCACGACGAGACAAGCGTCGAGCGGCGCGCGGATGACGACGTCCTGTTCGGCCTGGATGGTGGCGACGATGTCGCGCATCTCGCCCGTGCGCTCGCGCTCGAGCTCCGCCAGCAACGGATCGGGGATGCCGCCGTGGCGGGCGGCGTGGATCGAGTCGGGATCGTCGAAGACCTCGTCGAACAAGTCGTCGAGTTGGCGACCCGACATCATGAAGCGGCGCCGGCGGTGCAGTCCGAACGGGTCGGACGCGGTGGCGCGGTAGAAGGGCGTCGACACCGACGCCCGCCAGTCGACGACGACCGGCTCACCGCGCTCGTCTTCGACGTGGCGCCGGCCGACGTACCACGTCGGGCCCGGATGAGGAGGCGTGCCTTCCTCGTCGATGCGCCCGAACGCGAGCCCGTCGACGTTCTCGTCGAGGGAACGCAGGCGCTGCTGCAAGTGCCATCGGGCGATCTCCCCGTCGACCGCCTGTGCGGCCATGTCGTCGATGGCGACCGCTGATTGGGTCCGTCTTCGCATGCCTGCGAGACATCGATAGGCGTGGTCGAGATGCGCTTGCTCGTCGACCAGGTCGGGATGCGCCACTTGGTCCTCCTTCGGTAGGGATGCGTTCATCGAGGCGTGGACGCGCGCGAACGCCCCCCGGACCCTCAGCGACAGGGGTCCGCGGTGCGTGCAGGAAAGAGGTTACGCCCGCCGTCAACACCCGCCCTCGGCACCCTCGACGTCCCGGCCCGCCGCGTCCTTCATGCATCGCGGTGTGGCGATAGACAGGGGCGGTGGAATGGCTCGGGTCGAGCAAGGGCCGTCTGCTGGTGGCCACGCCGCAGCTCGGCGATCCGAACTTCGCGCGCACGGTCATCTTCATGCTCGAGGACAACGACGAGGGCGCACTCGGCCTGGTGCTGAACCGGCCGTCACCGCTCGACGTCACCGAGCCGCTGCCCGACTGGTCTCGTTTGGTGGCATCCCCGTCCGTCGTATTCGTGGGCGGACCCGTGTCGCGCAGTTCGGTGATCGCGCTCGCGGTTCGAGAGCCTGCGCACGAGCTACCAGACGAGGCGTGGACCGCGGTCGACGGAATGGTCGGCGTCCTCGACCTGACCGCGGACGCGGACCTCATCGGCGCGGGACTCGCGGAGGTCCGCGTGTTCGCGGGCTATGCCGGATGGGATGTCGGCCAGCTCGCCACGGAGATCGACGAGGGCGCATGGTTCGTCGTCGATTCCGCCGCCAAGGACACGTTCACGGATCATCCCGAGGGACTCTGGGCCAACGTGTTGCGCCGCCAACCAGGCCCACTCCGCCAGTTCGCCGACTACCCGCCCGATCCGTCCGTCAACTGACGCACGTCCGCGGTCATCACTGTCAGCGGGCGGCGGTCGCCGAGCCCACCCGTCCGCACGGGACAGCGACATACCAATCCAGACCATCGGGTGTGGTGGGGACATTCACGATCGCGGGCGCACTGGCGGACCGGCATGTCGCTCGGGCCGCCTCGAGTTGGGAGCTCCATGTAGGGCCGGCGGATCGGAAGCCGGCGAGCCCGAAGCACACCACGATCAACACCGCGGCGTGCGCGGTCGCTCCGGCCTCGAGCCACCGCCTGCCACTCCCGTCGACGAGCACGAACAGACCGCTCAACAAGACGAGCAGCGGCACGTACACGTAGCGCGACCCCGTGTCGGTGAACTCACCGCTCAGCAACCGCATCGGCTCGGTGCCACGGATCCAGACCGGTACCGCGAACAGTGCGACCGACGCGAGCCCAGCCGCGATCGCGAACCACCATCGATCCGCAGTGAGCCGCACCGGGGCCGGCAGCAGCGCGACGACCGCCACGACGGCCACGACCGCGACACCGATCGCGATGACGGTGACGCCGAGGTGCGCCCACAGGTAGCCGAGCCAGCGCTCACCGAACACCAGCGCCCCGACGACGCGCACGCCGTACTCGCGCGGCAAGTCGCCGAGCGTCGAGGGGGCACCGGCTCCGGCGCCCGTGCCGTGGACGACGATCCATTGGACGAGAAGCGACACGAGTGCCGCTGCGACGATCACCCACTCGCCGGCGCGTCGCCGCGCCACGGCAACCGCGATGCCGACGGGAACGAGCACGGCGAGCACCGGCGTCGTCAACCCGCAGAGCAGTACGACCGCGGCGCGCAACGCAATGTCGAACGGCCGGTCGCGACGAGCGACGAAGGCCCAGAAGGCTGCGAACAACAACGGCCATCCGAGGTTGGCGATGTTGGCATTGATCTCGAAGAACGAGACCGGCGCGAGCACACTCATCGCGGCGAGGATCGACCGCAGCCATGGCGAGCGCACCCATCCAGCCATGGCCCAGTACACGAACAGCCCCAGCAGCGCGGTGACGAACGCGGCCGTGAACGCGAGGTAGGGCGCGACCCAACTCACCGGTAGCGGACGAACGCCGAGTGCGATCACGCGCGGCACGAACTGGGCATAGCCCGCGTAGCCCCGGAACATCGTCGATACGGGCCCGTGCCCGTACGCCTGCGACGTGTAGATGTACCCGTCCTCGGCCCACACGGTGTTCCACGAGCGCGCACCCGGTTGGCGCAGCAACTGCAACGCGACGGCAACCGCCACTGCTGCCGCGGCGACCACGGCAGCAGGAACCCGACGGAACCCAGCCATCGGTTTAGTTTCGTCTGTCGCCCTCGACCCAAGGGTGGACCCGCGGAACCTGACGCTCGTGTCATGTAGGTTGCGCGGGGTGAGTCCGCGAGCCGGGGAGCACTGGCGCAGCATCGACTGTGGCGCGGTCACGCCGTTCGAGAACGCCGCGGTCATGCCGGTGCTCAGCCGCAATGTCGCCGGCGGCGCGGATCCGATCGCGACCACGTCGGTGTGGGGCCAGACCCATCTCAATGTCGGTTGGTTCGACGACGTCGACTCCACCCTCGACCTCGACGCGTGCACGCGACTGGGCGTCGCCGTCATCCGTCGACCGCTGTACGGGGGAGGCACCGCCTTCTACGACGCCGGGTGCGCAGTCATGTGGGGGTTCTTGCTGCCGAAGGAGCGCTACTCAAATCTCGACGCCGCGCTCGAACGATTCCAGCCCGTATTGCTCGACACAATGGCGAAGATCGGACTCGGCGAGGTCGTGTTCGAAGGCTCGAGCGACCTGCGGTGGCACGGCCGCAAGCTCGGCGCGCTCACCGCCCAGGACGTCGTCGCCTGCAACTCGGTCGGCGGCTTCCTCAACATCGCGCCGCCGGACCTCGACCTCTACCTGCAAGTCGTGCGGGTCCCCGACGACAAGTTCAAGGACAAGGTCGTGAAGGACATGCGCGAGTACGTCTGCACCGCGCAAGAGGTGGCGGGCCGACCGGTCACGTACGAGGAGTTCCGCGACGCGTTGCTCACGTCCCTCGAGGCCGCGGGCATCGCGTTGGAGCCGAGTGAACTGACCGACGGTGAGCGACACGGGCTCGAGAAGATCGGTGGCCGCGTCGGCAGTGACGACATGGTCCGGCGCGTGTCCTCCGAACGCTTCACCGCGTCGGCGCCCGATAGCAGCGCCGTCGGATTCGGCAATCACAAGGGCCGCAAGCTGTGCCGCGCCGGTGTCGCGCTCGACGGCGACGGCGTGATCGTGTGCGCACTGATGGCGGGGGACATGCACGTGAGCCCGCCCGACACCATCGATCGAGTCGCCGACGCGTTGGTCGGAGCACGGGCCGGCGATCGAGTGGAGCTACGGCGCAGGATCGCCTCCGTGTTCGACGGCGACGACGTCCGTCAGGCCGAAGCGACGATGGGTGTCACCACCGACGATCTTCTCGCCGCGGTCGACAAAGCCATCACCAACGCCACAGCCATCACCAACCCAACGATCGCGAACGCCAAGGGAGCAACATCATGAAAGCGCTCGTGTTCGGCGACTTCCCCGACCCCATGCCGCCCCAGCCGCCCGACGCGGCACCGCGCCTCATCCGTCATCTCGCCTTTACGCCGATGCTGCTGAAGGACGTGCCCGATCCCGAGCCGCTTGCCCCTGATTGGGCGGTGATCCGTCCCCGCATGACCGGCATCTGCGGGTCGGACACCAAGCAGGTGCTGATGGACTACGAGCACGGCGAGGACAGCCCGATGACCGCGTTCATCAGCTTCCCGCAGGTGCTCGGCCACGAGGTGGTGGCCACCGTCGAATCGCTCGGCGCCGGGGTCGAGGGTTTCGAGCCCGGGCAGCGGGTCGTGCTCAACCCGTGGCTGTCGTGCGCGCCGCGCGGCATCACACCGCGGTGCCCCTCGTGCGAAGCGGGCGACTGGAGCCTGTGCTGGCACTTCCACGACGGACGGCTGGCACCTGGCATCCACACCGGCAACTCGTCGGACGCGACCGGCGGTTTCGCCGAGCTCGTGCCGGCCCATCAGCAGATGATGATCCCGGTTCCGGACGGGGTCAGCGACGAGGTCGCAGTGCTCGGAGATCCCTTCGCAGTGAGCCTGCACGCGATCACCCGCAATCCCCCACCGCCCGGCGGCAAGGCACTCGTGTACGGCGCGGGCGCGCTCGGCACGTGCGCGACTGCGATCCTGGGCACGCTCTACCCGACCGTCGACGTCGCGACCGTCGCCGCGTGGGACGCGCAAGCGACGCTCAGCGCGAAACTCGGCGCGACCGTGTTCCGTCCGCAGCCACGCGAGCAGTTGATCGAGCAGTTGGCGGACTGGTCCGGCGGCGTGTTGCGCAAGCCGTGGGAGGGCCTGCCGGTTTGCTACCCCGGCTTCATCGACGTCGCGTACGACACCATCGGCGCGCCCGAGACATTCGAAGTCGACATGCGGGTGCTCAAAGCCCGCGGCACGATGGTCCAACTCGGTCTGTTCTCGTGGACCCGCGGTGAGTTCACGCCGTTGTACTTCAAGGAGATCCGCTGGGTCGGCTCCAACGCATTCGGCATCGAAGAGGTCGACGGCGTCCGCCGGCACGGCATCGCGCACTATCTCGACCTCGCGGCGGCGGGACGGGTCGACCTCACCGGGATGCTGACCCACACGTTCCCGCTCGAGAACTGGCGCGATGCGTGGCTGACCCTCATCGACCAGGAATCGACCGGCGCGATCAAGGTCGCGTTCGACTTCCGTTGACCGTCTTCAGCGACTCGTGAGCGAGATGTCGGGTTCGTTCCGTGCGAGGCTGTCTCGATGGTGAGCAGTCGCGAAGAGACGATCACTACGGAGAGTGGGACGTACACCGGTCACGTCACCGTTCCCGACAGCGGTGACGGGCCCGGCATTGTGCTGTTGCAGGAGATCTTCGGCGTCAGCGATTTCCTCAAGGCGAAAGCCGACGACCTCGCTGACCTCGGCTTTGTCGTGTTGTGCCCCGACGTCTTCTGGCGCATCAAGCCCGGCGTCGCGCTGGCCCACGACGACGCCGCGATGCAGGAGGGCTTCGAGTTGGTCACGCGGTACATGACCGAGATCGACGACGACACGAAACTCGCCGATCTCCGCGACGCGCTCACCCACCTGCGCTCGATGCCGGAGACGGCCGGTCGCCCCGTCGGGGTGATGGGCTATTGCCTCGGCGGTGCGCTCGCGTTCCAACTCGCCTGCCACGCCGACCCCGACGCGTGCGTGTCGTACTACGGCTCGGGCATCGCCGACCATCTCAACGAGTGCGACGACCTCACTTGCCCGATCCTGTTCCACTTCGGCGGCAACGATCCGTACATCCCCAACGAGCAGGTCGACGCCATTCGGGCCCGGCTCGGCGAACGCCCCAACGTCGACATCCAGGTGCAGCACCAGGCCGGGCATGCATTCGAGAACCGTTTCGCGCCGCAGTTCCACAATCCGGCCGCGGCGGCCGTGTCGTGGCCATTGACCGTGGCGTTCCTGCAACGCACGCTGTCGTGAACCAACGGAGGAGAACCTCATGGGTAAGAAGCCGAGCTACCTCGGGCTGCTGAACGCGATCGCGTTCGCCGAGGGAGAGGCCGCCGAGTATTTGGGCGCGTGGGCCGCGGTCACACCCGATCCGGATGTGCGACGGGCCTTGCGGACGGTCTGCGCGCGTGAAGCCGAGCACTCGGCCGCGTTCACGAAGCGACTCGACGAACTGGGCTACGAAGTGATCCCGAAGCCCAGCACCGATCATGTCAAGCGTCTGCGGTTCGCCAAGTCGGCGAAGACCGACCTCGAGAAGCTGTCGAAGTTCGGGTTCGAGCGTGACCCTTCGCTGCCGGACGTCTTCGACAAGATGTTCGCCAACCACGACATCGACGTCACGACCGGCGCGTTGCTCGGTCGCTACATCGCGGAAGAGCGTGACACGGCGAGGCTCCTGCACGGCCTGTGCCGCAAGCTGCACCGCCGCTCGAGCGCGGCCGCGGCATCCTCCACCGCCGCTTGATCGAACCGACGTACACGCACGCGCGGGCGCACGAGTACGCGCGCCCGGGCGGTCCACTCGACCTGCCCACACTCGATGTCGCGCTCAGCCACGCGGGTGCGCGCGGCGACGTGGTGGTCGACGCCACCGAACGGTTGTCGGCCGACGAAGTCGAGACGCGTGTCGCCCGAGTGGCGGGCGGGCTGATCGAAGCCGGGATTCGCCCGGGTGACGCAGTGAGCTGGCAGCGTCCGAACGGCGTCGATGCCGCGGTGCTGTACCGCGCGTGCTGGCGCGCCGGCGCGGTGGCCGTTCCGGTGCACCACCTTGCCGGCGCCAGTGACCACGATGTGATCGTCGAGGAGACCGCACCGGGCTTGTTCGTCGACGACGAGCTCCCGCAGGGTGAGCCAGTGCCGCCGGACGGCTCCCGCGCGCAACGCGACGGTGCAGCCGTCGTCTTGTTCACGTCCGGATCGAGTGGCCGGCCGAAAGGGGTGGTGCACACCCATCGGTCGCTGACCTACAAGGCGCGCCTGATGGCACGGGTGCACGGCCTCGGGTCAGATGACGCGGTGCTGATGCCGGCGCCGCTCGCCCACATCTCGGGACTGTTGAACGGCGTCATGCTGCCCGGAGTCGTCCCGATGAAGTCGGTGCTCATGGCGAAGTGGGATGTCGACCATGCGCTCGAGGTCATCGAGCGCGAGCGGATCACGTTCATGATCGGGCCTCCGACGTTCTTCATCGGGCTGATGGGGGCGCGCTCCTTCTCTGCGGACGCGGTGGCGTCCTTGCGGCTCATCTCGTGCGGTGGCGCGGGGGTGACGCCGGCGTTCGTCGAGGAGGCGAGCGCGAAGCTCGACTGCGTAGTGAAGCGCACGTACGGATCGACGGAGGCCCCGACGATCACCACGACACAGGTGGGTGACGATGCCGCGATGGGCGCGACGACCGACGGCCGCGCCACGGGTGCGGTCGAGCTCGCCGTCGACGAGGCGACGGGCGAACTGCTCGTACGAGCGCCCGAGCTCTTCAGCGGGTACACCGACCGCGCTCGCAACGACGATGCATTCACCGGCGACGGTTGGTTCCGCACCGGCGACCTCGGGACCATCGACGGCGGTTGGCTGACGATCACCGGCCGGTTGAAGGACGTCATCATCCGAGGCGGCGAGAACGTCTCCACCGCCGAGGTGGAAGCCACGCTCGAGGCGCATCCCGACGTGCGCCACGCGGTTGCCGTCGGCGCGCCCGACGCGCGGCTCGGTGAGCGCGTCGTCGCCTACGTGCAGGTCGCGCCGGGCTCGACGTTCGGGCTCGACGAGTGCCGGACGTGGTTCGCGACGCACGGCGTCGCCCGCTTCAAGACGCCGGAGAAGGTCGTCGCCGTCGACGAGTTCCCTCTGCTCGCCGCCGGCAAGCCCGATCGCGCCGCGCTGCGGGCGCGGGCCGCGTCAGAGGACTGACTCGCCGGCCTCGACCTTGGCCCGCAGCAGCTCTGCCAGCCGCGTGCGATGCGTCACCGCATCGCCGAACGCCAGCGCATCGAGCTGCACTCGCTTCAAGTACAGGTGCGTGTCGTGTTCCCAGGTGAAGCCGATGCCGCCGTGCACTTGCAGCGCGCTGCCGACGACTCGGCGAGCGGCGTCCGAGCACCAGACCTTCGCCGTGGAGGCGGCGACGCTCGCATCGGGATGCTCCGCGGCGATGCACCATGCCGCCCAATACACGGCCGATCGCATCCCCTCGACGTCGACCATCATGTCGGCCAGCCGATGCTTGACCGCTTGGAAGCTCCCGATCGGTCGATCGAACTGCACGCGCTCCTTCGCGTAGGCAACGGACTCGTCGAGCATGTGCTGTGCCGCGCCGAGCAGCTCCGCGGCGTACGCCGTCGCGCCGCGATCGACGAACCTCGTCACGACATCGTCCGTACCGAGCACTGTTGCGCCCATCCCGGCGACCGCTGCAGGGTCGAGCCAACCGACTTCTCGCGTGACGTCCATCGCCGGCTCGCGGCCCGGTCGCGTCTCGCGCAGATCGACGGCGACGAGCTCGTCGCCACGAACGCACACCGCGACATCAGCGCAAGGCGCGTACGGCACCACCTCGCGACGTCCGGAAGCGGCCACGCACGCGATCGATTCGCCGGCCAGCAGCGGCTCGACCCATTCGGTACCGCGGAGCGCGTCGACCGCGACGATCGATTGCACGATCGGCGCGGGCGACACGTGCGCGCCGACTTCGTCGCAGAGCACGGCCACCTCGACCCATCCGAGGCCGACGCCTCCGTCTTCCTGCGGTAGCGCGATGCCGGTCCACCCTTGGTCAGCCATGGACTTCCAGAGGTCGGCGTCATAGGAGTCGCCGGCGTCGATGAACGCTCGCACCTGTGTAGAGCCGGACCGGTCATCGAGCAACTCGCACGCGGCAGCGCGCAACGCCTGCTGATCGTCGTTCAGCTCGAAGTCCATCGCCGCCCACGCTCGTCCGAACCTGACACAGGTGTCAGCATACGATGAGCGACTCGATGGACCTGACGCCCACCGCCGAGCAGGAAGCCTTCCGTGCCGAGACGCGCGCGTGGCTTCGCGAGCACCTGCCGTGGGAGTACGGCAAGGGATTCCCGCGCCGCTTCGACGCGCTGGCCGACGAGGTTGCGTATTTGCGGACGTGGCAACGCCGGCTCGCCGATGCTCGACTCGTCGGCGTCACCTGGCCGGTCGAGTACGGCGGGCGGGGCGCGGGCGCGATGCACCACTTCATCGTCCAAGAAGAGCTGGCTCGGGCCCGTGCCCCCGAGCTCGTCGGCCGCATCGCCATCAACCTCGTCGGTCCCACCCTGCTCGCACACGCGACCGAGGAACAGCGATCGCGCTGGCTGCCGAACATCCTGCGGGCCGACGAGCTGTGGTGTCAGCTGTTCAGCGAACCGGGCGCGGGGAGCGACCTCGCCGGTGTGTCGACCCGGGCGGCTCGTGATGACGGGCGCGGCGGATGGATCGTGAACGGCCAGAAGGTGTGGACCTCCTATGCGCAGTTCGCCGACTGGGGGCTGTGCCTGGCGCGCACGACACCGCGTGACCAAGCGCCGAAGCACAAGGGCATCACCATGCTCGTCATCGACATGCGTGCCCCGGGGGTGGACGTGCGTCCTCTCGTGCAAGCCACGGGAGAGGCCGAATTCAACGAGGTGTTCTTCGACGACGTGTTCGTGCCCGACGACCAAGTCGTCGGCGCGGTCAACGATGGTTGGCGGGTGTCGTCGTCGACGTTGTCGCACGAACGTGGCACCAACCCGCGCCAGCTCGTGATCCACGTCCAGGTGCTCGAAGAGCTCCTTCGCCTCGCGATCGAATCGGGCGCGTACGACGATCACCGTTTGCAGCAGCGATTGGTCGAGGCGTATGTCGAGGTGCGGTTGTTCCAACTGCACAACTGGCGCTCGTTGTCACGGCTCGCCTCTGGACGCGACCCCGGCCCGGAGGGTTCGGCGTTGAAGCTCTACTGGAGCGAGATGAGCAAGCGGCTGCACGAGACGGCGATGGCGGTGCTCGGTCCGGCTTCACCGCTGTGGCACGGCGCAGGCGACAACCCCGGCGACGGCCGCTGGCAGCGCAACTGGCTCTACTACCAGTCCTCGTCCATCTTCGCCGGCACGAACGAGATCCAGCGCAACATCATCGGCGAACGCGTACTGGGGTTGCCGAGATGACCATCACGCGCGGGGCGAGGGAAGCGCCAGCGACGAGCCCCAGTCGGCGGAGACAGCGAGCGCAGCGAGCGCTCGGAGCCGACCAAAAGCACGGGTTGCCCAGATGACCAGCGACCGCGTTACTTCGTCGGGTCCGCTGGCCGGGTTGCGGGTGCTCGATCTCGGGACGCGGATTGCCGCGCCGTTCTGCGCGGGGTTGCTCGGTGAGATGGGCGCCGAGGTCATCAAGATCGAACAGCCCGGCAGCGGGGACTTCATGCGGGAGATCGGGCCGTTCGTCGACGGCTACTCGCTGTTCTGGGCGGTCGAAGGGCGCGGGCGCAAGAGCGTGACGCTCGACCTCCGCAAGCCCGCCGGGCAGGACATCTTCCGCCGGCTCGCCTCCACCGCCGACGTGGTCGTCGAGAACTTCCGCCCGGGCACCCTCGAGCGCTGGCACATCGCGCCTGGCGAGCTCGACCGCCGTCTCGTCTTCGTGCGCATCTCGACCTTCGGGCAGGACGGCCCGCTCGCGTCGCGTCCCGGCCTCGATCGCGTCGGCATCGGCTACGGCGGCCTGATGCACCTCACCGGTTATCCGGATCGGCCGCCGGTGCGCGTCGGCGTCACGTTGTCCGACTACCTCACGGGTGTCTTCGCGTCGAACGCCGCGGTCGCCGCGTTGTATCAGCGTGATGCGCGCGGCGGCGAGGGCGCGGTGATCGACGCGTGCCTCTACGGCGCGGTGCTGCGCATCCTCGAATGGACGCTGGCGGCGTACGACCAACTCGGCATCGTCCGCTCGCGCGAGGGCAATCGGCTGGCGAACTCCGCGCCGCTCGACAACTACCCGACGGCCGACGGCCGGTTCGTGTGCATCGTCGCGGGGAGTGATGCGAACTTCGGGCGTCTGTGCAAAGCGATGGGTCGCACCGAGCTCACCGACGACCCGCGGTTCGCGCGACTCGCTGATCGCGCCGAGCGCAGCGACGAGATCAACGAGCTCGTCGCGTCGTGGACGCGTTCGCTCGCCGCGACCGACATCGAGGCGGCTTGTGTCGAGCACGACGTTCCGGTCGCGACCGCATACACGGCCGCGGACATCTTCAGTGACCCGCACATGACCGAGCGCGGCGATCTCGTGACGGTCGATGATCCGGTCATCGGTCCCGTTCGCCAACAAGCACCCTTCCCCCGGTTCGTCGGTGCAGATCCGGTGGTGCCGTCGGGCGCGCCACCACTCGGCGTCGACACGCGCGACGTGCTCGCGTCCTCGCTCGGCCTCGACGACGCGGAGCTCGATCGACTCGCGGCTGAAGGCGTGACGTGAGCGAGCTGTTTCGTCTCGAGGGCACCGACCTCGTACTGCTCGGCGGGCGGTCCCGCATCCACGGCACGTACCACTTCCCACTCGCCGACGTCTGCCCCTACACGGGTGACGATGACGTCGAGCCGGTCGACCTTCCGCGCACCGGCACGCTCTGGCTCTGGACCGCGGTCACTTCGGCGCCGCCCGGCTACGAAGGACCGGTGCCGTACGGGTTCGGCGTCGTCGAGCTCGACGGTGTCGGCCTGCGGGTCGTGAGCCGGCTGACCGAGGCGGACCCATCCGTGCTGCGCGAGGGGCAGACCATGCGTGCGGTCCCCGAGACTTTCGGCGAGGTCACCACCTGGGCGTTCGAGCCCGCATGAGCGCCGGCGGGATCGAGATCGCCGGCGCGGCGATGACTGCCTTCGGTCGCTTCGAGGACCGGTCGGTGATCGACCTCGGTGTCGAGGCGGTGCGGGCCGCGCTGCGGGATGCAGGTGACCCGACGTTCACCGCCGCGTTCTGCGGCACCGCGTATTCGGGCGTCGCCGCCGGCCATCGCGTCCTCGGTCGGCTCGGCCGTACCGGCATGCCCATCATCGATGTCGAGGCCGGCTGCGCGTCGGGCGCGGCCGCGCTGTCGATGGCATCGATGGCGATCGCGTCGGGCGAGGTCGACTGCGCGCTCGTGTTCGGCATGGAGAAGATGCCGAAGGGGATGATCCGCTCGTCGTTCTTCGAGCCGTGGCAGGAACAAGCAGGCTTGACGCCTGCACCCGCGTACTTCGCGCTCCGCGCGCAACGTCTCATGCGCGAGCGAGGCATCACGAAGAACGACCTCGCGGCCGTCGTCGTCAAGAACCGCGCCAATGGCGCGCGCAACGACCTCGCGATGTTCCGCAAGGAGGTGACGGCGGACGAGGTTCTCGCATCGCGCGTCGTGTGTGAGCCGCTGCACCTGTGGATGCTCTGCTCCCCCAATGAAGGGGCCGCCGCGGTGGTGTTGCGCAGGAGCGATCGAGGCGTGCAGCTGCGCGCCGCACGAGTGTCCAGCCATCTTCCGGGCAGTGTCCTGGCCGAGTCGACACCGCTGAGTGGTGTGGTCGACGACGACCGCATCCCGTCGCCGACACAGCGCGCCGCGTCGTGGGCCTACGAGGCTGCGGGCCTCGGTGCCGATGACGTCGACGTGGTCGAGTGTCAAGACACGGATGCCGCTCGCGAGCTGCTCGCCTACGAGGAGCTCGGTCTGTGTGAGCCCGGCGAGCAACCGAAGCTGTTGGCCGGCGGCGCGGTCGCGCTCGGCGGTGCGAGGCCGGTGAATCCGAGCGGTGGGCTGCTTTCCAAGGGCGAGCCGCTGGGCGCGTCGGCGGTCGGCCAGGTGGTCGAGCTCACCGATCAGCTCAGGGGTCGAGCCGGGACCCGCCAGGTCGAGGGCGCTCGAGTGGGCCTCTGCCACACCATCGGCCGCGGCGCCAACGCCAGCGTGGTGCTCTTGTCCGGCTGAGCGGACCTGCTTGAATCGGCGCGTGCGCCGGGCGGTGCCGTACCTCATCGTTGTCTTCGGTCTCGTGGTCCTGGTGCCGAGCGCGGCCACCGCGCAGACGGTGCGGACGATCACGATCGGCGCGGGCGGGAATCCCGACCCGTCGGACACGCAGGTCGAGACCCACGGCACGATCACGTTCCAGAACACCGACACCGTCGAGCACAAGATCCTCGACGAGGGAGGCGGCCTGCTGCTCGACCTGATGCCCGCCGGCAGCGGAAACCTCAAGTCCGGCGACAACGACGCCGAGCTCGTCTACACGGTCGACACGACCGACGGCCCGAGTGGCCGGATCCTCGTGTACGACGCGCCGCCCACGTCACCGACCACGACCTCGACGTCGACGAGCACGTCGACGACCACGAGCCCGTCGACGACAGCGTCCACGACAACGTCCACATCCACGACGACGTCCACATCCACGAGCACGACGCTCGCGACGACAACCACCACGTTGCCGTCGAGTGGAAGTGGCTTCGTCCCGATCAACGACTCAGCCGGCGGCGGTTCGTCCGCCATCCCGCTGCTCGTGCTCGGCACCGGAGTCGCGGGTGGCCTCGCCGGACTCGCGTACTACATGTGGCGCCGTAGCGGCCTACCTGGCGACCCGGACGACGTCAACGAGCCCCCGCCCTCGACCATGCAAGGACCAACCGCCGGACCGACCATCTGACCCCCAGGTTTCTGTCGACCATCGTGGTCGGAGCGGTTCAGCCGTCGAGGATGAGGTCGGCAAGCCGTTGGCGTTGCCAACCCTGGTAACCGAGCAGCAGGTCGGCTTGCTTCGCCTTGCGGTAGTGGAGGTGGGCCTGGCACTCCCACGTGAACCCGACGCCGCCGTGGATCTGGATCGACTCCGCGGTGACGTAGTTGGCCGCCTCAGCAACAGACGCCTTCGCCATTGCCGCGGCCTCGGCGCGCACGTCGTCGTCGACGTCGGCAGCCCACGCCGCGTAGTGGGTGCCGACCCGGGCGAGCTCGAGGCGGTGCAGCATGTCGGCCGCCTTGTGCTTGATCGCTTGGAACGTGGCGATGGGTCGACCGAACTGCTCACGCACCTTCGCGTACTCGACGGCGAGCGCATTCGCCGTCTCCATCGAGCCGACGAGCTCCGCGCAGGTCGCCACGTTCGTGTCGTCGACGATGCGTTGCCACAATCTCGTCTGGTCGACGGCGGGACCGACGGGCTCGGCCTCTCGACCGTCGAACGTCAGCCGAGCCACCTTGCGGGTCACGTCCCACGCGGGCACGAGCTCTCCCACCGGCGCCTCGACGAGGAACGTTCCGATGCCGTGCTCCGCGCGCGCCACGACGAGTGCCCAGTCCGCGGTGTGCCCGTCGAGCACGATCGGCTTCTCGCCCGTGAGTCGCCATGTACCGCTCTTGCGGACGGCGCGCGTGCGCACTCGGGTAACCGGATCACCGGCGCCGGCTTCTTCGAGCGCGACAGTGCCGCGGGTCGCGCCGGACCCGAGCGACTCGAGTTGATCGTCCAAGGCGAGATGGCGCGCTGCGAGTGTGGCGAACACCGCTGACGAGAAGTACGGGCCGGGGAACGGGACGCGCCCCATCTCCTCCATCACGACGACCATGTCGACGAGACCGAGCCCGAGACCACCGGCGGTTTCGGGGACCAGCAGCGCGGGCCAGCCGAGGTCGACGATGCGGTCCCACACCGCGTCGGTGAAGCCGCGTTCGTCATCCTCCATCGCCTGCACGTACGACGTCGGGCTCTCCCGCTCGAGGAAGCCCCGCACGCTGCGGCGCAGTTCTTCCTGATCGCTATTGAACGCAAAGTCCATGAGTTCGGTCTCGCTCCGGTCTACGACGTGTGCTCGACGGGGGGCCGGAGTGTGCCTCCGCGCGCCACCATGGCACAGAAACCTGACATGAGCGTCATGGTACGTTCACCTGCGATGGACTTCGCCCACAGCGCCGAAGACGTCGCCTTTCGCGACGAACTGCGGGGTTGGCTCGACGACAACCTGGCGAAGTTCCTCGCCGAGTGGGGTGAGCACGACGCCAGTCCCGACAACCCGCCCGGCGCCCACGGGATCATGGGCGCGATGGAGCGACGCCGCGCGTGGCAGCGGACGCTCAACGAAGGCCGGTGGGCCGCGATCAACTGGCCCGTCGAGTGGGGTGGCCGCGACGCGACGGTGACGCAGAACGTCATCTACAGCGAGGAAATGGCGCGAGCGCGCACGCCGGGGATCTACAACGCCAACGGGCTGTGGCAGATCGGCCCGATGATCATCCGGTGGGGCACCGACGACCAGAAGCAACGCTGGATCCCGAACATCCTCAACGCCGACGACCACTGGTGTCAGGGCTTCACCGAGCCGCAAGCCGGATCCGATCTGGCCAACCTCCGGACGCTGGCGGTGGCGGACGGCGACGAGTACGTGCTGAACGGACAGAAGATCTGGATCTCGTCCGCGCACATCGCGAAGTGGGGCCTGTTTCTCGTCCGCACCGACCCGACCGCCATCGCGCGAGGCGCGAAGCACGAGGGCATCACCGCGCTGATCATCGATCTCGAAGTCGACGGCATCGAGTGCCACCCGATCCGCGACATCACCGGCGAAGAGATGTTCAACGAGATCTTCTTCACCGATGCACGCGTGCCGATCGCGTACCGCCTCGGTGACGAAGGTGCCGGCTGGCAGGTTGCGATGGGAACGCTCGGCCACGAGCGCGTCGGCACCGCCGGTCTCGCCATCACGATGAAGGCGGACCTCGAGTCGATGGTCTCGCTCGCGCGAGCGGTGAACCCGGATGCGCTTCGCGACCCCGACCTGCGCGACCGCATCGCGCGCGCCCACACCGACATCGAATACACGCGACTGCTCAACTACCGCGCGCTGTCGAAGATCCTGAAGGGCGAGCCGAACTGGCCCGAGGTTCCCCTGGCGAAGCTGCAGTGGTCACATCTCGCGCAGACGCTGGCCGACCTCGCCTGCGACCTGCTCGGGCCGTCCGCCGTGCTCTCGAAGGGAGGGCCCGACGCCATCGACGGCGGCGCCTGGAACCGCCTCTTCGTGTTCCAGCGCTACACGTCGATCGGCGCCGGCACCACCGAGGTCCAGAAGAACATCATCGCCGACCGGGCGATCAAGCTCCCCCGCAAGTAACCGGTTCTCGATCGAGCCGTCAGCGCGCCGTCGATCGTGCCGTCAGGGGACGCGTTCGATGACGGTGGCATTCGCCATGCCGCCGCCTTCGCACATCGTCTGGAAGCCGTAACGGCCGCCCGTTGCCTCGAGCTGGTTCAGCAACGTCGTCATCAGCCGCACGCCGGTCGCGCCCAAGGGATGACCGATGGCGATGGCGCCGCCGCGCGGGTTGTAGCGCTCAGGATCGGGGACGAACTCTCGGGCCCACATCAATGCGATCGCGGCGAACGCCTCGTTGCACTCGATGGCGTCGAAGTCGTCGATCGTCATGCCTGAACGAGCGAGCAACTTGCGGGTCACCGGGTTGGGAGCCGACAGCACGAGCACCGCGTCGTCGCCGCCGACGACCATGTGGCGGATCACGGCGCGCGCCGGGAGTCCGAGCTCGTCGGCGACCTGGCGGTCGGCGATCAGCATGGCGGCGGCGCCGTCGGACATCTGCGACGCGTTGCCGGCGGTGATGTCGGGTGCGACCGACGGATCCCATCCGGCGGCGGACGGCAACGCCGCGAGCGACTTCATGGTCCCGCTGCGACGGATGCCTTCGTCGCGCTCGAGCATCTGGCCCGTCTCGCGACCGTCGGCGTCCTTGATCGCAACCGGCAGCAACTCGGTGGCGACCGCACCGGAGTCGACCGCGGCCGCGGCACGGCGATGCGACTCGAGGGCGAACTCGTCCATCGCCTCACGATTGATCTTGAACCGATCGGCGAGGATCTGCGCCACCTCGAA
>DASXPN010000105.1:0-28602 GCA_036493595.1 Acidimicrobiales bacterium | reverse complement strand
CCCATCGAGATGACCCACTTGGGTTCCATCATCTGGTCGTAGATCTGGCGGAGGACCGGCGCCATCTTCTGCGACACGCGACCGGCGACGATCATCAGGTCGGCCTGCCGCGGTGACGCACGGAACACCTCCATCCCGTACCGAGCGAGGTCGTAGTGGGCGCCGCCGGTCGCCATCATCTCGATGGCACAGCACGCGAGCCCGAACGTCGCGGGGAACATGGACTTCTGACGCGCCCACTTGACCACCGACTCGAGCGTGCCGGTGAGCACATTGTGATCGAGACCTTCGAGCCCGCGGTCGAATGAGATCGGCATCTCAGCACCTCCCCGCTGGCTGCACGAGCAACCGGAACGTCATGTCAGGCCGCGCGCCCGTCGCGTCCTTCGAGTCCCACCCGTTTCACCGTCGAGTTCGTGGTGCGCTCGTCGGACACCATCGACTCGTCGCCGCCAACCCGGCGCAGCCGCTTGACCGGGCCCCAGTCGAGCGCGCCGTTCGAGATCAGGTACAGGAACGACACGAACACCGCAGCCGCGAACATCACCATCTCCCAGAGTCCGAACGGTCCGAGGCGACGGAAGATCACCGCCCATGGATAGAGGAAGATGATCTCGATGTCGAAGATGATGAAGATCATCGCAACGAGATAGAAGCGCACCGGGAATCGTTCGGGCGGATCCTTGCGGGGCACGATGCCGCACTCGTAGGGCGCGGCCTTGGCCTCGGTCTCGAGCCGGGGCGCCAGCAACTTGGATGCCAGCGCGCTCAGCACACCGAACACGACAGCAAGTGCGAGCAGTACGACGATCGGCAGGTACTGGTCCATGGCGCGCGCGGATTCCTACGTGGCCTCTGCGCGGTGCAGGGCGACCAACTTCTCACGCCGATGCAGGGTGTTGCACAGGATGCCGAACAGGATCCCGAACACGAGGAAGGTCATGAAGCCCGGGAACCGTACGTCGCCGAGGCTGCGAATCATGACGACGCTGATGACCGGCTGGGTGGTGTCGAGCTTCGGGGTCGGTGGCTTCCCACCTGGTGGGGTTGTCTGCGGGACCACGGCCTGCACCTGGACGACGATGAAGTGCTCGGGGTTGGTGACGTGGACGGCCGTCTCGATGTTCTGCCACACCTGATCCCAGACCGATGGGTTGTCCGGCAGCTTGAACTCGTTCTCCTTGCCGCCGATGTCGAACACTTCGAGCACCTTGTAGCTGGCGGAGTCGGAGAAGACCTTCTGGCCTGTGGTCGGAACAAGGGCGGTGTCGGCGATCGCCTGCGCGTCGCCGCGCTCGCCGTTGGAGACCGGCAGGATGTTCCAGCCACCGAGATCGTTCGGGGTCAGGTGGTACGCGGCGACGAGCGCTGGATCGGAGTCGATCAGGTCGCCGAGCGTGATGATCTTGCCGGCGATGTGGTCCGGGTTGACCTTGCCCTCGAGGTCCGGATGTGCGGCCAGGATCTGAGCCACCAGGTCCTGCTCGGTCGGTTGCTTCAGCTCGCGTACTTGGGGCACTGGGTCCTGGCTGAGGTCACCGACGTTGACGTTGACGACGCGCCAATGCGACGGCGCGCCCTTCATCCCGCCGAGTGATGCCGGCGACCCCGAGTACAACCACCAGATGAGACCCAAGATCGTCATCCATCCGCACAGGGCAGTGAGCACGATCAACACTCCGGTGCGCGGGCCGGTGTTGGTGGAGATGAGCAGCGCGATCGACCCGATCAGGATCAAGATCCCGACCGAGAGCGCGAGGATGTTGCGGATCTCGGGATCCCACGACAGCAAGCCGATGACGGTGCTCACGGCAGGGACCTCTCGTAGTCGACGATCGACTCGATCATGTCGGGCGGGAGCATGCCAGGCCCGGAATCACGGGGCTTGCCTCCGTTGATGTAGAAGGTCGTCACCTGCGCGCCGTCCGGGTTGGTGTAGGTGATCGGTTCCTGCGGGCTCGCGCCGAATCCCGGCATCTTTCCTGTGCCTTGCCCGTGGACGCCGTACTTCTTGCCGTCCTCCGATCCGGTGGTGACGAAATCGATGTGGTCCTGTATCGGGTTCGTACACGCCGCCGCCGACGAGCTCGACCCACTCGAGCTCGAACTCGAGCTCGGCGCCGTGGTCGTCGTCGTGGTCGTCGTGGACGCGCCCGGTGGCGCGGTCGTGGTCGTGGTGGTCGCACCCGGCTCGTTGGACGGACACGCGTCCGGCCCTGTGTTCGGAGGGAACTGCCGTGTCTCCGAGCCGCCGCACAGGCTCGGCCCGAGCGCGCCGCAACCGGCGATGTCCTTCACCTGCGAGTAGTCAGTCGTGTACGACCAGTTCTGGGTGTGACATCGCGCGCACGCGTACGCGCCACCCGCGAACCCGTCGTCGAAGCCGAGGTTGAACAGGGCCTCGCCTTCGGACGACCACTTCGGCGTTCCGTCGGGATTCTTCTCCGCCATCATCTTGGCGAGCTCGTCCTTCGCCGCTTGCTGCGCTTGGTCCGGTGTGATCTGGATCGACTCGAGGTAGTCGACGAGGTTCTGCACCTGCTGATCGTTGAGCGCACCGCCACCGGCGACGCCCCATGCCGGCATCGGGGAGAACTGACGGCCGTACGTGATGACGTACGTGACCTCTTGGCGTGAATAACGCAGCAAGACGGTGTTGAGGGCGGGGACGCGCCAGTTGACCACCTTCACGCTGCCATCCGGCTCCTGCAGGTTGTAGCTCGTCGTGCCACCACTGCCCTTCGGGCCGTGGCAACCCTCGCAGCCGAGTGCGTCCAGGCTCGTGCCCACCGGCGCGAACATCGCGGCGCCGCGATCCTCGAAGGTCTTACGGAAATCAGCGGTTGCACCTGCCTGACGGCCGGGCTCGAGGATCCAGTACAACGGCAGGCCGACGGCGATCACGAAGAGCACGAGCAGCGCGATGGTGAGCGTGCGATCGAGCTTCGGTCCTTCGAGCTCCTCGTCGGGTAGGTACGGCTTGCGGTTCGGTGCGAGCTCGATCTCCGCTCCGAGCTCCGCCTTGCTCGCGCGCAGGATGTTGATGGCGGCGTAGGTGATGACGCCGCCCAGGATGACGATGAAGATCGTCCATCCAATCGTCTCGTTTGTGAGAGCAGCGAGGGTCATCCCTTACCGCCGACACAGTGCGGGCCCTCGGCCTCTTGGCCGGTGGTGTTCGTACCGATCGGCGGACCGAGCACGATGCCAGTACTGCTCGTGTCGACGACGACGACATCACCCGTGAACGTCGGCGTGAAGCGGTCGAGCCCGCGAGGTGCAGGGCCGCCCTTCTTCTCGCCGACGCGGCTGTACTGCGAACCGTGGCACGGACACTCGAACCACTGTGAGGTGACGCAGCTCGGGACGCGGCAGCCCAGATGGACGCACTTCTGGTACAGGAAGACGAAGCCCTTCTCCATGCCGGCGATGACCGGAGCTGTGTAGGCCGACACTTTCTTCGCCTTCTCGAGACCACTGGACGGGTAGTTGGTGACCCACATGCGCGCTTCAGGGAAATAACCGAACCCCTTGCCCGCGGTGATGGTCGTTTGGATGTCGCCGATCTTGCCGACGGTGATCTTGCCGCCGAAGCCGCCCGAACCTTGCGGCCAGAGAAAGCCGATCAACGACAGACCGAAGGCGGCGAGGCTGAAGCTCATCAGGGTGACGATGCCGCGGTTGAGGAACTGGCGGCGGGTGACACCGAGGGTCTCGGGATCCGGAGGCGTCCACGGCGCGAGCTCGCCCGCGCTGGCCTTGACCACCGCAGTGGAAGGTTCGCGGCGCTCGATGGCGGCGGCCTTCTCGACCGCCGCGCCGGTGACGGGCGCGGCCGTCTCGAGTCCGGCCGCGGCGCGGCCGCTCTTGTCGCGCTGGCGCGTCTCGCGGCTGAGGCCTCCGACGGCGTCGCCGGTGTCGCGGCGGCGCGCCGCGCCGGCAAGGAGAAGAACGGCGAGCACGACGAGCACGCCGACGCCGATTGCGATGAGTGCGCCACTGCTCATGGGCGGACCTCGCTGGCTGACAGGTACGAACGATCACTCATAGGTCGAAGAACAATCCTTCACGCCAGGGGAAGGTGAAGTTGAAGCCGGGGCCCCGGAAGAACACGCCGATGATCACGAGCACCGCCCAGAACATCATGAACAGCGTCATGAGCGCGATGGCGAATTTGCGATCCTCGGGCTTGGTGCTCGGGTTGCGATCCGAGTACGGCGCCAGGATCAGTGCGATCAGACCGAGGCCCGGGATCGTGACGCCCGCGACCATCGGGTGGAACATCGTCAGCAGCTCTTGCAGGCCGAGGAAGTACCACGGCGCCTTGGACGGGTTCGGCGTGCGGTTGATGTTGGCGATCGGCTGCAGCGGTGCGTTGACGAAGATCGCGAACAGCAGCAAGAACGCCGTCATCACGAGCGCGGCCACGAACTCGACGACCAGCAAGTGGGGCCAGACGTGGACTTTGTCGACGGGTTCGGCGCGGACGTCTTGGATCGAGCCCGACTTGACGACAGTCAGCAACCGCTGCGTGTGACCGCCGGGCCCTGCGGCCACGGGGGGCGCCGCGGTGGCGATTGCGCCGGTGCTCGCTGCGGCCGCGACTGCAGTCGACGGTGCGTCACCGCCACTCTCGGCTCCACCGCCGCCCGATGCACGCGCGGCGCGGCTGCGCTCGAGCAAGTGAGCGGGGATACGGCTCGCTGCTTCTGATTGCGGGGCGTCTCCGCCACCGTCGCCGCCGGCCGGTGCATCGCCTCCGGCGGGCGCGCCGGCAGCAGGTGTCGCGTCAGCACCGCCGGACTGCTCCTGCGCCTTCTTCCGCGCCTCTTCAGCCCGCTTCCGGAGATGTTCAGGAACCTCAGTCATAATTTCGGTCCACTCCGGGCGTCGCTTCGCTCCTGCCTCCGCGGACTGCGGCTCGTCGCTGGCGCTTCCCTCGCCGCGCGCGAGTTCGGTCCACTCCGGGCGTCGCTTCGCTCCTGCCTCCGCGGCAGTAACAGCCTGCGTGGGCCAGGGAACGCAATCACAACGGTCCTGAGATTCCGCCGTCCTTGCGGACCCGCCAGAAGTGGATCGCCATGAAGATGACGATCACGAACGGGAGCATGAGGACGTGCAACACGTACCAGCGCAACAACGTCGGGCCGCCGATCTCGGCGCCACCCAATAAGACGAAGCGCACCTGACTACCGAACACGGGTGTGTAACCCATCATGTTCGTGCCGACGGTGACGGCCCACAGCGCCAACTGGTCCCACGGGAGCAGGTAGCCGGTGAACGAGAGCAGCAGCGTGAGCAGCAACAGTACGACGCCGATCACCCAGTTGAACTCGCGCGGCGGTTTGTAGGCGCCGTGGTAGAAGACGCGCACCATGTGCAAGAAGACCGACAACACCATGAGATGCGCGGCCCATCGATGCATGTTGCGCACGAGCAGGCCGAACGTCACCGACGTGTGCAAGGTCTGGATGTCCTGCCAGGCCAGCGCGGTCGTCGGCCGGTAGAAGAACATCAAGAAGATGCCGGTGACGGTCAGCAGAATGAACAAGAAGAACGACAGACCGCCGAGGCACAGCGTGTAGCTGACCTTCACCGCGTGGCGCTTCACCTTGACCGGGTGCAGGTGGTACAGCACCGAGTTCATGATCACGTAGGACCGGTTACGAGGGCTGTCGGTGTAGCCCTTGCGGAAGATCGACCCCGGCCGGAAGATCGACGTCCACGCCTGCGACCCCTGCACGGAGCCGGTCAGCTTGGAGACGCGCTCGCCGATGCTGGGGCGATTGGGCATCGTCTTCGCCACGAAGTGCTCCTGCTCCTTAACCCAGCCTCATCCCATAGCCGTAGCCATGGGTGCTGGTGCGCTGGTGGGGATCGCCGGCAGCCGGCGCGTCGACGAGCTTGCCGAGGATGATGACCCCGGTCGGGCAACGATCGACGCACAGCGCGCAGCGTGTGCACACGTCGTCGTCGATGACGAAGACGTACTGGTCGGTGGGATCTGCTCCCGGTCGGTCGGTGTCGACTGCTTCGCTGATCGCGGAGTTGCCCACCATGTGGATGCACTTCCACGGGCAGATGTCGACGCAGCCTTCGCAGGTGATGCACTCGGACTGATCGATGTGGATGAACTGCTTCGGCTTGACCGCGCGCGTGAGGTAGTCGCTGTCGACCTCTTGCAAGACGTAATCCGACCTGAACTCGGGCATCGGCGGATTGGCATCGGTCCGGGCCACCGCTAGCTCTCCTGCTTCACGAGCGGACGTCCGTACGACGACGGTGCGAGCTCACGTTGCGCACGCGCTTCGGCGCGCTTGCCACGCGATTGCCACGCCGAGAACATCAAGATGTGACACGTCAGGAAGAAGCCGTAGATGACGACCACGACGACGTCACGAACTTTCTCGAAGTCGACGGTGAACGGCGGGATCGGCGCGTTGATGAAGGTCCATTGACCAACAACTACCAACTTCTTCGTCGGCGTCCAACCGAGCTCGTTGTTCGCCCACTGAAGCCATTGGTTGGCGACGACGCCGTACGCCCAGAACATGAGGAAGAAGACGAAGGTCGCCCCCGCGATCGCTTCGCCCCACGACAGGGGAGCACCAACCGGGCGACGTCGGCCGTAGAGCAGGATCGCCACCATTCCGAGTACTGCGACGGCGAACGACGTAACGAACGCAACCACCCGGCGGGCACCTCCTTGCTGCTCGGCCGCCGGCGCGGGCCGGGCAGCGGCGAATCTTTCTCGTGAAATCTCTCACATTCGACTGTCCGACTACCAGTCCAGAAGAGGGGCTGCAATGCGAGCGCGGCCTGTCTAGCACGGCGAATTCCCGACGCTCGCACCACCCCGTCGCGGTGGCGGATGCCTTGCACCGTCTTGGTTCGGTGCGCGATTCCCCGTCTAGAGTCCGACGCGATGGTTTTGGCGTTCCCCGGCCACGCAGGCCGTTGCTTCCGCTCCTCCGCTGGCGCTTCGTCGCTCGCACTGTTCTCGACATCGGAGGCGATGTGAGTCGTGACTGAAGTCCCGGAACATCTGCTGGCCCGATCTCGGGCGCGACGCGAAGCCGCGGGCTTGGGGGCCCAAGGCGACGCCGGGACGGCATCGACCCCCGGGACCGAGGTCGAGCAGGCCTCCGCGGCAACGCCGGCCCCCTCCGCGGCCCGCACGCCGGCGACACCTGCGGCACCCGCGCCGCCCCCGCCGCCGAAGCCGGATCCCCCCTACATCACGGCGTACAAGCGGCGCAGGCGCATTCCGATCTGGGTGATGCCGGCGCTGCTCGCGCTGCCCGTGTGGGGCTTCATCTACGCCAACACCCTCGAGACGCCTCCCGCGGCCACCTCCGGGCCGCTCGCCCAGGGCGCGGCGATCTACCAGACGTGCGCGACCTGCCATGGTGCCGACGGCAGCGGAGGAGTCGGTCCGTCGTACAAGAACGGCGAGCTCACGAAGTCGTGGCCAAACTTCGCGGATCAGATCCGCTGGGTCTCCCTCGGGTCCGCCAACTGGCCCGGCACTACCTACGGCGCCCAGAACAAGCCGAAGGTGGGCGGCATGCCGGCATGGTCGATCGACGAGACCGGCGGTTCGCTGACCCCGCTGCAGATCGCGCTGGTCGTGCGCTACGAGCGAGAGGTGCTGGCCGGCATTCCGCCGGAACCTGATCTTGTCGCCATCACCGAGGGCACCAAGCCTCCCCTCGACAAGGATGGCAACCCCGTCGCCGGCGGGTAGCAGCATCCGCACGCACGATGTCGTCGTGGTCGGTGGGGGTCCCGCCGGCGCGGCGACTTCCTACTGGCTCGCCCGCGCCGGGCACGACGTGGTCGTCGTCGAGCGCAAGAACTTCCCGCGCGAGAAGACGTGTGGCGACGGCCTCACCCCACGTGCCGTCCATCAGCTCGAAGAGATGGGACTCGGCGAGGGGCTGCAGCAATTCCATCGGTATGACGGTTTGCGGGCGTGCGCCCACGGCATCACGCTCGAACTGCAGTGGCCTGACCATCCCGTGTTCCCGTCGTACGGCTACGTCGTGCGGCGGCGCGACCTCGACCAGATGGTGGCCCGCCAAGCGGTCGCCGCCGGCGCCACCCTTCGCGAAGGATGCGAGGCCAACCTGCCGCTGCTCGAGGGCGGTCTCGTGCGCGGCGCGATCGTGACCGACAAGGCCACCGGTGCCCGCGAGGAGCTGCGCGCTCGTTACGTCGTCGTCGCCGACGGGGCCAACTCTCGGTTCGGTCGCGCGCTCGGCACGACTCGCAACCGCGCGTTCCCTCAGGGGATGGCGATCCGCGGCTACTACGAGAGCCCGCTGCACGCCGAGCCATGGATCGAGTCGGCGCTCGACGTGCGCGATCGCAACGGCAACTCGCTGCCGGGCTACGGATGGATCTTCCCGGTCGGTGACGGCACGATCAACGTCGGCATCGGCTTGCTCTCGACGTTCCGCGACTGGAAGTCCGTCAACACGTCGCACCTCATGGACGAGTTCGCCGCGACCGCACCCGCGTACTGGGGCATCTCACCGTCGTGTGCAACGGGTCCGCCGACCGGAGGACGCCTGCCGATGGGTGGGTCGGTGTCCCCTGTCGTCGGACCGACGTGGATGGTGGTCGGCGACGCGGCCGGCACCATCAACCCGTTCAACGGCGAGGGCATCGATTACGCATACGAGACCGGACGCATGGCCGCCTCGTTGCTCGACGAGGCGCTCACCACCGGTGACGGTCTCGCGCTGTCGCGCTACCCGCGGATGCTGCAGGACGAGTACGGCCTCTACTTCAAAGTGGCGCGCTTGTTCGCCAAGGTCATCGGCAACCCGGCGCTGCTCGGCCAGCTCACGCGTGTCGGCATGCAGTCGCGCACGCTGATGGAGTGGGTGCTGCGCATCATGGCGAACCTGCTGCGCGAGGACGAGCTCGGTCCCGCGGAAGCGGCCTACAAAGCCGCAGCCGCCATCGTCCGCATGGTCCCGGAACCAGGCGCTGCCTGACCCTTCAATGGGGGAGGAAACCTCTTCGATCGAGCCAACCGGACCTCGGTTCGCTCGAGCTCAGCGGTCCTCGGCGGCGGAGCCTCCTGCGGCCGATGTCTGGGGGCTTGTGTCCCCAGACCCAGGAGCGGGATCGTCACCGTCGGCGGCAATCTGCGCGAGGTCGGAGGCGGTTGCCGCGCGGACTCTCGTCAGGATCCAGATGCCGGTCGGGATCAGCGCGATGCACATCCACTGCGCGCCCGTGAGCCCGGCAACGGTCTTGTCGTTGACGCGCAGGAAGTCGGATAGCCCGCGTGCGACGCCGTAGTAGACACAGAAGACACCCATCAGCATGCCGGGTGCCGGCTTCCTGCGGATCAGCAACGAGAGGATGCCGAACAGCACGAGCATCCACAGCAACTCGTAGATCGCGGTGTTGTGGAACTCCGAACCGACGAACAAGGGGTTGGCGCCGAGACTGCCTTCCCGCACGGAGCCGCCGTCGTAGCGCACCGCCAGCAGCCATGAGCTGTGGCTACCGAAGTGCTCGCCGACGGAGATGCAGCCGATGCGCCCGATGGCCAAGCCGATCGTGAGCCCGTACGCGTACCCGTCGAGGTTGATCCAGCGCAGCGCGCGTCCCCACCGGCGGAACGTCGGGAAGCCCACGATCACCGCGCCGATGAAGCCACCCGAGAACTGCAGCCCGCCCTTCCACACCGCGATGAGGTCGAGGGGAGAGTTGATCTCACTCGTGTGCGTCAGATCCCACGTGATGCGGGCACCGATGACACCGGCCACGACGAGCTTGGTCGCGAGGCGGTACACGTCGTCGCGGGTGAACGGTGTGTGCTGCTCGATGTAGCGAGCCGCGATCCACGCGCCCACGAGGACGCCGAGGCCGACCATGAGCCCGAACGTCCGCAGCTCGATCGGCCCGAGCGCGATGGTCGGGAACGTCGTGTAGGGGATGACGGCGAACAAGGGGGCTACGCCTGGGCCGGCGCGGCGGACAAAGTCACGAGGTTGGATGTTCCCCCGGAGCGAGGGGTTCGCGCCAGCCGCCCACCTCCGCCGCCAGGCGATCGGCCTCGGACGGTCCCCACGTGCCCTTGTAGTAGAGGTTCACCGACGGCGGGCTCTTCACCACCGGGTCCACGATCCGCCACTGCTCCTCGAGCGCATCCGCGCGACCGAACCGGCGCGGGTCACCCTCCATCGAGTCTTCGAGGAGGCGTTGGTAGGCCTCGGCTCGACGGCCGAACACCTTGCCGTAGTCGACCTCGAGGTTCACGGGACGCGTCGTGAGCTCGTCACCGGGGGCCTTGCCCTGGAGATGCAGCGTGATGCCGTCGTCGGAGCCCAGGCGGAAGCGGATGTAGTTCGGCTCGACGGTGCGATGGCCGGCGTCGGCGAACAGCAGTCGTGGAGGCGCCTTGAACTCGATCAGCGCCTCGGTCGCGGTGACAGGAAGCGCCTTGCCCGCGCGCACCATCCACGGCACCCCCGCCCACCGCCACGACTCGATCGCGAACTTGCACGCAACGAACGTCTCCGTGTCCGACCCGGGTGCGACGCCGTCTTCGTCGACGTAGCCGCGGTACTGGCCGCGGGCGACCTTCTCGGACTTGAACGAGTCGATCTGGCGGAACACCTTGACCTTCTCGTCGTGCAACGCGTTGGCCGACGCGTCGGAGGGTGGCTCCATCGCGAGCAACGCCACGATCTCGAGCAGGTGGTTCTGGACCACATCGCGCAGCGCGCCGACGGAGTCGTAGAACTTGCCGCGGCCTTGCACATCGAACGACTCGGACATCGTGATCTGCACCGAGCTGATGAAGTTGCGATTCCAGATCGGTTCGAGCATCGAGTTGGCGAAGCGGAACACGAGGAGGTTCTCCACGGGCTCCTTGCCGAGGAAGTGGTCGATGCGGAACACCGACTCCTCGGGGAAGGACGCGTGGAGGACCTGGTTCAGCTCCTGCGCCGATGCGAGATCGCGACCGAATGGCTTTTCGACGACGACGCGGGCGCCCTTGTTCAGCCCGACCCGCGTCAAGCCTTGGACGACGTCTTCGAACAGGATCGGTGGAATGGCCAGATAGAAGAGCGGATGGTCGTATCCCTGGAGGTGCAGCCCGAGATTGTCGAACGTGGAGTCCTCGCGGTAGTCGCCGGAGACGTACGTGAGGCGATCGATCAGCGACTTGAACGTGTCGGCGTCGATTGGTTCGGACTCGAGCGAGGCCACGATCGACTCGTGCGCGCGCTCGCGCAACTGCTCGTCGGTCCAGTCGGACGACGACACCCCGATCACCGGTGTATCCGCCGGCAGCGTGCCGTCCTTGACCATGTGGTACACCGCCGGGAACAGCTTCTTCTTCGCCAGATCCCCGGTGATGCCGAACAGGACGAGCGCATCGCTCTCCGTGCTGCTGTCACGTGACGCGCTGATCATCAGGGTTCCCTCCGCCTATGCCTGTTCATGCCGACTCTCGTGCCATCGTTGCAGCAGCGCGACATGCGGCGCTCACGAACTCGTCGAGCACGGGCCCGTCATGGGCGAGCCCCGGGAACATCACCTCGTACGCACCCGGCGCGATCGCCACGCCCTCGTCGAGCAGCGCGTGGAAGAAGCGGGCATACGCCGCCTCGTCGGTGGCGCGCGCCGTGGCGTAGTCGACCGGGCGCTCGGCACCGAAGAACAAACCGACGAGCGCCCCCTCGACCGACACGTGCGCGGTCACGCCCTCGGAGGCAAGCGCTTTCGCGAGTCCGTCACCGAGGCGCGTCGCGACATCGCGCAGTGTGTCGTAGGCCGCGTCGTCGAGCAGCTCGAGCGCGGCGAGGCCTGCTGCCGTCGCGAGCGGGTTCCCGGACAGCGTGCCCGCCTGGTACACGCGTCCGAGGGGCGCAACGCAGGACATCACGTCGCGCCGTCCGCCGTACGCGCCGATCGGCAGGCCGCCGCCGATCACCTTGCCGAAGCACGTGAGGTCCGGACGGATGCCGAAAGCCGCTTGCGCGCCACCGCGTGCGACCCGGAAGCCGGTGATGACCTCGTCGAAGACGAGGAGCGCACCGACGCGGTCGCACTCAGCGCGTAGCCCCTCGAGGAAGCCGGGCACCGGCGCGACCAGACCCATGTTCGCGGCGACGGGTTCGACGATCACACACGCGGTCGCATGGTCGAGCTGGGGTACGACGTTGTACGGCACGACGAGCGTGTCGCGCACCGCCCCTTCCGGCACGCCGTCGGAACCCGGAAGGCCCAGTGCAGCCAGCCCGCTACCGGCCTCGGCCAGCAACAAGTCGCCGTGACCGTGGTAGTTGCCGGCGAACTTCACCACCTTGTCGCGGCCGGTGAAGCCGCGCGCCACACGGATGGCGGACATGGTCGCCTCGGTGCCGCTCGACACGAACCGCACGAGCTCGACGCTCGGGACCCGCTCGACGATCGCCTCGCCGAGCAGCACTTCGCGCTCGGTCGGCGCGCCGTAGCTCGTGCCATCGACGGCCGCGCGCTGAACTGCCTCGACGATCTTCGTGTGCGCGTGGCCCGCGATGATCGCTCCGTACGACTGCACGAGGTCGAGGTAACGAGTGCCCTCGACGTCCCAGACGTACGGACCGTCGCCGCGGACCACGAAGTACGGCGTGCCGCCGACCGCGTTGAAGGCGCGCACCGGTGAATCGACTCCACCCGGGAGCACACGTTGCGCGCGAGCGAACAGCGCTTCGTTACTCGGCATCAGTCGTTCGCGAGCACTTCTGCGAGCGATCGTGCGAAGTACGTCAGCACGATGTCCGCGCCCGCTCGTTTGATGGCGGTGACGTGCTCGCGGGCGACAGCCGGGCCGTCTATCCATCCGTTCGCAGCCGCGGCCATCACCATCGAGTACTCGCCGGACACGTGGTACGCGGCGAGGGGCACATCGACCTCGGCGCGAGCACGCGCGATGACGTCGAGGTACGCGAGCGCAGGCTTGACCATCACCATGTCCGCGCCTTCGGTGACGTCGGCCCGGATCTCTTCGAGCGCCTCGCGAGCGTTGCGATGATCCTGCTGGTAGCTACGCCGGTCACCGCCGCCCGCGATGGTCACGTCCACTGCGTCGCGGAACGGGCCGTACAGGGCAGACGCGTACTTGGCTGCGTACGCAAGGATTGCCACGTTCTCGAAGCCCTCGTCGTCGAGCGCCTCACGGATGGCGAGCACCTGACCGTCCATCATGCCGCTCGGCGCCACGATGTCGGCGCCCGCCTCGGCTTGCGCGACGGCCACCGCGCCGTAGAGCTCGAGGGTCGCGTCGTTGTCGACCGTGACATCTGCGCCAGTCGAACCGTCGTCGACGAGCACGCCGCAGTGGCCGTGGTCGGTGTACTCGTCGAGGCACAGGTCGGCGAGCAACACGAGATCGTCGCCCACCTCCTCGCGCAGGTCCTGCAGCGCGACTTGGACGATTCCCTCGGGATCCCACGCGCCCGAACCTTGCGCATCCTTCTCGGTCGGAACGCCGAACAGGATCACGCCGGGGATACCGAGCGCGGCGAGCTCGGACACCTCCTTGCGTAGCGATTCGCGGGTGTGCTGCACGACGCCCGGCAATGAGGCGATGGGATGCGGCGCATCGATGCCCTCACGCACGAACAACGGTGCGATGAGATCGTCGACGCAGAGGCGGGTCTCCGCCGTCATGCGCCGGAGCGCGGGCGTGCGCCGCAACCGCCGGAGCCGGCGTTGGGGGAAGGCCATCGAGGGCAAGGCTAACGGGCGAGCAACTGGTCGAGCCCCGCGACGGCCAGCTCGTCGAAGCTGCGAACCGTGACATCGGCGGCGGACAGGTCCAGGTCCACCGTCAAGCGGTTCGGGACGGCGATGCACCGCAGACCGGCGGCCTTCGCCGCGGCGATGCCGTTCGGTGAGTCCTCGAACGCGGCCGCGTGGGACGCCGCGACCCCGAGCTGCTCGATCGCGAGCCGGTAGACGCCGGGATCGGGTTTGGCCGGCACCTCTTCGTTCGCGCACGAGATGGCCGAGAACCGATCGAGCAAGCCGAGCCGATCGAGGTGCTCCATCACCCAACCGGCCGACGAGCTCGACGCGACTGCGAGCAACAACCCCGCGTCCGACGCGTCGGCGACGAATTGCTCGACCCCGGGCATCGCCGCCTCCGCGTACACCTGCTCGTGGTGCGCGAGCCGCCGCCGCTCCGCCAGTACGTCGAGGTCGGGGATGGGACCGATGGCAGCTTCGAGATCCGCGAACCACGGGCGCCCGTGCGTGCCGATGCGGTCCTGCCATTGCGCAACCGTGAGCTCGACGCCGTGCTCTTCGTAGATCGCCCGCGCCGTCTCGTACGAGCTCGTCTCGGTGTCACAGATCAGGCCATCGAAGTCGAAGACGAGCGCGCGGATCCTCATGACCGGGTGTCGCGTTCGTTTCGCCGACCGACGTTCTGGGTCGACTGAGCCACGGCGCGCGTGGGTTGGTCGACCCAGATCCCGACGCACCCCCTTCTGTGTCGATTCAGCCACGCCACGACGTTGCTGAGTCGACAATGTGCGGCCGGGGGCGGGGAAGGGGTGGAGAGGGCGGGCGGGGATGCGGGCGGGGTGGAGAGCGCGGGCGGGGATGGGGACGTGCGGGTCACGAGGGGATCTCGGGGACGTCGGCTGGGTTCTGGCCGAAGTAGTGGCGCAGGAAGAACGCGATCGTCCCGTCGTCGCGCATGTCGCCGATCGCTCCGTTCAGCGCCGCAGTGTTCGGTGAGCCGAGCGTAAGGACTGCCGCGAACAACTCACCGGTCCGCAGTTGCCCCGCGACGCTGAGCGCGGGGTTGGCGGCCGCGGCTGCCAGCGCGGTGGGCGTCTGAACGATCATCGCGTCGAGCCGTCCATCGGCCACTCGTTGGATACCGTCCTTCTCGTCGACCAGCACGTCGGGCGGTGCGACCGGACGGATGCGTTGCTCGATCACGTTCAGCCCCGCGCTGTTCTGCAGCGCCACTCCCCAACGGAACGGGCGGCCTTCGTCGACGCTCGACATCGACGTGCCCGCCCGCACCAGCACGGCCTGGTCGACAGTGAGATAGGGCTCGGTGAGGTCGGCATCGCGGGCTCGTCCGTCGGTCACGACGACTTCGCTGAGCATGAG
This sequence comes from Acidimicrobiales bacterium, assembly GCA_036493595.1. Taxonomy (GTDB): domain Bacteria; phylum Actinomycetota; class Acidimicrobiia; order Acidimicrobiales; family JACDCH01; genus DATAES01. The sequence goes on along the minus strand of DASXPN010000105.1, from coordinate 13,458 downwards.
ATCGCAACTGCAATCCGCTCCGCTCAACATTCGCACGAGCGGCGTGACCACCACACTGACGGAGGGCACGTGCAGCCGCGCCGCGAGCGCCTTGGCCACGTCGAACTCGAAGCCGGACGTGACGGTGGCCGGCGTCGACCCTATGTACCACGGTGGCGTGAGTGACTCGGTCCCGACCGTGAGCACACCGGGCACGACCGTGCGGACGTCTTGCGTGGATTCGACCGCCGTGTCGGGCAACGTCGTGGTGGTCGACACCGTGCCGGGTTGCGCGGTGGCGACCGTCGACGATGCCGGCGCTGCGCCCGTGCCGCCACTCGTACAACTCGTGCAGATGGCGAGGGTGGTCGCGACCACCGCGATCGCCCGCAAGCGTCGGGCCAATGTCACCCGTCTCCGAAATGGCCGGCGATGGCGTCGACAAGACCGTCGAGGGAGTGCACGGCGGCCTCGATGTCGACGTGCAGACCGCGCTGTCGCGCCGTCGCAGCGGTGATGGGCCCGATGCACGCGACGACCGCAGGAACGTGCTCGCTCCCTGCCACCTCCAGGTAGCGGTCGACCGTGGACGACGACGTGAACGTGATCACATCAGCCGCAGCTGCGTCATCGAGCTCGCTCGGGGTCGGGTTCGCGTTCACCGTCTTGTACGCAGGGACGACGTCGACCTGCCATCCGCGCTCGCGGAGACCGTCGGGCAGGACGTCGCGCGCAACCGCGGCGCGAGCGAGGAGCACCCGGCCGCCGCTTCCCGGCGCCGGCGGGAACGACTCGAGCAGCGATTCGGCCACGAATCGATCGGGCACGAGATCGGCGCGGACGTTGCCTGCGAACAGAGCCGCCTCCGTGCCCGGTCCGATAGCGGCGACGCGTACGCCGCCGAGGTCGCGCGCGTCGTGCAGCGCGGCGAGAAGGCGGTGGGCGCCGTTGGCCGACGTGAGCACGGCCCAGTCGTAGCTCCCGATCTCGCCCGCGGCCCGGCGCAACGCCGCGCCGCCGTCATCGGGGACTTCGATGCGGATCGTCGGTAGCTCGATCACTCGCGCACCCATCGCCTCGAACCGAGCGGTGAGCTCCGAAGCCTGCTCGCGCGCTCGGGTGACGACGACGCGGCGACCGAACAAGGGGCGTTGCTCGAACCACGTCAGATCGAGTGCGGCCACCTCGCCGATCACGATGGTCGCAGGGGGCTCGAGCGAGTGGTCGGCGATCGTGCTCAACGTGGCCCGGACCGTGCGCTGTTCCGGGCGCGTACCCCACGTGACCGCCGCGACCGGCGTGTCCGGTGAGCGGCCGCTGTCGAGCAACCGCTGCGCGATCTGGCGGATGCGGGCGACCCCCATGAGCACGACGATCGTCCCGCCGACCCGCGACAGCGCCTCCCAGTCGACCGAGCCCTGCGCGCCGACCGACGGATCCTCGTGGCCGGTGACGACCGTGAACGAGGTCGACGAATGGCGCAGGGTGAGCGGGATGCCCGCGTACGCGGGGACGGCGATCGCGCTGGTGATGCCGGGCACGACCTCGAACGGCACGCCGGCCTCGAAAAGAGCCGCCGCCTCCTCACCGCCGCGTGCGAACACGAACGGATCGCCTCCCTTGAGGCGGACGATGCAGCCGCCGGCCTTGCCCCGCTCGACCAGCAACGCGTTGATCTCGTCCTGCGCCATCTCGACCCGGCCTGGCGCCTTGCCCACCGAGATGAGCTCTGCGTGCGGCGGCGCGAGCCGCAGGAGACTGGCGACGGACAGCCGGTCGTACACGACCGCATCCGCCCGCCCGAGCACTTCTGCACCTCGGACGGTCAGGAGGCCCGGATCACCGGGGCCCGCGCCGACCAGGTACACCGTCATCGGCCGCAGAGGCTAACGGGGGTCGATGGCTTCACCAGGCCGCTCGACAGTCAGGCGCACGATCCCCTGGAGGCGAGCCAGGTCGGCCAGCAAGGGACGCAAGCCGTGGTCCGCGTCCATCGTCGGGCCGATCCCTGACCGGTCGAGAGCGGCGACGATCAGCATCGGCAGTCGATCGGTCGAACGGAGGAGATGGCGCAGCAGCCGAACCGTGTCGGGCTTCGCGCGCTGCAGGGCGTCGATGACGAGAACGACGGGCGCGTTGCCCGCGAGCGTGTGCAACCAGGACGAGACCGCGTCGAAGAGCCGGTACTGCTCGGTCTCGGGATCGGCGCGCAAGGGGACCGCATCGGTGGCGGCCGCCTCCGGCGCGAGACGTGTGAGCTCCGCGGCGAGCGGCCCCAACGTCAGGAGTGCCTCGTCTCGTGCGGCCGCCTCGACCGCCGTCACGAGTGCGTCGGCGAACGGCTCGTACGGTCGATCACCGTCCTCGGTACAACATCCGTAGAGCACGACGGCACCGTCGTCGTCGGCCTCCGCCGCCAACACCGCCGCGACGTTGCTCGCCTGTTCGCCGTCATCGTCCGAGAGCAACACGAACACCCGCGTTCGCTGGCGCGAGGTCGCGAACGCATCGCGCACGATGTCGAGCTCCCGCGGATGATGACCAGGGTGTGCCGCCCTCTGTGCCAACGCCTCGGGCAACGACGCGCGATGCACTGTCGAGGGCTGCACCGTTGAGGGCTGCACTGTCGAGGGCAACGCGGGCGCTGGCGCTGGCGCCGGCGCGGGCTCGGCCGCAGATCGAGGCACTGGCTCGGTGGAGTCCGAGATGGCCGCAGTCAGTTGGTCGCGTGCGGGTTCCGTCGAGACGGGCGCGTCAAGGTTCGCGTGCGCGAGCGCGAACACCTGCTCGCCACGTGCGAGATCGCGCAGCTCATGGAAGCCGAAGTCGACCAACGACGCGCCGTCCGGGAGCGCGTCGACGACCAAGTCAGCGGCCGCCGATGACAGCACCACCTGTCCCCCGCTGGCAATGCCGCGCAGTCGCGCCGCGCGATTCACCGTGCGTCCGTAGTAGTCGCCGTCGCGCATCTCCGCCTCACCGGTGTGGATCGCCATGCGCACGGAGAGGTCCGTCGACCGCTGCAGCGCGTGTTGCGCCTCGAGCGCGGCAACGACGGCGCCACTCGCCTTGGTGAAGACGCTGAACGTCGAATCACCTTCGCCGCGCGTCTTCAACAAGCGTCCGCCCGCGGCCTCGACCGCCTCGGCCATCAACCCGTCGTGCCGCGAGAGGAGTGCGCTCATGACATCTGGCTCCGACTCCCACCGCAACGTCGAGCCTGCAATGTCGGTGAGTAGGAACGTCACCACTCCGGTCGGAAGGTCGAGTGTGAGATGAGCCTGCAGCCTCTCGACGAGCTCGGCCGCGCTGCGCGGGCGCCGCTCAGGGTCCGTGTCGAGACCGCGTCGCACGGCGCGATCGATGGTGGCGGCGTTCGGAACGCTGTCCCATGCCGACGCGGCCGACGGTGAAGAGCCAGTGAGCAATGCAACGGCGGTGGCGGCGAGCGAGTACACGTCGGCCGCCGCGGTCATGCGGCCGGTGACGACTTCGGGCGCGGCGTAACCCGGCGTGCTGATCCCCGGGGCCGCCGCGCCCTGCAGCGGCTGTGAGATGCCGAAGTCGACGAGCACGACGTGACCGTCACGACCGAGGACGAGGTTGGCCGGCTTCACGTCGCCGTGCACGATGCCGTGCGTGTGGAGGTGGTCGATGGCCCGCGCCGCTTCCGCGAGCCACGCCAGCACGCTCGACACGGGCAGGCCCGGGTCGCCGGTGTCGAGGAGGATCGCGCCGAGATCTGTCCCTTCGACCCAGTCCATGACCAGGACGTAGCGATCCTTCCAGAAGAAGTCCTCGCGCACGACCGGCACACCCTCGTGGGGGCGGAGCGTGAGCAGGATGCGAGCCTCGCCCAAGAGCTCGTGGCGGCGCTCCTCGTCGTCGGCCGGTCGGATCTTCAGCGCGACGACGCGCCCGTGTTGACGGTCGAGCGCCTTCCACACTTCACCCTGCGCGCCCCGCCCCAGCGCGTCGAGCAGTTCATAACGATCTCGGATCAATGCCGCCGAGTTCACGATGCGCGAACAGTAAACGTCACTTGCGCTCGAGTGCCGCGTATTCGATCACGGCGAGGCGAGCTCGCTACCTCCAGCGCGGTCGAGCAGGTAGGTCGCCACCCCGGAACCGGCCGCGACCGGATCGAGACCGAACGCGCGATGACGCAACACGATTCGTCCATCGAGTGATGCAATCAGGCCTTCGACTTCGACGCCGCCTCCAGACCTCGCTCGCGCGTACGCGCCTGCGGGCAGATCGCAATCGCCTTCGAGCTCAGCGAGGAAGGCGCGCTCCGCGTCGACTGCCAGCCGGCTCGGCTCGTGTTCGATGGCGTGCAACAGTTCGACACGCTCGCGGTCTCCGTCCCGGCACTCGATGGCGAGCGCGCCCTGACCGACTTGCGGGAGCATCACGTTCGTCGGCAGCAACTCGGTGATGGCGTCGGATTGCCCGAGTCGTTCGAGCGCGACTGCGGCGACGACGATCGCATCGTGCTCGGATGCCCGCGACAGCCTGGTCGCGATGTTGCCGCGCAGGCTGGCAAACGTGAGATCCGGACGCTGGTCGGCGAGCTGGGCCCGACGCCGCGCGGAACCGGTAGCCACTCGAGCGCCAGCGGGCAGGCCGGCGAGCGTCGAACCAACGAGCGCGTCGCGCACCTCGCCCCGCTCGGGCACGGCGCCAAGCGCGAGGCCATCGATCGTGTTCGAGGGAAGGTCCTTCGCCGAGTGCACGGCGATATCCGCTCGGCCGTCGAGCACGGCCGCTTGCACTTCCTTCACGAAGACGCCCTTGCCACCCATCTGCCAGATGGGTACGTCCTGTTGGCGATCGCCGGACGTGTCGACGATGACGAGCTCGACGTCGACATCGTCGTCCGCTTCAGCCAACAGCGACGCGACGTGTTCGGCCTGCCATCGCGCCAACGCGCTGCCGCGCGTCGCGATGCGAAGGATCAAAGATCGAAGAGATCGCGCGCCGCTTCCGCGAGGCGATCGCCCTTCGCGGTGCCGGACGCGTCCTTCAACCGCACCGTCGGATCGTGCAGCAACTTCGCCACGATGCCCTTCGTGACCGCCTCGACCGCGGCGCGCTGCCGATCGTCGAGGTCGGCCAGCCGGGCGTCCATGCGATCGAGCTCTGCGGCGCGAATCGACTCCGCACGATCGCGCAGCGCGGTGACAAGAGGCGCGGCTTCGCGCGCGGTGGTCAGCGTCCGGTAACGCACGAGCTCTTCCTCGATCACCGCTCGAGCCCGGGTGGCTTCGCGCTGTCGCTTCGCGACGCCCGCGTCGGCAAACGCACGAAGATCATCCATGTCGAGCAGCGTGACGCCATCGATGTCACTGACACTCGGATCGACGTCGCGGGGCATGGCGATGTCGACGATCAGCATCGGGGTTCCCGTCCGCCGCACCATTGCCGCCGTGAAGTCCGCGTGCTCGAGCATGATCGAGGACGCACCTGTCGACGTGAGGAGCAGGTCGGCCTGCGCCAGCTCCGCGGGAAGATCGGCGAGGCGAATGGCACGACCGTTGAAACGCTCCGCCAGGGTGCGGGCCGTCTCCCACGTGCGGTTGGCGACGACGACGTCGGCCACCCCTGCCGACGTGATCGCGGTGGCCATGCCTTCGGCCATCTCCCCCGCGCCCAGGAGCAAGATGCGCCGGCCGGACAGTGAGCCCAATCGATCGGTCGCCATCGCGACCGCGGCGGTTGCCACCGACGTGATGCCACGTCCGATGCCGGTTTCCGTTCGCACCCGCTTGCCGACCTCGAGCGCATGCCGGAACAGCAGGTTGAGCGACGAAGCCGTCGTGCCTTCGGTCCGCGCCAACTCCCAGGCGGCGCCGACCTGTCCGAGGATCTCGCTCTCGCCGATGACCGCCGAGTCCAGGCCGGCCGCGACATCGAACAGATGCGAGACCGCGGCGTCGTCGTAGTGCACGTACAGGTGACCGGCGAAGTCCTCGACGGGGAGGAACGACAGGTCGGTGAAGAAGTTCCGGACGTCCTCGTAGCCCGCATGGAACCGCTCGGCGACGGCGTACACCTCGGTGCGGTTGCACGTCGACAGCACGACGGCCTCGGAGAGGTGCTGCCGTGCGCACAGATCGTGGAGGATCTTCGGGAGGCGGTCGGCGCCGATGGCCGTGCGCTCGAGCAGATCGAGCGGGGCGGTGCGGTGATTCAATCCGATGACGACGACAGACACGCCTGCAGGCGCTCCTTGGCTTCGGCGAGGTCTCCCTCGCGGATCAGGTCAAGCATTCCCGAATCGAGCGCCAGTTTCCAACCAGGGTTCTCGGTTGGCTCGCCACGCTCGACGAGTTCGGCTCGAGCCCCCGCCAGCACCGTCAGCAGCAGCTCGTATTCGGGGCCGAGCTCGAGCTCGAATCGCTCGCGCAGCCACGAAGCGAGCGCGGGACTGTTGCCGCCGGTCGCAAACGTGACGAGGAGCGGCCCCCGCCGAATGCGGGCCGGCAGCGTGACCGTGCAGTGGTCAGGATCGTCGGCGCTGTTGACCCACACGCTCGCGGCCTGCGCGTCGTCGAACACCGCACTGTCGACCTCGGGATCGCCGGTGGCAGTGATCACCAACCGGTACTGGGCGACCTCGCCGCGCTCGTATGAGCGTCGGTGGATCGCGATGCCGTCGTGCCGGGCGATGTCGTCGATCTCGTCGACAACGGACGGTGCCACCACCGTGATCGACGCCTCACCCTCGAGCAGCCCGAGCACCTTGCCGAGCGCGACCCGCCCGCCGCCAACGACGAGGCACGGGACACCTCGAAGCCGGAGATTGACGGGATAGAGCGGTTCGTCGACCGGCATCCGAGATCAGCGATCAGTCGCCGACGACAACAGGCTCGCTCGACCCGCCGGGATCGGGGGTCGTGCCCGCGGTGCCAGTCGGGCCGTTCCCGGGCGCTGACGCCACCTTCGACGATCGGCGCTGCTGATGGAAGCTGAGAATCTGCAGTTCGACGGCGAGATCGACCTTCCGGAGCGACACGCCGGGAGGAACCGTGAGCACGGCGGGGGCGAAGTTGAGAATCGACGTGACGCCGGCGCTCACCAGCCGGTCGGCGACGTCCTGCGCGGCGTGCGCGGGCGTGGCGATGATGCCGATGGCGATCTCGTGCGACCGAACGATCGCGTCGAGGTCCCCGAGCGACCGGATCTCGCTGCCGGCGACGCGCTGGCCGACCTTCGAAGGATCGGCGTCGACCAGGGCGACGACATGGAAGCCGCTGGCGACGAAGCCGTCGTAGTTGGCGAGCGCGTGGCCGAGGTTGCCGATGCCGACGATGACGACGGGCCAGTGCTGCGTGAGGCCGAGTTCCCGACTCATCTGGAACAGGAGGTATTCGACGTCGTAGCCGACTCCACGCGTTCCGTACGACCCGAGATACGACAGGTCTTTGCGGACTTTCGCGGCATTCACACCGGCAAGCTCGGCCAAGCGCTCCGAGGACACGGTCGTCGAGTCGTCGCCGATCTCGAGGAGGCTGCGCAGATAGACGGGCAGGCGCGCCACGGTCGCATCCGGAATGCGCCGCCGCACGCGTTCTGTCATGGGCGGAATGCTACGGGTGGCTGTCACAAGTTCACAATCTTTCGCCGTGTCTCAACACGAACTCACTCGCCCGTTCGGGCTTGCTCCGGTGATCGGCCGCTGCGACAGGACGTCACGACGCGCAGCAGACTGGTGGGTGCCATGTACCTGCACCTTGCGCTGGCGGCGGCGGCGGCGTTGCTTGCGCTTGCGTTCGCGTTGTCGACCCTCGAGCGGTGGATCGACCGTCGCAAGCGATACGAAGGTGCGTGGACCGTGGCGCTCTTCTTGTTCGCGGCCGCGTCGGCCGCGCTCTGGGGCGGGGTGGCCTTCGGCTGGAACGGTCTGTGGTTCCGGCTCTTCTACCTGTTCGGCGCGATCGTCAACGTGCCGTACCTCGCGCTCGGAACCGTGTATCTGCTCGCATCGGATCGAGTCGCTCGATGGTCCGCGGCCGGCGTGCACGCGTTCGCCGCGTTCAGCGCGGGCGTCATCGCCGTTGCCCCGCTCACGACCGACATCTCGTCCTCGACGCTGCCACAAGGCAGTGACGTCTTCGGCCCGCTCCCGCGCGCGCTCGCCGGCGTCGGCTCGGGCGTCGCCGCACTCGTGATCATCGGCGGCGCAGTGTGGAGTGCCGTGCGGTTGGCCAAGCGTCGATCGACCCGACGGCTCGCGGCTGCCAACGTCCTCATCGCCGCCGGCACGATCATCCTCGGCGCCGGCGGCGTGTTGAACTCCGTCCTGGACCAGATGGACGGCTTCGCCATTTCACTGGTCGCCGGTATCACCGTCCTGTTCGCCGGCTTCCTGTTGACCAACGCGCCGCGCCGGCCGGCGATCAAAGCGGTCGAGGCCGCCTGACGTGGCCTGTAGCGGCAAGCAGCAACGGGCGCAGCCCCATCAGTCGAGCAAGCGGCGCAGGATCTTGCCACTCGGCCCGAGCGTGAGCTCGTCGACGAACATCACCTTGTCGGGACACTTGTAGCGAGCGAGCCGGTCCGCGCAGAACTCGATGAGGTCGTCCTCCTCGACCGAGCGGCCGGGAGCCACGACAACGAAGGCCTTCACCGCCTCGCCCGTGTACGGATGCTCGACACCCACGACTGCGCAGGACTCGACCGCAGGATGCTCCCCGAGCACCGACTCGACCTCGGCCGGGAACACGTTGAAGCCCGACACGATGATGAGGTCCTTCATTCGATCGACCAGGAAGAGCTGGCCGTCGTCGTCCACGACCGCCACGTCGCCGGTTCGCAGCCAGCCGTCGTCGGTCAGCGCACGCGACGTTGCCTCAGGATCGTTCCAGTAACCCTTGAAGACATTCGGTCCCGCGACCCATACCTCACCCGCATCACCGACGAGCACATCGTCGCCGCTTTCATCGACGAGCCGTACCCGGACGCCGGGTAGTGGCGCACCGATCGATCCGGGCTTGCTCGCAGCCCCGGCCGCGGTCGTCACGACCGGTGACGCTTCGGTGAGGCCGTAGCCCTCGGCCACGGACACGCCGAAACGACGCTCGAACACCTCGCCGATCTCGATGGGCAGCCTGGCCGCGCCGGACGCGGCGATCCTCACGGACGCGAACGCATCGCTCGGGGTGCCGGCGAGCGAGGCCCACGCGATCCACATCGCCGGCGCTCCCGCCAACACCGTGACACCGTGACGGGCGACGGCCTCGAGCGCGGACGCCGGATCGAAGCGCTCGATCAGTACGGCCCGGGATCCCGCGTACAGCGACAGGCCCAGCACGACGTTGAGTCCGAAGATGTGGAACAACGGCAGTACACCGAGGCTCACGTCCTCCGGCGTTTGCGCGCGAATGGCCAGCGCCTGCATCTGCTCGATGTTCGAACGCAGGTTTCCATGGGTCAGCATCGCCGCCTTCGGCGACCCTGCCGTGCCACTCGTGAACAGGAGTGCCGCGAGGTCGTCGTCGTCTCGATCGATGATCGCGAGTGTCGGCTCCGTCGCGAGGAGATCGTCGAGCGGCACCGCACCCGGCAAGTCGGAGTCGTCGGTGACGACGCAGTGTTCGAGTGTCGGCAGCTTCGAACGGTCGAGGCCCGCGAACGTCGCACGGGCCGCGGGACCCGCCACGACGGCTCGCGCGCCGACCGCGCCGAGTTGCGCCTCGATCTCGCGTGGCGGGCTCGTCGGGTTGAGTGGCACCGCGACCAGGCCGGCACCGAGGATCGACAGGTAGGCGGCCGCGAAGTACCAGTTGGTGCCACAGAGGATCCCGACCCGGTCGCCCGGTTCCAGCCCGAGACCGGCCAGCCCCGTGCGCATCGCCGCGACTTGGGCGCGCAGTGTGCCGTAGGTCGTCTCGCGGCCCCGGCTCACGATCGCCACAGCGTCGTCAGGGTGCGGATCCAACACCTTCGCGAGGTTCACAAAGCGTCCTTCGGGTAGCGGGTGGCAGGCAGCGCGGAAGGGACGAAACCGCTATGGAGGGTCAAGGTCAGCAACGAACCGGCCGATACTTTCCCCTGACATCGACGAAGGGGCAACCCCGGGGAAACCCGGGAGGCGCAAAGCCACGGGCCTGAGGGGATCTCGCGATCTCACGGCAGCCGGGCTACCGAATCGAGGAGAGGGTGATGTACGACATCGATGGGGACCCGTGCCACAGCGCTCGCGTCCTCCGTGCCGTGAGCACGACACGCGTGCGGCGTGCACTGGTCGCCATCGTCGCCGCCGCCTCCTTCGCCACGATGCTCGCCGTCGCCGAGCCCCTGACTGCGCTCGCGACACCGGCCACCGTCTCGGCTGACTCCGGCACCGAGGCTGCGTTCGTCGCACAGATCAACAGCGTCCGCACCTCGCAGGGTCTCGCTCCCCTGCAAGTGGACAGCGCACTCGTCAGCGTCGCCCGCGGCTGGGCTGATCAGATGGCCGCCGCCGGTGGGATCTCGCACAACCCGAACCTCGCCGGCTCGGTCGCTGCACCGTGGCAAAAGCTCGGTGAGAACGTCGGCGTGGGTTACGACGTGCAGGGTCTCATGGCTGCGTTCATCAAGAGCCCCGCGCACTACGAGAACATCGTCGACCCGAAGTACAACTACATCGGCGTCGGCGTCAGCTATGGCGCCGACGGGCGGATGTACACGACCCACGACTTCATGTACCTGCCTTCTGGTGATGACGCGCCGGCTGCCCCCGCTCCCACGGCACCGAGCGCAGCCAAGACGCATGCGCACTCCACGCCGACAACGGAGCCGGCGCCCGCGGCGGACCCGCCGCCTCCGCCTCCTCCTCCGCCACCACCTCCGCCTCCTCCTGCCGATCCGGTTCGGGTCCACGCGGTGCTGACCGCGCTCCGTACCGTTTCGGACTGACGCTCGCCTCTTCAGACGTCACACTGTCCATCGTGGCGGCCGCCATCGAGGCCTTCGACCTCACTCGTTCGTTCGGCACCAACGTCGCGCTCGACGGACTCAGCTTCGAGCTCGAACCGGGTGAGGTGCTGGCGTTGCTCGGGCCCAACGGCGCCGGCAAGACGACGACCGTCAGGCTGCTCAACGGTGTGCTGCGTCCCGACAGCGGCACGGCCCGCGTCCTCGGGCTCGATCCGGTCACCGATGGCGAGGAGCTGCGCCGCCGAACCGGAGTGCTCACGGAGAACGCGGGCCTCGACGATCGTCTGACCGCGCGCGAGAACCTCCTGTTCGTTGCTCGCATTCGCGGCTTGCGCGGTGCTGACGGCGTCCAGCGCGTCGACGAGCTCCTCGGTCGCTTCGGCATGATCGACCGCGCCAACGACAAGGTGCAGGGCTTCTCGACCGGGCAGCGCAAACGACTCGCGCTGGCACGCGCGCTCTTGCACGACCCCGAGGTGCTGTTCCTCGACGAGCCCACCTCGGGTCTCGACCCGGCGGCCACGCGTGACGTGATCGAGCTGATCGGATCACTCGCCACCGAACGAGGACGCACGGTCGTGTTGTGCACGCACTTCCTCGGCGAAGCCGGACGTCTCGCGAATCGGATGGCGGTGTTGCATCAAGGTCAGCTCCACGCGTACGGACGACCGGACGAGCTGGCGGCGCAGCTGTGGGACGGGCTCGGCGCCGATCTCGACCTCGGCGCACCCGCGGACGCACGCACGCTCGAGCTGCTCGGCGAGGTCGACGGCGTGCAACACGCGGAGGTGTCCGCGGAGGGCGTGCGCGTGCGAGTCCGCGACCGGGAGGCAATGGCCGCGGTGGTCGCGATGCTCGTCGGCCGTGAAGTCCCCGTGTACGGCGCGGTCCCGCGCACGCCCACGCTCGAGGACGTGTACTTCGCGATCGAGGAGCGCTTCGGCGGGGGAGCGCTCGAGGCCACCGACGAGACGACGTCCGGTGGCTAGCGCGCAGACGCGCCAGCGCGTCCCGGTCGACTGGACGGCCGTGCGGGCGGTCGTCGGCAAGGATCTGTCGGCTGTCCGGCGGTCGAAGGCGATCGTCCTGCCGATGCTCATCGTCCCGTTCCTGATGCTCGTGGTACTGCCGCTCGTGATCGGCATCGCGGCGCGATCGCAATCGCACGTCGACGTGTCGCGCTTCTTGTCGAACATCCCCGGTGACCTCGCGAAGCCCATCCTCGAGCTCCCCGTCCGCCAGCAGTTGATCGTGCTCGTGAACGGCTACCTCTTGGCGCCGCTGTTCCTCATCGTGCCGCTGATGGTCTCGGCTGTCCTCGCCGCGGACGCGTTCGCAGGCGAGAAGGAGCGCAAGACGCTCGAGACGCTGCTGCACCTCCCGCTGGCCGAGCGTGACCTGTTCATCGCGAAATTGTTGACCGCCTTCGTGCCCGCCGTGCTGCTCTCCTGGATCGGCTTCGTCTGCTTCGCCATCGTGACCAACACGGTCGCGTGGCCGGTGATGCACCGGGTGTTCGTGCCGACGCGCTTGTGGTTCGTGATGATCTTCTGGGTCGCACCTGCGGTCGCCGCGCTCGGGCTGGGCGTCATGGTGCGAGTATCGGCGCGAGCGCGCACGTCACAGGAGGCGAACCAACTCGGTGGCGCGGTGATCCTGCCGCTGATCTTCCTCGCCGTCGGTCAAGCAACCGGACTCTTGCTCGTGGACATCCGAGTGGCGATGGCGATCGGTCTCGTGGTGTGGCTGATCGCGCTGGCGTTGTGCGCTCGTGGAGCGAGGCGGTTCACCCGTGACCAGCTCGCGGCCCGTATGTGAGACCGGCGCGGCGTCCGGCTACTTCTGCGCCAGGAAGACGAACTGCACGATGGCGGCGCCGAAGATCATCATCAGCAGCACCGCGAGCGCGATGGTCGTGCCCTTCCTCATCGGTTCGTCTCCGCCTCGTCCACGACTCGCAATGTCAGCTCCGGCCCTTCGAACGACTCCAGGGTGACCGGATCGCCGGCGTGCAGTCCAAGCTGGTCGGCCGCTGATCCTCGATCGACGGCCACGGAGAGCAGACCGTAGGAGTCGACGACCAGGCCGATGTCACCGGTACGCAGCGCGGCGTAGCTCTCCGCCCTGATCGCGGTTCGCTTCGTCTCGGCGAACCGCAGGCGGATGCGATCACCGAAACGCGCGACCTCTTCGGGGTCGACGTTGAGCTGCGCGTTGCCGAACCGGTCGACCCACAACACCTCCGCGACGATGGCGCCACCCTCCTCGCGCGTGACAGGCAGCAGCCCGGGCAACAACGTCGCCGGCTCGATCGGATCGCCGAGCTCGTAAAGGTCGACGCCGTTACAGAGGTGCGCGGCGGCCGGGCCGAAGATGTCACGTCCCGCGAATGTCGGTCCCGGCGCGGGGAGCTGGTAGTCGGTATTGCTCAACCCGACCGCACGCGTCGCACCACCGACCATCGCGACCGCCGCCGCCAGAAGCCCGTTGTCGGGACCGACGAGCACGGACTGTCCCTCGCCCACCTCGACCGCGACGGCTCGGCGCTCGCCA
>DASXPN010000104.1:0-4776 GCA_036493595.1 Acidimicrobiales bacterium | reverse complement strand
TTGATGGTGTGGTCGTTCCACTCGCACGTGGTCGCGGCCGAGGTGATGGTGATGCCCCGCTCTTGCTCCTGGGCCATCCAGTCCATCGTGGCGGCACCCTCGTGGACTTCACCGATCTTGTAGTTCTTGCCGGTGTAGTAGAGGATCCGCTCCGTCGTGGTGGTCTTGCCCGCGTCGATGTGGGCCATGATCCCGATGTTGCGGATTCGATTGAGCGGGGTGGAACGCATCATCCTTCTTCTTCCGTTCCTGCTTGGTGCGTGGACTGTCTCGTGGCATGCAAACGGCCGGGCTGTGGAGCCCGGCCGGAGTAGCCGGGGGGATCTTGCCGCCCCCCCGGGTCAAAGTTGTGCAGGGGGCGGCGCTAGCTGCTCTTCTCCTGGGTCATCAGAGGCATCCTAGGGCTCAACTCCGTGCGATTCGGACCTATTCCTATCGGCTGATCACCAGCGATAGTGAGCGAACGCCTTGTTGGACTCTGCCATCTTGTGCATGTCCTCACGACGCTTCACCGACGCACCGAGACCGTTGCTCGCATCGAGGATCTCGTTGGCCAGCCGAAGTGCCATCGACTTCTCACGACGCTGGCGGCTGTAACCGACGAGCCAGCGGATGGCGAGGGTGGTTGCGCGCCGTGCGCGCACTTCGACCGGAACCTGATACGTCGCGCCACCAACGCGGCGGCTCTTGACTTCGAGCTGCGGCTTCACGTTTTCGATGGCTCGCTTGAGGGCGGACAGCGGCTCGCTGCCGGTCTTCTCCTCGACGACCTTCATCGCGTCGTAGACGATGCGCTCCGCCACGGATCGCTTCCCTCGAAGCAGGATCTTGTTGACCACTTGGGTGACGAGCACCGAGTGGTACACGGGATCGGGCATCAGCTCCCGGCGGGGTGCGGGTCCTTTGCGGGGCATTGCCTCAGCCCTCTCGCTTCGCGCCGTAACGGCTGCGAGCCTGCTTGCGATCACGGACACCAGCGGTGTCGAGCGTGCCGCGGATGATCTTGTAACGGACGCCGGGCAGGTCCTTCACACGACCGCCGCGCACGAGGACGATCGAGTGCTCCTGGAGGTTGTGGCCTTCACCCGGGATGTAGGCGGTGATCTCCATGCCGCTGGTGAGCCGGACGCGAGCAACTTTGCGCAACGCGGAGTTCGGCTTCTTCGGCGTGTTCGTATACACACGAGTGCACACGCCGCGGCGTTGGGGCGCGCCCTTCAGGGCGGGCGTCTTCGTCTTGGTGGTCTTCGACTGGCGGCCCTTGCGGACCAGCTGCTGGATCGTGGGCACGAGGGGTCGAGGATACTGGGGATGCCGTCCCCCGGGCAACCCCCGGTCAGTCGAGAGCGAGGGCAGTGTCGCGGAGGTCGCGCTTCATGATCTTGCCCGCAGGGTTGCGAGGGAGCTCTTCCTGCCAGAACCAGATCCGCACGGGGACCTTGAACGCGGCGATCCGGTCGCGGGCGTGCATCTGCAGTTCGTTCACGGTGGCCTCGGCGCCCGGCTTCAGCTGCACGACCGCGGCCACCTCCTCGCCCAGCACCTCGTGGGGGATGCCGAACACGGCGACGTCGGTGACGGCCGGATGTTCGAAGAGCGCCGCCTCGACTTCGGCCGAGTAGATGTTCTCGCCGCCGCGGATGATCATGTCCTTCGCCCGGTCGGTGATGTAGATGAACCCGTCCTCGTCGAGCAACGCGATGTCGCCGGTGCGCAACCAACCGCCCTCGACAAAGCTGTCCGCCGTCGCCTCGGGTTTGTTCCAATAGCCCTTCACGACGTTGGGGCCGCGCACCCACAGCTCACCCGGTTCACCCTGCGGCACTTCGTTGTTGGCATTGTCGACGATGCGTATGTCGTTGACGGGCAGCGGCGGTCCACAACTCTCCGGTCGCTCGATGTAGTCGATGCCGTTGTTCGACGCGGCCGTGGACGACGTCTCGGTCATGCCCCAACCATTGGTCGGCATGCGTCCGGGGAACAGTTGCTCGATGCGGCGCACGAGCTCGGGCGGTGCCGGCGCGCCGCCGTACCCGATCGACGACACGCTCGAGATGTCCGTCTCACCGAATGACGGCGACTCGAGCAGCTGCCAGATCATCGCGGGAACGCCGCCGATGGTCGTGATGCGCTCCCGCTCGATCAACTCGAGGGCGCGCTCGGGATCCCACTTGTACATGATCACGAGCTTCCCGCCGAAGCTGATCGAGGCCAGCATGATGGCGTGGCATCCCGTGACATGGAAGAGCGGCACGGAGAGCAACACTGCTTGCTCGCCCGCGCTGGCGGCCATCGCCGAGATGTCATCACCGCCCTCGTCACCGAGAAGTGCCGTCTTGCGGGCGGACCCGTAGAACGCGCCGAACGCCAACGACATCACGTTCGTGCAGATGTTGCGGTGGGTGCCGAGCGCGCCCTTCGGAAAGCCGGTCGTCCCCGACGTGTAGAAGATCGTGGCGTCGTCGTCGGGGTCGAGCGCGACATCAGGCGGTGTGGCGTCGTCCGCCACCGCGCCGAGCACTGATTCGAACGCGATCTCGCGTTCCGCGAGCGGGTGCTGCGCGCGCGCCACGATGATCGCGGCGAGACCGAAGTCCGCGTACGGCCGTAACCGTTGCGCCCGCTCTTCGTCGACCACGAGCACCTTCGCGCCGGAGTCCTCGATGCCGTACTCGAGCTCAGGTCCTGTCCACCACGCGTTGAGCGGCACAACGATCGCGCCCGCCACCGCCGCACCCCAGAACGCGATCAACCACTCGGGAAAGTTCCGCATCGCGATCGCGACACGGTCCCCTTTCTCGACGCCGTAGTCGTCGATGAGCCGATGTGCGAACGTCGACGCGCGCCGGTGGTGCTCGGCGAAGGTCAGTCGCTCGTCCTCGTACACGACGAACTGCTTGTCGCCGTGCAACGACGACAGATCGAGCACCGCACGCAACGTCGGAGGCGCGTTCTTCCACACGCGCGTCGGTATACCGGCGATCTCGACTTCGTCCATCTCGAACAGCTGCCCAGGCGCGGTGAGCTCCGCCCGGATCTCCGCTACTGACTTGACCATCCGTTGGTCTCCCTGCGCTCGGCAGGGGGGAACCTACCCGATGGATTCTTCACCGAACGGGGCCGCGATGACGGTGCCATCCGTCGCCGGTGCGCCGTCGCCCGGGGGCTCCGGTGCGCCATCCGCGGACTCGGGGATGTAATCGCCCGAGATGCTCGCGAGCCACTCGGCTGCATCGGCATCCGATGAGTAGAACTGCATCGGCTGGTAGTCGGGTGCCTCGGTCTCGATGCCGCGGTACACCTCCATGCCGGTCCCTGCGGGGATCAGCTTGCCGATGATGATGTTCTCCTTGAGGCCGACCAGGCCGTCCGACCGCGACTCGATGGCCGCTTCGGTGAGGACACGAGTCGTCTCCTGGAACGACGCGGCGGACAACCACGAGTCCGTCGCCAGCGACGCCTTGGTGATGCCCATGAGCTCGGGACGACCCTCGGCCGGCGTCTTGCCCTCTTGCACGAGCTCGCGGTTCTTGTCCGCGTAGACCTTCGAGTCGACCCGCTCCCCCGGAAGGAAGTCACTGTCGCCCGGCTCCTGCACGGCGACTCGCCGTGTCATCTGCCGCACGATCAACTCGATGTGCTTGTCGTGGATCGACACGCCCTGGTCGCGATACACCTTCTGCACCTCGCTCACGAGGTACTGCTGGGTCTCGCGAACACCGCGGATCTCGAGCAGCTCCTTCGGATCGCGTGGCGTCTTGTCTTCACCGACGATGGCATCACCCGGACGCACCTCGTCGCCGTCCGTCACCGCGAGGCGCTGGATCGTCGGGACGGTGTGCGTCTCCTCGGAACCGTCGTCGGCGACGATCGTGATGACACGACCCTTGCCTTCGTCCTCGGCGACGCGCACGACACCGGCGCTGCGAGCCAGCGTGGCCTTGCCCTTCGGCGAACGGGCCTCGAAGAGCTCGACGACGCGGGGCAGACCGCCGGCGATGTCGGTTCCGGCGATGCCGCCCGTGTGGAAGGTCCGCATGGTCAGCTGCGTGCCCGGCTCACCGATCGACTGCGCCGCGATCACACCGACCGCTTCGCCCAGCTCGATCGTCTTGCCGGTTGCGAGCGAACGCCCGTAGCACTTGCGGCACACGCCGAGCTCGGCCTGGCACGTGAGGGGCGAACGCACACGCACACGCGTCGCGGCCTCGTCGTCGCGCAGACGATCGAGATCCTCGTCACCGACCTCGGTGCCCGCCGTCAGCACGGTGCCGTCGGACAGGGTCACGTCGGTCGCGATGGTGCGACCGAAGATTCGCGTCTCGAGGTAGTTGCGCTTCGAACCATCCGCGGGATCCGCCTCGATGTCCTCGAGCCAGAGACCGAGCACCGGGACGCCCTCGCGCTCGCAGTCCTCCTCCCGCACGATGAGCTCCTGCGCGACGTCGACGAGACGTCGGGTCAGATAGCCCGAGTCCGCGGTACGCAGCGCGGTGTCGACGAGACCTTTACGGGCTCCCGGCGTGGCGATGAAGTACTCGAGCATCGCCAGGCCCTCACGGAAGTTGGACTTGATCGGGCGGGGGATCATGTCACCACGGGGGTTGGCCACGAGACCGCGCATACCGGCGATCTGGCGGACCTGCATCATGTTCCCTCGAGCACCCGAGCCGACCATCATGTCGATGGGGTTGAACTGATCCTGCTTCAGCTCGAGCTCCATCGCCGCTCGCACCTCTTCGGTGGCGGCCGTCCAGATCTCCACTTCCTTCTGGC
>DASXPN010000103.1:0-59115 GCA_036493595.1 Acidimicrobiales bacterium | reverse complement strand
GGCCACGCACGGCGCGACGTCGCGATTGCGGACGAGCTCCGGGCACTGCACCCGGACCTCGAGATCGACTGGCTCGCTCAGCACCCGGTGACGGCGGTGCTGGAGGCGCGCGGCGAGACGTCGCCATCGCCGAAGAGCTCCGCCGCCGCCATCCGGACCTCGAGATCGACTGGCTCGCGCAACATCCCGTGACGCGCATGCTCGAGGAGACCGGCGAGCGAGTGCACCCCGCGAGCGCGCGCCTCGCCAGCGAGTCGTCACACATCGAGTCGGAGAGCGGCGAGCACCGGCTGCACTGCTTCCAAGCGTGGCGACGGATGGACGAGATCCTGCTCGCCGACTTCATGGTCTTCCACGACGTCGTGTCGGAGGACGACTACGACCTCGTGATCGGCGACGAGGCGTGGGAGGTCGACTACTACCTCCACGAGAACCCCGAGCTCAAGCGGTTCGCGTACTGCTGGCTCACGGACTTCGTCGGCTGGTTGCCGATGCCCGTCGGCGGCGAGCGCGAGGCGTTCGTGACCGCTGACTACAACGCCGAGATGATCGAGCACATCGCGCGATATCCGCGCATTCGTGACCTCGCCTTGTTCGTCGGCAACCCGAGCGACATCGTCGACGACAGCTTCGGTGCCGGCCTCCCTGAGATCCGCGAATGGACCGAGGACCACTACCAGTTCCCCGGCTATGTCACCGGGTTCGACCCGACCGCGCTTGCCGACCGCGGTGCGCTACGCGATGAGCTCGGCTATGGCGACGACGAGCGTGTCTGCGTCGTGACCGTCGGTGGCTCCGGGGTCGGTGGTGACCTGTTGCGGCGCGTGGTCGATGCATACCCAGCCGCGGCATCGAAGGTGCCCGGGCTTCGCATGGTCGTGGTCGCCGGGCCGCGGATCGATCCGGCCTCGCTTCCCGCGCACGACGGTGTGCAGGTGCGGGCCTACGTTCCCGAGCTTCACCGGCACCTCGCGGCGAGCGACCTCGCCATCGTGCAAGGCGGGCTCACGACGTGCATGGAGCTCACCGCCACGCGCCGGCCGTTCATCTACGTGCCGCTGCGCGATCACTTCGAGCAGCAGTTCCACGTGCACCACCGCCTCCAAGAGCACGGTGCGGGGCGCCGGGCCGACTTCGCGGACATCGACCGCGAAGAGCTGGCGAGCGCCATCGCCGACGAGATCGGCCGCCCTGTCGCCTACCGGCCCGTCGAGCGCGACGGCGCCGTCCGCACCGCCGCGGCCATCGCCGAGCTGCTCTGAAGGCGCGGCACCGGGTCGCGAACACGCGCCGTTCGGCGGCGTGAGCGCATGAACCGACCTCAGATGTCGTTCACTGCACACTCGGTCGGGGGCGGATCTAGCGTGGCGCGGTGCGACGAGCGGTGTGGAGCGAGGACGGGCTCACCGTCGTCGATGGCGAGCCGAAGCAACTCGAGCCGGGATGGGCGCGACTGCGGGTCGAGGCATGCGGCATCTGTGGCTCGGACCTTCACTTCTGGCACGGCCACATACCGCGCCCCCTCGGTACGTCACCCGGTCACGAACTGGTGGGCACGATCGTCGACGGCCCAGCCGGGCTGCCCGACGTCCGCTATGCGGTGTCCCCCAACGTCGCCTGCGGAAAGTGCTCGTACTGCACGAGTGGTCGCAGCAACCTCTGCGGACGGGCCGGGCCGGGCCTCGGGCTCGGGCGGGACGGCGGGCTGGCGGAGCTCATCGACGCGCCGCTCGCCAACCTGGCGCCGATCCCCGATGGTGTCGACCCGGTCATCGCTTCGTTGACCGAACCGCTCGCGGTCACCGTCCGCGGCATCGGACTGGCACGCGTCGAGCCGGACAGCAGGGTGCTCGTCCTCGGCGCAGGCGCGATCGGGTTGTGCGCCGCGCTGGTGGCGCGGGATCGCGCCGGCGACGTCGCCATCACCGCGAGGTACCCGCATCAGCAAGCGGCGGCCGAACGTCTCGGCGTCACCGTCTTGAGTGAGGACGATGCCGTCGCGTGGGGTAAGGAGCACCGACCCGACATCGTGGTCGAGAGCGTCGGCGGGGCGGCCGGCACCATCGCCCTCGCGGTGAGGGTCGCAGCTCGCGGCGGCCGGGTCGTCGTGCTCGGCACGTTCAACCAACCGATGCCCGTGGACTTGCAGCGGCTGATGATGAAGGAAGTCGCGCTGGTGGGCTCGTTCTGTTACGGCAGTGGCGAACGCGAGCCTGAGTTCACCACCGCCGCCCGCCTCACCGGCCGCTGGCGTGAAGAGCTCGCCGCGCTGGCGACGCACCAGTTCCCGCTCGAAGACGTGGCGACGGCGTTCACCACGGCCGCCGACAAAGGGACCGGTGCCATCAAGGTGGCCCTCATTCCGTAGTCGACTCCACCGCGGATTGACGGCCTGGTCTTGACCCGGCGGTCAAGGCTTGTGTTGACTCCCGGGCGGTGACCACGATCGACAAGGAAGCCCTCAAGCGGAAGTACGCCGAGGAACGGGACAAGCGGATCCGGCCCGACGGCAATGCCCAGTACCTCCAGCTCAAGGACCAGCTCGCCCATTACCTCGAGGATCCGTACACGCCGGTGGTCGAGCGACCGCCGAAGACGGATCACGTGACCGCCGTGTTCATCGGTGGCGGCTTCGCCGGACTCATCACGGGTGCCCGGTTGAAGGAAGCGGGCATCGACGACGTCCGCATCATCGAGAAGGGCGGCGACTTCGGCGGCACCTGGTACTGGAACCGGTATCCGGGCGCGCAGTGCGACACCGCCAGCTTCGTCTACATGCCGCTGCTCGAAGAGACCGGTCACATGCCGACGGAGAAGTACGCGCACGCGCCCGAGATCCTCGAGCACAGCCAGCGCATCGGAAAGCATTTCGGCCTCTACGACAACGCGCTGTTCCACACCGAGGTCACCGAGCTCGAGTGGGACGACGACAACTCGCGGTGGATCGTGCGCACGAACCGCGGCGACGAGTTCACGACGCAGTTCATCGCGATGGGCCTCGGCCCGCTGCACGTCCCGAAGCTCCCCGGTCTCCCGGGCATCGACGACTTCCGCGGGCACTCCTTCCACACGAGTCGCTGGGACTACGACTACACCGGCGGCGATCCGTCCGGTGCGCCGATGGACAAGCTGGCGGACAAGCGGGTGGCGATCATCGGCACCGGCGCCACCGCGGTGCAGTGCATCCCTCACCTCGCGAGGGCGTCCAAGGAGCTCTACGTGTTCCAGCGCACGCCGTCCTCCGTGGACGTGCGCGCCAATCGCCCGACCGATCCCGAGTGGTTCGCGACGATCAACTCTCCGGGCTGGCAGCAGCGCTGGCTCGAGAACTTCACCGCCACGCAGACCGCGATGGTGATGCCCGACGTCGACCTCGTGATGGACGGGTGGACCGACCTCGCCCGCCGCATGCGGGAGAAGATCCTGGCCTTGCCGCCCGACGAGTTCACACCCGAGAACATGATGGCGGCGTTCGAGGACTCGGACTTCGAGAAGATGAGCGAGATCCGTGACCGCATCGACGCGATCGTCACGGACCCGGTGACCGCGCAGAATCTCAAGGCCTGGTACCGGCAGTTGTGCAAGCGCCCGTGCTTCCACGACGAGTACCTGCAGTCGTACAACGAGGCGAGCACCACGCTCGTCGATACCGGCGGCAAGGGCGTCGAACGCATCACCGAGACCGGTCTCGTCGTGGGCGGCGTCGAATACGAGGTGGACTGCATCATCTATGCATCTGGCTTCGAAGTCGGAACCGAGTTCACGCGTCGTGCCGGGTTCGACATGACCGGGCGCGCCGGCGTGCAGTTGTCCGATGCGTGGGAGGCCGGGATGCACACGAAGCACGGCACCCACGTGCACGGCTTCCCCAACGCCTTCATGGTGCAGATCGCGCAGGGCGGCAATCTCGTGTCGAACGTGCCCCACAACTTCACCGAAGCAGGCAAGACGATCGCGGCGATCGTGCGCCACACACTCGACAACGGCTACGAGCAGGTCGAAGTCACGCAGGAAGCCGAAGACGCGTGGATGGAGCTGTGCCTGTCGGCACCGCGCATCGGCGTGATCGGTTCTCCCGAGTGCACGCCGGGCTATTACAACAACGAAGGCCAGCCCGGTGGACTCGGCCGGGAGTGGTTCCTCGGTTATCCGGGCGGCGCGCAGGCGTACTTCCAGTACCTCGACCAGTGGCGTTCCGACGGCGAGTTCGACGGCCTGGAGTTCAGGTAGCCGAAGCGCTCAGGTGGCAGCGTCAGGCCGCCGAACCCGCCGCGCCGGTCACTTGGGCTGGGGCACGATCCTGATGTAGGGCTTCGGGGACTTCCAGTCGCCGAAGATCTCCTTCGCCTCGTCGTTCGACACCGAGCCGGAGATGATCACGTCTTCGCCCTGCTTCCAGTTGACCGGCGTCGAAACGCGATGCTTCGCAGTGAGTTGCAACGAGTCGATGACGCGCAGCACCTCGTCGAAGTTCCGGCCGGTCGACATGGGGTAGACGAGGATCAGCTTGACCTTCTTGTCGGGGCCGATCACGAAGACGTTGCGCACGGTCTGGTTGTCGGCGGCCGTGCGTCCCTTCGCCTCACCCGAGGTGTCGGCGGGCAACATGCCGTAGAGCTTCGAGACGTTGTAGTCGTTGTCGCCGATGATCGGATAGCCGGGCCGCGTGCCCTGCGTCTCCTCGATGTCGTCGGCCCACTTCTCATGGTCGCCCGTCGCGTCGACGGAGAGCCCGATGATCTTGACGTTGCGCTTCTCGAATTCGGGTTGCAGCTTCGCCATGTAGCCCAGCTCAGTGGTGCAGACCGGCGTGAAGTCCTTCGGATGAGAGAACAGCACCGCCCATGAATCGCCGATCCAATCGTGAAACTTGATCCTGCCCTGCGTGGTGTCGGCTTCGAAGTCTGGTGCGGTGTCGTTGATGACCAAACCCATCACTCGTTCCTTTCGTCCGTCTCCCGATTTTCGAGGCGGAGTTTATGAGCCCAAACCTCGTTTCGACGTTCGCGACCCACACAGGATGTCGGGATGGCACGCCGAAACCGAAGAAGCGATGTGCGCGATGCTCACCACCGTCGTCCGGGCGCTGTGAGGAAGGGGTGGCCAATGCCACTGCACGAGCGGGAGACGGTACGCGAGCGGTTGAGCGAACCGCTGTTCTCGCGAAGTGACATCGTGACCGCGCTGCCGAAGTACCGGTTCCCCGCGGTCGAGTCAGATCCCGACGCGGTGTACCAAGTCGTGTCCGACGAGCTGTTGCTCGACGGGAACGCGCGTCAGAACCTGGCGACCTTCTGTCAGACGTGGGAGGAGCCGCAGGTCCACGCGTTGATGGATCTCGCGATGGACAAGAACATGGTCGACAAGGACGAGTACCCGCAGACCGCGGAGATCGAGCGGCGCTGTGTCCACATGCTCGCCGACCTGTGGAACGCGCCGGACTCGGCGAACACGGTCGGCGCCTCGGCGATGGGTTCGTCGGAGGCGTGCATGTTGGGTGGCATGGCCGCGAAGTGGCGTTGGCGCGCGAAGCGCGCCGCGGCGGGCAAGCCCACCGACCGGCCGAACGTGGTGTGTGGCGCCGTCCAGGTCGTGTGGCACAAGTTCGTGAAGTACTGGGACATCGAGATGCGCGAAGTGCCGATGAAGCACGGGTCGTACATGATGACGCCCGAGGACATGCTCGAGCGGGTCGACGAGAACACCATCTTCGTCGTGCCGACGCTGGGCCTCACCTACACGGGGAAGTACGAACCGGTGCTCGAGCTCTCGGATGCGCTCGACCGCCTGCAGGCCGAGACCGGGCTCGACATCGACATCCACGTCGACGCCGCGAGCGGAGGCTTCACGGCGCCGTTCTGCGCGCCCGACCTCGTGTGGGACTTCCGCCTCCCCCGCGTGAAGTCGATCAGCGCGTCAGGCCACAAATTCGGGCTGGCGCCGCTCGGCGTCGGATGGATCGTGTGGCGCGATGTCGCCGAGCTGCCCGACGACCTGATCTTCCACGTGAGCTACCTCGGCGGCGACATGCCGGTCTTCCAGGTCAACTTCTCGCGCCCCGCCGGCCAAGTGGTCGCGCAGTACTACGACTTCCTGCGCCTCGGTCGCGAGGGTTACCGCCGCGTGCACATGGCCTGCTACGAGACCGGACGGTTGCTGGCCGAGGCCATCCCTCGGCTCGGTCCGTTCGAGCTGCTGTGCTCGAGCCAGCCCGCGACCGAGATCCCGACGGTCACGTGGCGGATCGCGGAGGGCGAGGATCCGGGCTACACGTTGTTCGACCTGGCAGACCGGCTGCGAGCGACCGGATGGCAGGTGCCGGCGTACCCGCTGACCGGTGAGGCGTCGGACATCGCGGTACAACGCATCCTCGTGCGCCAAGGCGTCACGCCCGACCTGGCGTCGATTCTGCTCGACGACATGCGCGACGCGATCGGGCACCTGAACAAGCACCCGCAGAGCGTGCCGATGTCGGCCGACGAGTCGAGCGGGTTCAATCACCTGTAGCGACACGCGGGCTCTTGCTGCGGGTGTAACAAGTCCGGCATGAAGATCGGTTATGGAATCGGTGGTCGCACGGTCGACCAACTCGTCGCGCAGGCCCAGCGGGCGGCCGAGGACGGGTTCACGTCATTGTGGACCGCGAACATCTTCGGCCTCGACGCGATCGCGGCGATGGCGATCGTGGGCCGCGAGGTGCCGGGGGTCCACGTGGGTACCGCCGTCACGCCCACGTACCCCCGCCATCCGCATGCAATGGCCCAGCAAGCGCTCACCGCGTCTCAGGCGACCGGCGGGCGGTTCACCCTCGGCATCGGGTTGTCGCACCAGATCGTGATCGAGTCGATGCTCGGACTGTCCTTCGACAAACCGGCCAACCACATGCGCGAGTACTTGTCAGTGCTCATGCCGCTCCTGGAAGAGGGAACGGTCTCCTTCGACGGCGACCTCTACCGGGTGCATGCACCTCTCGATCGCGGCGACGACGCGGCGCGACCACCCGTCGTCCTCGCCGCCATGGCGCCGGTGATGTTGCGACTCGCGGGAGAGATGGCCGACGGGACGACCCTCTGGATGACCGGCCCGAAGACCGTCGAGCAGCACGTTGCCCCGCGAATCAACCGCGCCGCGGAGGCGGCGGGGCGGCCGTCACCACACATCTATGTCAGCCTCCCGATCGCGGTGACCGAGACCGCCGACGCGTTGCGCGAAGAAGCGGCCACCACATTTGCGACGTACGGAGGACTGCCGTCGTACCGCGCCATGCTCGACGAGGAGGGTGCGGCCGGGCCGGCCGACGTTGCGATCATCGGCGACGAGGAGACCGTGGCCGCCGGCGTTCGTGCCGTCGCCGACGCCGGTGCGACGCAGTTCAACGCGTCGTGCTTCGGTGACGGCGACACCGTCCGGCGCACGACCGCGCTGTTGCAAGAGCTACGAAACGAGCACAACTCGTGACGCGTTTCGCGACAGAGGTCACCCTGACGGCCCCGTTCCGGTCGCCGGCGCAGATGCTGCACGAGCAGAACTACGACGGGCACTCCAGCATCCATGACGCCGGCACCGCCGATCAGTTGGGCCTCGCCGGCGCTCCCATCGAGGCACCGACGCACTTCAGCCAGTTCGATCCGCTCGCCGAGATGGCGTGGGGACGCGCGTGGTTCGAGCACGGCTGCATCAGCGGCCACTTCATGACGATGGTCGTCGAGGGTGAAGAGGTGCAGGCCAGTCTCACGGTCGACGGCACCGGTGCTTCGCCCGGACGGATCGCCGCGACGAAAGCCGACGGAGCAACCGTGCTCTCCGGTACCGCGTCGATCGGCCCGGACCACGGCGAGACGGAGTTGGAGGCCCGCCGCTCCCGCCAGCGGCCACCGGGCGAGTTGTTCATCATCGATCAACTCGAGATCGGGATGCGGCGCCACGTCGCCGACGTCGTCGTGGACCACACCACGAGCAACGGCGCTCTGTACCCGTTCACGCTCGACGAGAAGCTGGCGCGCATCACGGAACCGCATCCCTGGTACACGGCCGATGGCGGGAAGGAGTCGCCGTGGGGGCGCGCCGTCCTTCCCATGGAGATGATCAGCGTGCTGACCCACAAGACGGCTGTCGACTGGCCCATTCGATCGCCGGCACTGGGCCTGTTCCTCGATCTCGAGGTCCGGCTGCTCGGCGGACCCGTGTTCGCGGCACAGCGTTACACCATCGATCACGAGATCGTCGGGCTGAGCGAGAGCCGGCGGACCGAGTCGTACTGGACCCGCACGACAGTCACCGATGTCGACTCCGACCGTCGCGTTGCCGTCGTGCTGCTGCACTCCGGCATGTTCAAGGAGTCGTATCCCGGCTATCCGGCCGATCGCCTCGCGTAACGCGGACGCGGCGTGACCTCGACGCGCACGACGCGATGACTTTGACTAGGCCGCCGTGATCGTCACGGTCGCGGAACCCGGCGGCAACACCGGCACGCCGATCGGCGCCGCGGTCGGCAGGTCGGGGCCCAGGTCGACGCTGACATGCAGACGTCCCCCCGCGTCGACGACGGCTTCGGTCGTCGACGTACCCAGCGGGCCGAGCGACGTGACCTTCATGGTCGCACCCGGCGCATAGAACGCGGGCGTCGTCACGCCGGCCGAACCGGAACCTTGGAGCGTGAAGCCATTGCGGTCGGCACCGGTCATGGCACTGAACTGCTGATCGGCGGTGCGTTGCATCGCCACCGACCAGTCCCACTGCGTCCACGACTTGTCGACCGACTCGTACGAGATCGATGCCGGCGGCGCCGCCGGTGATGCAAACGTCGCCATCAACGGCACGAGGTACTCGCGAAGGTCACGAGCCCAGTACGGCCACGAATGGGTGCCGTACGTGTAGTCCTCGAGGTGCACCGGAACCCCCTGTTGCTGCGCGCGTTGCACGAAGCTGATGGTCGATCCGTGGGTCGCCAGCTCGATGCCGGCGGCACCCGGGTTCGGTGTAGGCGAGTCGTACGGGCCCGGCGCGCCCGTCGCGGTGTAGAGCCAGACATCGACGCCGCGCAGGTTCGTCACGAGGTCGGCGGGATCGTGACCCTGCCAGTTGATCTCGTCGGTGGCGCGCGACCCGAACATTGCGTCCGGTTCCACACCATCGAGGCCCACCGCGGTGCCGTCGATGATGGCAGTCGCGCCGGCCGCGGTGACGGGGTCGTAGTCGATGTCGGGGGCGCCGGAGAACGCAGCGGCCGATACGTAAAGGTCAGGATGCCGCGCCGGGTAGGTCGTCGAGCCGAACCCGCCCTGCGACAAGCCGGCGATGGCGCGGCCTTCGCGGGACGCGACCGTGCGCAGGTTCGCGTCGACCCACGGGATCAGTTGGTCGACGTGGAACGTCTCCCATTGCGAGGGTCCGAGCGCGGTTTTGGTGTCGACCCAGTTGGTGAACCAACCACCGCCGTCACCGTCGAAGCCGGCGTCCGGCATCACCACGATCAACGGCAGCCCGGCCGTCGCCTGCTCCGCGTCACCGTTCGTCACCCAGTCCGAAGCGCGGCCGCTCGTCCCATGGAAGAGGTACAGCACCGGCAGTCGAGCTGCCGAGTCGCTGTAGTCGTCGGGCACGAGTATGCGGATATCGACGGCGCGGCCCAACGCGGCCGAGGACACGGACACGTGGTAGTGACGGTCGCTCAGACGCGTGACGGACTCGACGTGGATCCCGAACCCGTCCACGAACGTCACATCCGGCGTCGCCGCGTGTGCGTCCGGCATGAGTAGCGCGGCGAGCAGCAGCACGACAGCAACGACGCTCACTCCCCAGCGAGATCGCATCGACGGAAACGATAGAGATGGCCGCGATGGCGAGTCCAAACCGCCCGAGCTCGGTCAGGTTGGCTGGGGTTGTCTCAGGTCAGGTCGTACTTGATCGGAAGATGCTTCGGTCCACCGACGAAGAGGGTCTGGATGTAGGACGGTTCACCCGCGAGCTCGATGCGGGCCAGCCGCGGGATCAGCTCGTTGTAGAGCGCTCGCCCTTCCATACGGGCCAGTTGCGCGCCGAGGCAGTAGTGCGCTCCGAATCCGAACGCGACGTGCTTGTTCGGGTTGCGGCCGGCATCGAAGTGGTCGGCGTGGTCGAACACGTCCTCGTCGCGGTTGGCCGACGGGTAGGACAGCAACACTGACTCCCCGGCCGCGATCGGTACGCCGCGGAGCACGTAGTCCTCCGTTGCCGTCCGCATGAACTGCTTCACCGGGGACACCCACCGGATCATCTCCTCCACCGCGGTCGTGACGAGCGCCGGGTCGTCGCGCATGCGTTGCAGCTCGCCGGGATGGTCGAGGAGGGCGTGGAGCCCGCCGGCGATCGACGACGACGTCGTGTCGTGGCCTGCCGTGGCGACGATGACGTAGTAGCTGACCGCCTCGAAGATCCCGATCGGCTCGCCGTTGAGCTCCGCGTTGGCGATGACCGACGCCAGATCGTCAGTCGGGTGCGCCCGCCGATCTTCGGTGAGCGCCATGAAGTACTGGAAGAACTCCTGGATCGTCTGGAGCTGTTCCGCCGGTGTCATGCCGCGCGCGAGCTCGGGGTCGGACGCGCCGAACAGCTCTTGCGTGAGCGTGAGCAGGCGGGGGAAGTCGTCCTCGGGCAACCCGAGGATCGAGAGGATCACGTACAGCGGGTAGTGCACGGCGACATCGGTGACGAAGTCGCACTCGCCGCCGAGGTCTGCCATCCGATCGACGAATCGCTTCGCCAGCTCGGCGATCCGCTCGTCGAGGCGCGACAGGCTCTTCGGCAGGAACCAGTCCGCCGCGATGTGCCGGTACACCGGATGATCGGGCGCATCCATGTGGATGAGGGTGCGCAATACGTCGCCGGCGACGGCGCGCTGATCGTCGGCCTCCTTGGGACCAAGCAGCGGACGGGGGGCGTTGAGCCACTTGTCGTGTTGGCGCTCGATCTCCATCACATCTGCGTGCTTCGTCACCGCGAAGAACGGGTTGAACCCCGATGTCTCGACTCGGTGTACGGGTGACTCGCGCCGCAGCAGCGCGCACGCGGCGTGGAAGCGGCGTTCGTCGGCATACGCCGTTGGATCGGTGAAGACGCTTCCCGCATCCTCGATCGTCATCTGGTGCGCTGTCGCCTGCGACACCGTTCCCTCCATCGTTCCGCGGCCCCTGGACCGCTTGAAATTAGACATCGAGCGCAGCTGCCGCGTGCAGGCCCTGTCGGTGTCGAGTCGATTCTCCCTTGACTTCCTATCGCTGATAGGTGATGCTCCTATCGCTGATAGGGGTGGCCGTGCGCCGCCCTGAGAATGTGGAGAACCCGATGGCTGACAAGGTGACCGAGCGCAGAGCGGCGAAGGTGGCATCGATCGTCGCCGCCGCGTGGCATCTGGCCAGCGAGAACGGCATCGGCGGCGTCTCGTTGCACGCTCTGGCGCGCGAGGTGGGCATGCGGCAGCCGTCGCTGTACGAGTACTTCGACTCGAAGCATGCCCTGTACGACGCAATGTTCGCGGACGGCAACCGCCAGCTGATCGACCGACTCGACGCGCTCACCTTGCCCCGTGAACCGCGCGCCGCACTCAAGAAGTACATGCGCACGTTCATGGCGTTCGCCATCGAGGACGCGGCACGTTGCGAGCTCCTGTTCCAACGCCACATCCCCGGGTTCGACCCGTCACCCGAGTCCTATGCACTCGCCGAGGAAGTGCTCGGGCAGGGCGTGAAGCTGATGAACGAAGCCGGTATCACCCGCCAGGGCGACATCGACTGCATTGTCGCCATGGTCGCCGGACTCATGGACGCGCAGATGAGCAACGACCCCCACGGCAACCGCTGGACCAAGCATCTCGACCGGCTCGTCGACCTCTATGTCGACGACGCCCTGACAAGGAGCACACACCGATGAAGGAACTCCGCATCAAGCGGCCTGAAGCTCGCCTGCTCGCCGAGGAGGAGTTCGTGCGGTTCGCAGACGCGGTCGCATCGCTCACGCCCGACGAGTGGCCGATGCCGACGGACTGCACGCAGTGGGACGTTCGCAAGCTGGCGCTGCACGTGCTCGGCTCCGCCGATTCACAGGCGTCGTTTCGGGAGTTCCTGCATCAGCTCCGCAAGGGCAGGCCGCTCAACAAGGAGATCGACTCGCACCACTGGGTCGACGGCCTGAACGAGCTCCAGATACGCGAGCGCGCCGACCTCTCCAACGACGAGATCGTTGCGCAGTTGCACGCGGTCGGACCCAAAGCGGTGAAGGGCCGGTGGCGCACCCCGCCGCCGATGCGTTACCTGCCGATACCGTTCGGTCCCCCGATCGGATGGGCGCCGCTCAAGTACCTGCTCGACGTCGGGTTCACCCGTGACGTGTGGTGCCATCGCATCGATCTGTACGCCGCGGTCGGGCGGACGATGCCGGTGACTGCGGAACACGATGGGCGCCTCGTCGCCGACATCGTCGCCGAGTGGGCGGAAGTTCACGGGCACGCGTTCGAGCTCGTGCTCGAAGGTCCCGCCGGTGGCAAGTTCACGCAAGGCGTCGACGGCGAGCGCGTCGAGATCGATGCGATCGACTTCATCCGCACCGTCTCCGGTCGCCTACCGGGCACCGGTGTCCTCGCCGATCCCCTACCGCTGTGAGGACGTCGTGGCCCTCGCCGTCAGTTGCGGCGAAGTCAGGTGCCGCGAGCGAGCAGGACGCGGCGCACGTCGTCGAGGCACATCTCGACGCCGTCGTCCCTGCCCTTGCCGATGTAGAAGGGCATGTCGAGCACCGGGAATGCTCGACTCCGGAGCTCGGCCTTCGCTCGCAGCCCGTCGTCCGCGCCGTAGCTGTCGAGCGCGGCCCGTAGAAAGTCGGGATCGCGACCCGAGAAGTCCTTCGACGCGTCCCAGTAGCCGGCATCGCCGAAGTCGATCACTCCGATGCCGCCGTCGGGCGTTGACGCCGTCGAAGTGATGATGTTCCACGGCCCGAGATCGCCGTGGCACAGCTTCAAGTCGGTGCCGAAGCGTCGAAGCTCGGCCGGCAGCTCGTCCGTGAAGAAGTCGCTGACGACCGTGAACTCGGTCGCGCTCAGTCGAGCACGCAGGACGTCCTCCGAGAGGTTGAACTTCTCGACGTAGTTGGCGATCTCGGCGTCGAGGTCGACCACACGAGCGCCGGGAAGGTCGAGCGCGTGCAGCCTCAGGACGAAGCGGCCGACCATCTCGCCGGCGCGCTGTTTCTCTTCGGCACCGAGCGAGTCGAGGACATCCGACAGCCGTCGTCCTCGGATCCCTTCGTACCCGACGTAGCGCAACTCGGGGTCGAGCCACCGCAGACGCGGGACGTCCACCGGCAACTGCTGTGACTCGAGCAGGCGCAGCACCGCGACCTCAGTGCGGTACTGGTCGATGACGCGATCCGACCGCGGAAACTTGAAGACGGCTTCGCCGCCGTTGACGATGTAGACGCGGCTGTCCCAGCCCTCGTCCTCGTACTCGACTCGATCGGAGGTGGAGAGCTGAAGCTCCCGACGAAGAACCGACATGTCCGCGTTCGTGTCGGTGTTGCCGTCGCTGTCCGCGCCGCATTCCCGCGGCGTTCTGTGTCGACTGACCCTCTCGGCGGGTGGCTCAGCGATCACGGAACCGAAGGCCCGGCGATCTGTGTCGACTCAACCACGTCTGTCGGTGGCTGAGTCGACAATGTGCGCTCCGGGGCGGGGGGCGGGGGCGAGGGCGGGGGCGAGGGCCGGGAGGCGGGATCGGTGGGGGGCGAGGGCGGGCGGGCGCCGCGGGGGCGGGCATCGGTGGGGGGCGGGCATCAGGGGATGTCTAGGAACGTCGGGGTCGGGTTCGCAAGAACTTCTGCAACCCTGGAGTCGCGGACGCGATGCTGGGCGCGTGACGGAATTCGAGACCTTGCGCTACGAGGTTGACGGAGGGCTCGCCCGCCTGACGCTCGACCGTCCCGACGCGATGAACGGGATGACGAACCGGATGGTGCGCGAGGCGACCGATGCGCTGCAGCTTGCAGCCGCGGATCCGTCGGTGCGCGTGCTCGTGCTCACCGGTCAGGGCAAGGCGTTCTGTCCGGGTGCCGACCTGAAGCACTTCACCCAGGGCGGACGCGACGAGCGGCTCACGTCGCGCGAGTTCAAGGTCACGACGTTGCTGCACGAGATCCCCGCGGTGACGATCGCCGCGATCAACGGCGCGTGCGCCGGTGCGGGTCTCGGGTGGGCGCTGGCCTGCGACCTCCGCGTCATGGCCGCGGCGGCGAAGCTCAACACGGCGTTCCTCGATGTCGCCGTTGCCGGTGACATGGCCATCCCCTGGTCGCTCCCCCGGCTCGTCGGTGCGGCTCGCGCCCGCGACCTCTCGTTCATCCCCCGGAAGGTCGATGCCGAGGAGGCGCTTCGCATCGGGCTCGTGGCGCGTGTGTTCCCCGACGAGTCGTTCCGCTCCGATACCGAAGACCTGCTCGCCGCGCTGCTGAAGAAGTCGCCGAGCGCACTGCGGGGATTGAAGGAGAACTACGTCGCCGCCGAGCGGATGACTCTCGCCGACTTCGTCGACTACGAGGCGGAGCGGCACCTGCGCATCGCCGCCAGCGAGGACACGGCGGAGGCGTTCCGGGCCTTCATCGAGAAGCGGGAGCCGAAGTTCTCGTGAGTTGGATCCGGTTGCGACAGGTCGCTCTCGTCGCACGCGATCTCGACGCGGTGGTGCACGAGCTCGACGATGCGTTCGGCATCGAGGTGGCGTTCCGTGATCCGGGCGTGGCGACGTTCGGTCTCCGCAACGCACTGCTGCCGGTCGGCAACCAGTTCATCGAGGTGGTGTCGCCGACGAGGGACGGCACCGCGGGCGGCCGCCAGCTCGACCGGCTCGGCGGCGACGGGGGCTACATGGTGATCTGCCACACCGACGACCATCCCGCCGTCCACCAACGCGTGCACGACCTCGGCGTGCGCACGGTGATCGACGCGGACGACCACGGCTACCGCATCATGCAACTGCACCCGAGCGACACCGGGGGTTCGTTCCTCGAGATCGACTTCCAACCCGGGGGCGAGGACCCGAGTGGTCCGTGGATGCCCGCCGGCCCCGACTGGCAACGAGCGCGCCGCACCGACGTCGTGTCCGGCATCATCGCGGTCGAAGTGCAGAGCAAGGATCCCGTCAAGGCGGCCGCTCGGTGGGGCGCGATCGCCGCGTGCGACGTCGCCGATCGCGCCCTTCACCTCGACAACGCGACCGTCACGTTCGTCGAGGGCTCGATCGATTCGTTGGTCGGTGTCACGCTCGCCGCGTCCGACGGCTCGCGCGCAGGCGACCAGCGCACGATCGGCGGCGTGAGCTTCGCACTGGCCTGATCCGTCGCGAGCGCGGTCGGACGATCAGGGCGCCGCGTTGCGGCGCGCCACCGCGTCGATCGTGACAGCCGCGAGCAAGACGAGCGCGGTCACGACGTACTTCGCCGCCGCGCTGTATCCCTGGAGACCCATGCCGTTGTCGATGGCGGCGATCACGAGGCCGCCGAGCACCGCGTGGATCGCCTTACCGCGCCCTCCGAAAAGACTCGTGCCGCCGATCACGGCGGCGGCGACGGCATAGAGCACGAGCGTCCCGCCGTCGAGCGACGTGGACACCGACCGCAACCGCGACGCGTACACAATGCCGGCGATGCCGGCCGTGAACGACGTCAGCATGAAGCACAGCGTGCGGATGCGAGCGAGGTTGATGCCGGCTCGGCGGGCGGCCTCGGCGTTGCCGCCTATCGCGTAGACATAGCGACCGAACCGCGTGCGGCCGAGCAGGAAGGTCCACGCCGTCAGTACGGCGAGGACGAGCAGCACGACCCACGGCACGCCTTGGATCGGCACCAAACGGCCGCGATCGGTGTTGCAGATGACCACGAGCACTATCCCGGCGACGGCCGAGGCGAGGATCTTGATGACCGTGACCGCGGCGGGAGGCGCGACGAGTCCCGCGGCGCGCCGTCGCGCCTCACGTACCCACGTGCGGGCACCGAACGCGGCGACGATGCCCATCATCACGACCCAGCTCCACGCGGGGGTGAGGTTGCCGCTCGCGATGTTGTTGATGACGTCGTCATTGATCGGTTGCGAGCCGCCCTGACCGAGCATCAACAGCATCACGCCTTGCCAACCGAGAAGGCCGGCCAGCGTGACGACGAACGACGGAAGACCGAGGCGGGTGATGATGGTCCCCTGGAGCACGCCGATCAGCGCGCACACGATCAGGCCGGCCGCGATGGCGGCCCACCACGGCCAGCCCGTCGACTGTTTCACGAGCTCCGCGGTGACGATGCCGCCGATGCCGCTGACGAAACCGATCGACAAGTCGATCTCGCCGAGCAGCAACGCGAACACCTCCCCCATCGCCAGCAACATGTACGCCGCGCCTTGGATGAGAAGGTTGACGATGTTCCCCGCGGTCAGGAAGTTCGAGTTGAGCCACTGGAACAGGATCGAGATGAGCAGCAAGCCGCCGACGACCGGGAGCACGCCGCTGTCCCCCGAGCGGACGCGGATGTACACGACGCGCATGTAGTCACGGACGGTTTCGGCCGTCGCCTCCGCTGGTTCGGTGACGTCGGTCTCCGCAACTGCGGCCTCGGCCAGCTCCTGGTCGATCGCCGCGGGCTCGGGCTCGTCAACCGCGGTCATCGGCCATCTTCACGGTACGGGTGGACGTGCCAGTGGTCATGAGGTCAACCGCGATCTGCGCGTCCATCTCCACCTTGGGCCGCACCGCGACAAGATGCCCGAGACGCAGCACTGCGATGCGGTCGGCCACCTGGAACACGTCGTTCATGTTGTGCGACACCAGCAGGACTGCGAGCCCGCGGTCGGCGAGACGGCGCACGAGGTCGAGCACCATCGCCGTCTGCGCGACGCCGAGGGCGGCGGTCGGCTCGTCCATGATGACGAGCTTCGAGTTCCAGAGGACCGCCTTCGCGATCGCGACCGACTGTCGCTGTCCACCGGACAGCGACGCCACGTGTTGCCGCACCGATCGCACGGTCGTGACCGCGAGGCTGCCGAGGGTGCGGCCCGCGGCCAACTCCATCTCCTCTTCGTTCAGCGCGTGGTGTCGCACGACTTCGCGTCCGAGGAACATGTTCTGGACGATGTCGAGGTTGTCGCACAGTGCAAGGTCCTGGTGGACGGTCTCGATGCCCCGGGCTGACGCGTCATGTGGCGACCGGATGTGCGCTGGCATTCCCTCCCAAATGATCCTGCCGGTGTCGGGTGTGTGGATGCCGGCGATGCACTTGATCAGTACCGACTTACCCGCTCCGTTGTCCCCCGCCAACGCGGTGACCTCGCCCCGCAAGATGTCGAGGTCGATGTCGACCAGCGCATGCACGTTGCCGAAGCTCTTGCCGATGCCCTCGAGACGGAGCAGCGGGTCCGTGTTGGACGGGGTGTGTCTCGGGCCGTCCTGGGCGGCGTCAGCGTCCGCTTCCACAGGTAAATGATGGCTACTTGATGCCGACCGCCGTGCACTTCGTGGCGACCGCAGTGACACAGAGGTTCGCGACCGTCACCGCGCCATCCTTCACCACGGTGGCGGCCATGTTGTCGACCGTCACCCACGTCGCCTTCAGCAGCACGGAGGGGACACTGCTATTCGTCTGGCTGTCCTGCGTCATGCCGTTCACCAGCGCCGCGGGCGGCTGCTGGCCGGCACGCAGGTAGATGGCGACGGCCGCGGCGGCCTGGGCTTCGAGGTAGATCGGCTTGTACACGGTGCCGCACTGGAAGCCCTTCAGGACGTTCTGCAGACCGGACAACGACGCGTCCTGGCCGGTGGTCGGGAAGGTCTGGGCCGGGATGTTGAGCTTCTGCAGGCTGGCGATGACGGCGTTGGCGTTGTCGTCGTTCGGCGTGATGGCCGAGTTGATGTTCGGGTGAGCCGTGTACTGCTGGTCGAAGGTCGTCGCCGCGACCGACGGGGTCCACGTACCTGCAGGCTCGCCGACCTTGACGTAGTCACCGGAGTCGAACTTGGGCTGGAGCACGCCGTTGTAGCCCTGGGCGAAGAGCGTCGCGTTGTTGTCAGTGGGGTCGCCGTCCATCACGAGGACGTTGGGCTTGTTCACCTTGAACTGCGTGACGCAGTCAACGAAACCCTGACCGATGAGCTTGCCCACGTCGACGTTGTCGAAGCTGACGTACGTGCGATCAGGCGAGCCGCCCTTGACCAGGCGGTCGTAGTCGATGACCTTCACGCCCTTGGCCTCGGCCGACGACTCGATGGCCGCACCGCTGCCCGAGTCGAGCGCGTCGACCAGCAGCACTGACGCGCCGTTGGTGATGTCAGCCTCAGCTTGCGTCTGCATCGTGGACGCGCTGCCTTGGGCGTTGTCGATCTTGTACTGGTCGCTCGACAGACCCGCGTTCTGGAAGGCCTTCTCGAGATACGGGCGGTCGAAGGACTCGTAGCGCGCCGAGGTCGTCGTGTCCGGCAGCAGGACGCCGATCATGCCCTTGCCGCTCGTGGCAAGCGACTTGAGCTGCGCCATCGCGGAGAAGTCCGAGGTGAATGCCGTGGCCGAGATGCCGCCGCCCGACGACCCGCTCGCGCCACTCCCACCCGACGCGGCCGTGGAGGTCTTCTTCGAGCTGCTGCACGCGACAAGCAGCAAGGCGAGGATCATCACGATGGCGGCGGTGGACCGCAAGCGGCTGACACGCATGTCTTCCCCCTTGTGCCGTGGCATGGCGGCGCGGCGAGCGCGTCGTGCCTCTGTGCCACGACCGTAATGGAGACACTTGTGAACAAGGCGTAGAAATCCACGGTTCGTTGTGAATGAACCGCGAACGGCGTTTCCGGTTCGTTCCCTCAGCGGGACGGCGTCGTCTCGTTCGATCGATCGTCGGGGAGCGCCATGCGATAGCCCGCGCGCGGCTCGGTGACGATGAGCGTGGGACCGTCGGGATCCTCGAGCTTGGCTCGCAGCCGGCGCACGTAGACACGGGTGTACTCCGTGGCGGTCTCGTAGCCAGGCCCCCACACGTTGCGCAACAGCGTGGCGTGCGAGAGCAGCTTGCCCGGAACGAGCACGAGCTCGCGCAGCAGTGCGAACTCAGTGGGCGTCAAGTGGACCGTGGCGCCGCCCTTGGTGACCAGTTGCGCCTCGAGATCGACGGTGATGTCGCCGAACGTGACGGGCGGATGCACCTCGGGAGGCGCCGATGGACGGCTGCGCCGCAGTAGCGCAGTGATGCGAGCAAGGAGCTCGTCGACACCGAAGGGCTTCGTGAGGTAATCGTCGGCGCCCAGGTTGAGCGCCCGCACCTTGTCCTGCTCGCCGCGGCGGGCCGACACGACGATGATCCCCACCGAGGAACGCTCGCGGATCTCCCGGCACAGGTCGAAGCCATCCACTGAGGGCAGCATGAGGTCGAGCAGCACGACGTCGGGCGCCTTCGTGTCGACGACCTCGCGGGCATCGGCGCCGGTGCGGGACACGATGACCGCGAAACCTCGCGCCAGCAGGTTCGCCTGCACGAGGTCGACGATGTTCGCATCGTCCTCGACGACGAGCACGAGCGTCGCGTCGTCAGTCACTCGACGATTCCATCGGTGAGGTCTCGATGTCGAAGTCGGGTGCGGCGTCGGTGAGATCGCTGTCGTGCATCTCGAGGGGTGAGGGGTCGATGGGGATGGTGACGACCACAATGGTGCCCGGACGACCGGCCTCGATGTCGATGGTGCCGCCGTGCGCTACCACGATGCCTCGAGCGATGGCGAGGCCGAGACCGGCGCCGGCATCGTCGGACGACCCTCGTTCACGAGGCACGAACACACGCTCGACGAGTGACGGTGCGATTCCGCATCCGTCATCGGCGACACGCACCGTCACGGTGCCGTTGTCGGTGTCGATGCTCGAATGCACGTCGACCCGGGTTAGGCCGGACGCGTGGCGCACCGCGTTGTCGAGCAGGTTCACGAACACCTGCTCGAGGCGGTCGTGGTCCGCCCACACGGCCGGCAACTCCGCTGGGTGATCGAGGTCGATCACGGGTGACGCGGTGTCGCCGACGCAACGACGGGCAGCCTCGAGGACGAGTTCGAGGTTGCACCAGTCGCGCACGAGCCGGAGCGTGCCCGAGTCGATGGCGCTGAAGTCGAGAAGGTCGCCGACCAGACGGCCCATCCGCGCCGACTCCGTGGCGATCGAGTCGAGGAACCGTTCCTGCGCGGAGCTGTCCCAACTCACGTCGGTCTGGCGCAACGTCGACGCGAAGCCCTGGATCGCCGTCAGTGGTGTGCGCAATTCGTGGTTGAGGCGGTGGAGGAAGTCGCGTTGCAGCCGGTGCGACCGTCGCAGCGCGGCGGCTTCCGCATTCGCACGCTCGAGTGCCTCGCGTTCGAGCGCGAGTTGCAGCGACCGCGCGGCGTCGTCGAACAGATCGAGCGCGTCGTTCGACAGGCGGTCGGCCTCGGCCCACCACGCGGTGAGCACGGCGCGGCCGTCGGGTGTCCCGATCGGGACCGCGAGGACATCGAGCCCCACCGGGCGGGCTCGATCGAGCCGGCCGCTGGCCCGCAGTACTTCTGCGGCGGCCGCGCGTTGGCGGTCGACGGACGCGACGTCGGAGAGCTCGACGAGTTCTGTCGTCACCAACACACCGGTGTCGCCACCGTGGTGGTGCAGCGCGATCGCATCGGCTCCGAGCCCGCGGCAGAGCGCGACGAGCGCGACCGCGAGCGCGCCCTCGGCCGGCTGGGGACCGGCGAGCTTGTCGAGGACACCCCGAAGCGTCTCGAGCATGCGATTGCGGCGCGTCGCGTCGGCCAGTAGTCGCTCGCGCTCGATCGCAGCTGCCGCGTGACTGGCATACAGCGTGACGAGCTCGAGCTGGTCGGGTACCGGACTTCCAGGGGTGTCCGCGAAACCGGAGATGGTGCCGAGCACGCCCATCGCGCCGACGATGGGCACCGACCACACGCTGCGCACGTGGGACAGGACGTTGCCGCGCCAGGATGCACACAACGGATCCGTGCGGGCGTCCTCGACGATCACCGTCGACGCGGCTGCCGCGGCCGCGCCGGGCGGGCCGCCGGAGGGGCCGAGCGCCAGCCGGTCGAGGCCGTCGACGAGACCGAGCGGAAAGCCGACCGTCGCCGAGCAACGCAGCCGCGCATCGTCGTCGGCTTCGTCCGACTCGTCGAGCAGGTGGACGCACAGTTGCTCGACGTCCACTGCTTCGGCCATGGCTGACACGATCAACGGAAGGCTGGCGGCCGGCTCGACGTCGGCCAGCTGTTCCACGAGGCTGTGCAGCCGGTGCAGTTGGCGGCGGGCCGACGTCATCGCTTCGGTTCCCGACATCATTGCCACCACGTCATCGGGGTGGACCTCGCGCGGTGACGCGACGGCGAGGATGCGCCCGTCGCGAAGCACCGCGATGTCGTCGGCCAGCTCGAAGACCTGGTCGAGCCGGTGCGACACGAGGAGGATCGCCGTGCCTCGCGTTCGCAACTCCCTCAGCAACTGCTCGACGACCGCGGTCTCGTTCACCCCCAATGACGCAGTGGGCTCGTCGAGCACGAGCACGTCAGGCCATCTCCGGACGGCCCGGGCGATGGCGACGAGCTGGCGCTGTCCACCGGACAACGAGCGCACGGGTCGCTCGAAGTCACCGGGAGTCAGCCGCAGCGCCGCGAACAGATCGGCGGCCTCCGCAATCATGTGCCTGTCGTCGAGTACGTGACCGTCGCAGCGTTCGTCGCCGAGGAACAGGTTGGCGACGACACTCAAGTTGTCGCAGAGCGCCAGGTCCTGCCAGACCACCGCGACGCGCTTGTCGGCCGCGCCGAGCGACCGGCCTTCGAGCTCGACGCTGCCGCGGTCGGGCAGGCAGGTCCCCGCGATGCAATGCACGATCGTGGACTTGCCCGTGCCGTTCTCGCCGACGAGCGAGAGGATCTCCCCCGGTGACACCTCGAGGTCGATGCCGCGGAGCACCTCGATGCGTCCGAACCGCTTGTGCACACCACGCACGCGCAGCGACGACGACGATCCCCACGCAACCCGCTCGACCGTGCCGGCCGCGAGACCGTCCATTTGCCAATTCTGCCCGGATTGCACCGACCGTGGAGTCACGAGGTCAAACCGTCAGTCCACTCGCGTCGCCCGGATCCGTTTCGAGGGCCGGCAGTACGTTGGCCGGATGGAGCAACGCATCAGCCTCGTGACCATCGGAGTAGCCGATGTCGCGCGCGCCCGACGCTTCTACGAGGCGCTCGGCTGGCAAGGTCAGGAGGTGGAAGAGACGGTCTTCTTCCAGGCCGGCGCGCAGGCGGTCGCGCTGTGGGCGCGGGAGAAGCTGGCCGAGGACGCCGGCGTCACCGACACGCGGCCGGCCGACGGGTTCGGTGGAATCGCGTTGGCGTACAACGCCCGCTCCGCAGCCGAGGTGGACACCGTCCTCGCCGCGGCGCGGACTGCAGGTGCCACGATCACGAAGCCGGCGGCGACGACGTTCTACGGCGGCTACGCCGGTTACTTCGCCGATGCGGACGGCCATCTCTGGGAGATCGCGCACAACCCCGGATTCGCGCTCGGCGAGGACGGATCGCTGACGCTGCCCGACTTCACAGGCTGAAACGAATCGCCACCGCCGGTGTCGATTCGGGCGGCGACGTTCGTGGACGTGGTGAGCGGTGCGCCGCGCACCGCCGTTGGCAGAAGGAGAACATGACCATGGCTCAGTATCTGGTGTCCGTCTGGCACGACGAGGACTACTCCACCGTCGACTTCTCGCAGCCCGACATGCAGCGCATCGGCGCCCAAGTCGGAGCGTTGAACGAGGAGATGCAAACGTCCGGCGCGTGGGTGTTCGGCACCGGGCTGCGCCCCGCGTCCTCGGCGACGGTGGTGCGCACCGCGGGCGGCGAAGTGTCGATGACCGATGGACCGTACGCGGAGACGAAGGAGCAGATGGGCGGCTTCTGGATAATCGAGGCGCCCGACTTCGACGCCGCGCTGGAGTGGGCGGGCAAGGCCGCGGCCGCCTGCGAAGGGCCGGTCGAGATCCGACCCACGGATGGCTGACCTCGACGAGGTCTTCCGCCGCGAAGCCGGACCCTGCACCGCCACCCTCATCCGCGTCCTCGGCGACATCGATCTCGCCGAGGACGCGGTGGCCGAAGCGTTCACCATCGCGGCGGCGACGTGGCCGGCGCACGGGATACCACCGAACCCCGGTGGATGGATCACCACCACCGCCCGCAACCGGGCCATCGACAGGTTGCGCCGCGAAGCCTCCCGGACCGACCGCTACCTCGCCGCCAACCGACTGCAGAGCGACGACATGGAACCCGCACCGAACCCCGACCGCGACGACCTCGACGCCTTCGTCGACGTCGTACCCGACGATCAACTCCGACTCATGTTCTTGTGCTGCCACCCCGCGCTGGCCGCGGACACACAGGTCGCGATGACACTGCGGCTACTCGGCGGGATGGAGACACCGGAGATCGCGCGTGTCTTCCTCGTGCCCGAAGCGACCGTGGCCCAGCGCATCGTGCGGGCCAAGCGCAAGCTCCGCGACAACCACGCCTCCTACCGCGTGCCACGCGCCCCCGAGCTCCCCGACCGGCTGCACGCAGTACTCGCCGCCATCTACCTCATCTATACCGAAGGTCACACTGCGACCGCTGGACCGTCGCTCACCCGCGTGGACCTGTCGAGCGAGGCGATCCGCCTCGGGCGCGTGCTCGCCG
The DNA here is from genome assembly GCA_036493595.1 of Acidimicrobiales bacterium. Classification (GTDB taxonomy): domain Bacteria; phylum Actinomycetota; class Acidimicrobiia; order Acidimicrobiales; family JACDCH01; genus DATAES01. The sequence goes on along the minus strand of DASXPN010000103.1, from coordinate 35,365 downwards.
GGCTGATGCCCGATGAGCCCGAGGCCGTGGGTCTCCTCGCGTTGATGTTGCTCACCGAAGCGCGCCGGCCGGCGCGTACCGCCACAGACGGTTCGCTCGTGCGCCTTGCCGACCAGGACCGCGGCCGATGGGACCGCTCCTGCATCGACGAAGGACATCGCTTGGTGCGCGCGTGCCTTCGCCGTAATCAGCCCGGAGCGTTCCAACTGCAGGCCGCCATCGCCGCCGTCCACGCCGACGCCTCAACGGCAGCGGCGACGGACTGGTCGCAGATCGTCGCGCTCTACGACCAACTCTTCGCACTGCGCCCCAACCCGGTCGTTGCCCTCAACCGCGCCATCGCCATCGGCGAACTCGAGGGCGTCGACGCCGGCTCTGCCGCGCTCGACGATCTCGATGCCGCCGCACTCGACGCGTATCAGCCGTTCCACTCGGGGCGCGCGGACCTGTTCGCTCGCGCCGGTCGTGGGGCCGACGCAGTCGCCGCCTACAACCGCGCCATCGAGCTCAGCGCGAACCCGACTGAGCGTGCCTTCCTCGAGCGGCAACGAGATCGTTGCGCCGCTGACCCTCGACCCTGAGATCCGCTCGTCGGGTCAAGCCGCTTCGTCCGGCGCCTTCGCACGTGGCCGGTGTCAGATGACGCCGAGCTTGACCTCGACGTTGCCGCGGGTCGCGTTGCTGTACGGGCACACCTCGTGCGCGCGTTCCACCAGCCGCTGCGCCTGATCAGCGGTTGCGTTCGGCACGTGCACGTCGATCTCGAGCGCCAGGTTGAATGCGCCACTATCGAGCATCCCGAGCCCAACCGTCACCGACACCTCAGAATCAGTGGTGTCGATCTCCATGGGCTTGGCGACCGACTTCATCGCGGAGTGGAAGCACGCGGCGTAGCCGGCCGCGAAGAGCTGCTCGGGGTTCGTCGCCTGGCCCGGGCCTCCCAGTTCCTTCGGGATGCGAACGTCGACGTCGACGACACCATCCTCTGTCGCAGTGTGTCCATTGCGGCCGTCGCCAGTTGCCGTTGCCGTGGTGGAGTACAAGACCTGCACGTCGCCTCCTGTGATCCGTTGATGTCGACGAGAGCTTGACACCGCGTGTGCAGGGCACGCCGAAGGTCCCTCGTCGAGGATGGCAAGCTCGCATCGACCGCGACTCGACGGGAGAAACGATGGCGAACTACCTGCGCCCCGCGACGGACCGACCTCGGCGTTTGCGGGAGCTGCTGGCCGCCCCCGGTCCCGTGCTCGCGCCCGGCGTCTACGACGCGCTCGGCGCTCGCCTCGTCGAGGAAGCGGGGTTCGACGTGGTGTACATGACCGGCTTCGGCACCGCGGCGTCGTTGCTCGGCCGGCCCGACGTCGGCCTCCTGACGATGAGCGAGATGGTCGACAACGCGCACCGCATCGCGCAGGCCTGCGACGTGCCGGTCATCGCCGATGCCGACACCGGTTACGGCAATGCGATCAACGTGGTCCGGACCGTGCAGGAGTACGAGCAGGCCGGCGTCGCGGCGATCCACATCGAGGACCAGCTCGCGCCGAAGCGGTGCGGACACATGGAAGGCAAGCAGGTCATACCGACCGAAGAGATGCTCACGAAGATCCGCGCCGCGAAGGCGGCACGACAGTCCGAGGACTTCGTCATCATCGCCCGCACCGATGCCCGCGCCGTCGAAGGGCTACCGGCCGCGCTCGACCGCGCCCGCCGTTACGGCGACGCGGGAGCAGACGTGCTCTTCGTCGAGGCGGCGACGAGTGAGGAAGAGATCGAGACGGTCGCGTCCGAACTGGCCGGTGTCCCGCTGCTGTTCAACTGGGCCGAAGGGGGCAAGACCCCGCCGGTCCCATACGACCGGCTGCGCGACCTCGGCTTCGCCATCGTCATCTACCCGATCGCCACGTTGCTCACGGCGACCGCAGCGATCCGCAGTGCGCTGGCGGACCTCAAAGCGGCGGGAACCCCGATCCCGATCATGGATCGGATGCCGCGATTCTCGGAGTTCCTCGAGTTCATCGGGCTGCCCGAGATCAATGATCTCGAGCAGCAATTCCTCTCGTAACGTGCAGCGACCCACAAGGAGGCGGCATGGCCGACACATTCCCCAAGGCGAGCATCTCCACCGCGCTGGCGCGACGCATGGTCGACGCGGCAGAAGCGAAAGCGAACGAGATGGGCATTCCGTTCGTCATCGCGATCGTGGACGAGAGCGGTGTGTTGAAGGCGTTCAGCCGAATGGACGGGGCCGCGCTCCTCAGCGTGCAGGTGGCGCAGGACAAGGCCTACACCGCCGTGGGGTTCGGCATGCCGACCGACGGTTGGTACGACTTCATCAAAGACGATGGACCGCTGTCGGCCGGCGCGACTGCGGGCATCGATCGCCTCGTGGTGTTCGGAGGCGGCTTCCCGATCGACGTCGACGGCGCACGCGTGGGTGCGATCGGCGTCAGCGGTGCGCACTGGAGCCAGGACATGGAGGTCGCCCGAGCCGGGCTCACCGCGCTGGGTTAGCCCGTCCTCTCAGTCGGACTTGTCCTGGTCGTTGCTGAAGGCGATCTGGCGACCGAGGTTCTCCGGCTTGTAGTCGTCGGGCGCGGCGATCTCCACCACGGGGTCGTCATGGTTGTCGTACTCGAGCTGCAAGGCCCGCGAGATGACCGCGTGCATCGTGTACATCATCGTGATGTAGGTGAACTCGAGGATCTCCTCGTCGCTGAGGTGCTCGTGCAACGCGTCGAACACGAGGTCGTCGACACGCCCGAAGGCGAGCACGAGGGCATCCGTGTAGGCGAGCAGCGCCCGCTCCACCGGCGAGAACAGGTCCGAGACGCTCCACGCCTTCAGCGCTTCGATCTTCTCTTCGGAGAAGCCGAGCGCGCGACACGACTTGCAGTGCTGTGAGAACACGAACTGGCTACCGACCAACCAGCCGGCCCGTGTCTGGCCCAGCTCGCGCAACGCGGGTGCGACCTTGCGGTTGGGGCTGGCGTAGAGGCCGAACCCGAGGCACGCATGCTCGAGGACGTCCGGCGAGTTGGCGAACACCGTCCACCAGTCGCCCGGCGTCCCCGTCGCCGTGCCGGGGTCGGCCACAGGGTCTCGTTCACCGAACAGGCGCTTGTACATCGCGAGGACGATGGGCGCGTCGGCTTCGGCGCGGGGGATCTGCTTGAGTCGCGGCATCGTCGTTGTCTAGGAGACGGCGACGATGCTTGACAAGGCGCTTCGGCCGGAATCGGGAAGCTTGACCCCGTCCGAGCGAGTGGTGGAGTCTGGGGTGACGCCACGCAGGGGGATGCAAATGGCCGCACGGGGAAACAACACCAACTCCGAGTTCGAGTTGCGCGGGTTCAACCACCTCGCACTCGTGTGTCGTGACATGGCCGAGACCGTGGCCTGGTACGAGGACAAGCTCGGCATGAAGCTGGTCAAGACGCTCGAGCTGCCGGGTGGACGCGGGCAGCACTTCTTCCTCGACATGGGTAACGGCGTCGACGGCATCGCCTTCTTCTGGTTCCCCGACGCGCCCGAGGGAGTGCGGGGCGAGACGCTGCAGAACCGTCAGGGAATGACCGCGATCGGTTCCATGAACCACCTCGCGTTCGATGTTCCCGCAGAGCGCTTCGACGAGTACCGCCAGAAGCTGATCGACAAGGGCGTCGAGGTCACGCAGATCATCAACCACGCCAACTCGCTCGACGGCGGTCACATGCCGGAGTACGACCCGAACGACGACGACGTCTTCATCCGTTCGATGTACTTCAAGGATCCCAACGGGACGACGCTCGAGTTCGCGTGCTGGACAAAGGTGCTCGACGAGAGCGACATTCGCCACGCGCCCGCCACCACCCGCACGACCGTCACCGCCTGAGCCCACAATAACGACGAGAGTGCGCCGACCGACCTGGTGGGTCGGTGGCGCACCCTCGATGCGGTTGAAGAGGTCAGCTGCTGCTGATCGCCTCGAGCACGTCGAGCTTGGCGGCTCGACGGGCGGGCAGCGTCGCGGCAACCACTGCGGCCACCGCCGCGAACACGACGATCACTCCGAGCTGCTGCACCGGCACCGTGAAGGTGTTGAAGCCCTGATTCTCCAGCGCACGGAACAGGCTCCAAGCGAAGCCGAGGCCGATCGACGTTCCGAGCGTCGTGCCCAGTAGTGCGATCAGCACGGCTTCCCATCGCACTGTCGAACGCACTTGCTTACGGGTCATGCCGACCGCACGCAGCAGACCGAACTCGCGGGTGCGCTCGAACACCGACAGCGCCAGCGTGTTGGCGATGCCGAACAGTGCGATCACCAACGCCATTGCCAGCAGGACGTAGACGAGGTTCAGGATCTTGTCGATCTCACTCGCCATCGAGCCCTTGAACTCCGACTTCGTCATGAGCTCGGCCGTCGGGAAGTCCTTCAGGACGTGCTCGACCGCCTGACGGGCCTGATCCTGCGGGACACCCGGTGCGGCGGAGACGACGATGTCATTGTCGACGTGCGTCGCGATGTTGGCGTCGAACGCCTGCGTCGAGATGACGTAGTCGCCGAGTGGTTCCTTCGTGCCGTACAGCGCGACGACCGTCAACTGCTGGTCGCCGGTCTCGGGGAAGAACATCGTCAGCGTGTCGCCGACGTGCAGGTTCTTCGCCTTCGCCGTCTCGGCCTGAACGGCGACTTCGTGCGCGCCCAGGTCGGCGATGCGGCCAGCCCGGAGGTCGAGCTCGACGCTCTGCTCCACCCGAGCGGGATCGACCGCTGACGCCGACGACGTCGAGTCGCCGACCTTGGCGTCGAAGAACCGAAGGGCCGTGACCGCACCGGTCTCGGGCAGGGCGTCGATGCGCTCGGCGACCGTCGGGCTCAGTCCACCCATGCCGAACTGCGTGGTCACGATCCACTCGCTCTTCATCGCCTTGTCGACCGAGGTCGCCATCGACGCCTTGGCCGATGCGGCGAAGACGGTGATGAACGCAACCAGGCCGACACCGATCATCAGAGCCGACGAGGATGCGGCCGTGCGGCGCGGGTTGCGCATCGCGTTCTCCCGAGCGAGCGTGCCGGCCATCCCCCGCATGCGGGGCAACGGCCAACCGGCGATCCGCGAGAACCGGCGTGCGATCACCGGGCCCAACATCGCGACACCGAAGAACACGCCGAACGCACCGAGACCGACTGCGCCGACACCGGCACCCGACAACCCCTGCGCCATGAACACGGCGCCCGCGACGGTCGTCACGATGCCGAACACGACTCGACGCTTCGAGTGCGACGTCCGCTCGACGGCGGTGTCGCGCAGCGCCTCGATCGGCGCGACCTTGGCGGCCCGCCGTGCCGGCAGCCACGCCGCCACGAACGTGACGACCACGCCGGTCACCACGGACACGACGATGGTGCGGGGCTCGATCACCGCTGCGCCCGACGGCAGGTCGAGACCGAACGCCGACAACACCGAGCGCAGACCTTGCGCCAGGCCGATGCCGGCCACGACACCGGCGGTCGACGCGAACACGCCGATGAACAGCGCCTCGTACCGGATCGAACGCATCACCTGCCGGCGCTTCGCACCGATCGCCCGCAGCAGCGCGGTCTCCTTGGTCCGCTGCGCCACCGTGATCGAGAAGGTGTTGTAGATCACGAACGAACCGACGACGAGCGCCACGATGGCGAACGTCATCAGGAAGATGTTCACGAACTGCAACGACGTGCCCGTCGCCGCTTGCGCTTCGGTGGTCGCCTGCGCACCGGTTACGACTTCGAGCTGCGGATCATGCAGCGCGCTTCGCACGTTCGACACGAGCTGGTCTTGCGACACGCCGGGCGCGGCGATCACTTGGATAGCAGTGAAGCGTCCAGGCGTACCGATGACCTGAGACGCGGTGTCGGGGGTGAACGCAACCACCTGGGCGCCGGCTGCACTGTCGGCGCCGCCGTAGGTCGCAACGCCGGCGATGCGGTACTCGCCCGAGCCGGCCTGGCTCACCACGTGCACGGCCTCGCCGAGCGCGAAGTGACCCTTGTCGGCGGATGCCCGGTCGACGACGATCTCGTCCGGCGCCCCTGGCGCGTGACCGGAGACGAGGCGCATCGGGTTGAGCTCGGGCGTGTCCTGCCACGCGAGTGCAATCGGGATGGCCCGGTTGCGGTTGGCGTCGAGCAACCGGCCGTCATGGCCGACGACGACGGCGCTGCCGAGCTGCTGAGCCTCGGCCGCCTTCACCCCGTTGACGGCGCGCACGGTTCCGAGCGTCTCCGCACTGATCGTGCCCCGGGTGTCGGCTCCGCCCTGGTCGGCGCTCTTGGTGTCCCGCGCCGAGCGCACCACCGCGTCGGTGGAGCGGTACACGTTGGTCGAGACGTCGTCGTAGGACTTCTTGATGGTGTCGGTCAGGACGAATGTGCCAGCCATGAACGCGACGCCGAGGAGCACCGCGATGCTGGTCAGGAAGAAGCGGGCCTTGTTGGCCCGGACGGATTTGATGGTCAGTGACAACATCGTGATCACGCTCCCAACGTGCGCATGCGGTCGAACACGGAATCAGCAGTAGGGCTGTCGAGCTCGTCGACGATGCGGCCGTCGGCGAGGAACACCGCCCGGTCGGCGTACGACGCGGCCACCGGATCGTGGGTGACCATCACGATCGTCTGACCGAGCTCACGCACGGCCTGACGCATGAACGAGAGGATCTCCGCGCCGGTGCGCGAGTCGAGGTTCCCGGTCGGCTCGTCGGCGAAGATGATGTGCGGCTGGCTTGCCAGTGCACGAGCCACCGCCACGCGCTGCTGCTGTCCACCGGACAGCTCGGACGGACGGTGGTGGAGCCGGTTCTGCAGGCCGACGGTGTCGACGACGTGGTCGACCCACACCTGATTCGGCTTACGACCGGCGAGCCGCATCGGCAGCACGATGTTCTCGGCTGCGGTGAGCGTCGGTATGAGGTTGAACGCCTGGAACACGAAGCCGATGCGGTCACGCCGCAACTTGGTGAGCTTCTTGTCCCGGAGCTTGCCGATCTCGACCTCGCCGACCCGGATCGAGCCGCTGGTGAGCCGATCGAGTCCGGCGAGCGAGTGCATGAGCGTCGACTTGCCGGAACCGGACGGTCCCATGATGGCGGTGAAGCGCGACGTCTCGAATCCGATGGTGACACCGTCGAGAGCGCGGACCGTGGCCTCGCCCCGGCCGTACACCTTGGTGGCGTCGACAGCGCGAGCAGCGATGGCCGGACCTTCGACCCTGGTGTCGTGGGTGGTGCGAACGGTGAGTGTCGATGTCATGGCGCTGACCATGCGCCTTTCGCCGGGGCGGATCGTCGGCCGAGCGACGGTTGTACCGTCGGCCTCGAGTCGCTGTCACAGCGCCGCGCGTGCACGCGCGTACATCTCGAGATGTACGCGGGCGTCGCCCCTAGGCCGATGCCGGTGCGAAGACCGACGGGTACGTTGAGCAAGTGCAACGCGCACAACGCGCACCCATCTCCGTGCGCCTGATCGAACTGACCGGCCGGCTGCGCCGGACCAACACGTGGGTCATCGACGGGCTGATGGCGACCGCGTTCGTCGTGCTCGTCCTGGTCGGGCACTTCGCTGCGACCGGAAACGCGGGCGCCGTGTACCGGGATCCGGATGCCTTGTCGGTCCTGATGTCGCTGTGTGTCGCGGTGCCGTACTACTTCCGCCGCCATGCGTCGCTCGCTGTCCTGTTGATCAGCGAGGTCGGTGTCGTCGTCCTCACGGTTCGTGAGTACCAAACCGGCGCGGCGCCGTCCGTGCTGCTTGTCGGCGTCTACACGGTGGCCGCGTGGTCTCCTGCGCGCGATCGCGTCATCGGGGTCGTCGCGATGTTGATCGGACTGACGGTCGTCGCGATCGTGGGCATACCGGGGTCGAACAACGCCGATGCGGTGTTCAACTTCGTGCTGTACGCGGCCGCGTACTTCTTCGGTTCGATGATGCGCAACCGGCGCTTGTACGGCGAGCAGCTCGAGGAACGGGCACGCGCGCTAGAGGAAGATCGCGAAGAGGACGCCAAGCGCGCGGTGGCCGACGAGCGCTTGCGCATCGCGCAGGAGTTGCACGACGTCGTTGCCCACTCAATGGGCGTGATCGCAGTACAGGCGGGCGTCGGCGCGCACGTGATCGACACCGATCCCGACGAGGCCAAGAAGTCGTTGGAGGCGATCTCACAGACCAGCCGTTCGACGCTCGTGGAGATCCGCCGCATGCTGGGTGTGCTGCGCGAAGACGAAGCGGCCACGTACGAACCCGCTCCCGGCCTCGCCGATCTCGATCGGCTCGTGCGTGATGTCAGCAGTGCCGGCCTCGAAGTCGAGGTGCAGAACGCGGGCGCGCGCTGCGATCTCCCGCCCGGCGTCGACTTCACCGCGTATCGCATCGTGCAAGAGGCGCTCACGAACGTGTTGAAGCATGCCGGACGGGCGCGAGCGACGGTCGTCGTCGGCTACGAGAACGGCGCGTTGCGGCTCGAGATCTTGGACGACGGTCGCGGCGTCAACAGTCAGACCGTCGACGGCCGCGGTGTGAACGGTCAGTCCGTCGACGGTCGCGCCGGCCACGGATTGCTCGGCATGCGCGAGCGAGTCGGCGTGTACGGCGGCTCGTTCGAAGCGGGACCGCGCAACGGCGGTGGCTTTCGCGTCGCGGTGCGGCTGCCGTACGGGGAACCGGTGTGATCCGAGTCGGGGTCGCCGACGATCAGGCGTTGGTACGAAGCGGCTTCGCCGTGTTGCTGCGGTCGGCAGATGACTTGGATGTCGTCGGCGAGGCGTCCCACGGCCGGGAGGCGGTCGCGCTCGCCGAACAGGCGCGGCCCGATGTGATCTTGATGGACATTCGCATGCCCGAGATGGACGGTCTCGAGGCCACGCGGCGCATCACCTCCAACGAGGCGACGGCGACGACGCGTGTGTTGATCCTCACCACCTTCGATCTGGACGAGTACGTATTCGAAGCGTTGCGGGCCGGGGCCAGCGGGTTCCTGTTGAAGGACACGCTGCCGGACGAGCTTCTCGCGGCCATACGTATCGTCGCGGGCGGCGAGGCGTTGCTCGCACCCACGGTCACGCGGCGGCTCATCGAGGAGTACGTGCAGCACCCCTCGGTGGTTGGCTCGGCCACAGCGCATCCAGAGCTGGACGCGTTGACAGACCGCGAACGCGAGGTGCTCGCGGCGGTCGCCCGCGGCTTGTCCAATGCGGAGATCGGCGAGGAGCTGTTCATGTCGCACGCGACCGCGAAGACACACGTGAGCCGCTTGTTGACCAAGCTCGATGCGCGTGACCGCGCGCAACTCGTGATGCTGGCCTACGAAGCCGGAGTGGTCGTCCCCGGTTCCGGCTGATCGGCGCCACACCGCCGGAACTCCGGGTCCAGTGCGGGGCCCTGGCCCCGCAATGGCGCCAACATTCGGGGCCGACGATCAGGCGCGCCGCGGGTTCGAGCCGGTGAGACCGAGCAGCTCGACGCTCGTGTAGAGCCGGCTCGGTCTTCCTCGACGCCTCGGATGAACGGCGCCATGTTCGACGAGGACACCCCCCTGGACGAGATCGCGCAGCGCGGCGTTCGCCGACTTCAACGGGATCGCGAGCTCCGACGCGACCATCGGACCGGTGAAGACGATGTGCCGCGGCAGCAGCTCGAGGACGCGCCACGCGGCGGCGTTGCTTCGCAAGCGCTTGCTGCCTTCCCGTGGCGCGCTGAGGCGCTCGCGCCAGGCGCGCTGCAGCTGCTCGACCGAAGCGACCAGCTCCTGTTGGGCGCGTCCCGCGCCCGAGACTGCTTCCGCGAACCACCGCACCCACGCGTTGTGATCACCGGTGCGGAACAGCACGAGCCCCGAGGCGTAGCCGCCGACGTCGGCCGCGATGCGCGTGCTCACCGGCGGCGGTGTCACGAGCGCGAGTCGCCGAACGAGGATCCACGCAACCAGTACGCGGCCGATGCGACCGTTGCCATCGACGAACGGGTGGATGATCTCGAACTGCGCGTGTGCGATCGCCGCCTGTGCGACCGGGTCGACATCTTCGCGGTTGACATACGCGATGAGGTCGTCGAGCAGCGGCGGCACTTCGTCAGGCGGTGGGGTGACGAGATGGGCGTCGAACGGCGACGTCCCGCCGATCCATCCCTGCTCGGTGCGCAGGGCGCCCACGTGCTGGGCGGGGGTCGGGCTGCCCGTCATCAGCGTTCGGTGCCAACGACAAAGACTCTCGACCTCGAGTGCCCCTGCGTGGGCCTCCTCGATCGCGTCGGTGACCGCAGTGAGGTTGGCGGCGACCCACGCCGCCGCCGACGGCTCCGTCGAGTCATCGGCCTCGGCGAGAACGACCTCGACGACCGGCGCCGTGACGCCCTCGATGAACGACGACGCGACGCCCTCGGCGCGAAGCAGCAACCGAGCCAGCGCGACGTAGTCCTCCGGCATGGTCTCGGCGCCGTGCTCGACCGCGGCCTGCGCCCGGGCGGCCCGCGCAATGGTGTCCGCGGTGAGCGGCAGGTCACGTTCCGACAGCGGCGCGGGCACGAACGCCTTCGCCCGCCGCCCTCGCCACTGGATCGGGACCTCGACGCCTGCGGACTTCACCGCAACTCTTTCGTACGCTTGATAGCTCAAGTGTACGTTATTTGCCTTGCCAGGGCACCTCGATCACGCTCGTGAGCTCATCCTTCGACGACCATCCCCGCGTTGAGGAGCTCGAGAAACGGTCCGAAGAGATCCTCGCCATCGACGCGTGCCGCATAGGTGAGCCCGTCCGCCGAGGCGAGGATGATGCTCGCGAGCGTCTCGGCCGGGAGCCTGAGGCGCATGTTGGAACGTTCGGCGACCTCTTCGATGAACGACGCTACGAGCGCGCGGTTCTTGCGCCGAAAGACGATGGCCCGCTTGCGCGCCTTGGGGTTGCGCAGGACGTACAGCTCGTACTCCTTGCTGACCGCGAAGAGCTCGTCGAAGCCTTGGACACTGGCGCGCCACATGTCAGCGAGGGCCGAGAAGTCCCAGTCCTTGGTGTCGGGGTTGCTGGGAGCGATGGCGCGGAACGCCTCGATGATCTGCTCGTTCAGCTGGTCGGTGACCGTGAAGAAGAGCTCCTCCTTGCCGGCGAAGTTCTTGTAGATCGCGCCCCGAGTGAAGCCAGCTGTATCCGCGATCTCCTCGAGCGACGCGCCCTCGTAGCCGCGCCTCGCAAAGACCTCCGTGGCTGCGGCGATCAGCACGTCGCGGGTCTGCTGTCGTCGTCGTTCCCTCGTGAGCTTCTCGACCGGCACAAACAGATCGTACACTCTTGACTCTTGGATACAGTCTTGTATCTTAGTGACGTGGCTGTCACTCAATCACCACCCATGCACGTTGTCGAGCTCAGGGCGGTCCGAAAGCACTACGGCGACAAGGCGGTCCTGTGCGGCGTCGACCTCGACGTGGAGCGAGGCGAGGTGTTCGCACTCCTCGGACCAAACGGCGCGGGCAAGACCACGACGCTCGAGCTGCTCGAAGGCTTCCGCTCGCCGAGTGCGGGCACGGTCCGCGTTCTCGGCTTCGATCCCGCCACCCATGCGGTCGAGCTGCGCCAACGCACCGGCGTGGTGCTGCAGGAATGCGGCTTCCCCCTCCACCTCCGTGTCGGCGAATTGCTCCACGCCTGGCGCGGGTTCTACGACGCGCCGCTGCCGCTCGACGAGCTCCTCGCCGTCGTCGGGCTCGAGTCAGAGCAGAAGAGCATCGTGCGGCGTCTCTCCGGTGGACAGCGTCGCCGGCTCGACTTTGCGCTCGCACTCGCCGGCGATCCCGAGCTGATCTTCCTCGACGAGCCCACCACCGGCTTCGATCCCGAAGCTCGACGCCGGTGCTGGACGGCCATCGAGAACCTGAAAGCGCTCGGCAAGACCGTCCTGCTCACCACCCACTACCTCGACGAGGCCGAACGCCTCGCCGATCGAGTCGCCATCCTCCAGTACGGGCGCATCCGGGCCTGCGGCACCACCCACGACCTCGCCCGAGACGCCGGCATCAGGCCGCGCCACGCGATCGTGCATCCGAGCCTCGAGGACATCTACCTCGAGCTCACCGGTAGCCAAGTAGGTCTCAGCTGATGAACCGCCACGTGTTCCTTACGAACGTCCGACTCCACCAGCTGGCGTTCTGGCGCAATCCCGAATCCGCCTTCTTCAACTTCGCCATGCCCATCGGAGTCCTACTCATCTTCGGCGCCACCACCAACAACGATCTCGTCGCCGGCCGCAACGACGTCCACTTCCTGACCCTGTTCGTGCCGGGCATCCTGGCGTTCGGCATCGTCGTCGTCGCCTACGGCAACCTCGCCGCCACCATCGCATTGCTGCGCGCCGACGGTGTCCTCAAACGACTGCGAGCCACACCGCTCGATCCCACGCTCTACCTCGCCAGCCACCTCGCCAACACCCTCGTCACCGCACTGCTCATCTCCGCGGCGACGATCGCCGTTGGCGGCGCCGCGTTCGGCGCGCTGCCCCCAGCGGCAGCGACTCCGCAGCTGCTGGCTGTCCTCGCCGTCGGCATCGCCTGCTTCGCCGCGCTGGGGCTCGCCATCAGCACCGTCATCCCTACCGCCGACTCCGCGGGCGCGATCACCAACGGCACCTACCTCCCCCTCGCCCTGGTCTCGGGCATGTTCTCCGCGACGCTCCACCTCCCGAACGCCCTCGGCACCATCATCGGTTTGTTCCCACTGAAGGCACTCGCCGACGGCCTCCGCAGCGCGTACGACCCCGCGAGCCACGGTCTCCCGCTCGCCAACATCGCAGTGCTTGGGGCATGGACGGCAATCGGTATCGCCGTCGCCCGCCGCCGCTTTCGCTGGCAGTAGAGCAGTGCGACTGCCGGCCAGGCGGTGTCGGCCGCGATCATCGACCTCCCTGTCGCTCGCGCCATGCTGCGCTGTCGTCGGCGTAGGTGTCATGGCGGGCCGCGGCGACCCGCCGATCACCGGCGAGGTCACTCGCCCCCGCTATGCCGCGACGATGCGGCGCTTGGAGCTGCCCGCTGGCGCGGCGCGGTTCTACGACGAGCACGTGATCGCCGACATGGAACACCAAAGCGTCGCTCGCAACGATCTCGTCGGCGGCTTGCTGCGCGACGAACCGACCCTGGGCGGGGAAGTTGTCTTCGGCGCTCGTGCGCTCTCGACCGTCGAGAGCGCTTTCAGCGGCCACCTTCTGCGTTGTTGGAATCGTGGAATCTCGTCACTGCTCCATGCGATCGAGGAGCGCCCGCCCGCGCTCGAAGCGGAGCCGATCGAACGCGCCGGATAGGAGCGCGGTGCCGGCGTTTGTGGCTGGGGCGTCACGCGCAGGGGTATGCAGTTTCGGGGAGGCAGGAGGAGGAGCAGTGCCCGAGACCAAGCACGTGAAGATGCCATCCGAGGTTTCCGACAAGGTCGGATTCTTCGACCGCTTCGCGACGGCAGCGTCCGGCGTTGCGAGCCGAGCGTTGTTCTTCGTGTTCTGTGTCGCCCTTGTCGTCATCTGGGCGCCGTCGATCTTCGTTCTCAAGGACATCGACACGTGGCAGCTCATCATCAACACCGCCACGACGATCATCACGTTCCTGCTGGTTGCGTTGCTTCAGAACAGCCAGAGCCGCAGCGACCAGGCCGTGCAACACAAGCTCAACGCGATCGCGGAGGCCCTCGCCGCCATGATGGGGACGGTTGCCGACAGGACCGAGTCCGGCGACTTGCAACGTGACATGCTCGAGCTGCGTGACGCCGTGGGGTTGGAGGAGCGCGAAAGCTCGACCAACAACGCTGCAGACAGACCGTCCAACGAATCGTCCAACGGGCAGCGCCACGAGACGCACGCGTGACGAGCGCGTCGTCGAGAGTCAGCCGTTTTCTTCACAGACTCGGCGCCGTCTCCGCCGGCGAGCGTGTGGCCGGCGCGGTCGGACTGATCGTGACCGGCTGGGTCGTTCTCTACGCCGCGTTCGGCTTTCCGTCGTGGATGGCCAGCGCACTCGAGGTCGTTGCCGCCGCGGTCACGTTGGTCATGGTGTTCGTCATCCAACACAGCCAACAGCGCACCGAAGCAGCCACCCAGCTCAAGCTCGACGAGCTCGTGCGTTCTTCTGACGCCGACAGTCGTGTAGCCGAGATCGAAGCGGACGACGACGAGCTCGAACATCGACGAAGTCACCGTCGCGCTGAATCTGGCTGAACCAACCCTGCGCGCCGTCAGATGAGCCGCCGTCGCGACCAACTCCGGGTCAACATTGATGGGCAACGTCGGTAGCGCGAGTACCTCGACCCGGTCGAACAGCTCGAACAGCCGCGTCCGCCACGAGCGAAGTGCCTGGCGGGCGTCGTCCGCGGCGGGGCGGAACAGATCGGCCGTCGCGACAGTCTGCGCGACGTCAGGCCCTACGTCGTCGGGGTTCGCCTCGACCAGCGCGTGGTCGACGTCCCACATCTCTGCCCCGTCCCGGTGGGCGGACAGCACCTGCCGGCAAGCCTTCAACTCGTCGGACCACTCGGCGCGGAGGAGTTGCTGCTGACCACCGCGACGCACGTAGAGCGCGCAATCAGTCGAGCTTGAGAAGCCTCATCGAGGCTTGGCCTCACCGAGACCGGCGCACCGCGGGCAACGACCGCGGAACGTGACGTCGATGTCGTCGATGACGTAGCCGTGCTGCTGGCTGCGCGGGAGCTTGAGCTGCTCGACACCGGCCGGCTGGATGTCGAGCAGCGCCCCGCAGCCGGTGCACACGAGGTGCTGGTGGCGAGCGTGGATGTTGGGGTCGTAACGGGCGGGCCCGTCGCCGATGCGGAGCTCGAGGACCTCGCCCATGTCGACCAGCTCGCCGAGGGTGTTGTACACGGTCGCCAGCGACACCTCCGGTAGCCGCGCTCGTGCTCGCTCGTGCACCTCGTCGGCGGTCAGGTGCACATGGTCGCCGGTCAGCACCTCGGCGACGGCGCGGCGTTGGGGCGTCACTCGCCAGCCACGGGTACGCAGCCGTTCGAGCAGGGATGCTTCGTCCACCACGTTTCGAGTGTACGACACAGGGTTAGACCTCTCACAGGATGAGATCGACTGTTGACTTGTAATTGTCCGAGAGCTAGACCGATTCTAAGTTTTTCCTCTCGAACAGAAGCCACGCTGAGATGAGGAGGCCCGATGTCTGATCGCGGCAGCGAAAGCGAGAACCCAGCCATCCCCTCGCCCGCCCCGAGCGCGACTCGGCCGAGGACCAACCGGGACTGGTGGCCGAATCAGCTCGACCTCCAAGTACTGCATCAACACTCGCCGCGCGCCAACCCGATGGGCCCGGACTTCGAGTACGCCGAAGCGTTCAAATCGCTCGACGTCGACGCGCTGAAGCGAGATCTCATCGCGGTGATGACGACGTCACAGGAGTGGTGGCCGGCGGACTACGGCCACTACGGGCCGCTCTTCATCCGAATGAGCTGGCATGCCGCGGGCACCTACCGCATCGCCGACGGACGGGGCGGCGGTGGCAGCGGCGATCAGCGCTTCGCGCCGCTCAACAGTTGGCCCGACAACGCCAGCCTCGACAAGGCGCGCCGCTTGCTCTGGCCGGTCAAGCAGAAGCACGGCCGGGCGGTTTCCTGGGCCGATCTGTTGGTCCTCGCCGGCAATGTCGCCATGGAGTCGATGGGGTTCACGACGTTCGGCTTCGGCTTCGGGCGCGAGGACGTCTGGGAGCCGGACGAGATCTTCTGGGGTCCTGAAGACACCTGGCTCGGCGATGAGCGGTACAGCGGCGATCGTGAGCTCACGAACCCGTTCGGCGCCGTGCAGATGGGCCTGATCTACGTGAACCCCGAGGGTCCCAACGGCAACCCGGATCCCGTGGCCGCCGCGAAAGACATCCGCGAGACGTTCGCTCGCATGGCGATGAACGACGAGGAGACCGTTGCACTCATCGCCGGCGGCCACACGTTCGGCAAGTGCCATGGTGCGGTCTCACCGGACTACGTCGGTCCGGAACCCGAGGGCTGCCCCGTCGAGGCTCAAGGTCTCGGTTGGAAGAACACCTTCGGCACCGGCAGCGGCGACGACACGTTGACCAGCGGCCTCGAGGGCGCGTGGACCAACGAGCCGACGAAGTGGGACAACGGGTATCTCGACAACCTCTTCGACTACGAGTACGAGTTGACGACCAGCCCGGCCGGTGCGAAGCAGTGGACGGCAAGCGACGCGGCGGCGCAGGGCACGGTTCCGGATGCACATGACCCGTCGAAGCGGCACGCGCCGATGATGCTGACGACGGACCTCGCGCTGAAGGTCGACCCGATCTACGGACCAATCGCAAAGCGTTTCCACGAGAACCCCGACCAGTTCGCCGACGCATTCGCAAAGGCATGGTTCAAGCTGTTGCATCGCGACATGGGGCCCACCTCGCGCTACCTCGGGCCGTGGATTCCCGAACCGCAGCTGTGGCAGGACCCTTTGCCTGACGTCGATCACGACCTCGTCGATCACAACGACGTCGCGGCCCTGAAGGAGAAGGTCGTCGGGTCGGGACTGTCCATTTCGCAACTGGTCGCCACCGCGTGGGCGTCGGCTTCGTCGTACCGCGACACCGACAAGCGCGGCGGCGCGAACGGTGCGCGCATTCGCCTCGCACCGCAAAAGGACTGGGAGGCCAACGACCCCGGCGAGCTCGGCAAGGTGCTCGCGACGCTCGAGCAGATCCAGCACGACTTCAACGCGCAATCCGGAACGAAGAAGGTCTCGCTCGCCGACCTGATCGTCCTCGGCGGTTGCGCCGCGGTCGAGCAAGCCGCGAAGCGAGCCGGCTACGGCGTCACGGTCCCGTTCTCGCCCGGGCGAACGGATGCCACGCAGGCGCAAACCGACGTCGAGTCCTTCGAGGTGCTCGAACCGAGGGCCGACGGCTTCCGCAACTACCTGCAACCCGGCGAGAAGCTGTCGCCCGAGACGCTGTTGCTCGATCGCGCCAACCTGCTGGCGCTGACCGCTCCCGAGATGACCGTGCTGATCGGCGGGATGCGTGCACTGAACGCCAACTTCGAGCAATCACCGCACGGTGTGTTCACCGATCGGCCCGAGACACTGACCAACGACTTCTTCGTAAACCTGCTCGACATGCGCGACGAGTGGAAGGCATCCACCGCGATCGAGAACGTGTACGAAGGCCGTGATCGGTCCACCGGCGACGTGAAGTGGACGGCCACGGCCGTCGACCTCGTGTTCGGCGCGAACTCACAACTCCGCGCGCTGTCCGAGTACTACGGATGCGATGACGCGAAGGAGACGTTCGTCCGCGACTTCGTCGCGGCGTGGAACAAGGTCATGAACCTCGACCGCTTCGACCTCACCTGACCTCGAGCGCGGCCTGATCGTCGCTCGCCGTCGGTGACCAGTTCAGGTCATCCGGCGAGTGGCCGCGCGTCGCCGTTCGGCCCAGGCGTGATGTGGACGAGCCGGCCCGGTTCCCGCAGCGTGACCTTGTGCCAGACGCCCTTCGGCACGACGACCGCGTCACCCGCGCCGAGTTCGACCAAGCAATCGCCGCCGGCGAGCTCGAGTCGGACCGTCACCGCGCCCGAGACCATGAAGAGCAGCTCGTCGCCATCGGGATGCATCTCGCCATCGTGGGGGGCGTCGCTGGTGAGCTCGGGCGCGCCCACGGTGAACCCGTCGATGCGCTGAGGAGGTCTACCGGCCTGCTGCTCCACGAGTCGGGCACGACGACCGCCATCGAGGCCGACTACCTCCCGTGCGAGATCGATCCGTCGCCCGGGTTGAATCTCGTGTGTCGGTGTCATCGCGAGGTGTTTCCCGCTCGGCTGCGCCGGTTCGTGCCGAGGACGTCAGCGTCGCCGGAACGACCGCGGAGGTCCGATAGTCAAGCGGTCCGAGCCGCGGTGAGGCGTCGACGGTTGACGCGCCCACTGCTCGGCCCATGCGCGAGCGGTGGCGCGATCGTGTCCGCAGACTCGAGCCAACGCACGAGATCATCGGCGGGCAACGGCTTGCTGAAGTAGTAGCCCTGACCGAGCGTGCAGCCGAGCCGGTTGAGCTCGGTCCACACCTCCGCGGTCTCGATGCCCTCGGCCGTCACCGTGAGTCCGAGGTTGGCGCCGAGGTCGAGCACGGTGCGAACGATGGCGGCGTCCTGCGGATCGCGATCCATGCCCTGGACGAACGACTTGTCGATCTTGAGCTCGGTGACGGGCAGGCGCTTGAGATAGGCCAACGACGAATAGCCGGTGCCGAAGTCGTCGACCGACACACCGACCCCGAGCTCGACGAGCTCGCCGAGCACCGCGATGGCTTGACGAGGGTCCGCCATGATGCAGCTCTCGGTGATCTCGACGATGAGCGACGGCGGGTCGACGTGGTGCTTCGCAAGCGCGTCGCGAAGATTGCACGTGAGCTCGGGATCGAGAAGGTTGCGAGCCGACACGTTGATCGACATGTGGAGTGAGAGCCCGCGCTCCGCCCAGTCGTGGCATTGCGCGATCGCGTGGTCGAGCACGAAGTTCGTCAACGGACGAATGAGCCCGGTGTGTTCCGCCAACGGGATGAACTCGTCGGGGGGAACGACGCGTCCGTCTTCTCGTGGCCAGCGCAGCAACGCTTCGACGCCGACCACCTCGCACGTCGCGATCTCGACCTTGGGCTGATAGTGGAGTCGGAGCTCCTGCGATTCGATCGCGCTGCGCAGCTCACCGATCATGCGCAAACGGCGAGGGCTGTAGTGATCGCGGTCGCTGGAGTAGATCTCGACACCCGTGGACTGCTTCGCGGAGTACATCGCCACGTCGGCTCGTTGCAGGAGCGTGACCGGATCCTCGCCGTGGTCGGGGCAGAGCGCAACGCCGATGCTCGCACCGACGTCGACGTTCAAGCCGTCGAGGTCGAACGGGCACTCCAGCAGATCACGGATGCTCGACGCCGCATCACGAGCGTCGTCATCGTCGTGCAAGCCTTCGAGCACGACCGCGAACTCGTCGCCGGCGAGGCGCGCCAACGTGAGCTGGTTCGCCGACAGCGTCGACAGCCGAATCCCCACTTCGCTGAGCAGGAGGTCGCCATAGTGGTGACCCAACGTGTCGTTGATCTCCTTGAAGCGATCGAGATCGATCAGCAGCACGGCCAGCTTCGTGTCGGGCACTCGCCGGGACATTGCTTCGTCCACGCCGATGTTGAAGAGAGTGCGGTTGGGCAGACCGGTGAGCGAGTCGTGCAGCGAGTCATGTTCGAGCTGCGCGACCGTGCGGGCCAGTTCGAGCGCAACCGTGGCATGGTTCACCACCGTCTCGAAGAGCCGCAGGTCCGACTTGTCGAACGTGCCGACGTCGCCTTCGCGTTCGCTCACCGACATCGCCCCGACGATCTGATCGCCTTGCCGCATCGGGACCACGAGCGCGTCCTTCACGAACGGTCCGGCCACCGGCTGCGACGGACTCGGCCAACGACGTGATGACGACGTCGCCATCGCGCTGGACCCACCGACGAGCGCTTGCTCCCACAACGGGCCGAGTTCCTCGAGCGTCGTCGTCGTGTCGAGCTCGACCCGATCTTCGACGACGCGACTGAGCTGACCGGTCGTGGCACCGCTCGGCAGCGCGACGAGCTCCGCGGTTGTGGCCCCCAACAAGCTGCGCGCCGCATCGAGGACGACGACCGCGGCACGGGAGCCCGCGGGCGCATGTTGCACCGCACCCGTGAACTCATAGAGGCGCTGCAGGTTGGCGTAGCGCTGACTCAGCGCCGAGTATGAGCGGAAGATCACCAACTGCATCGCGACGATCGCGCCGAGGAGCCAGACGCCGTCCGACTGTCCCCACAGCAACGCGGCCGCGCCGAGCGCGAGACACGTATTGGCGATCGGTGGCACGAGCGCGGCGCCGAGCATCCGCGGCCAACCGCTCAGCGGTCCGCGGTGCAACCGAATGACGGTGATCACCGCAAGGAAGCTGACGACGTTCGCGGTGAGTACGGCGATGAGCGCGGCGCCCCACGACCCGGCGCTGACCGAGTGCGGTGTGCCGACGAGCGCGCGGAACACAACGAGCCCTGCCGTCGTCTCGAACGCGAACAACGAAAGGTTGAACAAGAGCTTGAGCGGGCGTTGCCGGCGATGCACGACAAGAGCTGCGCCCGAGCCGGCGATGCGGCCCACGATCACCGAGAGCGGACTGGCCAGGAACAGTCCGATCACGAGTGGGATCTCCATCAGTGAGATGGAGTACGTGTTGCGTCGCACGTCGATGTGGATGACGAACACTTCCGTCGCGGCGAAGGCGCAGGCGAGCATCCACCACTGCACGTGGGTCGTCGGAGCAAGTCGGCCGAGCGGCGTCAGCCACCCGACCGTGAGAACGAACGCGCCGACGCCGAGCACGGCGCTGAGCGCCAGTACCCAAGGTGTCGGGCTCCCCGTTCGCTGCCCGCCGTTGCGCGCCAAAGACTCGATGCAGCCGTCATCGGCGGAATCCGCAAAATCATTGAGAATTCCGCCGGATCTCTGCGACGCGTGAAGGAGCCCGAATAGCCAGAGGAACTAGCCCTGACGGGTCAGGTCACAGAATGACTATCGCAATGGTTCTTTAGACCGTCTGCAGGTGCGCGGTGTGCAATGCGTTGATGGTGTCGGCCACGACTTCGGGAGCTTCCAACGGAAGCATGTGGCCGTAACCGTCGAGGACGCGTAGCTCGGCAGTAGGTATCGCGGCCGCGAGCTCGCGGGCCCGACCCGGTGGGGTGAGGCGATCGCGCGTGCCGACCAGAATTCGCACGGGCACCTCGATCGTCGGGAGCGCGGGGCGGTAGTCCATCTTCCCCATGGCGACCATGAAGCCGGCGCGGGCCTCGCCTGTCGTCGCCAGCAGCGCCTCGTGCGTTGCCACCAGATGCGGCTCGTACACGTTCTTGCCGACGGCGCCGCGCACGGAGGTGGCACCGCGCTTGGCCAGGCGCACGGTGCGATGTTCGCCGAGCATCGCGTTCGCGATGCGGGGTGGGACCTTGAGGCGGCCGGTGTGAGCCGCCGTCGCGACCAGCGCGATGCCGCGAACCCGCGCGTGGATGTCATCCGGCTGGCGTGATGCAAGCGCCTGGATGGTCATGCCGCCCATCGAGTGACCAGCGAGGACGACATCGCGAAGATCGAGGTCGTTCAGGATCTGGTGCAGATCGTCGCCGAGGCGGTCGACCGTGATCAGGTCCGTGCCCAGCGTCGAGTCGCCGTGACCGCGCTGGTCCCACAACACGACGCGGTGACCACTTGCCACCAAGCGACGGGCAACCGCGCCCCACAACGACATGCCACCCGTCCAGCAGTGTGCGAGGACCACGACCGGACCGTCGACCGGCCCTGCGGTGAGGACCGCCAGCGTGGCGCCATCGTCGGTGGTCAACGTGCTGCGCTGCCCTTCGGGCAATGCGATGCCCTCGGGTCCGCACGGATCGTCGTCTGTCGCGAACGTCGTCTTCGACGCTCTCCGGACGAGCACGCCCGCGGCCGCGCCGGCCGTGAGCATGGCCAGCCATCGCCGCTGCCTCTTCGTCATGAATGCCACCGTCAGGTCCTCTCTCCTGGTTGCAGGTCGTGCTCGACGTCGTGCTCGACGTCGGGGTGGGTGTGGGGCCGGATGACGTCGACGAGTTGCTCGATCAGCGCGGACCACTCGTCGCGGTCCACCGCCGGTAGTTGCAACGCGCTCGCGAGCCGGGCTCCGAGACCGACCATCATCACGAAGCGGCTCAGCGCGGCGGCACTGGTCGACGCGTCAGCCAAACCTTGCGCCTGGGCGGCTCGGATCACGTCGGCCAGCACCGACTCGCCCTCCTCCATCCACGACGCGACGAGCTCGGCCACCTCGGGATGGCGCTTGGACGCCACGATCGCCTCGATCATCAGCGCGGCGTCGCTGGGCTCGCGCCCGGCGTACGACGAACCCGCCCGCACGAAGAAGCCGGCGACGTCGGTGATGCGCTCGGCCGGCGTGTCGAAGTCATCGCGCCGCTCGAGTCCCGCGAGATCGCTGAAGTTCTGCCGCGCGTGTGCTCGTACGACGGCGACGAACAGCTCGGCCTTCGAGCCGTAGTGGGCGTAGATCGCACCGCTGCTCAAGCCCGCCTCGTTGGTGATGTCCGCGATGCTGGCGCCGTCGTAGCCCTTGAGTGCGAACACGCGGGCGGCCGCGCCGAGGAGGTCCCGGCGGGTGTCGTCCGCGGTCACTCCCGCCTTGCGTCCCATGTTGCAAAAATAACGGACGCTCGTTCTGCGTCCAAAGCGAGGAACGGCGACCGCCCCGCCTACGGTGAGCCCGTGATGGGACAGATGAATGGTTTGACCGCGCTTGTCACCGGCGCGAGCCGTGGCATCGGCGCGGAGATCGCCAGGCGATTCGCCGCCGACGGCGCCCACGTGTTCGTGTCGGCTCGCACCGTCGAGGAGGGCGACCACATCTTCGAGGGCAGCATCAACTCCACCGTGAACATGATTCGTGAGGCCGGTGGGTCAGCTGATGCGATCGCCGCGGATCTCGGCAAGGCCGACGATCGCGCCCGCCTCGTCGCCGCCACCGGACCCGTCGACATTCTCGTGAACAACGCGGCGATCACCTACTTCGAGCCCGTCGGCGATTTCAACCCGTCGCACTACGGGTTGATGTTCGAAGTCCAGGTGCGTGCACCGTTCGAGCTCGCGCAGTCATACCTGCCGGGAATGAAGAAACAGGGCCGAGGCTGGATCCTCAACATCTCCTCTGGCGCCGCGATCCATCCGCAAGGTCCGCCCTACGTGCGCGGATTGGGCGGTGGGACGGTCTACGGAATGTGCAAGGCCGCGCTCGAGCGGTTCACCACCGGACTCGCCAGCGAGGTGTGCAGCGATGGCATCGCGGTCAACGCGCTGTCACCGTCGGGACTCGTGCTCACGCCGGGCGTGCTGCATCACAAGCTCGATCAGTTCGCGCCACCCGATCGCCAGGAGCCCGTCAGCTACATGGCCGAGGCCGCGTACGCGCTCTGCACCGGCGACCCAAGGGTCCTCACCGGCAAGGTCACCTACGCGAAGCCGATCCTCGAGGAGCTCGCGATACCGCTGCCGCATTGATGGGCGAGCAGGCGCTCAGCCATTGCGCGGCAGCTCGTTGAACGGGAGGCGAGAGAGGTCGCCTGGTTCCTTCGGCAGGCCGAGCACGCGTTCGCCGATGATGTTGCGCTGGATCTGATCGGTACCGCCGAAGATCGGCAACGCCTGCGCACTCAGTGCCTGTGCCGTGAGGAGGTGTGCGACTCGCCCTCCCGGTGCATCTGCCAGCGTGTCGCGCTGGTCATCGTCGTAGCCGTGGAGCATGCCGCGAGCTCCGAGCAACTCGAGACCGAGGTCGCGGTTGTGGCGGAGGATGTGGGCGGTCAGCAACTTGGAGAAGTTGGGCAGCCCGGGGATGTCGCCGCCCGCGGCGCGCACCGCCTTGTGCCGTTGGGTGTTCAACCGCTGCACTTCGCCGAGGATGTAGGACTGGGCGAGACGCTGACGGACCGCACGATCGCGATCCTTTCCGAGGGTGCGTGCGAGGTCGATATAGACGCTCGACGCCGAGCTCGGCGCCGCCGGCTCCTCGTTTGCGCGCTGCGTATTGCGCGGCTTGACGAAATCGCCGGCCCGCTTGCCGAGGTCGTTGGCGACGGTGCCGGCGCGCGCCATGCCAACTCGCTGCCCACGATCACCGCCGGCGCCCATTCCTGAACGTTCGTGGAACAGGGTCGTGTTGGCGACCTGCCATCCGTTGTTCACGTCGCCGATGCGGGCGTCGTCACTCACGACGGCGTCGGTGAAGAACACCTCGCAGAACATGGCACCGCCGGTCATCTCGCGCAGCGTGCGAATCTCGACGCCCGGTTGGTGCATGTCGAGCGCGAACCAGCTGATGCCCTGATGCTTCGGCGCGGTCGGGTTGGTCCGAGCAAGGAGCATCCCGAGGTCAGCCCAGTGACCGCCTGACGTCCACACCTTCTGACCGTTGACGATCCACTGGTCACCGTCTTTGACCGCGCGTGTCGCCAGCCCGGCGAGGTCGGACCCGGCGCCGGGCTCGCTGAAGAGCTGGCACCACCCTTTGCGTCCGGCGACGATGTCGGGCAGGTAACGGTCGATCTGCTCGCGGGACCCGTGGGTGACGATGGTCGGTGCGACAAGACTGATGCCCATGCCCATCGGCGCGCCGAGCGCGCCGGCATCGGCGATGAAGCGCGCCGCGGTCATGGCGTCGGCGCGGTTCATGCTCCGGCCGTATGACTCCTTCGGGAGCAGCGGCGCGGACCAACCGGCATGGCCGAGGCGCTCCCACCACTCGCCCACGGTCGAGTCCGGGTCCCAGTTGTCCTCGATCCAACCCCGGAGCTCGTCGAGCCAGTCGGGCGCAGCCCCACGACTGGCCGCAGACGGTTCTTGGGTAACGGTCATCGCAACACTCCTGTATCAGCTGCGGGCGGACGGGGCGCGGTTGCGCGCGCTGAAGTTCGGCTCCGCGTCGGCAACCAGCGTGGGAATGATCTCACCGAGCTCGGCCGGATCCCAGCGGTGATCGCGCGTCGTGCCCGGCCCCGGACTCCAGCCTTCCGCAACGCTGATGCGACCACCGGCGACGTTGAACACGCGCCCGGTGATGCCGGCCGACTCGCGGCTGGCGAGCCACACGACGAGTGGCGCAATGTTGTCGGGCGCGGACGGGTCGAATCCGTCGGGCGATTCCGGAGGGGCCACGCCTCGCGCCGCGCGCAGCGGAATCGTCATGCGAGTGGCGGCCCCCGGTGCAATG
Organism: Acidimicrobiales bacterium; assembly: GCA_036493595.1. GTDB lineage: Bacteria > Actinomycetota > Acidimicrobiia > Acidimicrobiales > JACDCH01 > DATAES01. Next base: position 10,555 of record DASXPN010000103.1, on the reverse strand, counting down.
GCGTTGACCGTGACGCCATAGCGGGCCAACTCGATCGCCGCGATGATCGTGAACGACGCGATGCCCGCCTTCGCCGCGCCGTAGTTCGTCTGGCCGGCGTTTCCGTAGATGCCGGATGACGACGTCGTGTTGATGACGCGGGCGTCGACTTCTTCACCGGCCTTGGACCGGTCGCGCCAGTGCGCGGCGGCGAAGTGCGCCGGCCCGAACGTGCCGCGCAGATGCACGCGGATGACGTCGTCCCATTCGGCGAAGGTCATGTTGACGAGCATGCGGTCGCGGAGGATGCCGGCATTGTTCACGAGGACATCGATCCGGCCGAACTCCTCGACCGCGGCGTTGATGAGCGCGGCCGCGCCACCTTCGTCGGCTACGTCGTCGCCGTTGACGATCGCCCTGCGGCCCATGGCTCTGATCGCATCCACGACCTCCTGGGCCGGACCGATCGACGCGCCGGTGCCGTCGACCTCGGCCCCGAGGTCGTTGACAACGACGTCGGCGCCCTGTCGAGCGAACTCGAGGGCGTGCTCGCGTCCGATGCCGCGCCCCGCGCCGGTGATGACGACCACGCGTCCCTCACACAGATCACTCATGGCTGGCTCCCCCCTGCGGCGGTTCGCAGCGCGCGATAGGTGTCGCGCAGACGTCGCTTGTAGATCTTCCCGTTGTCCTCCCGCGGAAGGGAGGCCACGAATTCGATGTCGCGCGGGCACTTGTAATGCGCGAGGTGTGCACGACAGTGCACAAGCAGTTCGGCCGCGAGCGCGTCGGATGCCTCGACACCTTGCTTGAGCTCGACAACCGCCAGGACCGCTTCGCCCCAATCGTCGTCGGGAACACCGATCACGGCGGCGTCGGCGACGGCGGGATGCTCCAGGAGCGCGGCGTCGACTTCCGCCGGGTAGATGTTGACCCCGCCGGAAATGATGAGGTTCGCGGTTCGATCCGTCAGGTACAGGTAGTTCTCGTCGTCGAGATAGCCGACGTCGCCGAGCGTGAAGTAGTCGCCTCGGAACGTCGAATCGGTCTTGGCCTCGTCCTTGAAGTACGAGAACCGCGCCGCGCCGGGCGCCTTGATGTAGACGAGTCCGATCTCGTTCGCCGACAGCGGGTTGCCTTCTTCGTCGCCGATGCGTACCTGGCCCTCGACGAACGGACGGCCAACCGTCCCGGGGTGCGCCAGCCATGTCGTCGAGTCGACGAAGCTGCCGACACCTTCGGTGGCGGCGTAGTACTCCCAGATGATCGGGCCGAACCACTCGATCATCCGCCGCTTCACCGGCACGGGACACGGCGCCGCGCCGTGCAACACGTATCGCAGGCTCGACACGTCGTACGACTCGCGCACATCGTCGGGCAGCGACAGCAGTCGGTGGAACATCGTCGGCACCATGTGCGTGTGCGTCACGCGGTGCGTGTCGATGAGGCGCACCGTCTGCTCGGCATCCCAATGCTCCATCAGCACGACGGTGGCGCCGAACGCGAGTGGCGCCGCGAGCGAGAACGCCAGCGGCGCGGCGTGGTACAGCGGCCCGGTGCACAGGTGCACATCGCCGCCTGCCTCGTTGTACCCGCCGAGATTGAGCGAGACCGGTGGTGTCGGCGGCCGGTGCACACCTTTCGGCCGGCCCGTCGTGCCTGACGTATAGAGCATCGTCGTACCCTGCGCCGGATCGTCCAACGACGCGTCGGACTCTGCGGACATCGCAGCTTCGAGCGACTCGAAGTCGTCGGCTTCGCCGCCCGCGACCAGCGCGACCTTGCAGCCCGAAGCGCGACGGAGGCACGGCCCGGCGACATCCACGACATCGATGGTCGTGATGAGCACCTTCGCTTCACAGTCTTCGACGATGTACGCCGCCTCATCGGCGGTGAGATGCCAGTTGACCGGCGTCAGCCGGTAGCCGGCGCGCTGGCACGCGAAGACCGTCTCCGCGAACGCCGGATGGTTGCCGGCGATCAGCGCGACGGCGTCGCCGGGAACGAGCCCGCGGAAGCGGAGTGCACGCGCCAACCGGTTGGCGTTCCCGTCGAGCTCGGCGAACGTGCGGGTCGTATCGCCAGTGACGATCGCCAGCGCGTCCGGTGTCGCCGTCGCCCAGTGCGTGAGGTCAGGCATTCGATCCTCCGGCCGGCATGAACAGTGGAAGGTTGCGGCCGTCGGACAGCTCTTCCCAGGTCAACGTCACCGCGTCACCGACACGCACTGACTCAGGGTCGCACTCCACGATGTTCGCCATTACGCGGATCGTGTCACTCCCGTCCCCTGCGTCCACGTCGACCAGCGCGACGGCATATGGCACGCGGTCAACCATGGTCGGGTTGGCCGGGCGGTGCTGCACACTGACCGCGTGCACCGTGCCGCGGCCCGTCGAGTCGCGCCACTCCAACGACTCTGCCGACAGACACGTCGGGCACACCTCACGGGGATAGAAGATCGGCGTCTCGCACGCCGCGCACCACTGCACGAGATACCGGTGCGCTCTGGTCGCGTCCCAGAATGGATCGCTCACGTCGGTAGCGGCCGGTTCGAGCCGCTTCATCAGAGCGCCGACTCCGTGCCGAGCACCGATGTCGACATGCACGACAGCACCATTCCCGAGCCGTGCGCGACGGCGACTTCGGCCTCGGGCACCTGACGAGCGTCGCACTCGCCCCGCAATTGTCGTACTGCCTCGACCACGAGGAACATGCCATACATGCCGGGATGCGTGTAGGACAACCCGCCACCGTTGGTGTTGGTCGGCAGCTCACCACCGGGCCCGATGTTCGTCGATGCGACGAAGGCCCCGCCTTCCCCCTTGGCGCAGAAGCCAAGGTCCTCGAAGTGGAGCAACTGAGTGATGGTGAAGCTGTCGTAGCCCATGAGAACGTCGACCTCGCTGGGCTTGATGCCGGCCATGTCGAACGCCTTGGGCCCGCTGATCGCGCCCGGCGTCGTCGTGAGGTCGGGCATCTGGCTGATCATCATGTGGTCGTGCGCCGTAGCCGCGCCGAGGACATACACGGCCGGCTTCCTCAGATCCCTCGCGCGCTCTGCGCTCGTGACGATGAATGCCCCGGCGCCATCAGTGACGAGACAGCAGTCGAGCTTGTGCAGCGGTGACGCCACCATGTCCGACCCGAGCACGTCGTCGACCGTCAACGGGTCGCGCTTCTTCGCGCGCGGGTTGAGCGCGGCCCATTCGCGCGTGCGCACCGCGATGGTGGCGAGCTGCTCCGGCGTCGTGCCGAACTGGGCCATGTGCCGGTTGGCCGCGAGCGCATAGCTACCGACCGGACCCTGCAAGCCGTACGGCATCTCCCACTCGGCCATCGGGTTGGGCCCGCCGAACATCCCCGGCCGGCCCCGTTGCGGCGGCGCCTCCCCGCGCCGCTTGGCCGCGGTACGACTCGCACGCGGCGTCTGCGCGAACACAACGAGGATGCACTCGGCGACGCCGGCCGCGATCGCCGCGGCCGCGTGTTCGAGGTACACCTCGAACACCGACCCGCCCGTCATCGTCGAGTCCGTGAAGCGCGGAGTGACGCCGAGGAACTCGGCGAACTGGATCGAGCTGGTGTGACACACACCGTCGATGTCGGCGAGGGAGAGCCCCGCGTCGTCGAGCGCTTCCTTCACCACCTGCGCCTCGAGCGCACGACCGGTGAGTGGGAGCTCACCCGTCGGTGAGACCGCGTCCGACACCCCGACCACGGCCGCGGCCCCTCGCAAGGTGCGGTCGGTGCGAGCTGTCACGCGACCGCCGAAGCCCGGTCGCGGGCAACTTCGTCGCAGGTCTCGTAGTCGGGGGTGGTCTCGTCGGAGAAGCGATCGGCCATCGCGGAGGAGGCTAGAGCAGGCCGTCGCGTCGCCTCGTATGGGCGATGTTCGCCCCAGGCTGCTCCACCGCCGAGTCCGAGGTCAGGCGTCGGCCAGCAACCGGTAAAGGTCCTTACGTGCTTGGGTGAGGATCGCCGTCGCCCGCTCGACCACATCGGGGGCGCCGGTCATCCCGATCTGCTTGGCCGCGAGGTGCAGTGAGCGCATAGCCGCTCGCAGCTCGCCGGCTTCGGGGCCACGATCCATCGCATCCCACGGGTAGCCGCGCGCTTCGATGCGCTCTGTCGCCTCGGCCCGACCTGTGTCGGTGAGAGAGAACCTGCGCTTGCCGTCATCCTCGCTTGCCGTGACGAGCCCTTCGTCGCTCAGGAGTTGGAGCATCGGATACACCGAGCCGGGGCTCGGTCGCCAGCGTCCCTCGGTCTTCGCCTCGAGAGCTTGGATGATCTCGTAGCCGTGCGCCGGGCCGTCGAGGAGGGCGATCAAAACCGCCGAGCGGATGTCGCCGCGACGCATTCGGCCCGGCCCGGGGCGGTGATCGTCAATGGACGAGGGTCGGCCTCGGCGGCCGCCCGATCTGTGACTCATGTGTTCGTTCATGCGGATCACGATATATCGCGATATAGCCCGATGCAACGAGAAAGGCGGAATCATCGGCGAGAACGAGATCCGAGGTCGAGGTTGAGATCGCGCCCGTCGAGGGCACCGTTATCTATGGAGTCCCAACTTGTAAGTCTAGACTTAGTACATGGCCGGTGAGGAGAGCGACGTGGCGGCGGTGGCGAACGAGTTGAGGGTTGGCATCGGCATGTTCATACGACGGCTGCGCCAGGCTCAGACCGAAGGTGAGCTCTCGCTGCCCGAGACGACCGCCCTCGCCCGCTTGGATCGTGGTGGTCCTGTGACCGCGAGCGCGTTGGCGAGGCTCGAGCAGATCAGCGCGCAGTCGATGGGCGCGACCATCGCCCGTCTCGAGGCGCGTGGGCTCGTTCGGCGGAACCCCGATCCGGTCGACGGCCGGCAGTTCGTGATCTCGCTCACGAAGGCCGGTCAACGGGCGCTGTGGAATCGCCGGAACGCCCGTACCGAACTCATTGCGCGGGCGCTCTCCGAGGAGTTCACTCCGGCCGAGATACGCCGGCTCTCCGCCGCCGCCCCTCTCATCGAGCGGTTGGCCCGAACGTTCTGATGGCGATAGAGGAACAGGACGCGGGGCTCGGCCTCGAGGACGCTCGCGCCCCGTTCCTGCGCCGTACCTTCTCTTCACTGTCGTCGCGGAACTTCCGCCTCTTCTTCACCGGCCAGATCATCTCGAACACCGGCAACTGGCTCACCCTCGTGGCGCTCACCCTCCTGGTGTTGGAGCGCACGGGCAGCGGAGTCGCCGTGGGTCTGCTCTCCGCCTGCCAGTTCGGTCCGATCCTCCTCTTCTCGGCATGGGGTGGCGTGCTCGTCGATCGGTTCAGCAAGCGCAAGCTGCTGGCCACGACGCAGACCCTCGAGATGGCACAGTCCTTCGTGCTCAGCGCGCTCGCGTTCGCGCACAACGCTCCGCTCGCCGCGTTCTACGTGACGGCGTTCGTGGGCGGCTGCCTCCTCGCGGTCGACAATCCGGTGCGACGATCGATGGTCAACGAGCTCGTGCCTGCTCGCGACGTTCCCAACGCGGTCACGCTCTACAGCGCGATGGTGAATGTGTCACGCATCGGCGGTCCGGTCATCGCCGGTGCGCTGATTGTCTCGGTCGGTTACGGATGGTGCTTCGCGATCGACGGCGTCTCCTACATCACCGTTCTCGTCGCGCTCGCGCTGATGCACGAGAGCGAACTGCGCCGGCTCCCCATCACACCGCGTGGCCCCGGACAGATCCGCGCCGGAGTGCGCTACATCGCGACGGTGCCCGACCTGTGGATCACGTTCGCGATGCTCCTCGCGATCGGGACCATCAGCTACAACTTCAGCGTCGTCTTTCCCTTGTTCGTCGTGAAGGGATTGCACGAGAACGAAGCGGCCTACACGTACGTGTACGCCGCATTCAGCGCGGGTGGCCTTCTCGGCGCCATGCTCGTCGCCCGGCGCTCGACGGTCGGGATCCGTACCGTCGTGATCGGCGCCGCGTCGCTCGGCGTGGCGATGCTCGTGCTGTCCGCCGTGCCCAACGAGGCGTTTGCGATCGTGCTCGCTGTCCCGGTGGGAGCGGCGAGCGTCGCCTACATGACGTCCACGACCTCGATCGCGCAACTCCGCACCGACCCCCACATGATCGGTCGCGTGCTCTCGCTGCAAACCGTTCTTCTCGTCGGCACGACCCCCATCGGTGGACCGATCCTCGGCGTCATCTCGGATTCAGTCGGAGCACGCGCGCCGATGGTGATCGGCGCGTTCGGTGCGCTGGCGGCCGCTGTGTTCGGAATCGTGGCGGCCCGCCGAACGCACCAACATTGAGCCGGGCGTCGTTAGGCTCGACCAGTGGGTGACGGGCCGGAAGGCTCGCTGGGGGGCGAGCTCGAGCATCTCCGCGCCGTGGGGCTGTATGACCCGTCGTCGCCGATCGCCGCGGAACGAGCGGAACTGCTGCAGTACCTCCTCGAGCGGTTCTCGATCGACGAGGTCCAGCATTGGGCCGAGCGCTCCAGCCTCGCGGGTGTGGCCGCCAGGGCGATCGATCGGCCGCCGCCGCTCATCAGCGCCGACGAGGTGGCGGCCCGTTCCGGGGCGACGATCGACGCGGTGCTCGACCTGCGAACCGCCGTCGGCTTCCCGGTCGTCGACCCGGCATCGTCGTCGATGCCGGAAACGGTCGTCGACGACGTGCAGACATTCATGCTCGGCGCCGAGCTGTACGGACGCGAGGAGGCGCTCGCCTTCGCGCGCGTGCTCGGATGGGCCTCCGCTCGGATCATGGAAGCAGCGCGCGCACTGTTCGGCGGCAGCATCGAGCGGATGGATGACGACGGCAGGACCGAGCTACAGATCGCGAAGGCCAACGAAGCTGCAATCGTCGCGTGGACACAGGTGCAGTCGGTGATGCACCACCTTCTCGCCGAACATCCGCTCCGCAACGTCGGGTTCGCCGAGGCATTGATGCACGGCGAGTTGCACATCGCGCTGGCGTTCGTCGACCTTGTCTCGTCCACGGCATGGGCGGAATCCGTCGAGCCCGGCCCGCACACCGAAGCGCTCCGGCGTTTCGAGATGCGATCGTCAACGCTGGCTGCTGATCACGGCGCCAGGCTCGTCAAGCTGATCGGCGACGAGGCGATGGTCGTCGCCGACGACCCTGCCGCACTGTGTCGCGTCGCGATCGACATCTGCAGGATGGCGAGCGCCGACCCAGTGCTACCCGACGCGCGGGGCGCCATCGGCTACGGCCTCGTCACCGCCAGAGACGGCGACTACTTCGGACCCATGGTCAACGTCGTGGCGCGGGCATCGAAGTTCGCCGCGCCGAACGGCATCGTCGTCACGGCCGAAGTCGCCCGGTTCCTCGACCCCGAAGCATGGTCCATCGAGCCGATCGGACCACAGGACCTTCGCGGCGTCGGCGAGAAGGTCCACTTGAGCGTCGCGACGCCCTGCGGCCCGGGAACCTGAAGCCGAGGCGAGCGCGACCGTGTTTCTCAGAGGTAGTCGAACAACACTTCGCTGACGAGTTGCGCCCCGGCCCGGTTCACCATGTCGTCCTCCCCCAGACGTTGCGTCGCCTCCCCCATGGTGAAGAGGCCACGCTCGAGGCAGTTGCGCACCATTGCTTCGAGCTCGCGCCGACCAACCCGCGGTGCGAGGTCGATGACCGTTCGCAGCGGGGTCGTGACCCGGATACCGAGGTGAACGGTGATGTCCTTCTCCGGGACATTCCCGTAGTGGACGATGACCGGCTGGCCGCCGATCATCTTGCGCTCCGGTGGCCGTTCGGGCCCGGGCATGGTGATCTCGATCGGACCAAAGAACTCAGGCATTTCGCCTCCTCATCGGAACGGAAGGCCTCCCCGGTGAGGGGAGGCCCAGGAAGCGTATGCTTCGATTCAGATGACATGAGAGTTGCTCTCATCCACTGTGATGCATAGTTGTAGCACGTGCGCAGACGCGCATCCGTATCGAGGCGGAGGGTTCGAAACAGGGGGGTTTCGAAATAGACTCGTTTCGATATGGACGAGTGGACCGGGAGTGAGCTCGAACCCGTAGGAGAGCGGCCGTGAGCACGACCGAAACCGGGCCGCGGCCCGGACGGCACCGCAGCGAGGCGGCCGACGAGGCGATCATGGATGCGACCCTGGCGGTGCTTTCGGAGCACGGCTACGCAGGACTCACGATGGCGGCCGTCATCGAGCGCTCGGGCGTGTCGTCGGCCACGTTGTACAGGCGGTACACGACCAAGACCGAGCTGGTCACCGCCGCGATCGCGGGCCTGATGCCCGAACCCGTCGACACTGACACCGGTTCATTCCAAGGTGACCTGAGCGCGTTCGTTCAGCACGTGGCCGAGTCGATCGAACGACGAAACGAGCGTGCCGTCCAATCACTGCGCTTCGAGAAGGAACGCGATCCCGAGCTGCATGCCTGCCTGCGGGAGCGCTTCCTCACCCCTCGCCTCGCGGACCTCGAGGCGATCCTCAGCCGCGCGGAGCAGCGCGGCGAGATCGACGTAGTCCCCCCCGTCGGTGCCGCGCTCAGCCTTGTGGCTGGGCCCTTGTATCACCGGGCGTATCACCTCGACGAGCCGCTGACGCCTGAGTTCGTGAGGACCGCGGTCGCCTTTGCAGTTCGCGCCTTGCGCGCATGACGAGCGGAAGTCCGGACCCGCGCCGTTGGATCACGCTCGGGATCATCATCAGCTCGCTCGTGATCGTCGTGCTGGACAGCACGGTGCTCAACGTCTCGATTCCGACGATCCTGCGTGAGCTGCACACCGAGTTGCCAACACTGCAATGGGTGCTCACCGGCTACTCGCTCACGTTCGCGACGTTCCTCATCATCGGCGGCCGGCTCGGTGACGTGTATGGCGCCCGGCGAATGTTCATCATCGGCGCCGCATTGTTCGGTGCGGGTTCTCTGCTCGCGTCCGAAGCGCAGTCGGTGACCACGTTGATCGTCGGCGAGGCGATCATCGAGGGCATCGGCGCGTCGCTCATGATGCCGGCGACGCTCGCGATCCTCTCCAACACGTTCGACGGTCACGAACGGGCGAAGGCCTTCTCGATCTGGGGCGCAGCCGCGGGCGTGGCGGTGGCGTTCGGCCCCCTGCTCGGCGGCTTCCTCACCACGAACTACTCATGGCGGTGGGCCTTCCGCATCAATGTGGTGGTCGCTCCACTCGCCATTCTCGGCGCGTTGGTGTTCATGCGGCGCCCACCCTCGAGCGAGCGGCGACAGCGGGTCGACGTGCTGGGGGCGATGCTGATCGGCTCGGGCACGTTCTGCGTGGTCTTCGCACTGAGCGAAGGCGGCATCTATGGCTGGCTCCGGCCGTTGCAGGACTTCACCATCGGCTCGCTCGACGTGTGGCCCGCGTCGCGACCGACCTCGCTCGTGGAGCCGATGATCGCTCTGGCCGTGTTGTTGCTCACCACGTTCGTCGTGCTCGAGCGACGCAAGGAACGCAACGCGTCCGATCCGTTGTTCGAGATGAGCCAGCTGCGCCACTTGAGCTTTCGTTACGGGCTGCTCACAACCGCGGTGCTCGCCATGGGACAGCTCGGCTTCCTGTTCGTGTTGCCCGTGCTGCTCCAGGACGGCAGCCAACACCTCTCCGCCATCGAGACCGGTGTGTGGCTCGTACCGTCCGGTGTCTGCATCGCCATCGGCGCGCAAGTCGGCGGGCGGCTCACTCGGATGGTGAACACGACGATCGTCGTGCGCATCGGGCTCGCGGGAGAGGCGCTCGGGCTGCTGCTCATGGCGCTCGCGGTCTCTCCTTCGATCACCTTCCTGAGCCTGCTGCCCGGGCTGGTGGTGTTCAGTCTCGGTCTCGGCTTCGCCAGCTCGCAGCTCACCAACGTCGTGCTGAGCGAGATCGAAAAGCGCCACGCCGGTGCGGCGAGCGGCGCGAACACGACAGTGCGTCAGATGGGAGCGGCGCTCGGCATCGCCATCATCGGCACCCTGCTCAGCGCGCAGATGTTGCGACATGCCGGCGATGCGATCCGCAACTCCACCCTCGGGGCCGACCTGAAGTCCCGTGCCCTCGACCAACTCCACGCGTCCGGTGTCGGCTTCGTGCCGCCGCCATCACTCACTCGCGCCATCGAGAACGCGATTGCGGCGGGAGCGCGGCCCGCGCTGCTGTTCGCGTCCTTCGTCGTGACGGCCGGCGCGCTGATGTCGTTCCTCATCCCCCACGTCGACGTCGTGGTGTCGGAGGAAGCGGCGTTCACCGAGTCACTCGTGCTCGACGAGCCCCTCGATGTCGCGCCGTCACTGATCGACTGAGCCGGTGTCGCGTGCGATCACCTCGGGCGGGGCCGCGCGCTCCGACGAGGTGATCGAAGCGGTGCAGACGCGTCAGGCGCGGAAGCGAACCCGCCGGCCGCGGGTCAGCGCGCCGACGGCACGCTGAGATCCGTCGCGGCCGCCTTGTGGTGACCCACGCTTTTCGCATTTGTCGATCGGATGGCAACGTCGTGTCCGATCGCGTTCGCCCGTAAGGCCGCGACGGTGCACTCTGCCCGCCCGCCCAGCGCGGCCAAGGGGTCGTAGCTGAAGTGCGTCATCGCGTTGAGGTGCGTGACGCGG
>DASXPN010000102.1:0-42303 GCA_036493595.1 Acidimicrobiales bacterium | reverse complement strand
CGCCGTCACCGCCACCGACGGATTCTTCCCATGCAACACCCGCGTAATAGCAGCAGTCAGCGTCGTCTTACCATGATCAATATGACCCATGGTCCCCACATTCAAATGCGGCTTCGTCCGCTCAAACTTCTGCTTCGCCATTTGTCGTCCTTCTCTTTCGGTGCTGTCTGTGGTGGTGGCGGCGGCCGGAATCGAACCGGCGACACCTCGATTATGAGCCGAGTGCTCTAACCGTCTGAGCTACGCCGCCTTGGCTTGGGCGCTACCGCGCGAGCGCGGCGGGGCGAGCCCTCTGTGGGAATCGAACCCACGACACCAGCCTTACCATGGCTGTGCTCTGCCGACTGAGCTAAGAGGGCGTGACAACAGGGGTGGTGCAAGCCCGTCGAGGATAGCCCTACCTTTTGCATGTTCCGGGCGTCGCTTCGCTCCTGCCTCCACATGCCTGTCGGCCCGACGCTGGCGCTTCCCGGGCCGACCTGCGCCGTCCGCATGTTCCGGGCGTCGGCTCCTACCCGGCCGGCAGGGCAATCCGCGCTCAAGGTTCGGCATGGGCCAACCGAACTAGTGATGTGCGCTATGAGCGGTTGGTGATCCAGGCGGGATCGAACTCGTTCAGCCTCTCGCTCCATCCCCGACTCACGGTGATCGCCGGCCTCGGCGGACTCGAGCGGGACGGCCTCATCGGGGAGCTCATCGGAGCCCTCGGCAGCAGCCGAACGGGCGTCCACGCCGAGATCATCCAAGACGACGGCCGCCACTTGGCCGTGTTCCGTCCCGAGGGCGGCCGTCACCGCGTCGTGGACATCGACAACGCGTCCGACGTCAGCACGGAGTTCACGTCCCCCGCCGGGCGCATCGATCTTCTGGGCCACGCCGGCATCGAGCTGCGCCGTGCGCGCCGTCGCATGCGCCTCGGCGCCGGCGACCTTGCCACCGGCACGCAAGGCGCGGCACTGATCCGCCAACTCGCGGACGTCGACCAGAACCGGCTGTGGGCCGCGGCCGAGCAGCTGCGCCGCACCGACGATCACCTCCAGCAGGTGGCCGAAGCCGTCGGGTCCGCCCCCGAGGACGCGGCGGTGATCGACAAGATCGAACAGCGCCACCACGCGTTCGAGGCCGCGCAGGAGCGGCACGAGCACTTCCGGCACAAGAGCATCGGGGTCGCGGTCGCCGGCGCAGTCCTTGCCATCCCGATCGCATTCTTCAGCCGGGTTGCCTCCTTCGGTCCCCTGCTGCTCGCATCGGTGACCGTCCTGTTCTCGGTCATCTTCCGCAACCTGATGGAGCGTGCCGCGAAGGCAGAGGAAGAGGCGCTCGCCGAGGCCGGCGCGCAGTCCTACCTCGGGTTCCATCTCCAGCGCGTCAACGGCCTGCTCTCGAGCGACCAGAACCGCAAGCAGCTGATGACCGCAGCGGAGGACCACAACAAGTCGACCGCCGAATGGCGGACGATGGCCGGCGACATCCAGGTCGACTGGGCCTTCGAGCATCGCGAAGAGATCCTCGCCGCCGCTCGTCTCCGGCGTGACATCACCGCTCTCGGCGCCATGTCGTCGACGGCGCCTGACATGGACGACGACCGCACCACCGATCTTGCCGGCGTGCTGGTCGGCCGGCTGGCCGAGCTCCGCCACCTCGGCAAGGGCGGCGAGAGCTACCCGCTGATCCTCGACGATCCGTTCGTCGGTCTGGACCCCGGTGTGAAGCCGGCGCTGCTCGAGCTGCTCGGACATTCGGCAGGCTCACCGCAGCTGATCTTCCTCACCGAGGACGAAGACGTCGCCTCGTGGGCCCGTCTCGAAGCGTTGACGGGTGCGCTCAGTGTCATCGAGCCGACGCCCGAGGCCGCGGAGCCCGCCGCCGCGCGGTCCCGCGACACTCTCTCCGTCTGACACCGTCCCGACCCGTCGGCTCAACTGGTGTCGCCTCCGGGCCAGCGCACACACTTGTGCACGCCCGCGGGGCGGAACCATGTTGGGGACGGAAGAGGGGGATCGATGCACGATCTGGTCATCCGGCGAGCAACCATCGCCGACGGCACGGGACGGACCACGTTCGTCGGTGACGTCGCGGTCGACGGGCGCAGCATCACCGAGGTCGGGGCGATCGACGGCCGCGGCCATCGAGAGATCGACGGCGACGGTCTCGTGCTCGCACCCGGCTGGGTCGACATCCACACCCATTACGACGGGCAGGTGAGCTGGGACCCGGAGCTCACGCCATCGAGTTGGCACGGCGTCACGACCGTCGTCATGGGCAACTGCGGTGTGGGATTCGCACCGGTGCGCCACGGCGAGGAGGACTTCCTCGTCGAGCTCATGGAGAGTGTCGAGGACATCCCCGGTACCGCGTTGCACGAAGGCATCGAGTGGGGCTGGGAGACGTTCGGCGAGTACCTCGATGCGCTCGACACGAAGCGCACGGTGATGGATGTCGCCGCGCAGGTGCCGCATTGCGCGGTGCGCGCCTACGTGATGGGCGACCGCGCCCACGACGACGCGACGCACGAAGAGATCGCGCAGATGGCCGAGGTCGTCGAGGACGCGATGCGCGCCGGCGCCGCCGGCTTCAGCACGTCGCGCACGATCCTGCACCGCTCCCGCCATGGCTTCGTGCCCGGGACGGCCGCGCCCGCAGACGAGCTCCTCGCCATCGGCGACGCGCTCGGAGCAGTCGGGCACGGCGTGTTCCAGATGGTGTCCGACACCGTGAGCACCGAGCCGGAACGCATGTGGATGGCGGACCTCGCCCGCCGCACCGGCGCCACCGTCACGTACGCGCTCGCCCAGGCTCATCCCGGCGCCGACGGCTATCGCGATGCACTCGCTCACGCCGACCGGCTCGCGGCCGAAGGGCTGCGCGTCGTGCCGCAAGTGTCGTCACGCCCGACCGGCATGCTGTTCGGCCTGCAGTCTTCGCTCCATCCGTTCATCACCCACCCGACGTACCGCTCGATCGCCGATCTGCCGCTGGCCGAGCGCGTCGCGCAGTTGCGCCGCCCCGAGGTGCGGGCCGCGCTCGTGAGCGAGCAGCCCGAGACGAGCAACCCGGTCGCGGTCGTGCTCATGTCGCGATGGGATCAGTTCTTCCCGTTGGGCGAGCCGCCCGACTACGAGCCGGCGCCCGAGGTCAGCGCGGCTGCCGTTGCGGCGCGTGAAGGTCGTTCGCCGCAGGAGGTCGTGCTCGACTGGTTGCTGGCGGACGACGGCAAGGCGCTGCTGTTCGCGCCGCTCGCCAGTTACGCCGACGGCGACCACGAAGCACTGCGCGAGATGATGACGCACCCGCGAACCGTGCTCGGACTCGGTGATGGTGGCGCGCACTGTGGCCTGATCTGCGACGCGAGCATGACGACCTATCTGCTGACGCACTGGGCTCGCGACCGTCACCGCGGTGAGCGCCTCCCGCTCGAGCAGGTCGTGCACCTGCAGACGGCGCGTCCCGCGTCGGTGTACGGGTTCCGTGATCGCGGCACGGTCGAGCCGGGGATGCGAGCCGACGTCAACTTGATCGATCTCGATGGGATGCGGCTGCACGCACCGGAGATGGTGCACGACCTTCCCGCGGGCGGGCGACGGCTCATCCAGAAGGTCGATGGGTACCGCGCCACCGTCGTGGCGGGCGAAGTGACGTTCGAGGACGGTGAGCCCACGGGCGCTCGCCCCGGACGGCTCGTTCGCTTCTGAGTTCGTTTCCGAGTTCGTTGGGCATGCGAGTCTGGACCGATGCTCGTCCGACTGGCGACACCTGACGACAACGAAGCGATTCGCGCCATCTACAACGTCGAGGTCGCCGAGTCGACGGTGACGTTCGACCTCGTGCCGCGTTCACCGGAGCAACAACAACGCTGGCTGTCCGCTCGATCAGGCGCGCACGCGGTGTTGGTCGCGGAGGATGCCGGTGAGGTCGTCGGGTTCGCGTCGCTGTCGCCCTACCGAGACCGCCCCGCGTACAGCACGAGTGTCGAGGATTCCGTGTACGTGCGCCGCGATCGACAAGGACAAGGCGTCGGCAAGGCGCTGCTCGCCGAGTTGCGACGGCTGGCGACCGCCCACGGCTTCCACGCCGTCATGGCGCGCATCGTCGGTGGGCACGAAGCATCGATCGCATTGCATCGTGCCGAGGGGTTCGAGATCGTCGGAACCGAACGCGAGGTCGGCCGCAAGTTCGGGCGGTGGCTGGACGTGCTCGTGATGCAAGCGTTGCTATGAGCGCACGGGTTGGTCGTCGGGCGCGAAGAAGCGTCCGACCACGGGCAACTCCCAGAACGACTCGGCCTTGGCGACGGCGACAGCGGAGCTGAGGAAGTTCTCGCGGGCGTCGTAGACCGCGTAGCGCGGGTGCCAGTCGGGATCGAACTTGGCGTTGTACTTCCACAACGACTCGATCTGCATCGAGTCGCTCAGCCATCCGAGCAGACGGCGTTCGATGCGATGCCCGATGCGGTCGCCGCCTTCGTGCGCCAGCACGGAGCGCATCACCGCGAAGTTGAGACCGAGACCGTGCATCCCGAGATCGCGGACGTGCTCGATGGTGCGCACGACCACGAAGTCCGTCAGCCCGTTCCAGTGCTCACTGGCTTCGGACCGCCGCATCAGGTCGAGTGAGAAACCGTTGATGTCGCTGGCGGGCACGTACTGGCAGAACGCGGCCGCTTCACCCGACGGCGCGAAGCACACCGCGAGCAGCAGGCCGGTGTCGTCGCGGTTGAACACACGACCGAGCGTCATCGAGAAGCCGCGCTCGACTTCCCCGCGCCGACTCCCGGTCATCAGCGTGCGCAACTCGCGCTCGAGCTCCGGATCCAGATGGGCGGGATCGTGGAACTCGATCCGGTAGCCGTACTTCGCAATGCGATTGACGGCTTGGCGCAGCCCCTTCATGCGACCGCCCTCGAGGTTGAACCGGCGCGCGTCGACGATGGCTTCGTCACCCACGTAGAGGTCGTGCATGCCCGCGGCGCGGTAGATCGGCAGCCACGCCTCGCCCGCGCCCATCACGGCCACCGGCCATCCGTGATCCTCGGCGAACTCCCGGAAGGCGCGCCATGCCGCATTGCGCTCGCTGACCGGACCGATCGGGTCGGGTGACACCAGGCAGACGCCGTTGTGCACGGCGTACGCGATCAGCGTGTCCCTCCAGAACCAGTGCTGCTTGTCGTCGCGCAACGCGAAGTAGGCGAGCGTGTCCCCGCCGTACCTGCGCACGATGGCGCGCGCACGTGTCGCGAGGTCCGCCGGCTTGTGGCGCGCGACGACGGGACGGAACAGCAACCACACTGCCGTCAGGGCGAGCGCGAGACCGACACCGCCGAGCGTAGGAGTGAGGAACCGACCACGCCGGCCCGGAATCAGGATGTCGTTGTCCCCCACCAGACGCTCGACCACGGCGGTGAGGGCACGGCCGGTCGGCATGTGGTTCTTGCCGAACCACACTGCGGTGAAGGTCCCCGCCGCGACCGCCAGGGCGCCGGACACGCCGAGCACGGCGAAGCCGCGTCCGATCGACGGACGGTCCGCCACCGCGGTGAACGCACCGCGCTTGGCGATGAGGAAGCCGAGCACCATCAACGCGGCGACGGCCTCTTCCACGTCGAGGCCCTTCACGATGTGCAGCGCGGCAGAGAGCCCGGTCAGTCCGACCGCGAGCATCCATGCATGTCGCTGACCCCTACGGACACCTCGGCCCAGCAGCAGCAGGGCGATCCCGGCAGCAGCCACGAGGGCAGACGCCGTCTCGGGAACCGTGATGGGTACGAAGTCGGCCACGAAATCCAAGCGGCCCCCGATGGGGGGCGTGATGGCGGAGAGCAGGTTCAAGAGCCCGGTGAGGGCGAGCACCGCGCCCGCTTGGCGCCGGACTCTGCGTCGACCCAGGTCCTCGAACACCGGCACCGGCCAGTCGGTGCCGCCGGGGAACGCGGCGACGACTGTGGGCTTGGTCACCGGCTCTGGTCCCGGTACCGCCGCGAGACGCTCGAGCAGCGACTGGCCCGGAATATCGACGAGCGCGTACACCAGACGCGCATGGAGATCCGCTCCTGCCTCGAGCTCGACCCACGAGAGCTGACGCTCGGCCACGAACAGTGCCGGTAAGCCAAGGCGAGCACGGCGAGGCCGCACGATCGTGCCGCAGCTTCCCGAGTTCGCATAGAAACCGCGGCCGAGCGACGACAGCTCGGGCCGGTGCGTGTAGCCGGTCACCAGTCCCGTACCGCCATCACCGACGAGCCGCTCTGCGTACGCGCGCGCGTCGTCGTTGCTCGCACACGACAGGCCAACTTCCCGGGAGTCCGGCAACGCGCGGAACGTCCGGCGAAGGACGACGCCGATGACGAGAATCGCCACCGCCGCGGTCGACAGGACAGCGAGTTGGCCCGACCAGCCGAGCAGCCGGTGCGCCCCCGAGGGATGGAAGGTGTCGAGGAGCCCGAACCCGACGAGGCACAACAGCGCGATCGTGAACGGCAGCACCAGCCACGCCAGCAACCGCGAGATACGACGGTACGCAGCGCGCGATAGCTCGACCGAAGCAGGTGCGGCGTCGACGAAGACTCCACCTCCATCGAACCGGCTTCCGTGCTCGACGTGCACCACGCGGTCGCCCGCGCCGGTGGCGATGTGAAGATCGACGGCGGGCCCGACGTCCACTCCGAAGCGCTCGGTGAGCACGCTGCGCGCCTTCGTCCCTGGATCCGCGAGGTCGGCGTCGCGCTGGCCCGAGAGGATCACGACGCGGCGCGCGTCGTCCGCCGCGAACCGGTGGAGCGCCGTGGCGAGACGGGGATGAGCGTCGAGGATGCGGCCCGGATCACGCTGCGTGTCGTCGGAGAAGTCGAACGTGTCGCCGTTGAGCACCAACACGCCGGGACCGGCCCATGCGTCGAGGGCCGAGCCGATCTCGGCGGCGACCGCCAGCGAGCCGGCGGTCGGCCGCCAACTCAGCCGAAGGTCGCCGACGACGAGCACCCGGGTGCCGAGCGCGACGTCGACGGCCGCGGCGTCCGGAACGATGTCCGTGGGAACGCGGTCAGATGTGGTCATTGAAGAGATGGTGGGCCGGGAAGGATTCGAACCTCCGTAGCCGAAGCGACTGGTTTACAGCCAGTTCCCTTTGTCCACTCGGGCACCGACCCAGAACGTTGGAGGATAGCTGGCGCCGCATAGGGTGCTCCCATGCCGAGTTTTGACGTCGTCTCCGAAGTGGACCTCCAAGAGGTCCGCAACGCGGTCGATCAGACAGGACGCGAGCTTCACACACGTTTTGACTTCAAGGGGACCGACTCGGCTGTCGAGCTCGGCGAAGGCGAGATCCGCTTGCACTCGTCGACGGAGGATCGGTTGAAGGCCGTGCGACAGGTGTTGGAGGAGAAGCTGGTGCGGCGCAACGTTTCCCTCAAGGCGGTCGACTACGGCAAGGTCGAGGAGGCGTCGGGGGGATCGGCTCGCCAGACGGCGAAGATCGTCGCCGGCATCTCGAGTGACAAGGCCCGCGAGATCAACAAGAAGATCAAAGAGGCGGCCCCGAAGGGCATCCAGTCGCAGACGCAGGGCGATCAGGTGCGAGTAACCGGCAAGAAGCGGGACGATCTCCAGACCGTGATCGCGGCGCTGAAGGGACACGACTTCGGCATCCCGCTGCAGTTCAGCAACTTCCGCGACTGACGCCCAGTCGAACTAGAACCGATTCCGTCAGCCCGGACTCGGGCGCATGGCGGGCGGGGTGAGCGGGTCGAGGAGGTGCAACGCACGGGTGGTCGCCTGATCCCACGCTCGCTGGTACGCCTGGGTGAGGTTGGCTCGACGAGTCCAGTCGATGCCGTCGGCCGCTTGCGCGGCGCTGGCCTGCGCCACTTGCAGCGCACCCCCTGACGGATTGGCCGAGGTGGCGAACAACAAGTCCGTCCGGGACGGCCCGCTCGGCGTCTCCGCGGCGCGGACGCCGTCGTCGGTGAGCTGGCGCACGATGCCGGTGGCGACGAGCGGGCGGGGCGTGCCGCCCGAGATGGAAGCGATGATCCCGGGGAGCTTGGCCGCGGCATCGGCGTCCCACTGGTCGAGTGTCGCCTTGGGCGAAACCGGTGTCGTGCCGCCCTGGTAGATCCCGAAATGGCAGTGCGGGCCGGTGGCATCGCCGGACTGGCCGACGTAGCCGACCAGGTCACCGACGTGGACGGGCGTGCCGTCCACCAGTCCGTCGGCGAGGGCGCTCATGTGTGCCATGTAGAAGAAGGTGCCGTCGGGTTGCACGACTTGAACGCCGAGCCCGCCGGACGGATCGTTGCTGATCCTCGCGGTTCCGTCGGCGGGCGAGCGCAGCGGCGTGCCGTAGTCGGCGACGATGTCGACGCCGAGGTGGAAGCGAAACGTGGTTCCCGTGAAGCGCGGCGTGTACCAGTCGTCGACCCAGTGCGCCGGACCGGCGACGGGGAAGTTGCCGTAGGCGAGCCGAGCGGCCTGGTCGGGATCGACACCGGAGGCCAGTAGGGCCTTCTCGCCCGCGACGAGCAGGTGATTGTCGTTCGGGGCGGACCGCACGATGGCGTCCATGATCGCCTGGTCTTCGGGAGGGACGATCTGACCGGCGCCACCGCCGACGGGACTGCTGTCACCGCCGTCGCCAGGCACGGTGGTCGGGTCGCCCCCGGGTGGAGTAGGCGAGGGATTCGTGTCGCTCGGCGGGGTCGTCCCTGCACCGGGGGTTGTGGGCGACGGCGCCGGCTGCCCTGGTGTCGGTTGGCTCGGGGCGATCGTCGTGGTGGTGGCTCCGGGGAGCGTGAGCTGCGGTGGAGGGGTCTGCGCACCACTTCGGGTGGCACAGATCCCGATCACCGCTCCGGCGAGCAGCACGACCAGCGCAGCAACACCCGGGCGCCGCACCACCGCTCGGGCGGCCAGACGCCCGGGCGTGACTGGACGCTGCCGGGACTTCACCATCTGTAGGGTCGATTCGCCACGGCACGGCGAATACCCTGCTCAGAGCGGTTTTAGGCGCTCCACTCCCGACTGCGGAGGCGGGCGATGCGGTCTTCGGTGGCGGGGTGCGTCCGGAACAGGTTCGAGTACTGCATCTTGCGACCGGTCAGCGGGTTGATGATGAAAGCCTGCGCGTGCGCGGGGTCGATGTTCATCGGCACCTGTTTCGCGTAGCCCTCGATCTTCTGTAGCGCCCTGGCCAGCGGTTCACCGTCGCCGATGAGCTTCGCTCCCGAACGGTCGGCCTCGAACTCGCGGCTGCGACTCAAGGCCGTCTGGAGCAGCATCGCCGCGATCGGAGCAAGGATCGCCATGGCCAGCACCCCGATGATGTTGCCGCCGTCGCGGTCACGACCACCACCGCCGAACATCGCCCCCCACATCGCCATGCGGGCGACAAAGGTGATGACCAATGCGAGCGCGGCGGCGACGGAGGTGATGAGGATGTCACGGTTGCCGACGTGGCTGATCTCGTGCGCGAGCACGCCGCGCAGCTCGTCCCAGTCGAGGACCTGGAGGATGCCCTTCGTCACTGCGACGGCGGCATGGTGCGGGTTGCGTCCGGTGGCGAATGCGTTGGGCTGCATCTCGGGGCTGACGTACAGCTTCGGCATCGGCATGCCGGCCTTCTGCGTCAGCTCGCGGACGACGGCGTAGTACTCGGGCATCTCCTGTTCGGTGACCGGCACCGCCCGTGCGGCCTTGATGGCCAGCGTGTCGCTGAACCAGTACGACCCGCCGACGACGGCCAAGGCGATCACCAGGCCGATGATGAGGCCGGTTTCCCCGAACAACGACCCGATCCCCATGATCAGGGCGCCCATCAAGGCAAGTAGGGCAACCGTCTTCAGATTGTTCTTCATGTGTCGTTCTCGCTTTGCGCCCAGGGTGAGCGCTTGTCGAAAACGGTAGCCCCCACCGCCGAAAATCTGCCTACGGCCACGTCACGATGCCCATCGCCGGTTCATCGGCCTCCGGTTGCCAACTCAGCTCGCTAGAGCCAGCCCTTCCGACGGAAGTAGATGAGCTGGCCGATGGTCGAGGCGAGGATCAGGGCCCACGAGAACCCGTAGCCGTGGCCCCATGCGAGCTCGGGGATCACCCGGAAGTTCTGTCCGTACAGCCCGACGATGAACGTGGGCGGCAGGAAGATCGAGGCCACGATCGTGAGTCGCTTCATCACCTCGTTCTGGTCGTTCGCCACCTTCGACTGGTGGTAGTCACGGACCCCGCCGATCAGGTCACGGGCCGTCTCGAGACCCTCGCTGGCCCGCAGCAGCTTGTCGTAGGCGGTGCCGAAGTGGATCTCGACGTCGTGGGGAAACAGCTCCTGGTCGTCGTCGAGCTCGACCCGATCGTCGACCACGGCGCGCACGGCATCGCGGGTGGGGGCGAGCGTCCGCCGTATGTGCAGGAGGTCGTGACGCAACGACGACAACCGGCGACGGACCGAGTCATTCGACCACGCGTCGACGTTGTCCTCGAGCTCGTCGATCTCCTCGTGCAGATCGTCGACCATGTCGAGAAAGCCTTCGGCGACCTCGTCGACGATCTCCCACGCCGCCATGCCGGCCGAGTCCCGATGGTCCGCCTCGATGACCTTCGTGAGGTCGATCGGTCTGCCATCGGGTGGCGTCTTGCGCACCGACAGCACGAGGTCGTGCGTCAACAGCAGGTCGACCTCCTGGTAGTAGACGCGGTCCTCCTCCTTCACGACCACTGGGAGCAGCAGGACACCGAAGATGTACGAGCCGTGCGTCTCGAGCTTGGGTCTCGGCTCGTCGGCATGGGTGTGCGGTGCGAGCAGCACCTCGAGTGCGCCCTCGTGCAGCTTCGTCGGCCAGCACTGCCGCAACTCGTCCTCGCCAGGATCGAGCAGGTCGACCCACTCGGTCTTGCCCCGTGTCTGCATGAACTGAAAGTAGACCGGGACGTCGGGCTGTGCGGTGAGGCAGGCGGTGAGGCAGGCGTGGGCCTGCGTTCCGGCCTACTCGAAGTAGCCGGAATGGAGGTACACGCAGGGGATGCCCTGGTCGTGGAACATGGCGACGTTGCGGCGGTCGTCCTCGAACGCGAGCCGCAGGTCGAATCCGTGCTCGCGCAGCTCGGCGACCGAACGCAGCTTGAAGCGCGTCGCCGCTTGGTAGTCACCGAGATCGCGCATCACGAGCAGATCCCACCGAAGCCGGTAGCGGGCGAGCCACGCGAGTGTGATGGCCTGCACGCTGATGGGCCGGCCGGTGAGAAGCACGATCGACAGCTCCGGATCGAGCAGCTCGAGCAGGCGCGCCACCTCGTCGATGAGCGGATCGTCGCCGCAGGCGCGGAAGAACGCGTCCCAGTCGCGCCGACCCCGCTCGAGATAGTGCTGCCGTCCTGCCGCGTCGGACAGGACTCCGTCGATGTCGAACACGGCCGCCGGGCCACTCGCGGCGGTGGCGGTGGCGGTGGCGGTGGCGGCTCCGCGATCGTCGCGCCAGCACCAGTTGTCGAACTCCTTCACTCCTCGGTCGGCGACTCGACGGCGCGCTTCTTGATCTCCTCCACCACCGCGGGATCGGCGAGCGTCGTGGTGTCCCCGAGATCGCGGCCCTCTGCGACATCGCGCAACAAGCGGCGCATGATCTTGCCCGAGCGCGTCTTCGGGAGCTCGTCCGTGAAGATCACCGTCTTCGGGCGAGCGGTGGGGCCGATCTTGTTCGCCACGTGCTGGCGCAACTCTTCGCCGAGCTGTGGTGTCGTCTCGTTGCCGCCCTTGACGATCACGTAGGCCATGATCGCCTGCCCGGTGGTCTCGTCCTTGGCACCGACGACGGCCGACTCGGCAACCTTCGGATGGTCGACCAGTGCCGACTCGACCTCGGTGGTCGAGATGCGATGGCCCGACACGTTCATCACGTCGTCGACGCGGCCGAGCAGCCAGAAGTAACCGTCGTCGTCGATCTTGCAGCCATCGCCCGCAAAGTAACGGCCCTCGAAGCGAGACCAGTACGTGTCCTGGTAGCGCTCAGGGTCGCCGTAGATCCCGCGCAGCATGGATGGCCATGGCCGCGTGAGCGTCAAGTAACCACCGCCACGACTGATCGCGTTGCCGGTGTCGTCCACGACCTCCGCGCCGATGCCGGGCAACGGGAACGTCGCCGAACCGGGCTTCAACGTCGTCGCGCCGGGGAGCGGGCTGATCATGATGGCGCCGGTCTCGGTCTGCCACCACGTGTCGACGACAGGACACCGGCCACCGCCGATGTGCGTGTGGTACCACATCCACGCCTCGGGGTTGATCGGCTCACCGACACTGCCGAGTAGCCGCAACGACGACAGGTCGTGCTTCTCCGGCTCTTGTGTCCCCCACTTCATGTACGTACGGATGGCGGTCGGCGCCGTGTACAGGATGGTGACGCCGTACTTCTCGATGATCGACCAGAGGCGATCGCGGCTCGGCGTGTCGGGGGTGCCCTCGTACATCACGGACGTGGTGCCGTTGGCGAGCGGCCCGTACACGATGTAGCTGTGACCGGTCACCCAGCCGATGTCGGCCGCGCACCAGTAGATGTCGTCGTCGGGGTGCAGGTCGAACACGTACTTGTGCGTGAAGCAGACCTGCGTGAGGTAGCCGCCGGTCGTATGCATGATGCCCTTCGGCTTGGCCGTGGTACCCGACGTGTAGAGCAGGTACAGCAGGTCCTCTGCGTCCATCGGTTCGGGCGGGCACTTGGCTTCGAGTTCCGGCGACGCCATCAGGTCGTGGTACCAGTGATCGCGACCGTCCTGCATGGCGACGTCCTCGTCGACGCGGCGCACGACGACGACATGGTCGATCGTCGGCGTATCGGCGAGCGCGACATCCACATTCGGCTTCAGCAGCGCAGCCGCGCCGCGCCGAAAGCCACCATCTGAGGTGATGAGCACCTTGCATTCGGCGTCGTTGATGCGGTCCGACAGCGAGTCGGGGCTGAACCCACCGAACACCACCGAGTGGGGCGCACCGATGCGGGCGCACGCGAGCATCGCCACCGGCAGCTCGGGGATCATCGGCATGTAGATGGCGACGCGGTCGCCCTTCTTGACGTCGAGCGACTTGAGCACGTTGGCGAAGCGCTGCACCTCGTCAAGCAGCTCGGCGTACGTGATCGTTCGGGTGTCGCCGGGCTCGCCCTCCCAGTGGTACGCGACCCTGTCGCCCTTGCCGGCCTCGACGTGGCGGTCGAGGCAGTTGTACGAGACGTTGAGCCTGCCGCCGATGAACCACTTCGCGAAGGGCAACTCCCAGTCGCAGATCGTGTGCCAGTCCTCGAACCAGTCCACGAGCTCGCCCGCCTGCTTGGCCCAGAAGCCCTGGTAGTCCTGATCGGCCTCGTCGTAGAGGAACGGGCTCGCGACCAGGCTGCGCTCCTTGAAACCGTCGGGCGGCGGGAAGGTGCGATGCTCGACGAAGTAGTCCTCGATCGCCGCCGCACTCGCCTGCTCGTCGGCCATGTTCTCCCCCTGTTGTGGTCGGGCCTCGCGCTCCGAAGGAGCCTACGAGCCTAGGTTCTGACCATGTCGCTCGTGCTCGTCGAACGTCCCCGTCCCGAGGTCGCGGTCGTCACCATGAACCGCCCGGACCGACTCAATGCGATGTCGAT
Source organism: Acidimicrobiales bacterium (assembly GCA_036493595.1). Taxonomy (GTDB): domain Bacteria; phylum Actinomycetota; class Acidimicrobiia; order Acidimicrobiales; family JACDCH01; genus DATAES01. Next base: position 28,697 of record DASXPN010000102.1, on the reverse strand, counting down.
CGAGCTGGTCAACGAGCTGTACGACGCGCTCACGGCCGCCGGCGACGACAACGCATGTCGCGTGGTGGTGCTCACTGGTGCCGGACGTGCGTTCTCCTCCGGTCTCGACTTGAAGGACTTCGGCGTCATCCCCAACATCGACGGTCTGCAAGTCGGTCAGATCGCGCAACGTTCGATGCGCGCGTACTCGCGACTGGTGCCGTTGATCCGGCACCTGCCCCAGCCGGTCATCGCGGCGGTGAACGGCGTGGCCTTCGGTGGCGGGATGTGCCTCACCCTTGCGTGCGAGCTGCGCATCGCGTCGTCGTCGGCGGTGTTCAACGCCACCGGAATCGTCAACGGGCTGACCTCGACCGAGATGGCCGCGTCCTACCTGCTGCCCCGCCTCATCGGCGCCGCCCATTCGAACGACCTGCTGCTCACCGGCAGACGGATCGATGCGAACGAAGCGTTCCGCATGGGGTTGGTGTCACGGGTGGTCGACGATGACACCGTGCTCGAGGAGGCACTGTCGATGGCGGATCGCATCTGCGAGTTCAGTGCGTACGGCGTGGCGATGACGAAGGACATCCTCTGGGTCAACCTCGAGACGACGAGCCTCGAGTCCGCCATCGAGATCGAGGACCGCAACCAACTCATGCTCGGGTTCACGGAGAACCTCCCGGAGGCGATCCGCGCCTTCGACGAGGGCCGCCATCCGGTGTACACCGACGAGCCGCGGCGGGGGATGTTCCTTCCCTGACCGATCCGCGGCGGATCAGGGGTCAGTGCCACTCGATGACGGTGAAGGCTCCGAGCCCTTCGGGATCAGTCAGCGCCGCGGCTTCGTTGACGCGGCTCCGCGCCCGCATCGCGGCCAAGTCACCGACGTGCTTGCGCTCCTCCCAGACCCGCGCGCCCTCGGCGACGAGCTCGTACATGCCGTGCGCCGCCAACCACTCGGCTTGGGTCGAGATGCGCGAGGGCGCAGGCAGCTGATCGACGGCGACATCGCACGTGATGTCCTGCAGGCCGAGCTCGTGCAGTGGGTTGCCGCCCCGTTCGTGTCCTCGATACGTGCGCAACCATTGACCCATCGGGCGGCCCGCCATCGACTCGGTGGGTCGCGCGTAGTCGAAAACCACGACGCGTCCGTGTTCGCGCGCGTCACGCACCCAGCGTGACGCCGCGGTCTGAACCGGTACGCGAGCCCCGTCGGCGACGGTGATGTCAGGACCGTCGGCGGGCACCAGCGTCTCGACCAGCTCGTCGCCGTCCAGCCCGACGCGCACCTCGCACCACTCTCCGTCACGCCGCTCGAGCACGTCGACCGCAAGATTGTCCAGCAGCTCGTTGGCGAGGACGACCGCGGGGCCGTGCACGCGCGGCAACGCATCGAGGCTGACCACGATCGGACCGGTCGCCAGCTCCGGCGCTCGGACGCCACCGTCGTCGTCCTCCACTCGGTCGGGTGCGAAGGCGAGTGCCGGATCCTCGAGTGAGAGGTGCTGGCCCTGGCGCGCGCGCAACGACGCCGACCGCTCGACGAGCACATAACGCAAGGCCGCCGCGCACGCCGGCGGCGCGGCGAGCACGCTGACGGCCAGCGTCCCAGGTCCCGCACCAGCCTCGATCACCACGAACGGATCCGGCTCACCCCGCTCGCGCCACCATTGGTCGAGCGCCCTCGCGATCACGGCACCGAACAGCGGACCGACCTCGGGCGACGTGATGAAGTCGCCGCGGCGTCCGGCCGCGCCGCCCGACGAGTAGAACCCGTGCTCCGGGTCGTACAGCGCGAGCTCCATCACCTCGTGGAACGGCACCGGCCCTCGCCGTCGGATCTCGTCCGCAACCCGCTCCTCGAGCACATTCACCAAGGCGAACTCCGGGTCCAACATTCGGCCGTCAGCGGAGGGCGAACTGGGCCATCTCGCCGACGCGGGCGACGAGCTGCGGGTAGACGCCGACGGCCACCACCGCGATCACGCAGATGGCGAGCGCACCGACGAGTGCGGGCGGCACCCGGATCGGTGTGTGGTCGCCGTCGGAGGCCGGTTGCATCCACATCGCCTGCGCGATGCGTGAGTAATAGAAGAGCGCGATCACCGAGTTGATCGCGACGAACACGGCAAGGACATAGCCCGCGCCCGTCCCCGCACTCGCGGTGGCTCGGAAGATCTCGAACTTGGCGAACCATCCCGCCAACGGCGGGATGCCGGCGAGTGCGAACAAGAACACCGTCATCACCACCGTGAGACCCGGCGCGTACTCGAACAGCCCGTTGAACGAGTCGAGCTCGGCCGACCGCGTCTTGCGGGCGACGGCGATGATGATGGCGAACGCACCGAGGTTCATCGCCGCGTAGATGATGAGGTAGACGACGACCGCGCTCAACGCGTCCTGTGCCGTCTTCAGGTCGCCCGCCACCGCGAGCGGAGCGAGGATGTAGCCCGCCTGCGCGATCGACGAGTACGCGAACAGTCGCACCACGTTCGTCTGTCGCAGCGCGACCAGGTTGCCGACCGTCATCGTCAGCACCGCCAGCGCCCACATCATCGGTTCCCACACGTCGTGCTGCCCGGCGAAGCCGACGAAGATCAGCGACAGGATGGCCACGAAGCCGCCGGTCTTCGAGGAGACCGACAGGAAGGCAGTGATCGGTGTCGGCGCCCCTTCGTAGGTGTCCGGCGCCCAGGTGTGGAATGGCACGGCCGAGACCTTGAACGCGAAGCCCACGACACAGAACACGATTCCGAGCGTCACGATCGGGGTGGTGCCCGACCCGAGGCTGGCGTGGATGTCCGTCAACAACGTCGAGCCCGTGACGCCGAAGATCAACGACATGCCGTACAACATGATGGCGGTGGCGAACACCCCCATCAGGTAGTATTTCAAGCCCGCTTCGTTGCTCTTCGGGTCGCGCTTGCGCCACGTCGCCAGCATGTACGCGGGGATGGACAGCGTCTCGAGCGCGATGAAGATCGTGATGAGGTCACGGCTCGACGCCATCACCACCATGCCGAGTACCGAGGTGAGCAGCAGGAAGTAGTACTCGCCTTCGTAGTAGTCGCCCTCGGCCACGTAGTTCGTCGACAGCAGCACCACGACGTACCCGGCCACGAGGAACAGCGCCTTCATCGTCAGCGCGAAGTTGTCGACGACGTAGCCGGGGTTCCCCGCGAGGACGAATCGATCGGTGCCGTCCACCGCGAGTGTGAGCACCGGGACGACCGCGGCGAGCAAGCCGATGCCCGCGATCGTGCCGAGCAGTGCGCGGTTGCGCTCGGACACGAGGTCGACCAGCAACACCGCGATCAGCGTCACGGTGATGATGATCTCCGGCGCCAGCGCGTGATAGTCGACGTGCGGCGCGGTGAACCCGAGGACGGTCAGCATGCGGTCGCGCTCACCTACTTCGCGATCGCGAGGGTCTGGACCCCGTGCAACGCGGACTGCACCGCACTGTCGGTGACGTGGAAGATGAAGTTCGGGTAGAAGCCGATCACGACGATCAGCGCGAGCAGAGGGGTCCACGCCAGCCACTCGGGCCACTCGACGTCGTGGAAGTGCTCGCCCTCCCATTCGTCCTGCGGCACACCGAACGCGGTGCGCTGCAACAGCCACAGCAAATAGCCCGCGGCGAAGACCGTGCCGAGGGCACCGACGACCATGTAGACGCGGAACACCGGTTGCGAGAGTCCGACCGCAGGGCTGTACGAGGCCAGCAGCGCCGGGAACTCACCCCAGAATCCGGCCAGCCCCGGGAGGCCGAGCGATGCCATCGCGCAGAAGCCGAGGATCCATCCCATGCGCGGCGCTTGCAGCAACAGGCCGCCGAGGCGCTTGATCTCGAGGGTGTGGAAGCGCTCCTTCACCGAGCCGGCCAGGTAGAAGAGCATGCCGGTGATGAGGCCGTGGGCAACCATGCCCATGACCGCGGCATTGAGTCCGAACGATGTGAGCGTGGCGATGCCGAGCATCACGAAGCCCATGTGCGCCACCGACGAGAACGCGATCAGACGTTTCATGTCCGTCTGCGCGAGGCAGCACAACGCGCCGTAGATGATGCCGATCACAGCCAGCAACGCGATCCAGGGCGCCCACGTGTGCGCCGCGTCCGGAAGGATCGGGATGGCGACTCGGATGAAGCCGTACGTCCCGAGTTTGAGCAGGACCGCGGCCAGGATCACCGAGCCCTGCGTCGGTGCTTGCGTGTGCGCGTCAGGGAGCCATGTGTGGAACGGGAAGATCGGCACCTTGATGCCGAACCCGATGAACATGCCGCCGAAGACGATCAATTGCGTCGAGTGCGCGATGCCCTGCGCGTTGGCGAGGTCGATCATCGAAAATGTGTGCAGCGGGTTGCCGGCGGGATCCTTCGCGAGGAAGAACAGCGCCAGGAAGCTGACGATCATCAACGCCGAGCCGAACAAGGTGAACAAGAAGAACTTGATCGCGGCATAGAGGCGTTGCTCGCCGCCCCACACGCCGATCATGAAGTACATCGGCAGCAGCACGATCTCGAAGAACACGAAGAACAGGATCAGGTCCTGCGCGACGAACGTGCCGATCATCCCCGTCTCGAGCACGAGTGTGAGGATGAGGAACGCCTTCGGGTTCTTCGGATCCGGCCAGTGGTTCCACGAGTAGATGACGACGGTCGGAACGATCAGCGCGGTCAGCAACAACAACGGCAGTGAGATGCCGTCGATGCCGACGATGTAACGGCTGTTGATGACGTCGATCCAGTTGTGGTTCACGACGAACTGAAGCGAGCCGCTGTTGTCGTAGTCGAAGTAGCAGGCCACGAGGATCGTCACACCGAACACGACGAGCGTCGTGAGGAGCGCGATCCACTTGTGCAGCTCCTCTTGCGCTCGAGGGATGACCATCATCACGGCGGCACCGACCAGCGGTAGGAAGACCGCCAGCGACAGGCCCCAGTGGTGCAGGAAGTTCTCCATGCTCCTGTTCCTTTAGAGGGTGAAGACGAGGATGCCGGCGAGGATCACGGCGCCGCCGAACAACAGCGCGCCGTACTGCTGGACCTTGCCGCTCTGAATACGCCGGAGCAGCTGGCCCGTCTCTTCGGCTCCGAACCCGGACCCGTTGACCACACCATCGACCACGTGCTGGTCGACCGTGCCGTAGAGGAAGTTGGCGACTTCACGCGAACCGACACCGGCGGCGTTGACGACACCGTCGATGACGTTCTGGTTGAACCAGTAGGACGCCTTGGCGATCGGTCCCTTCGTGCCGCCCGCGATCACGTCGGTGTAGAGGTGGTCGAAGTAGAACTTGTTGGCCAGCACGACGTAACCGGCGTGAGCAACCTTGCTGCGCTGAGTCGCACCGTGAAACGCGCCGCGGAACCAGTACGCGTAGGCGACCGCGATACCGAGGAGTCCCACCAGCGTCGAGATGACGGCGACGATGGGGTTGAAGACGATGGCGCTGAGCGTCGGGAAGTAGTCGCCCACCGGTTGCACGTAGTGCTCGAAGCGGGTGTTGATGCTGTCGGGACCCCACGGGAAGTTGGCGAGACCGGCGACGATGGCCAGACCCGAGAGGATGTACAGCGGCACAACGATGCGCGGACCGGACTCGTGCGGTGGGTGGTGCGGGTCGGCCGCCGCGCCGCGCGGCTCGCCGAAGAAGGTGAGGTACACGCAGCGAGTCATGTACGCGGCGGTCATGAGCGCGCCGATGATGCCGACGACCATGAACGTCTCGTAGAAGTTGTGCGTGCCGAGCTGGTGACCACCGGCAAGGATCTCGTCCTTCGACCAGAAGCCGGCGAGTGGCGGTATGCCGATGAGCGCGACCGTGCAGATGACGAACGTCCAGAACGTCTTGGGCATGTGCTTCTTCAGGCCGCCCATGTCGTCTTTCATGTCGAAGCTGTGCACGGAGTGGGCGACGGAGCCTGAGCCGAGGAAGAGCCCGGCCTTGAAGAACGCATGGGTGAAGAGGTGGAACAGCGCCGCCGTCCACGCGCCGACGCCGAGCGCCATGACCATGTAGCCGAGCTGGCTGACGGTCGAATACGCGAGCACCTTCTTGATGTCGGCCTGGACGAATGCCAGCCCTGCTCCGCCGATCACGGTGACCGCGCCGATGATGGCGAGCAGGTTCGGATTGCCGTCGCCGATCGACAGCCCGTGGAAGAACACCGAATAGAGACGCGCCACCATGTAGATGCCGGCGACGACCATGGTGGCGGCGTGGATCAACGCGGAAACCGGCGTCGGGCCGGCCATGGCGTCCGGCAACCACGTATGGAGCACGAACTGGCCCGACTTCGACATGACCGCGGCGGTCAGGCAGCACGCGGCCACGAGCAGGAGCGTGTGGTCGATGCCACCGTTGTTCGCGAGCTCGTTGATCTTCAGGATGTCGAAGCTGCCCGCGGCCCAGAACAGCGTGATCATCCCGACGAGCAGGCCGACGTCGCCGACGCGGTTCGTGATGAACGCCTTGAGCGCGGCGTCGGAGTTCGGCTTCTCCTCCCACCAGTGGCCGATGAGCGCGAACGAACACAGTCCGACGAGCTCCCAGCTGGTGATGAACTGCACGGTGTTGCGGCTCATCACGAGCATGAGCATCGAAGCGGTGAACAGCGACAGGAACGCGAAGTAGTGCGTGTACCTGCGGTCACCCCCGACGTAGTCCGTGCTGTAGATGTGCACGAGCAGCGAGATGATCGTGACGACGAGGAACATCATCACGCTGAGCCCGTCGACCATCGTGCCGACGGTGTATTTCACGCCGCCTGACTCGAACCATGTCTTCTCGGTGAGGACGGGCTGCACGGCTTGTTCCGCTTCGGCCGGCTGCGCGCCCTCGGGCGTCGCCGAGGTGTTGTTGCTCGCCGTCGCGGTTGCCGCAGTGCCACCGGTCGAACCGTTCGCTTCGTTGACGTGGTGGATCCACGATCCCGCCGACAACAGCGCGAAGACGAAGCACAGGCCGACGGCGGCGATGCCGATCTCGGATCCCTTCTTCGGCATCCGCTTGCCGAAGGCCAGGATCGCGACGAACGACAGCGCCATGATCGCGGGCATCAGCCACACCCATTGGAGGATCACGCCATCAACCCCGCATCGCGTCGACCTCGTCGAGGTCGATCGACGCTCGGTTCCGGTAGAGCATGAGCACGATGGCGAGGCCGACACCGACCTCGGCGGCGGCGATCGTGATCACGAACAAGGCGAAGATCTGCCCGACGACCGTGTGGTGCAGCGCTCCGAAGGCCACGAGGTTGATGTTGACCGCGTTCAGGATGAGCTCGATCGACATCAACACCATCACGCCGTTGCGGCGGGCGAGCACGCCGTACACGCCGATGGCGAACAACGCCGCGCCGAGGAGAAGAAATTCGTTCAGCAGCACGCCGCCTACTCCTTTCGCGCCAGCACGATGGCGCCGACGAGGGCGGCGAGGAGCAGGACGGAGATGACCTCGAACGGGATGAGGTAGTTCTGGAACAGCGTGTCGCTGACCTGGGCCGTGAGCTGGCGGGTGTCGTTACCGATGTGATCGGTGCCGAACGCGTCGATCAGCGTGTAGCCGAGGACGCCGGCGATGGCGAGGGCGACGACCACGCCCACGGGCCAGTTCTTCGACGTCAGGTTCACCGTGTGCCCGATGGGGGCGCGGGTGAGCATGATGCCGAAGAGGAACAGCACGACGATGGCGCCGATGTACACGAGGATCTGGGTGATGCCGACGAACTCGGCGCCGAGCAGAAGGAAGCTGGCGCCGACACTGGCGAGCACGACGACCAACCACAGTGCCGCGTGCACGACGTTGTTGGTGGTGACGACTCGCAGCGCGCCGATGATCACGCCGGCGGCGATGAAGCCGAACGCGACATGCTGCGCCACCATCGTCTCTGCGAAGACCACTACTTCGCGCCCTTCTTCGGCAGCTTCTTGACCTTGACCTCGGAGCCCGCTTCGTAGGGTTCGTACTCGGGCACTGCGTCCATCCATTCACCGAGCCGGCTCTTGTCGTGGAGCAGTTCGGCGATGCGGGGCTCGGAGTACTCGTATTCGGGACTCCAGAACAGCGCGTCGAACGGGCACACCTCGACGCAGATGCCGCAGTACATGCACAGGGCGTAGTCGATGTCGAAGCGATCGAGCGCGCTGACCGTGCGCTCCTTACCGCCGGGACGCCGCGGCGGTGCCTTCTGCTTGTGTCCCTCGATGTAGATGCACCAGTCCGGGCAGCTGCGGGCGCACAGCATGCACACCGTGCAGTTCTCCTCGAGCAGAGCGATCACGCCGCGCGCTCGAGTCGCGGGCGCTTCCTTCTCGTGCGGGTACTGCACGGTGACCGCACCCTTGCTCGGGTTCGGCTTGAGCTTCTTGACGCCCTCGTTCGGGAAGACGGTCTTCGTCATCTCCTTGAAGGTCACGCCGAGACCTTTCACGAGGCCCGGGATCTTTGGCATCAGAACACCACCTTCAGGATCGCCGTGACGAAGATGTTGAGCAGCGACAGCGGGATCAGGATCGTCCAGGCGAACCGCTGCAGCTGATCTTCTCGGAACCGCGGATACGTGAAGCGGATGAAGAAGATGAGCCCACCGATCAACATGATCTTTGCGAGCAGGATGAGCGGCCCGACCACGTTCATGTAGTTGGCGGTGGCATCGAGACCGGGGAAGTACCAGCCGCCGAGGAAGAGGGTCGCGGCGAGAGCGGCGAACGCGCCCGCAGAAGCGAACTCGGCGATGAAGAACAGCAGGAAGCGCACGCCCGAGTACTCGGTCATGTAGCCGGCGACGAGCTCGGATTCTGCGATCGGCATGTCGAACGGCGTCTGCGTCAGCTCGGCCTGCGCCGCGACCAGGAAGATGAACAAGCCGATGAACTGGGTGAGGAAGTACGGGTTGCCGATGCCACTCCATCCGAAGACGGAGCCGTCGGCCTGCGCCGCCACGATGCCTTGCAGGTTCATGGTGCCGGCCTGGATCACGACGCCGACGACCGCGAGCAGCAGCGGGAGCTCGTAGGCGATGAGCTGTCCCGCGGCGCGCAGCCCGCCGAGCAGTGAATACTTGTTCGCGGACGCCCAGCCCGCGATGAGGATGCCGATCACGGAGATCGACGACACGGCCAGCGCGAAGAAGATGCCGACGTCGAGGTTGGCGAACACTGCGTCCGGCCCGAACGGCACGACGAAGTACGTCAGCAACACCGAGGCGACGATGAGATAGGGCGCCAGCTTGAAGAGCCCCTTGTCCGCGGCGTCGGGGACGATGTCTTCTTTCTGGATGAACTTGCCGACCTCGGCGAACAGCTGCATCGAGCCGTAGGGGCCGGCTTCCATGGGGCCGAGCCGGCTCTGCATGAAGCTGACCATCTTGAACAGGAACACGTAGACGAACGTGCCCGCGGGGATGAGCACCGCGGCGAGAACACCGATGACCCGGAGGATTGATTGCTGCCAGTAGGCGAGCTCGATGGCGAACGTCATACGGGGTCCATCACCGGTCGATGTCGCCGAGGATGAAGTAGAGCGTGCCGAGGATCGTGATGACGTCGGGAACGTAGACGCCCTTCAACACCCACGGAAGGATCGAGATGTTGTTGAAGCTGGCAGTACGGATCTTCACGCGGAACGGGCCGAGGTCACCCTTGCTGACGACGTAGTACCCCATCTCGCCGAGCGGGTTCTCCGTGGCGACATAGGCCTCGCCCTCGGGCACCTTGATGATCCGCGGGACCTTCGCCATGATCGGCCCGCTCGGCAAGCCGTCGAGCAACTGGTCGACCAGCGCGGTCGCCTCACGGGTCTCCTGAAGTCGCACCCAGTACCGAGCGAACGAGTCGCCGTCCGGGTGGGTCCACACCTTCCAGTCGAGCTCCTTGTACGGGAGCGGCGATTGAGGGTCGTCGCGGCGGATGTCCCAGTCGACACCACTGGCGCGGATGTTGGCACCCGACAGTCCGTACGAGAGTCCGATCTCCGCGGGGATCACCCCGATGCCGCGCGTACGGGCCTCGAAGATCTCGTTGCCCACGAGGAGGGTTTCCATCTCGTCGCAGTAGTCCCGCAAGCGCTGCATCACGCGCTTGGTCTCGTCGACCCATCCCTTCGGGAGATCGTCCTTGAGACCGCCGATGCGGTCGAAGTTCGGATGGAACCGTCCGCCGGTCACGGCCTCGATCTGGTTGAGCACGTACTCGCGATCGCGGAACGCGTAGAAGGCAGCGGTGAGCGCACCGAGCTGCAAGCCCATCTCGCCGAGGAAGAGACCGATGTTGGCGACGCGGCCCATCTCGAACAACGCGGTGCGGATCCACTGCGCACGGGGCGGTGCCTGCACGTCCATCAACTGCTCGGCGGCGAGGATGAACGGCACCTCGTTGCAGAAGCTCGACAGCCAGTCGATGCGGTTGACCAGTGTGTTGATCTGCGGGTACGTGCGGACCTCGACGAGCTTCTCGTAGCCGCGGTGCATGTAGCCCATCACGGGGTCGGCCGAGATGACCTGCTCGCCGTCGAGCCGCACGATGATGCGCAATGTGCCGTGCGTGGCCGGGTGCTGCGGCCCGATGTTGAGGGTCATGCCCTCGGTCTCGAGCTCGACGTTGACCCGCGCGTCGGCCGCCTGCGCGGCGATGTACTGCAGCTGCCCGCGTTCGGAGACCGCGGTCACGATCGGACCTGTCGTTCGACGCGAGCGACGGAGCGCCAGCGAAGGAGCGGCAGCGCGCGGCCTGCGTGGCCGGGGAACGCAGAAGGCACGGTCACGCGTCGTCGCCCTCGCCGTCAGCATCGGCATCGCCCTCTGTCTCGCCCTCGGGCTCGCCGGGCATGGGCTCGACGTCGACGATGCCGGGCCACGGCTTCACGACGCGCGCGAGGAGCGGGAAGTCCTTGCGCAGGGGATGCCCTTCGAAACCGGACGGCAGGTAGATGTGTCGCAGTCCGGGGTGGCCCTCGAAGTTGATGCCGTACATCTCCCAGGTCTCGCGCTCGTGCCAGTCCGCACCGGCGTAGACGCGCACCCAGGACGGCATCGTGAGCGTGTCGTCGGGGACGTCGGACTTGAGCGTCACACCGACGTGTCGCTGTCGCACGTCGGCAACTCGTGCGAGTAGCTGGAAGCGGGTCTCGCCACCGGCCAACCCGGTCTCGATCTCGTACGGCTGGCCGAGCTTGTCGGCGAGTGGCGTGTCGACCTCGGCGTCCTCGTAGCGACCGAACGGCGACGGCATCCAGTCGATGGCCGAGAGGAAGTCGAAGAACGTGAAGGCCAGCTGGTGTCGCGCGAAGTGCGCCGCGGCCTCCCACGCGCCGGCGTCCACACGGATCCACAGATCGTTGCCGGCCCGGATGTGGCTGGCGACGACGGCGTCGCCGAGCTCCTCCTCGAACGCAGCGAGGAGCCCGGATCGCAGCTCGTCGCTCGGCTCGGGCTCGGTGGCCTCGGGCACGGCCGTTTCCGTTGTCGTCTCGGCGTCAACCGACGACAATCGGTTCTCCCTTCCATCGCTGCGCCATGTCCTCGTGGAGGATGCGCTCCTGGAGGAGGACGATGCCCTCGAGCAGGGCTTCGGGCCGCGGCGGGCAGCCGGGGACGTACACGTCGACCGGGATCACCTGATCGACGCCTTTGGTGACGGAGTAGCTGTCCCAGTAGGGACCGCCGCAGTTGGCGCAAGAGCCCATCGAGATCACGTACTTCGGATCGGGCATCTGCTCGTAGAGGCGGCGGATGGCGGGCACGATCTTGTCGGTCACGGTGCCGGAGATGACGACGAGGTCGGCCTGGCGAGGGCTGGCCGGCAGCGGGATCACGCCGAGACGCATGACGTCGTAGCGGGGCGAACCGAACGCGGCGCCCATCTCGATGGCGCAGCACGCGAGACCCCACTGGTACACCCAGAGGGAGTACTTGCGGGCGGTGTTGAGCAGTTTCGTGAGCGGCTGGGGCACCTTGCCGCTCTCGACGAGACCCATCGTCTGGCTCCTGACCTAGACCCAGCGGAGCACGCCCTTGCGCCAGGCGTACAGCAGCCCGAGCGCAAGGATCGCGATGAAGATGAGCATCTCGACGAGACCGAAGACGTCATAGATCTCGAGACGGATGGCCCACGGGAAGATGAACACCGCCTCGACATCGAACAAGACGAAGAGCAGGGCGAAGATGTAATAGCGGATTTGGCTCTGCGACCATCCGAAGCCCACCGGATCGACGCCCGACTCGTAGTTGAGGTACTTCTCCGGCTGCGCGCGCGTGGGCCGAATCAGGCTGCCGAGACCGAGAATTCCCCCCACGAGACCCATCGCCACGGCGAAGAAGAGGACCGCCGTGAGGTAGTCGCGAAGGAAACCTGACACGGCGAGCGAGCCTAGTGAAGCCTTTCCCGAGCCGCCAAAGACCCCCTCGCGGCAACGCATGGGCGTTGTGTCATCCCGTCGATGACGGATCACCCAAGCGTTGCGTGCCCGGGCCTCGCTGTCACACCCCATGGCCACCATGGGCGAATGAATGTCCATCAGATGACACGAACAGCCGAGCAGCTCGCGCGTCGGCAGAGCGGCGTCCTCACGCTGGATCAGCTCGGTGAGTGCGGCTTCAGCCGCCAGATGATCAGCTACCGGGTGCGAGCAGGCGATCTCATCCGGCTGGCACCGCGGATCTACGCGCTCGCCGGCTTTCCGTCGTCGTGGCAGCGGCAGTACAAGGCGGCCGAGCTCAGCCTCGACAACGCGTCGCTCGCGGGGCTGGCCGCGGCCAAGGTCCAGGAGTTCGACGGGTTTGGTGTTGCGCGACCTGAGCTCGTGATCGCGTACACCGCCAACCACCGGACGCCACTCGCGTCCGTGCATCGATCGGACACGGCGCTGACCACATGCGTGTCCGGCTTCCGCGTCACGACCATCGCCCAGACCCTGTGTGACCTGCTTCCACGGGTCCCGCTCCAACGGTGGGAGCGCGCCTGCGATGGCCTCCTTCTCGAGGGCCGGCTCGCCATCGAGGACCTGATTGAACGGCGGGACGCGTACCAGTCGTCGCGCCGACCAGGAATCGCACTCCTGAAGGCGCTGGTCGACGATCGCGTGTCCGAGGGCTGGGAGGCAGCGGAGAGCGAGCTCGAGGTCGCATTGCATCGGGCGGTCGACCTCGTGCCCGGTTGTCCGCCGGTGTACTGGCAGTTCCCCGCACCCTGGGATCGCGAAGCCCAGCGGGTCGACGGTTTCATTCCGGACTGGCGTCTCATACTCGAGGCAGACGGTCGTCGCTGGCATGCGCGCGTGAAGGATTTCGACCGCGATCGGTGGAGGGACAATCGAGCGGTTGCCCTCGGTCTCCGCGTCATGCGGTTCACGCACTCACATCTGGTCCACCGACTAGACGAGGTCGTGAGCCTGATCGCGGACGCAGGACGGACCGCCGAACGCCCCGCAGCATGACCCGACTCGTCTCCCAACCCGAGTCGTCGCCCAAACGCATGGGCGATGTGTCATCCCGAGAATGACGCAACGCCCAAACGATCGCCGCACGATCGCCGCGGACCCGGCCGTTGGGCAACGCATGGGCGATGTGTCATCGCGACGATGACAGAACGCCCAAGCGATCACGGTGGTCAGACGCCCGGGCGTTGCGAATGGCGGGGTTACTTGGGTGGGGCGGTGACGGTGGGGACAGCGTCGCGGGAGGAGTCGGCGAGGGGGCTCGGCAGGAAGCCGATGCCGACGGTGGCGGCGAAGGCGACCGCGAGGGCGAGTCCGGCGCCGAAGGGGACGCGGAGGCGGTTGGGGCGGAGGCGTCGAGGGAGCACGGGTGCCGCGGCGACAGCCTCCATCTCCTCCTCCGACTCCGTCATGTACATCGCCACGACGATGCGCAGGTACACGAACGCGGCAATGACCGCCGAGATCATCGCCGTCACGGCGAGCGGCCACGAGTGGGCATTGATGGCGGCCTCGAGCACGTAGAACTTGGCAAAGAAACCGGAGGTCAGCGGCACGCCCGCCTGTCCGAGTAAGAAGACCGTGAAGGCGAAGGCCAGGATCGGCTCGCCCCGGGAAAGACCCTTGAAGTCGTCGATCGAGGTGTGCTGGTCGCCGCGGAGCGACACGAGCGCGACGACGCCGAACGAACCCACGACCATGAACGTGTACGCAGCCAGGTAGAAGAGCGCGCCCGAGACACCGTCGAGCGTGCCCGCCTGCACGCCGAGGAGGATGAAGCCTGCGTGGTTGATCGACGAGTACGCCAGCATCCGCTTGACGTCGGTCTGCACGACCGCCAGCACCGCGCCCACGAGCAAGGTCGCCACCGCCAGCGCGTACAGATACGGCTGCCAGTCGATCCGGTTGTTGGCGAACGCGACCACGAACACTCGCAGGAGCCCGGCGAACGCGGCCGCCTTCACGGCCGATGCCATGAATCCCGCGACCGGCGTGGGCGAGCCTTGATACACGTCCGGTGTCCACGAATGGAACGGGACCGCGGCGATCTTGAACCCGAACCCGACCAACAGCAGCGCGAGACCGGCGAGCAGCAGCGCCGGCGGGTTGCTACCCAGTAGCGCCGGGTCGACAGAACCGGCGACCTTGCCGACCGGCGCGGAGAACGTCGCGATGTGGCCGAGGTTGGTGGACCCGGTCGAGCCGTAGATGAGCGCGATGCCGTACAGGAAGAACGCGGACGAGAAGGCGCCGAGGATGAAGTACTTCATGCCGGCCTCTTGCGACTGCGCCCGCCGCAGGTGCATCGCGGCGAGGACATACGCGGCCATCGACAGGATCTCGAGGCCGAGGAACATCACGATCAGGTCGTTGGCCGACGCCATGATCACCCCGCCCGAGGCGGACAGCAGGATGAGCACGTACAGCTCGGCACCGTCGAGTCCTTCGCGTCGTAGGTAGCCGTCGGCCAGGAGCGCGGCGAGCACGACCGCGGCACAGATCACGAACGTGAAGAAGATCGCGAAGCCGTCGACCGCGACGGCACCCGCGACCGCGGTGAACGGTCCGCGCGCAGGGTCGGTCACCTCCCGCCACAGCGGGACGGCCGCGAACATCGCGAAGAACGCCGTCACGACCGTGGCCAGCGCGTACACACCCGGTAGCGACCGCCGCCGCGAGAGCGCTGACGTCGCCAGCAGTACGACCGCGCCGCCGATGAGGATGAGCATCGGCGCCAGCGCGTGCCACGCGACGGGTGGCGTCTTGATGGCGGACCCCGCGTCCGATTGCGTCACCGCGCCGAACACACCGAACACCGCGAGGCTCATCGGGACGCCTCCGGCTGTGCGGACGGACCGTTGTTCGCCACACCCGGCTCGTGGTAGCCGGTACCACCCGGCTGGTTCGCTCCGACGGTCGGATCCTCGATGTGCTGGATCAGCGCGTCCACCGACGGCTGGATGCGCTCCAGAACCGGCTTCGGATACACGCCGAGGAAGATGATGAGCCCGATGAGCGGCACCATCACCAAGGCCTCGCTCAACTTCATCTCCGGGAACGATGCGTTGTCCTCATCCGGCTCGCCGTGGAAGACGCGCTGGTACGCCCACAACAGATAGAGCGCGGCCAGGATCACACCCGCGGCGGCAACCACGGTCCACCAGCGCCGGGTGAGGAACGATCCGAGGAGGATCAGGAACTCACCGACGAAGCCGTTGAGCCCCGGCAGACCGATCGACGACAGCATGACGAGCGTGAACACGCCCGCCATGATCGGCGCGACCTTCTGCAAGCCCTTGAGCTTGGCTATCTCACGCGTGTGCCGGCGTTCGTAGATGAAGCCGACGAGAAGGAACAATGCACTGGTCGACAGGCCGTGGTTGACCATCTGCAGCACGCCGCCCTGTAGGCCCTGCGTCGTCAACGCGAACGTGCCGAGCGCGATGAACCCGAGGTGCGCGATGGATGAGTACGCGACAAGTCGCTTCAGGTCCTTCTGCATGGCGGCAACGATGGCCCCATAGGTGATGCCGATCACGCCGAGCGTGACCATCATCGGCGCGAAGTACGCCGACGCCTCGGGGAACAGGAAGAGCCCGTAACGGATCAGTCCGTACGTGCCGAGCTTCAGCATGACGCCGGCGAGGATCACCGAGCCGGCGGTGGGCGCTTCGGTGTGCGCGTCGGGCAGCCAGGTGTGCAGCGGGAACAGCGGTATCTTCACGGCGAACGCGATCGCGAAGCCGAGGAACAGCCAACGCTGTGTCGTCAACGCGATACCGGGATGCGTCGCGATCGACACGAGGTCGAACGTCAGCGGGCCGCCCGCACCATGTTGATGCAGCACGGCGGTCGAGATCAGCGCGACGAGCATGAACGCCGAGCCGAACATCGTGAAGAGGAAGAACTTCAGGGCCGCGTACGTACGCTCGCCGTGTCCCCACTGCCCGATGAGGAAGTACATCGGGACGAGCACGATCTCGAAGAACACAAAGAACAGGAACAGGTCGAGCGCGAGGAACACGCCAAGGCAGCCGGCCTCGAGAATGAGCAGCCACGCGTAGTACGGCTTCGCGTCGTGATGCGGGTCGGCGCCGAGGAGGGCGATCGGGAAGAGGATCCCGGTGAGCACGACGAGGAACAGCGAGATGCCGTCGATGCCGAGGGTCCAGCTGATGCCGAAGCTGCTGATCCAGCTGTGGTGGTCGACGAACTGGAAGCCGGCTTGCCCCTTCTCGAACTGCACGAGCACCGCGACGGTCAAGGCTCCGGTGAGCACAGTGAACAGCAGCGCGACGAGGCGCATCAGCTCGGGCCGGCGACGTGGCAGCAGCGCGACGACGGCCGCGCCGACGAACGGCAGCACGACGAGCATCGTGAGGAGCGGCGTGTGAGAGCTGTGTTCGATCATCCGACGGCTCGGGTCAGGAAGAGGCCGATGAGGATGAAGGCACCGACCGCGATGCCGAGCGCGTAGTTGCGGACGTAACCGGTCTGAGCGAGCCGCAGACGTGTCGCGGTCGCACGCACGAGCGTGCCGACGCCGTTGACGGCGCCGTCGATGACGCCCTTGTCGAACTCGGCGGTCTGCTCGAACGCTTCCTCACCCGGTCCGCCGACGAACGCCGACACCGACTCGTCGTAGTACCAACCGTGCGCGAAGAGCTCGGGCTCGACCGGCTCGAGCTTGTGCTGGAGATACACGCGCGCGGCGACGACGATCGCCAGCGCGCACAGCAAGCAAGTGCCGGCGGCGAGAGCGAACTGCACCACACCGGGCACGTCGACTCGCCGTGTGGTGGTTTCGAGCACCGGAGCCAGCCACCGCTCGAGGAAGCGTGAGGAATCGCTGAACGGGAGGTTCACCAGGCCGCCGAACGTCGACAGCGCGGCCAGTACGACGAGCGGCAACAACATCGTCCACGCCGACTCGTGTGGTTCCGGATGGGCGTCGTGCCTGCTGGGCGCGACGGCGACCGTGACGTGTTCTTCGCCGGCGTGCTCCTCCGCGGCAGTGGCCTCGGCCGACTGCTCGGCTTCGCCTCCTGCCGTCGCCGCCTCGCGCCAGTTCTCCTTGCCGAAGAACACCATGAAGACCTGGCGGCTCATGTAATACGCGGTGAGCAGCGCGGTCACGAGCCCGACGAACCACAGGACCTTCCAGAGCGGTGACCCGCCGTGCGCCCACGCGTTGAGCAGGATCTCGTCCTTCGACCAGAAGCCGGCGAACGGGAAGATCCCCGCGATGGCCAACCAGCCGATGATGAACGTCACCGCGGTGACCGGCATGTACTTACGGAGTCCGCCCATCTTTCGCATGTCCTGCTCGTCGTGCATGCCGTGGATCACGGAGCCCGACCCGAGGAACAGCAGCGCCTTGAAGAACGCGTGCGTGATCATGTGGAAGATGGCCGCGACGTACGCGCCGGACCCGACGGCGAGGAACATGTAGCCGAGCTGGCTGACCGTCGAGTACGCCAGCACCTTCTTGATGTCGTTCTGCGCGATGGCGATGGTGGCCGCGAACAACGCGGTTATCGCGCCGACCGTTGCGATCGTGGCCGGCAACCACGTGTACCCGTGTGCGAGCACCGGGCTGATACGCACCATCAAGTACACGCCCGAGGTCACCATTGTCGCGGCGTGGATCAGTGCCGACACCGGCGTCGGGCCGGCCATGGCGTCGGGTAGCCAGATGTACAGCGGCAGCTGTGCGGACTTGCCCACCGCACCGATGAACAGCAACGCCGCGATGGCGGTCGCGGTGTAGGCCGTGAGGTGACCGAGCGTGCCCTGGTCGAGCAGCCCGACATTGCTGCCATTCGAGAAGTACGTGAGCGTGCCGACCGATGCGAAGGCGAGGAACATCGCGAGCATGAAGCCCCAGTCCCCGATTCGGTTGGTGATGAAGGCCTTCTTGCCGGCCGACGCGTTGGCCTCGTTCGAGAACCAGAACGAGACGAGGAAGTACGAGCAAGCGCCGACGCCTTCCCAGCCGAGGAAGGTGACCAGCAGGTTGTTGCCGAGCACCAGCATCAACATCGAGAACGCGAAGAGGTTCATGTACACGAAGAACTTCGAGAACTTCGGGTCCCCGTGCATGTAGCCGATCGAGTACAGGTGGATCAGCGTCCCGATGCCGGTGACGAACAGCGCCATCGCGATCGACAGCGGATCGACGAGGAAGCCGAGCTGCACCTTCAAGCCGCCCACCGGTAACCAGTCGAAGAGCACTTGCTGGAACTGGCGCTGGTCGGGCGACTTGTTGAACAGACCGATGAACACCACGACGGTCGCGGCGAACGCGCCGCCGCACATGAGCGTCGCGAACCAACCCGCGATCGGCTCGCCGAGCCGGCGTCCCCCGAACACAAGGACGAGGAAGCCGGCGAGCGGCAACGCAGGGATCAACCAAACGAGGTCAAGCACGGAGGCCGCCCTTATCCCTTCAATGTCGCAATGTCGTCGGCGGTGGCTCCCGGGTGCTTGCGCATCAGGGCGACGATGATCCCGAGCCCGACCACCACTTCGGCGGCGGCGACGACGAGCACGAAGAAGACAACGGCCTGGCCGCCCACGTCGTCGAGCGCATGCGCGAACGACACGAAGGTGAGATTGACGGCATTGAGCATGAGCTCGATGCACATGAACATCACGAGTGGGTTGCGCCGCACGAGCAGGCCGGTGGCACCGATCGTGAAGAGCACGGCGCCGAGCACGAGGTACCACGTCTCGGTGACGTGCAGATCCGCGAGGACGGTCATTCAGGCACCCCCACCCGATCCTCCTTCAGCGCCTCGCCCTCGCCGGCCGCGGCATCCTGGCCTTCGCCGGCCGCGGCATCCTCGGCCTCGTCGCCACCCAGGCGCTCGGCTGCACCCATCGCCGCCCGCCGCGCCAGCACCACCGCGGCGACCACCGCGATCACCAGCAACACGGAGGTGATCTCGAACGCGAACAGGTAGTTGGTGAACAGGGCGCGGCCGAGCTTGGTCACGTTGTCCTCAGCGGGGTCGGACAGCTTGCCGACGACCGAATGAGATCCCACCGCGACCGAGGCGAGATCGCGATGGGTGAGGATCAGCGTGACGAGCGCCGAACCCAGCAGCGCGCCGCCGGCGATGATCGCCGCGGGCCGCTGCCCGCCGAGCGGATCGGTCTCGAGGTTCTCGGAGCGGTCGACGCCGAGCAGCATGATCACGAACAGGAACAGCACGACGATGGCGCCCGCGTAGACGATCACCTGCACCGCGGCGAGGAAGTCGGCCTGCTGCTCGACGAACAGCACCGCGATGCCGAACAGCGTGCCGACCAGTGACAGCGCGGCATGGACGGGGTTGGAGGAGAGGACGACTCCGAGCGCGCCCGCGACGACGATCGCCGCCGCGATGGCGAAAACGAGGACTTCGATCACGAGTGCGGCCCGCTGTCGCCGCCCTGCGGATGCCCATGCGGATGGATGTCTCCGTGCGTCTGCGCTTCGACCCCCTGGCGGACCTGCTCTTCGGGATCGTCGGCCTGCGCCGCGTCGGTGGCCACGAGCAGATCCTCCGCCAGACGCTGGCCGTGCTCCGGCGGCCGGACGCCGTAGCCGAGCTCGCCCGCCCACGCGACGCGATCCTCGTATTGCGCCGATCCGGCGGGTGCCGTCGCCCGCATCCACGCGGAGGTGTGCTCGTCCTCGCCCTCGCGCCAGTCCTCCCACGGAAGCCGCTTGGGCTTGCCGTCGTCGTCCACCAGGAGCTCGTTGCGCGTGTAGATGGCGTCGTGGCGATTGGTGAAAGAGAACTCGAAGAGCTTCGACTCGGTGATCGCCTCGGTCGGGCACGCCTCGACGCACAGGTCGCAGTGGATGCAGCGCAGGTAGTTGATCTCGTAGATGAAGCCGTAGCGCTCACCGGGGCTCACCGGATCGTCGACGGGATTGTCCTTGCCGCGCACGTAGATACAGCGCGCCGGGCACACGCCCGCGCACAACTCGCATCCGATGCACTTCTCCATGCCGTCCTCGTAGCGGTTGAGGACATGGCGGCCGTGGAACCGGATCGCCTTCGGACGCTTCTTCTTCGGGTACTCGACCGTGACCACACGGCCGTCTTCACTGCCGTGAAAGAGCTTGCGGAAGGTGACGCCAAAACCCTCGAGGTAACCCATCTACGCCCCTTTCACCGCTTCGAGCTCGCGCCGCCGTTGCGCAGTGCGCATCGCCGCGCTCAGCAGCAGCCCTGCGATCGCGAGTACCACCGCGCCGGCCAGCGCCACGAGCAGGATCTGCACGAACGTGTACGAGCGATCGTTGGCGACGCGGATAGCCGCGACGACGAGCAACCAACCGAGGCTGATCGGGATGAGGACCTTCCAGCCGAGATCCATGAGCTGGTCGTAGCGGAATCGCGGCAGCGTGGCACGGAACCAGACGAAGACGAACAAGAAGACGGTCAGCTTGGCGAAGAACCAGAACAGCGACCAGATCAACGCGGGGCCGACCGGCGCGGGACCGTCCGGTCCGCCGAGGAACAACGTCACGATGATCGCGGACGTCGTGATCGTGTTCATGAACGACGCGAGGTAGAAGAGGGCGAAGCGGATGCCGGAGTACTCGGTGTTGAAGCCGGCCACGAGCTCTTGTTCCGCCTCGAGCAGATCGAATGGTGGTCGCTCGATCTCGGCCGTGCCCGCCATCAAGAAGATCACGAACGGGACGACGCCGGCGGCGATGATCGTCCAGTGCCAGATGCTTTGCGATTGCTCGGCCACGATCTGGTGCGTGCGCAAGCTGCCGCTCAACAACACGACGCTCACGACCGACAGGCCGAGCGCGGCTTCGTAGCTCACCATCTGCGCTGACGCGCGCACCGCACCGAGTAGTGGATATTTCGAACCCGACGACCAACCGGCGAGCATCACGCCATACACCGCAATCGACGACATCGCCAGCGCGACGAGGACGCCGACCGGCGGATCGGCGAGCTGAAGGAACGTTTCGTGGCCGAGGATCGACACCGTGCCGTCGTGTCCGTCGCGGAAGACGCCGCCGACGGGAACGATCGAGAACACAAGGAACGCGGGCACGAACGACAGATAGGGCGCCAGCCGGAAGATGCGGCTGTCGGCGCGGTCCGGGATGAGCGGCTCCTTGAAGAACAGTTTGATGCCGTCGGCGAGCGTTTGCAGGATCCCCCACGGGCCGGCCCGGTTCGGGCCGATGCGGTTCTGCATGTCGCCGATGACCTTGCGCTCGAACCAGACCATCAACATCGTCGCGATCAACAAGAACACGAAGACGACGACGACCTTGATGAGAACGACGATGACGACGCTGATCGACAGGCCGGAGATGAAGAGAGGATCCACTACACGCTCTCCACCCGGATCTCGGTCACCGCGGTGGTGACGTCGATGAGCGGACTCGGATCCCCGCCCCTCTGATTCACGACCAGCGCCGCGGTTCCTCGCGGGACGACATCGCTGGAGTGCGCCTCGAACGTGGCTGACCCTTGCGGCGAGGTCACCTTGACCACGTCGCCCTCGGCGACGCCGAGACGGTTGAGGTCGTAGGAGTTGGCGACCAAGTGGCTGACCGCGGCGATGCCGGCCAGAGACGGTGAGTGCTGTACCAGCGTGCCGTCGTCGAACAGCTTGCGGGTCGTCGCGAGGCGCAGCGAGTACGAGTCGACCACGGGCGACTGGTATGGCGCGTTGCGTGCGAATGCCACGGTCGCCGGCCGCGCGTCGTCGGCTTCTGCTTCCGCTTGGCGCGCCGCGCCTTCTTCCGCCGCATCGGCCGCGGCTTCTTCGGGGGTCTCCTCGCCGGAGGGCTCGCTTCCCGAGGCTTCCTGTTCCTGCGCGCTCGAGAGCTCTTCGCTCGCAGGCTGCGTGCCGTCGACGCCGGTGATCTGCACGTGCGTGCCCTCCGCGGCGGCGGCCACCTCGGGGCGGAGCGGCACGAGCACGCCGTCGTCGCCCGCGGGCGACTCGAGCAACTCCTCGGTGATGCCCGCGTGCACGGCCGACACCGCTTCGATCTCGCGCCAGATGCCCTCGACCGACTCGAGCTCGAGATCGATACCCAGGCGGTACGCGAGCTCGGCCGCCAGCATCCAATCGGGACGCGACGTGCCCGGCGGGGTGACCTTCTGGCGCAGCCGGCTCACTCGACCTTCGATGTTCGTCGTGGTGCCGCTGACTTCGGCATAGCCGGCTGCCGCGAGCACGACGTCGGCCTTGCTCACCGACTCGTTCACGAATGTGTCGACGGCGACGACCGTGCGTGCACCTGCAAGTGCGCGTTCGGCCAGCGCTCGATCGGGGAAGTCGTTCAGCGGATCGGCGCCGAGCAGTACGAGCACGTCGATGCGCCCATCGGCCGCCGCGTTCAAGATGCCGGCGGTGTCGAGCCCGCGCTCGGACGGAACCTTCGGCCAGCGTGCGGCGAACCATTCGCGTCCGGCATCGAGGGCCACGCGCCCGGGGAGTAGACCGGGTGCGAGACCGAGGTCGAGCGCGCCGCGGACGTTGGCCCGGCGCAGTGACACCACGAACCGCGCGTCCGGCTTCGCCTCCAGCAGCACCGCCGCAGCCTCGACGGCAGCATCCGCGGACTCGGCGACCGACGGCCGGCCGATGATGGCGTTGACGGCCGAGTCCGCCACCAAGCGGCGCGCCGCGAGCACATCACCGTCGAGGATGGCGCTGATGTTCCCCACGTCGCGGCCGAACCCGACGAGCGCAGCCATCGCGAGGTGCACCTCGCCCGGGCGATGACGCAGCGACATCGTCGCGAGCGACGACAGTGAAGTCGTCGTGGTCGTCAGCTCGACGACCTTCACGTTGCGGTTGATGACCGCGTCGCGCAGGCGAAGGAAGAGCACGGGCAGCTCCTCCTTCAAGTCACCCGTTGCGACGATGACGATCGAGCCTTCGGCGCAGACGTCGTCGATGGTCGCCGCCGGCAAGCCGACCGCAACTTCGCCGGGAAGTCCGTCGCCCAACTGCGCGTCCACGTTGTCGGTGCCGATCACGCCCTTGGCGAGCTTGGCCCACGCGTACGCGGCCTCGTTCGTCAGGCGGGCGCCACCGACGACGCCCACGGACTTTGCATCGGCTCGCCCGATGGCGTCGGCTGCGGTGGTGAGGGCTTCGGACCACGTGGCGGCGATGAGCTCACCGTCAGGATCGGAATCACCCTGTTTGCGGATCAGCGGCTCACTGAGGCGCTCATCCGACTCGATCGCCTCGAAGTCGAAGCGACCCTTGTCGCACAGCCAACCCCAGTTGACCGGGTCGACGTCGACGCCTTGGTAGCGCAGAACATGGTTGCGGCTCACCTCGATCGTCACGCGGCACCCGACCGCACACGACGTGCACGTCGACTCCACCTTGTCGAGGTCCCACGGACGGGCCTTGAACCGGAACGGCCGAGCCAGCAGCGCGCCCACTGGACAGATCTGCACGGTGTTGCCGCTGAAGTACGACGCGAACGGATGGTCGGGGAAGGTGTTCACCTCGGTCTGGCTGCCGCGGTTGATGAACGAGATCAGCGGATCGCCGGCGACCTCGTTGGCGAACCGGGTGCAACGGTCACAGAGGATGCAACGCTCGCGGTCCAGGTGGACGAGGTTGCTGATCGCCACCGGCTTCTCGAAGTGGCGCTTCTCCTCGACGAACCGCGACTCGCCCGGACCGTACGCGTACGCGTTGTCCTGCAGCGGGCACTCGCCGCCCTTGTCGCACACGGGGCAATCGAGCGGATGGTTGATCAACAAGAACTCGAGCACGCCGTCTTGTGACTTCCGGGTCGCCGGCGACTCGGTGTCGACCTTCATGTCCGGCGCGACTTCGATCATGCACGCCGGTTGCAGCGTCGGCCCGCGACCGGTGTCGATGTCGACGATGCACATACGACACATGCCGACCGGGTTCATGCGCGGGTGGTAACAGAAGCGTGGGATGAACACGCCGTGCTTCTCCGCGGCCTCGATGACGAGCTGTCCCTTCGGCGCACTGACGGCGCGTCCGTTGATGGTCAGCTCGACCGTCTCCTGAGCAGGCTCGTGAGCGAGCGAGACCGAGAGTTCAGGCATTGGCGCTCTCGGGCGCGCGGTAGGCCGCGCCGGTCATCTTGACGGAGGTCTCGACCGGTCCGCCGACGTAGGCCTCGAACTCGTGGCGGAACCGGCTCACCGCGCTGGCGATGGGCGACACGACCGAAGGCCCGAGCGGGCAGATGGTCGTCTGCCGCGGGGGCCAGTTGATGCCGGGGCTGATGTTGTCGCAGATGTCGAGGAGCATGTCGACGTCCTCGGGGCGACCAGCGCCGTCGATGATGCGGGCGAGGATCTTCTCGAGCCACGAGGTGCCTTCGCGGCAGGGCGTGCACTTGCCGCACGATTCCTTGGCGAAGAACCGCACGATGCGGTGGCAGGCCCTCACCACGTCGGTGTCCTCGTCCATCACGACAATGGCGCCCGAACCGAGCATCGAGCCGGCCTTGCCGACGGCACCGGCTTCGAGCGGGAGATCGAGATGCTCCTCGAAGAACCACGGTGCGGACGCGCCGCCCGGGATGAACGCCTTCAAACGCTTCCCGTTGCGGACGCCGCCGCAGTAGATGGGCGCCTCGATCAGATCGCGAAACGTGGTGACGCCGAACTCCACCTCGTAGACGCCGGGCTTGTTGACGTGACCGGACACGGCGAACATGCGCATGCCCTTGCTCGTCTCCGCGCCGAGCGCCGCGAATGCCTCGCCGCCATTGCTCGAGATCCACGGGAGGTTCGACAGCGTCTCGACGTTGTTGACGATCGTGGGCTTCTGGTACAGCCCGATGGCGGCGGGAAAGAACGGCGGCTTCAGACGCGGCATGCCGCGATTGCCTTCGAGGCTTTCGATCAGACCGGTCTCTTCGCCCACGATGTAGGCGCCGGCGCCCCACGTGAGAACGATGTCGACTGAGAAGTCGGTGCCCAAGATGTTGCGACCGACATAACCCGCCGCGTATGCGTCGTTCAGTGCCTGCGCGATGCGCTCTTGCGCGAGCGCCATCTCGCCCCGCACATAGAGGAAGGCCTGACCGAGCCCGACCGCGTAACAGGCGATGAGGATGCCCTCGATGAGCTGGTGCGGATCGCGCTCCATGAGCATGCGGTCCTTGTAGGTGCCCGGCTCCGACTCGTCACCGTTCACGACCAGGTAGCGCGGCCACACACCCGCGGGCGGGAAGCCCCACTTCACTCCGGCGGGAAAGCCCGCACCGCCGCGGCCGAGCAGGCTCGCCGACTTCACGTCGTCGACGACCTGTTGTGGCGGCTTGCGCAGCGCGGCGCGCAGACCGTCGTACCCGCCCGTGGCGAGGTAGCGCTCGAGCGTGTGGCTGTCGTCGTAGCCGAACCTGGTCGTGATGATCGGCCTGGCGTCGCTGATCATGACGGCGCCTCTTCTAATGCCGCATGATCGCGGAGCCAAACCGGCTGGCCACCGCCGTCGGGGGTCACGACACCAGCGGCTCGATCAGGATCGATGTGCTGGCGCGTCCGTTGCAACGTCCCATGGCGCGGGATGTCGTCGCGGCGCCCGGCCCCGAGGTCGTCGATCAACGCATCGAGCTCGTCGTGGGTGATGCGATGGAAGTAGCGGTAGTTGACCTGGAGACAGGGCGCTTCGGTACAGGCGGCAATGCACTCGTAGCCCTCGAGCGAGAACGTGCCATCCTCGGTCGTGCCACCTTCCTTGATGCCCAAACGCTCCTCGGCATGCTCGAGCAACTCGTCGCCACCGTCGAGGAAGCACGAGATCGACGTGCACACGTTGATCACGTACGTCCCCACCGGATGCCGCTTGAACATCTCGTAGAAGCTGGCGGTGCCCAGCACTTCCGCGGCTTCGATGCCGAGCAACTCACCGATGTGCTGCATCGCGTCATCGGTCAAGTAGCCGTCCTGTTCCTGCGCGAGGTGGCACAGCGGGATCAGCGCAGAGCGCGCGACCGGGTAGCGGGAGATGATCTCGTGCGCGAGTGACTCGTTGTCGGCGTTGAACTGCGGCATCAGCGATCGACCTCGCCCATGATCGGATCGACAGACGAGATCACGGCCACACCGTCGGCGAGGAAGCCCCCGCGCATCATGTGGGGCAACGCCTGGAGGTTCACGAAGCTCGGGCCTCGGATGTGCAACCGGTACGGATGCGACGAACCATCGCTCACCATGTAGCAACCGAGCTCACCTCGCGGCGACTCGATGGCGACATACACCTCGCCCTCCGGCACCTTGAAGCCTTCGGTGAAGATCTTGAAGTGATGGATGAGCGCTTCCATCGATTCGTCGATGCGCGCCCGCGGGGGCGGCGTCACCTTCTTGTCCTGGATCCGGTAGTCCCCTTCGGGCAGCTTCTCGATGATCTGGTGCACGATCCGGATGGACTCGCGGATCTCGTTCAGTCGGATGGCGTAACGGTCGAAGCAGTCGCCGTACGTCCCGACGACGACGTCGAAGTCGACCTGATCGAAGTAGAGGTACGGGACCTCGCGCCGCAGGTCCCACGGCACACCGGTCGAGCGCAGCAGAGGTCCGGTCGCGCCGAGCGCGATCGCCTCTCTTGGCGTGATGACGCCGACCCCTTGCAGGCGCTCGCGCCAGATCGGCTGTCCGGTCATCAGCAGATCGAACTCGTGCAACCGTTCGGGCAGCGTGTCGAGCAGCCTCAGCACGTCGTCGCGCCAACCGTCGGGAAGGTCCGCCGCCACCCCGCCGGGGCGGATGTAGTTGTGGTTCATCCGAAGGCCGGTGACCTTCTCGAAGAACCGCAGGACCTCTTCGCGTTCGCGCCAGCCGTAGAGCATCATGCCGACAGCGCCGATGTCCATGCCATTGGTGGCGAGGAACAGCACGTGCGAAGAGATGCGGTTGAGCTCCGTCATCAACATGCGGATCCACTGCGCCCGCGGCGGGATGTCCTCCTCGATGCCGAGGAGCTGCTCGGTCGCCATGCTGAACACGAGCTCGTTGTGCAACGGCGACGCGTAGTCCATACGCGTGACGTTGGTGGGACCTTGGAGGTAGGTGAGATCCTCTCCCGTCTTCTCCATGCCGGTGTGGAGGTAACCGATGATCGGCTTCGTGCGCAGCACATTCTCGCCGTCGAGCTCGAGCATCAATCGCAACACGCCGTGCGTCGATGGGTGCTGCGGACCCATGTTGATGATCATCGTCTCGTCGGCCGGCGGCTCCGAGTCGCTGAGCTCGGCGGCTTCGGCCTCCGACATGCGCAGCACTGAACCGATCTCGCGCAGCAGCTCGTCCGCCTTGCTGCCCTTGCGAGGCTGCAGCTCCTGGCTACCTTCGAACGTGTCGGCGGCGATGTTCATCGCGCGTTCTCGACTCCCTTGAACTGCACGGGGATGCGTCCGATCGCGTAATCCTTGCGCAGCGGATGACCGATCCAGTCCTCCGGCATCAAGATGCGCGACAAGTCGGGGTGCCCGTCGAAGCGAATGCCGAACATGTCGAACACCTCTCGCTCCATCGCTTCTGTCCCCGGGTGCACGTCGAACAGCGACGGCACGACGGGGTCATCGCTCGGCACCTGGGTACGCACGCGCAACCGAGTGCCCTCGCGCATCGCCAGCAGGTTGACGACCAGCTCGAAACGCTCGGGCTCGACCTCCGGCGGCAACCGCCGCGGCGCTTCGTACGCGAGGTAGTCGACGGCGGTCACGTCGATGCACATGTTGAAGCCGTGCTCGTCGCGCAGCTCCATCACGAACTCGGCCAGGTGCTCACGCGGCACGTGCACGATCGTTTGGCCTCGCGACTCCGACATCGGCCAGCCGTACGGCTGCTCAGCCTCCGCGCTCGCCTCGCCCTGTGCGTCCTGATCGGCGCTCTCGGTTTGGTCGGCCCCCGCCTCGTCGGTCATCCGGTCAGGACCTCTGCCCGATGATGACCGGCGAGCTGCCTGCGGTCTGGCCGTCGATCTGACCGACCTGCACGCCGGCGCCGCCGCCGGACTCTGCGCGGCGACGAGTGAGCTCGCCGCGATCGATGAGGCCGTACAGCGTGAGGATGGCGTGCATCAGCGTCTCCGGGCCCGGCGGGCAGCCCGGTGCGTACACGTCGACGGGCACGACCTGATCGACACCTTGCACGATGGCGTAGTTCTGGAACATGCCGCCGCTCGATGCGCACACGCCCATCGAGATGACCCACTTGGGTTCCATCATCTGGTCGTAGATCTGGCGGAGGACCGGCGCCATCTTCTGCGACACGCGACCGGCGACG
>DASXPN010000101.1:0-10807 GCA_036493595.1 Acidimicrobiales bacterium | reverse complement strand
GAGCGCGTGAGGTTGTCGAACACGACGGTCGTCCTCGAGTCACCGACCTTGACGTCGCTGGTCTTGACCGCCATGTCAGCCCTCCTTCGCAACGGGACGTTCGGTCTGGACGCCGACCATGCGCGCGGTCACCACGAGTTCGCCCGTCGCGGCGTCACGGAACTCGGTGACGCTCTCGGAGAACTTCAGCTTGCCGCCGCGCTTGCTCTCCTTCTCCCACGTCTTGCCGTCCTTCATCTCGGTGGTGAGCACCATGCCGGGACGCATCGGCTGGTGGTACTCGAAGTGCTGCTCGGCATGCAGGCCGGTGCCACCGCCACCGCCACCGCCACCGCCCTCTGAGCCGGCGCTGCTTCCGGATCCGCCGCTGGCGGCGGCCCGAGTGAGACCGCTGGGGTCGCGTCCGGACCCGAACCACGGTTTGCCCGGCGCCGGACGCAACGGGTGGACGGCTTGGAACTGCCAGCTCGCCATGGCGAACGTCGGCGGCGCCACGATGCCGCCCGCGCTTTTGGCTTCGGCGCTGTCGGGATCGTTGTATCCGGCATTCGGGTCTCCGATGGCGCGGGCGAACATCATGATGTGGCTCGCCTCCACCGGAAAGCGTTGCTCTGCCATCACCCCTCCTGTGGTCGGCCCGCATCGTCACACGGTTCGCCAAGTGCCGTCGACCCGAGGCGGCGCTGAGCCTCAGAACCTCACGGCTTGTCGAGCCGACGCGAGCTCGAGACTCAGCAGACGACGCGGTCGGAGCGCAGCTGCGCTACTTCGTCGTCAACCCAGCCCGCTTCTCGCAACACCTCGTCGGTGTGTTCGCCGAGCAACGGAGCGGACGGAGTTGGCTCCGTACTGGTGCCGTCGAACAGTGGCGCGGACCGGGGTTGGTGAACATCGCCGAGCACTGTGTGTTCGAAGGAGCGCACCGTGCCGGACGCGACGACCTGCGGATCGTCGGCGACCTCGTGCAGTTCCCGTACCGGCGCGACGGGCACGTCTGCGGCTCGCAAGCGCGACACCACTTCGTCGGTCGGCAGATCGGCGATGACGGCACGCACGCGCCGCATGACGTCCGCGCCGCCCTTCATGCGTTCCGCAGTGTCGGTCATGGCCGCGTCGTCGCCGAGCAGCGCGCTGGTGAGGCCGGACCATTGCGCGGCCGTCAACGTGACGAGCACGACATGACCGTCCGCGGTCGGACTCACGCGGAAGCTACGACTCGTCGGCGGCAGCACGTTCGAGGGCTCGACGATGGTGTGATCCATCATGCCGTCGGGCCACAAGAACGCGATCGCCACGTCGAGCATGGACACGTCGATGCGCGTGCCGTGACCGGTGCGCTCGCGCTGGAACAGTGCGGCGGTGATCGCTTGCGCGAACGTGTATGCCGTCGCCTTGTCGATGACGCCGTGACGAACCATTGACGGTTCCTTGGTGCCCGCCGTCTGGATCGCGGCGAAGCCGGACAGCGCTTGCACGACGTGGTCATACGCCGGTGCGTCGGCGAGCGGTCCCGTCGTGCCGAAACCGCTGATGGACGCGTAGATCAACCGTGGGTTGTCCGCCTGCAGTGACTGCGCGCTCAACCCGAGACGGTCGACCACACCGGGGCGGAAGTTTTGCGTGAACACATCGGCGTTGGCGGTGAGTCGCCGCACGATCCCGCGTCCCGCATCCTTCGTGAGATCGATGGCGATCGAGCGTTTCCCGCGGTTGTTGTTCGCGAAGTATGCGCTCATGCCGGCGTGGCCCGTGCCCACCGTGCGAATGGCGTCACCCGTTGGCGGCTCCACTTTGACGACATCAGCACCTTGGTCAGCCAGGACCATCGTCCCCAGTGGTCCCGACATATTGCTGGTCAGGTCCACGATGCGAATGCCGGCAAGCGGTCTCACGAGGGCTGCTTCATCCAGCGGTTGTCGTTCTGCTGCCCCGGCACGGCGACTCCTTCGAGATCAGGCGACATCATGGCTGACGATGGCGTAGGCGACCCTCAGGCGTAGCCCGGACAGGGTCATCATCCTGCAGGATGCGAGAGCCAGTCGGTGACGACCGGCTGGTAGATCAGAGCGAGCGCGAGCCCCGCCATCACGGTGATCACGATCATGACCCGTCGCACGCCGGCCCCTCGAACGCGCGAAGCCGGGTGCCTCTGCCAGTCAAGAGGCGCGACCTGAGCCGTTTCAGCAATGTGTCCGAGCACGTGAACCGTCATGGCGACGAACCAGAGGATGAAGCTGATCTTGTGGAGCGTGAGCCACGGGGATCGCTGAGCTGGACCGAGAACCAGTAGCTCGACGCCGGTGGCGAGAACCGCCAACGTGAGAATGACGACGAATGGTCCGAGCGCCCGAAGTATGGCCGGGGGCGGTCCTCGGCGCCGGTAGGACGCTGATCCGAGGTAGTAGCGCGCCGCTCGGTACGTCGTCGTGCCGATCTTGAGCAGGACGGGTGGCACGAGCACCAGCCCGATGAATACGTGTAGGCGCAGCATCGAAGCGACTCGTAGCACCGTGACGCCTTCGATCGCGAGGAGCACGAAGATGATCGCCGCGTTCGTGGCGGTGAGTCGCGTGTTGCCCTCGACCCCATGATCGTCGGTCGCCCGCGTGCGGTCGAGTGTCATGCGGTCATCACTGGGTTCGATACCGCGCGAAGCCGTCAGTGGTCACCACCGCCTGTGAATCGGTGATGCCGAGTGCTTCGATGTCGGGGAGGGTGGCGAGCCAGTGCATGCCCTCGTCGCCCAGCACGATGGCCGCGGTGGCGTAGCCGTCGGCGAGCGCCAAGTCGGCTCCGATGACCGTGACGGCCATCAGCCCCGTGGGGTGGCGACCGGTGCGGGGGTCGATGATGTGTTCACCGAGCTCGTAGCGCCCTGAGGTCGCGACGGCCAGGTCGGTGCCCTGCACGACGGCGGCCACTGCATGGCGGTGCCAGGGATGTTGGATGCCGACCCGCCAGAGCCGATCGGGCTCCGGCCGGCCACGGGTGACAAGGTCGCCTCCGGCGTTGATGCTGAAGTTCGCAACACCCGCCGCGAGGAGGAGTTCGGCGGCGCGCTCGAGCGCCCATCCCTTGACGAGTCCTGATGCGTCGAGCGGTCCGCGCCCCGGCTGCGGGTCCACTCGAGGGTCAGCGCCGATTCGAATGTCGAACGCGCCGCGGCTTTCGTCGGTGATCCGGTCGGAGAGGTCGAGTACCGCGTGTACTTCGGGGCTCGCGTCGCGCAGCTCGAGTTCGCCGCGACCGAGACGGCTGATCTCGGTGTCGTCGCGCCAGGTGGAGAAGAGGTCGTCGACGCGCCGGAACCATCCGAAAACGCGATCGAGGACTTCGTCGTCCGCCGCATCGCCGACATCGACACCGATGGCAGTTCCCCAGATGTGTTCGACGCGGCGAGCGCGAGCCGATGGTGTCACAGCCGGTGTACGTGTCATCCGCCGGCGTGGTCGAGAGCGCCTTGCAGCGACCGCGAGTACGCGTCACTCGTATAGCTGGCGCCCGAGACCAGGTCGATCTGCGCACTCTGGGCCTTGAGCACTTCGTTGTGCAGGATGGGTGCGGCAGATTGGCTCAGGCGCTGTGAGCGTGATCGGTCGAAGGGCAACTGGATGCCCTGCACGTCGACGATCTTGGTCCCGTCGAGCGTGACGCGTACTTGCACATCTCCGTACGGAGTCGAGACCGCGGGCCCGTCGATGGTGCGCTTGGCTCCGGCCGCGACTGTCGTTGTTGGTGCGGACGGCGATCCCGAAGTCTGCTGTGGCTCGGTCGTGATCGTGGTCGACGACGCCGGCGCGGTGGCGACGGACGCACCCGGCGGTTTCGTATGGAAGTTTGCGAGCAGCGCGAGGCCGCCGGCGGTGGAGATGATGACGGGGATGGCGCGGCGCATGGTGGCTTCGTCAGTACGCGAATCGTTCGAAGTGGATGTGGTCACGGGGGACCCGCAGCGTGTGCAGGCGTCGCCGAACGGCATCGACCATGGCAGGTGGCCCGCACACGTACACGTCACGCTCGGCGATGTCGGGGAGGAGCGTTTGCAATGCGGGTACACCGAGGCGGTCGGTGTGATCGTCGCCGATGTCGGGACCGATCACTGCGTGCAGCTCGATGCCTCGATGCTCGGCGATCGCGCGGAGTTCCTTTCCAAAGGCGATGTCGCGTTTGTACGCGGCGCGATACACAAGCGTGATGTCGCCCGGCCCTGCGGGTAGTGCTTCTACCAGCGCGCGTAGAGGCGTGATGCCGATGCCTCCGGCAATGAGCGCGATTCGGCGGCGGGTGCAGCGCTCGGCGGTGAATGTCCCGTAGGGACCTTCGGCGAACACGCGGGTGCGAGGCCGGAGTTGTTGCACGCGATGCGTGTCGTCGCCCAGGTCCTTCACGGTGATGCGCAGGAAGCGAGCATTCGGTGGAGCGGACAACGAATACGGGTGCGCCTTGGCCCACCCGGTCCCCGCGCAGAACCGCCACAAGAAGAACTGGCCGGCCTCCGCCTGGAGTTGGTCGAGGTTGCGGCCTGAGATGTAGACCGACACGATCCCGTCGGCCTCTCGATGCACCGAGTGGACTCTCAGGCGATGGCGGGCGTTGAACACGATCGGCCGGCCGACTCGCCAAGCGAGAATCGCGCCCCCGACCGCGACGTACAACGAGACCCACCACGCCCGGGCAACGGGGTCATCGACGAAGTCCGAGCCGACCGCGAGCTGGTGGGCGAAAGAGAGCGCGACCGCGAGGTAGGCGTAGAGATGAACGGCGTACCACTCCTCCCGCGACAGGCGCCGTCGCGCGGCTCGCAGCGACGTGACCGCGACCGCGAGGAGGAGCGCGAACCCAACGATCGACATCAACACGTCGGGGTAGTTCTGCACGAAGTCCGTGACTTGCGCGGTGATCGACTGGCGGCCCTCAGCGGCAAAGCCGATCGTGGTGAAGCCCACGTGGCCCGCCAACAGCACGACTGCCGAGAAGCCCGTCCAACGGTGCCAGACGGCGAGTCGGTCGAAGCCGACATGACGTTCGAGCCAACCGATCCGCGACATCAGCAGCAGCTCGACCAGCACCGCGAACGTGCCCGCCAGCGCGGTGAGCTGGCCCGCCGCGATGAACGCGCCGCCGGGCTGCCCGAGCCCGTCGAGCCCACCGTGCCGCAGCCACAGCCCGAGCGTCACCGCCGCGCTCGCGGCGACGATCACGTTGACGTCCCACGCTCGGTCGGCGGTCCGTGGCCGTGGCCGTGGCCGAGCGTGCGCGGGTCGCGAGTCAAGCGGGGGAGAGGCGACAGGTGCGGTCATGACCGCGCTCGAAGGTAGGGCGCGGCGGCCCAGATTCGTCCCAGGGCCGAGTAAAGGAATTGCCAAGACGCGCACCGCAGTCGACCTTCCTCGTCCATGCTGGATCGGTGCATCTGCTGGTCGTCGAAGACGACGACGCCATCGCCGCGCCGCTCGTCGAGGGGCTCGAGCGAGCGGGATTCACGACGACGCGCGCCTCGACGGGAATGGATGCGCTGGCTCGCCTCAGCGGTGCCGACCTCGTGCTGCTCGACTTGGGTCTACCCGACATGGACGGCTCCGAGGTGTGTCGGCGTGTCCGTGCCTCGTCGACCATTCCGATCATCATCGTCAGCGCCCGTGGCGACGAGAGCGAACGCGTGCTCGGCCTCGAGTTGGGCGCGGACGACTACATCGTGAAGCCATTCGGCTCCCGGGAGCTCATCGCCCGGGTGCGGGCCGTCGCCCGCCGTAGCCAGCCAGACCTCGGCGTCGAACGCCCACAACGCATCGGTGGGCTACAAGTCGACCGTCGGACGCGGCGCGTCCACGTCGATGGAGCGGAAGTCCTGCTGGCGCCGAAGGAGTTCGATCTGCTCGCGCTGCTGACGGAGGACCCGGGCGCGGTTGTCAGCCGTCAGCAGATCATGGACGAGGTGTGGGACCCACACTGGTACGGACCCACGAAGACCCTCGATGTCCACATCGCCTCACTGCGCCAGAAGCTCGGCGACGCGGGTGTCATCGAGACCGTTCGTTCAGTGGGATTTCGGGTTCGGACGTCGTCATGAGACGCCGTCTCATCGCGAGCAACCTTCTACTGATCACGATTGTGCTGCTGCTCCTCGAGATCCCGCTCGCCGCCATCTACACCCGACACGAGCACGACGCGCTCGACAGCTCCCTGCAACGAGATGCCAGCTCACTTGCGGCACTCTCGGAGGAGATCATCGAGCATCCGGGAGCGCACGACGTCGGAAGCCTGGCGCAGCGCTTCACGGCGGGGACGGGCGGAGAAGTGATCATCGTCGACCGTGCCGGCAATCGTCTGACACCCGCACCGGCAGGCGACCCGAACGGATTCCAGACGGCGATCGACGCGACGCGGACCGGCCAAGCGACGACCGGCGAGGCCGAAGGACTGGCCTACGTCGCGGTCCCCGTCGGCTCCGCCAGCGACAGCCACGGGGTTGTGCTCGTCGCGCGCTCCGACGCGGCGACGGAACATCGAGTCCACCAGTTCTGGCTCGCACTCGCCGCGATCGCGATCGCTGTCCTTGCGATCTCCGCATTCGTCAGTCGACGCTTGGCGCGTTGGGCCGTCGACCCGCTGCAACGACTCGACGATCACGCCGCCGAACTCGGCCGAGGCGCGCTCCATCGACGCGTCGAGACGAACACCGGACCACCCGAGATCGCCGCGTTGGCGCACACGTTCAACGAGATGGCCGACCAACTCCACCAGCTCGTGTCGTCCCAGCGTCGGTTCGTCGCCGACGCGAGCCATCAGCTCCGCGCGCCGCTCACCGCCCTGCGCCTGCGACTCGAGAACCTCGATGCCAACGACGCCGACGGCGTGATCACCACACGCGATGCCGCGCTCCTCGAGGCCGCACGACTCACACGCATCGTTGATGGTCTTCTGGCCCTGGCGCGGGCGGACGGGCAGCGACCGGAGCGCCAAACCGTCGACGTCGGTGAGGTGGTCGCTCGCCGGCACGAGATGTGGTCACCACTCGCGGCCGAGCAGCGCGTCGACCTCCTGCTGGACACGAACGGGGACCACGCCATCCGAGCGATGCTCGTGCCCGGCCATCTCGACCAGATTCTCGACAACCTGATCGACAACGCCCTCGAAGCAACTCCCGCGGGACGAGCGGTTCACCTCGCGGCGCGGTCGACCGCCACCGCGGTCGAGGTTCACGTCATCGACGAAGGACCGGGCATGACCGCGCACGACCGCCAGCGTGCGTTCGACCCGTTTTGGCAGAGCACCCGCCAACACGCGAACGGCACGAGCGGTCTCGGGCTCGCGATCGTCGACCAACTCGTGCGGGCCAGCAACGGTGCGGTCGTCCTCGACCGGGCATCGGGCGGTGGCATCGATGCCGCCATCCGATTCAGTCGCGAGCGTTCGAACTGAACGAGAGCGATCCAATCAGAGACGCGATCAGCGCGTTGGCCGGTCGGTGTCGCTGAGGGCGAGTGGATCGCGGTTCCTGTCCCGGGCGGCCACGTAGGCGACGAGCACCGCGATCAGGACGCCGATCGCGAGTACCACTCGCCCTTGACCGAGGCCGAGCCCGTGATCGGATCTTGCTTTGCCGAGTCCGTCGGCGATCGACGCGCCGAGGGGCCGGGTGGCGACGTACGCCGCCCAGAACGACACGACGGGGTTCCACCCAAGCCCGCGATAGCCGCCGGCGGGCACCGCGATCGCGACGGCGAACAGCAGCGCAGATGCGAAGTACCCGAGGTTGAGCGTGAATGCGGTGAAGTCGCCGTCACCTGCGAGACACGCACCGCGCCACGCTTCGTGAACCACGGTCCGGCGCTGGCGGTCAACTCCATCCGCGACAACGTAGGAGGTCCACGGTCGCAACCGGCGGCGGCCGTTCGACGCCCGCAGCCGCCGGTTATGGAGTGACGAAGATCGAGCTCACCGGGAATCCGGTAGCCATCGTCGGGTCGGGCTTGCTGCCGTCGGGCAGCGTCGGCCCGATGATCCCATGCACCTTCGGCGAGCTCGCCACCGCCCACACGGTCCAGCTCTCCCAGATGTTGAAGAGCTGCTTCGCGAACTCGCGGTTGAGGTCCTCGTAGAACCCCGCCCGCTTCGCCGGGTCGGGCTCGACGCGACCCTGCTCGAGGTCACTGTTGATCACCGGGTCGTTGAAGGCGCCGAAGTTCACGAGGTTGTCGCAGGCTGCGGGCGGCTGGTTGTTGCAGTGCCACCACACGAACAGGCCGTCGGGGTCGGTGCCGCCGAAGTTGTTCCAGTCGTACATCTGGAAATTCCGGCTGACGGCCACGTTGATGTACTGGGTCTGCTCGACGGTGTAGGTCGACACCTTCATGCCGGCCGCCTCGAGCATGCCCTTGATGAAGTTCTGCGTCTCGACCGCTTCGGGGGTCGAGATGGTGCCGTACGTGAACGCGAGGTCCTTGCCGGTGTCGGCCTTGTAGGCCGCGACCTCGTCCTTGGCCTTCTGCAGGTCGAAGTTCGGGAAGCCCGTGTCCTGCACGTAGCCGACGGACCCGGGTGGGAAGGGCCCGCTGGCGATCTGCGGGATGTCCTTGGCCCTGACGTGGTTCAAGGTCTGACGATCGAGGGCGTAGGCCACCGCGTTGCGGGCGTGCTGGTTCTCGAACGGGCTACCGGGACACACGGTGTCGGTCGCCGCTGCGCTGCACAACATCAGGTGCGCCGTCGTCGTGTACTTCGACGCCTCGATCTCGTTGATCGTGCCCTGCTTGGCCAGCGCCCGGTACTGCTCCTGGTCGATCGCGCTCGACGAGTAGATCATCTGGAACTGGCCGGCCTGGAGGCCGTTGAGGCGCTGTTGACCGTCGGGAACCGGCTTGAACGTGATCTGGTCGAGGTAGGGAAGCTTGGCGTTGCCGTTGCCCGGGTCGGTGCCCCAGTAGTCGGGGTTCTTCACTGCGGTGAAGTGGTCGTTGACGACCCACTCCTTCAGCTTGTACGGGCCGGTCCCGATGAGGTTCTTCGCACAGTTGGGGCCGTCGTCGAGCTGGGCCTGGGCCATGATCCCCAGCCGGCCGCTCGACCACAGGTACGAGTCGAACGCCTGCCAACCCTGGTTGCCCGGCGTGACTGGATCACCGTCGACCGTCACGGTCACGGTGTTGGTGGAGTCGTCCGCGGCCACGTCTTTGACGTACGGACCGAACACCAGGCCGAAGAGGATCGGGTGCCGCGTGGGGTAGGTGCCGCGGTAGGCGTCGAGGTTGTTCTTCACCACGGTCGCGGTGAGCGGCGTGCCGTCGTGAAACTTCACGCCCTGGCGCAGCACAATCGTCCACACCGTGGCGTCGGCGTTCTTGGTCACCGACTGGGCGAGGAACGGCACGAACTTCCCCTCGGAGTTCGGAACCGTGAGCGTGTCGTAGATGGCGCGGGCGTAGTTGATGCCCGCGGCATCGAGCTGGGCCTCGGGGAGGCAGAGCCCCCCGGCGTCCTCGGCGTCCTGCGCGTACGTGACGCTTCCGCCGTAGACCGGCTTGGTCGTGTCGCTCGAGGCGGTGGCCGCCGTGCCACCCGAGCCGTTCGACTTCTTGCTGCTGCATGCTGCCGTGACGACGACCAGCGCGAGCAGCAACGCCAGTGCCCTTCGTGCCGGCGATGTGCGCGACGGAGCGGGATTCAGCACGGTTCCCCCCGATTGTCTTTCCTGACCATCACGAATTTATCGCGGAGACCGGACGGTCGCCGCGACCACCTTCTCAGGTCGCGAACGTCTTCCTCACCTGGTGAGGGGAGAAGCCGAGGCACCGAGCGATCTCGGACCACTCGAGTCCAGCGGAACGTGCCGCGTCGACTGCGTCCCGAAGGTGCTCGAGCTGCTCCGTCAGACGATCACGAGCTGCGACGCTCGGAACCTCCGTCTCGCGTGCCGCGCCCTCGCGGAACCAACGCATCAAACGATCGACACGATCGTGCACACCGAGGTTCTTGTCGAACGAGAGCCACTCAGGAAGTCGACGGTCCGGCATCAGATCACCGTACTTCGTGATACACGGACCTTTCTCGCCGCGACTGCGCACACCAGAGAGTGCAGTGGAGCTCTCCGAGTTCTCCGGCCTCTGTCTGCACGAGGCACCTACGTTGGAGGCATGCAGCCGGAGCGGTCAGGATTCCGAATGGGAAGGCTCGACCATGTGCATATCCGCGTGCCGGATCGGGCGGAGGCCGCCCGATGGTATGCGGAGCATCTCGGGTTCGAGCCCGTCGACGCCTACGACTTCTGGGCGAGCGGGTTCGAGGGTGGCCCGCTCCAGATATCGGCCGATGGCGGGACGACGATGCTGGCGCTGTTCGAGGCCAGTGAGGGTCACCCGATGATTCCGCAGCGAACCGGTGTCGCGTTCAGCGTCGACGCGGACAGCTTCATCTCGTTCGCCCGGTCGCTGCCTTGCGGGATCGACAATCCGCGCGGCGAGCGTCTCATGGTCACCGACCTCATTGACTTCGACATGTGCTGGGCGTTCGATCTCGTCGATCCGTGGGGAAACCAGTACGAGCTGAACTGCTACGACTACGACCGGATCACGGCCGAACTGGTCGACGCTGACGCAGTGGAGACCGTTCGCTACTGGCCACGTGAGCTCTACACGGCATACCGCGACGCCCCGTGATCCTTGGCCCGGCCGAGCGCTTGCCCGTCCTCACTGTTCGGTGAAGACGAAAAGCATCTGGCGAGGTGAGCCGACTTCGTGCGCGGCTCAACGAGCGGGCGCCGGCTCGAACGGGCCGAGCGCATCGTCGAGCGGCGAACCCGGCGGCGTCG
>DASXPN010000100.1:0-23350 GCA_036493595.1 Acidimicrobiales bacterium | reverse complement strand
GATGCCATGCTCACCGCGCCAGTGCGACGGATCGTTGAACCACGTGACGACGTCGTGGAGGAAGTTCACCGCGCCGCCCTCGACCGTGCCCACGGCGTGAGCAGCCGTTGCGCGGTTGCCAGCAGAAGATCGGCGACGACGGCGAGCGCCACCGACAGGACGATGCCGACGGTGATGGCAGTTCGGATCGGCCGGTTCTGGCCGATGTAGATGAGGTTGCCGAGGCTCGGGATGGCGAGCAGCCCGGCTACCGCGGCCAAGCCGATCACCGTCACGGTGGCGATGCGGACGCCGGCCATGATCGCCGGGATGGCGAGCGGCAACTCGATGAGGATCAGCCGGCGGAAGCGGCTGTAGCCCATCCCGTCCGCCGCGTCCTTGATCTCACTCGGCACGCCGTCGAGTCCCTCGACGATGTTGCGCACGAGGATCAACAGCGTGTAGCTGGTCAGAGGGATCAACGCGGTCGTGCGTGACAGTCCGGTGATCGGGAGCAACAGGGCGAACGCGGCCAGCGACGGGATCGTGTAGAGCACACCCGTCACGCCGAGCGACGGTGCGTAGAGCCACCGCCATCTCGACGCCGCGATGCCGATCGGCAGCGCGATCACGAGGCCGAACCCCACCGCGCACACCGTCAAGATCACGTGTTCGCGCAACGACGACCAGATCAGATCGGTGTTGCGTCCGATCCAATCCCACCACAGCCAACGGTCGACGTTGCTGCCGAGGACCATTGCGGGGTGAGGCTACCCTCGCGGGATCGATCTCCCCCTGGGACTCGTTCGTTGATCCGTCTCGACAAGATCACCAAGCGCTACCCGAACGGCACCGTTGCAGTCCACGAGCTGAGTCTCGAGGTCGACGAGGGTGAAACCTGTGTGCTGGTGGGTCCGTCGGGCTGTGGGAAGACCACCACGATGCGCATGATCAACCGGCTCATCGAGCCGACGAGCGGTCGCATCTTCCTCGACGGGGATGACGTGACGAAGATGGACCCGGTCGCGTTGCGGCGGCGAATGGGCTACGTCATCCAGCAGATCGGACTCTTTCCTCACCAGACGATCGGCACCAACATCGCGACGGTTCCACGGCTGCTCGGCTGGCCGAAGCAGAAGGTGCGGGCGCGGGTCGACGAGTTGCTCGAGCTCGTCGGTCTCGATCCGACGTCATACCGCGATCGCTATCCGAGTCAGCTGTCGGGCGGCCAGCGCCAGCGCGTCGGCGTGGCCCGTGCATTGGGCGCCGACCCGCCCGTGCTGCTGATGGACGAACCGTTCGGTGCGATCGACCCGATCAACCGTGAGCGCCTCCAGGACGAGTTCCTCCGGCTGCAAGCCGAGGTGAAGAAGACCGTCGTGTTCGTGACCCACGACATCGAGGAAGCGGTGAAGCTCGGCGACCGCATCGCGATACTCCGGGAGGGTGGCCACCTGGCGCAGTACGACTCGCCGGCCGAGATCCTCGGTAACCCGGCGGACGAGTTCGTCGCCGACTTCGTGGGCGCGGACCGGGCGCTCAAGCGCCTGAAGGTCACGTCGATCGACCTGCAGGATCTCGTGCAGCCGGCCGTCCTTCCCCTTGATCTGGACCTGGCGGCAGCACGAGCGCGGCTCGACGCGGACGGCCAACGCTTCGCGGTCGTGCTCGACGAGGAATGCCGGCTGCGCGGCTACCTGCAACGCGAGCGAGCCGAAGGCACTGGCACCGTCGAGCAACGGTTGCGCCGCCTCGATGCGTGGGTGCGCTTCTCGGACACGTTGAAGGACGCGTTCGGCGAGGTGCTGTTGTACGACGCGGGGTGGGTCGCGGTGCTCGACGACGACGACCGGTTTCTCGGCGTCCTCACACCCGAAGCCCTCTACGCCGCCACCCGCCGCAGTATCGAAGAGCACCGGGACTGATGTCTCGGGTGGATCGGAGTCAATCAGGAACCGGTGCGGCGGCGCCCTTACCCATCGGTGGGGTTTCGAT
Source organism: Acidimicrobiales bacterium (assembly GCA_036493595.1). Classification (GTDB taxonomy): domain Bacteria; phylum Actinomycetota; class Acidimicrobiia; order Acidimicrobiales; family JACDCH01; genus DATAES01. Next base: position 21,376 of record DASXPN010000100.1, on the reverse strand, counting down.
GTACGGCTCGTGGTGGCGGTGCAGCATGCCGCGCGACACCCAGTTGCGCTTGTCCGCCCACACCAACATCGGTGGCAGCACAACGAGCGCGCTGAGCAACGCGACGGCGACGTTCATCGCGACGATGCGGCCGAAGTCACGTAGCAGCGGCAACGACGAGAACGACAGCACGGCGACACCCGAGATGGCTGTGAGCGCGGAGACGATGAACGCGCGCCCGGTTCGCTCGGCGACAACATCGACCGCTTCCTTCGGCTGCAGACCGCGATCGCGTTCCTCGATGAACCGCAACAGGATCAACGACGTGAACTCGGTACAGGCGGCGACCACCAAGGGGCCCCCGACTGCCGTCATCGGGCTCAGCTTGAGATTGAAGACCCACGCGACCGTTGACGCGAGCCCGACCGCGATCAACACGGGCACGAGCGAGAGCAGCGCGCGGATGATCGACTTCAACCGCACGGCGAGGAACAGGAACACGAACAGGATCGCCAGATAGGTGAGCAGGATCCGGTTCGCCTCGAGGTTGTCGAGCAGTCCGACGCCGACGACGGCCAAGCCGGACGGCGTAGCTCGAATACCAGCGGGTGGGTGGGTGTCGTTGCGGAGAGAGCGCACGACCGGTGCACGGTCCTCGAGCGAGCCGGGCCCTGTCCGGAACACGATGTTGAACGCCGTGTGGTCAGGGCTGACGGTCGACGCCTGGATGTCCTTGGGCGCGATGTTGTACGCCGACTGCACGTCGGCGCCGGTGGGTGCGATGTCGCTCGCGCCGGGCACGTAGATCAAGTCGCCGATCGACGTCTCGATGCTCGATCCCGTGACGATCAGGTCATTGGGCTGGAACCTCGCCAGCGTCTGGCGTGTGAACTCGTGTGCGAACGCGATGAACTGATCGGAGAACACGTTGTCGGATGTCGCGTAGACCCCCATCTCGTTCGAGGAGTGCACCTGCGACTCGATGAGATGGATGTCCTTGATCGTCTGCGAGTTCTGGTTGACCCATTGCACCGGGTCGGTCTGCAACGTGAGCTTGCCCTCCACGGAGGCACCGACGGCGAAGATGCCGACGCTGAAGATGATCAGCGGCACCGCGCTCGCCGCCGGCAGCGAGCCCAGCCACACGACAAGACGGCCGAGTGGCCCGCTGCGGAAGTCGCGCCGTTGCGTCGGCGAGCGGAACTCACGGATACCGAGGATGGCGAGCGGGATGATGATCGACCCGAGACAGATCACCGCGATTCCGACCGCCAACAGCAAGCCGAACTGGCGGATCATCGGCACTTTGGCGAAGTGCAGTGCCGCGAAGGCGAAGATGGCGTCGAAGGTCACGACCAACAGTGCGGGGCCGAGGTTGCGGGCCGTCTCCTGGATCGGGTGCTCGGCGCGATCGATGACGACCTCTTCTTCAACGCGGGCGTGCATCTGGATCGCGTAGTCGATGCCGATGCCGAGCATCACCGGCAGACCGGCGATCGTCACGATCGTGAGTTGGATGCCGAGATAGCCGGCGAGCCCGAAGGCCCAGATGACGCCGATCAGGATGACGAGCAGTGGCAACAGACGCCATCGCACGCTGAACAACAGCAACAAGATGATCGCCATGATCACGACGGCGATCGCACCGAGCGTCAGCATCCCGCCGCGCAAATAGTCGTTGATGTCCTTCAGGAGGATCGACGCGCCGGTCGTCACACTGGTCGCGTTCGCGAGATGCAGCTTGTCCGCCTCGCGCTTCGAGGCGGTCGCCGCCGCGCCTTCCTTGTCGATCGACTCGTTGCCGAGCAGTCGCACGATCACCTGCGCGTGCGTCTGATCGGGGATGAAGCTTCGCAGCGCCAACCGCACCTGTCCGGTGTTGTCGTACAGCAAGAACTTGACCCAGTCGGGATTGTCGAGCGTGCGTTGCGCGAGCGGGATGGCCGACAACCGCGTGAGGGTCGCGGCGTTGTCGGTATTACGCGCGTCCGCCTGCGGTGAGCCCGGCACCTCCTTGCCCAGCGCGGTCAGCGTCGCCTTGCCGGCGATGCTCGTGGTCGGGTTGCCGTCCGGGCTCTGGATCAGTGAGTTGGAGAACTGCAGCACCGTGAGCGGAGTGATGATCCCCTGGTAGTCGTTGGTAGCCGCCAACGTGTCGTGCAAGTTCGTGAACTGCTGTTGACCGTCCGAGTTGAAGAGCTCGTCGACGGTGTGGCCCGGATCCATCGTGATGACGGTGAGCATCGCCTCGCCGCCGAACAGGCTCTGGTACGCGACGTTGTCCTTGTAGACCTGATCGCTCTTGTTCAGGTAGCTGTCCTGGCCGGTGGCGAAATCCAGGCGGGTGATGCCGAGGCCGAGCACGACGGTGACGGCGAGTCCGATGACGGACACCAGGCCGGCACGCTTGCCGAGCCCGACTGCAAGCTTCGACCAGAAGCGAGACATCGCCTCGGACCGTAGTCGGCGGATCGTCAGGGTGAAATGGTGGTGATGCCGCCCATGTAGTGGTGCAGGACCTTGGGCAGGGCGATGGAGCCGTCGGGCCGGCGGTTGGACTCGACGAGCGCCGCCCATATCCGTGGCCACGCCAGTGCCGACCCGTTGACCGTGTGGCACATCTCCGTGCCCTTACCGCCATCGGGGCGGTACCGCACGTTGCCGCGCCGGGCTTGGAAGTCGGCGTACCACGACACCGACGACACCTCGAGCCATCGATCGCAGCCGGGGGCGTAGACCTCGAGATCGAACGTGCGGGCGTTCGAGAACCCGAGATCACCCGTGCACAGGTCGAGCACGCGGTATGGCAAGTCGAGATCGGCGAGCAGGCTCTCGCCCCGCTGCAGGATGTCCGCGTGTACGTCCATTGCTTGCTCTGCGGTGCAGTACGCGAACAGCTCGACCTTGTCGAACTCATGCGTGCGCAACACCCCGCGCGTGTCGGCGCCCGCCGACCCCGCCTCGCGGCGAAAGCACGGCGTGTACGCGCAGAACCGCCGAGGAAGATCGCGCCCGTCGAGAATCTCGTCGCGGTGCATCGACGTCAGCGGCACCTCCGCGGTCGGTATCGCCCACAGGTCATCGCGCTCGAGGTGGTAGGCGTCGTCGTCGAACTTCGGCAGATGCCCGGTCGAGATCATGGTGTCGGTACGAACGAGCGTCGGCGGTCTGATCTCTTCGTACGCGTCAGGGCCGGACGTGTGCCGGTCGAGCGCGAGTTGTGTCAGCGCCCGCAGCAGTCGCGCTCCCATGCCGCGGTACAGCGCGAACATCGAGCCGGACAGCTTCGCCGCCCGCTCAGGGTCGAGAAGATGCAGCTCGGCCCCGATGTCCCAGTGGGGGACGCGTTGGTGGTGCTCGTAGCTCTCGGGATCGAAGCCGACCACTTTGACGACCACGTTGTCCTCGGGACCGGCGCCGTCAGGCGCGTCAGCGGCCGGGAGGTTGGGGATGCGCAAGAGCGTGTCGCGCACGTTCCCGGCGAGGACGCCCGTCGCCTCATCGAGCTCGCGTTCGCGATCGCCGAGAGCCCTCGCTTCAGCTTGGATCTGTTCCGCGGCCTCGACGTCGCCCGCCGTCCGGAGTTTGCGAACTTCGTCGGACATGGCGCGAATCTCGGCGCGGAGTGCGTCGCGCATCGCGGTGACCTCGCGCTGCCGCGCGTCGTCGGCGATGACGCGCGCGATGTCGCCTTCGATGCTCGGATCGTGCCGCCTTGCCAGCGTCGAGCAGACGCCATCCGGATCGCTACGAATGCGCCGGACGTCGAGCATTACGGAACCGTACCTGTCTGATGACGACTCGCCGGGCGAGTTCCGGAGCGCATGGGGGCCCACTAGGGTCGACCGAATGCGCGCAATTGAGGTCGATCAGCTTGTTGTGCGCTACGGGAACCTCACCGCGGTCGACGGAGTGTCGTTTTCGGTCGCGGCCGGTGAGGTGCTGGCGCTGCTCGGTCCCAACGGTGCCGGCAAGACCACGACCGTCGAGACGCTGGAGGGCTTCCGCCGCTCGACGCACGGGCGAGTGCGGGTACTCGACCTCGATCCGATCGCCGATCACGAGGAACTGGTACGGCGCGTCGGCGTGATGCTGCAGAACGGCGGCGTGTACCCGGGCATCCGGCCGATCGAGGCTGTCCAACTTTTCGCCTCCTACTACGACGACCACGAGGATCCCGCGGCGCTGCTCGATCGGGTGGGTCTCGCCCACCGACGGACCTCGAACTGGCGCCGCCTCTCGGGCGGTGAGCAGCAACGGCTGTCGCTCGCGCTCGCGCTGGTTGGCAAGCCGGAAGTGGTGTTCCTCGATGAGCCCACCTCCGGCATCGATGTCGCGGGAAGGCAGCTGATCCGCGAACTGATCCGCGAGCTGCGCCAATCGGGTGTCACGATCCTCGTCACCACCCACGATCTCGAAGAGGCCGAGCGCATCGCGGATCGAATCGTCATCGTCGATCGCGGCCGAGTCGTGGCGAGCGGAACACCGGCGGAGTTGATGCGATCGAGCGCCAGCGACGAGATCCGTTTCGCGGCGCCGCCTGAGCTCGATTCCGCCAGCCTCGGGCGCGCGTTGAACGCCTTCGTCGACGAGGTCGCGCCCGGTGAGTATCAGGTCGCGATGCCGCCGACGCCGGCGAACGTCGCGGCATTGACGGCATGGCTGGCCGAGCACGACCTGCCGCTGGCCGACCTACGCGCCGGACGGCAGCGTCTCGAAGACGTCTTCCTCCGCCTGACGGCTGTCACTGGCGAACATCCGGTGATCTCGGTCGATCGCCCGCACGGCGGTCGGGCGCGGCGCCGGTCTCGTTCCGGATGAGCGCGCTGCTCGCGCAGACGCGCACCGAGCTCGTCCTCACGTTCCGCCGCGGCGAGTCGTTGCTGCTCGTGCTCGGCATCCCGTTGGTGCTGCTCGGCTTCTTCTCGACCGTCGACGTCCTGCCGAAGGGCGACTTCCAAGATCCGGTCGACTTCCTGTTCCCCGGCATCCTCGCGTTGGCGGTGATGTCGACCGGCATGGTGCAACTCGCGATCGGCACCGCGTTCGAGCGGCAGTACGGCGTGTTGAAGCGCCTCGGGTTCACGCCGCTCGGCCGGCCACGACTGCTCACCGCGAAGACGCTGTCGATCGTCGCCATCGAGGTGGTGCAGATCACGCTGCTCCTCGCTCTCGCACTGGCTCTCGGGTGGGACGCGTACATACGGGCGGGCGCGGTGGCCGCGGTCGTGCTCGGCACGATCGCCTTCTCGGGCATCGGGCTGTTGATGGCGGGACGGCTGCGCGGCGAGGTGACCCTGGCCGCCGCCAACGGCCTCTATTTGTTGCTGCTGCTGATGGGCGGCATGGTCGTGCCTCTGAGTGAGCTCCCCGCGGGGCTGCGCTTCGTCGCCGAACTGTTGCCGTCGGGCGCGCTCGTCGAGATCCTCGTCGGCACGTTGAATGCCGGCCAGACCGTCCCCTTGCACGCGTGGATCGTTCTGCTGACCTGGGCCATCGTCGCGCCCGCACTGGCCGCCAAGACGTTCCGCTGGGAGTGATCCGCTACAGGTTCACGCACCCGAGGCGCGGTGCGGGTTGGTCGTCTTGGACAGCCGCGTACGCACACACGATGTGCGCGTACGCCGCAGCCGGGAGCGTGAGCGTCACCGAGAACCCGTACGCCGCGCCGACGTAGGGACGGTCGGCTGCTGCTACTGCTACTGCGGCAGCGGGAAGTACGTCTTTGTATAGATCTTCATGTTGTGAAGCAGGACTTGCTGGATGTTCGGGTTGATCTGGGCAGACTGCGCCCAGCCTCCGTCCACGATTACCTGCACGTCGCTCACGGTCCAGCTTCCGTACTGAGTGTTCACCACGTCGTAATTGCTTGGTGCATTCGCGTATCCGACGAACCACCCGTTCGCGGCGGGTGAAGTAGTGCCGATGATGTTGGCTTCCTGTTGCGTGCCCGCATTGCACCCGCCATACGGCTCGTGCTGGGTGTCGAAATACACCCACAGGAACTGCGTGTTGTTGGCGTTGGCCGGATCCTGCAGGTCGATCTGCCAGCGAGGACTGCCTCCCACACAGGTGCCCTGAATGACGTTGAACTGCGTCTCTACGTCGGTCAGCTGGCTGAACGTGCCACTGAAGTGAACTCCGACGCGGCCGAATCCGGCCTGATTTGCTGCGCCGCTGACAGAGGTGAGGAGCGCGCCCTGGCCGCCGTCACCTTCGTCGATCAGTAGGGATGCGCCCTTGCTGGGCGCGGCGAAGCCGTTGGTTCCGCTCTTGTAGAAGGGCGGGTACGCAGCGGTCGCCCAGGCAACCTGGGTCAGACCCGCTGCGACCATGGTGACCGCGGCAATCGCAATCGCAGTTCGCCTGAAGGTGAGCCGGGGTCGTCTCCCGCCGAACGGATGTGTCAGTTGCATCTCATTCCTCCTGAATCGCGACGGGACTCGCTCGCTGAATCGGAGTACGACCTGTAGCGTTTGTGCACCAGCGCCGGTTCCGCCACTCGCTCCCCGGCAACCGGCGACCCACCTGCGTCCCCGTCGATTCTCACTCTCGCGAGAATGGGACGAACCCTAACAGTCCGGCGAGTTCGGTAGTATGGGTGAAGTCAGATGCTTCCGTCATTTCGCCGGGAGTGATCCCTACAGGTTCACGCACCCGAGGCGCGGTGCGGGTTGGTCGTCTTCGACAGCCGCGTACGCACACACGATGTGCGCGTCCCCTGCAGCCGGGAGCGTGAGCGTCACCGAGAACCCGTGCGCCGCGCCGAACGCGGGCCATGCTGCGGCAACGTCGGCGCGATCATCCCCCGCGGTCACTCGTCCGGCGTACGAGCCGTCGACATAGAGGTCCGCGGCGATCGGCGCCGCCGTAGCCGGATCGATCGCCCAACCAGTTGCTTGCAGCCCCCCGCCGCCGAGGCGCGTGACGCGGTCGAGCGCGCCGAACGGCAGCGACGACACCGACACGTCGGTACACGAGAGCAGCGCGGACCGCGTCCCGATGTCGTCCGTCGCCGTGACGCACACATGATGTGATCCGTCGGAGGGGGCGATGTCGAACGTGTAGCCGTGCGCGTTGTCCGCGAACGCGTGCGTCGCGCCGATGTCGGGACGGTCGGCTGCGGCCGGACCGCCGGTGAAGAGTTGGCCGTCGACGAACACGCCGACCGACACCGGCAACGGTGTGTCCGGGTCGAGCGCCCACCCTGTCACGGCCACACCACCGGGTTCGCGAGTGGCCGCTTCGAGCGCGCCGACGGGCAGTTGATCAGACAGCGCGGGACCGTCCGGACCGATGTCGATCGGTTCGACATGCAGCACGCGCTGCGCGCCATCTCGATAACCGGGTCCGCCCGACCATGCGTGATACGCGAGGCGCAAGCGGAAGTCGGGCCCCGCGAAGAGCGAGCCGCCGCCTGGTCCGACGGCATTGTCGTCGCCCGCGATCCACGGACCGCTCGTCGTCACGTCACTGCATGGTCCGAGTGGTGCATCGCAACGAGCGAACCCCATCGCATAGTTCGCGGTCATCCACGACGCGCCCGAGTACACCAGCCAGAACGCACCCTCTCCACTCGTCATCGAAGGGTTTTCGATCACGCCGTGCTGCCATCCCGCGGTAGCCGCCAACACGCGAACAGGCGGCCCGGCGAACGCGAGCCCATCGGGCGTCAGGGCCGCACCGAACAGCGTGCCGACGCCGTCCGCCTTCCAGTACAGGTACGGAGTTCCATCGGGCGCGACGAACGGGAACGGGTCGATCGATCCGCTGCCACCGGTCTCCGAGCAGACCAAGGGGCCCCCGGCGACCGGCGCATACGGGCCGCCGGGCGCCGTCGCCACCAACCGGTCGATGCACTGCCCGCTGAACAGCCTCGCCATGCTCACGTACATGACCCAGTGCAGACCGATCGGCGCGACGGTCGGTGCCCAGGTGTAACCGGGGAACGCCCAGCCCGGCAGCGTGGGCACTGCTTCGGACGGCACCGTCCACGAGTTGAGGTCCGGCGACGCCGAGACCTGAACGTTGTGCCCGGCCGCGTTCGTCGCGAACGCGTACCACTGGTCGCCACCCCACACGATGCTCGGATCGGCGAAGTCGGTGCCGAGCACCGCGGGTCGTAAGGGCTGGCTGCCGCCGGTGCTGGTCGCCGGGGTCGGGTCGGAGCCTGGCTGCACAGGCGGCGGTGGCACGGTGGTCGGCGCGACCGGTGTCGTCGGCGGGGCAGCGCGCGCTTGATCGGACGACAACGCCGGACCGTCGGCGGCCCGGACGGCGCCACTCAGCCGTGCGGACGCGACGCGATACCTCCCGGCTCCCAACGCGGGCGCGTCGCTGACGAAGACAAGAGCCATCGACAGCAGACCCAACAGCAACAACGGTCTCCCCAACCGCATTGCGGTCGAGGGTACCGACCGCTCGGGCCGAGGTGGAATCGGCCTGGTCGAGATGAAATCGGGAAGGACGGTGTGCGTCAGTTCGACGTGGGCTCAGTCGGCGCCGGCGGTCCATGGCGTGCGAGCTCGTCGAGCTCGGTGCGCACCTCGTCCCACGTCAACACCTCACGCTCCGTCACGACTATCCCGGCTCGCTCGGCCTCCATGTGCCGGCTGGACCACTTGAAGAACAGCACGAGGATGAGGCCCCAGATGTAGAAGGCCTCGCCCAACTTCATCATCACGCCCGCGATCTGCTGGTCGGTCACCGGATCGATGCCCCACAGGTGGTACGCCGTGTCGTAGGCGTGGTACACGGGCTTCTCGGCGAAGATCAGCCACGCCGATGGGATGGTCGGGATCACCGACTGCAGGAAGAGGTAGAGCATCTGTCCCGGCAGTGACAGCCGCATCTCGGGGAGCGGACCGCAGATCGGCATCCACATGAGCAGCGCGGTCGACACGAGCATGACGTGCAGGGAGAAGTGCAGCGGCGCCGACTGCACGGACGCGTTGACCAACGCGGGCCAATGCACGAGCACGAAGGCCGCGTTGAACAAGAGGCCGGCGACCAGGGGCCGGCACAGCCTGCGGATGATGTGACCCGCGAACCAACCGTCGCCGACGATGAGGCGGGCGAGCCATGTCGGCGTGGCCAGCAGGAACAGCGGCGGCACCACCATCGTGAGCAACAAGTGCTGTGCCATGTGCACCGAGTACAGGTACTTCTCGCCGATGTCGTGTATGGGCCAGTCGGCGGCGGCCCACATGATCAGGACTCCGCTCGTGAACCACAGCTTCTGCCACCCCGTCACGATCGGCGATCCGTCGCGCACGACCTTCGGGCCGATGACCCGAGTGGCGAACAGCGCGAGCCCGACGATGCTCGCGACGAGGAGCCACACTTCGGGGTGGGCGTGGAACTTCCAAGGGTCGACGGCGAAGGTCACCGCATCGTCCTTCCCTGCCCTGTCAGACCCTGCCGTTGAAGACGTGGAAGGTCAGCAACACGATCGTGTACACGATGACGGCAAGCGTCACCCCAGTCACGAAGACCCAACGGAACAGCCGCGAGTCGAAGCGCAGATGCATGAAGAACATCACGACGGTCGAGAACTTCACCACCATCAGCACGCCGAGGATGAGGGCGTACACGAGGAAGTCCATGTTGACGTAGTAGAGACCGACCTCTGCACCGGTCACGACCGCAAGGAACATGGCGATCATGACGTACTGCAGGTCGCTCGGATGCGCGTGCTCGTGCTCGACGTGCGGAGCCTCGGTTGCCGTTGTCATCGGCGACGTCCCTTCCCGCTCACGGAATCAGGTACACGACGGTGAAGATGACGATCCACACGATGTCCACGAAGTGCCAGTACAGACCGACGATCTCGACGATCTCCGAACGCTCCTGGGGTAAGCGACCGCGCAACGACATCACGAAAAGCGACATCAACATGATGATGCCGATGCTGACGTGCACGCCGTGGAAACCGGTCAGCGTGTAGAAGGCGGACGACGCCGTGTTGGTCGTGTAGCCCATGCCCTCCTTCACGAAGGACGTGAACTCGTAGACCTGGCCGGAGATGAACGTCGCACCGAGCAGTGCCGTCGTCACCAGCCACACCCGGCACCGGTGATGATCGCCCCGTTGCAGCGCGGCGAGCGCCAGCACCATCGTCATCGAGCTCATCAGCAGCACGAACGACGACACCGACGTGAAGGGGATGTCGTAGAGGTCGTGCGGCCTCGGGCCCTGCACCGCTGTGTGCTTGTACAACATGTACGTCGAGATGAGCCCGCCGAACAGCAGGCACTCCGAACCGAGGAAGACCCACATACCGAGCTTCTCGTTGGACACCCCCGTCTGGGTCCAACCGTGCTCGCCGGGCTTGGCCTCGTGATGGCCGAGCTGGTGCTGGCCGACGGGAGGTGTGCGTTCTTCGACCGTGCTCATGAGGTGGTGACCTCTTCCTTCTCGCCGGTCGATTCACTGGCGCCTGCGTCCTCGTCGGCCGGCTCGCCGTCGTCCGCTGCAGCAGGCAGTTCGGCCTTCGCGCCTTCGTCGTCGTCGCCACCGTCGTGCACGTCGTGGTGGTCGTCGTGGCCGCCCGCATCGGGGTCGACCGATGGCTCGAGCGCGAGCCCGTACACCCCGAGCAGGACCATGAAGGCCCCGACGAACGCGAAACCGAGGCTGAAGATGAGGCCGTAACCGATGAGGGGCAGGCCGCCCGCGAGGACGATCGGCCAGTAGCTCGGCGTCGGCAGGTGGACACCGGTCGGGTCGCCGGGCTGCGCAACGTCATCGGTGGCGGCGATGCGAACGGGACGACCCTTCTCGTCCTCGCCGTACTTGCGATGCCAGAACTCGTCGAGGTGCGTCACGATCGGCACTTCGTCGAAGTTGTGCGACGGGGTCGGCGACTGGACCATCCACTCGAGCCCGCGTGCATCCCACGGATCGGGACCGACATGGATGTTGTCCCGCTTCGCCACCCGGCGGCTGTACCAGACGTTGAACAAGAAGATGGCGACGGCGAGGGCGATGATGAACGCGCCGATGGTCTCGATCAGGTTCCAGATGTCGTAGCCGTAGCCCGGTGCGTAGGTGTACGTGCGTCGGGGCTGACCCTCGAGGCCGATGATGTGCATCGGGCCGAAGGTCAGGTTCATGCCGATGAGGATGAGCCAGAAGTGCCAGCTGCCGAGCTTCTCGGACAGGTGGAACCCGAAGACCTTCGGCCACCAGTAGTAGAGGCCACCGAAGAAGCCGAGGAGCGCGCCACCGAAGATCACGTAGTGGAAGTGGGCGACGATGTAATAGGTGTCCGTCTGCTGCAGGTCGGACGGCGACACAGCGTGGGTCACGCCCGACAGACCGCCGATGGTGAACATCGCGACGAGGCCGACCGCGAACTTCATCGCAGTGCTGAACTGCAACTTGCCGCCGTACATCGTGGCGATCCAGTTGAGGATCTTCACGCCGGTCGGCACCGCGATGAACATCGTCGACACCGAGAACGCGGCAACGGAGAACGGGCCGATGCCCGAGGCGAACATGTGGTGCGCCCACACGCCCCAGCCCATGAAGCCGATGGCGATGCCCGAGATCACCATGAACGGGTAACCGAAGATGGGCTTGCGGGAGAACACCGGGATGACTTCGGAGACGATTCCGAACGAGGGCAAGATCAGGATGTAGACCTCCGGGTGACCGAAGATCCAAAACAGGTGTTGCCAGAGAAGTGGGTCTGCGCCCTGTCTGACGTTGAAGAAGTTCGCACCGAACTGTCGGTCGAACAGGAGCAGGAACAGCGCCACCGTGATGACCGGCATGGCGAACACGATGAGCAACTGGGTCACGAGGCCCATCCACGTGAACACCGGCATCTTGAACAACGTCATGCCGGGAGCCCGGAGGTTGATGACCGTGACAACGAGGTTGATGGCACCCACGGTCGACGCGATGCCCGTCATCAGCAGACCGAGCGCGTAGAAGTCCATGCCGTGCGTCGGCGAGAAGATCGGGTTGGTGTTGGGCGCGTACGCGAACCAGCCGCCGTCCGGTGCGCCACCGAGGAACCATGACGAGTTGAGGAACAGTCCACCGAACAGGAACGCCCAGAAGCTGAATGCATTCAGCCGCGGGAAGGCGACGTCACGGGCGCCGACCTGCAACGGCATCATGTAGTTCATGAACGCCGCGCCGAGCGGCATGACGACCAGGAAGATCATCGTGATGCCGTGCATCGTGAAGACCTGGTTGTACTGGGCCGCGTTGAGCACGGTGCCGTTCGGATGGGCGAGCTGCAGCCGGATCAGCAGCGCCTCGCAGCCGCCGACGAGGAAGAAGAAGATGGCGGTGGTGCCGTACATGACACCGATGCGCTTGTGGTCGACGGACGTGACCCAGCTGCGCCAACCCTTGGATTGCCCGGGTCGAGCGAAGACGCCGAGCGCGGGTGGTGCAGCGACTGTGCCTCCACTCGGCAGCGCCAGCGGGCCTCTCTGTTCTGGTACTTCGATGATTGCCATCTACAACCTCATGGCGAAGTCGGCGGTGTGACGCCCTGCGGGTACGGCCCGAGCGTCTGGAGGTACGAGATGAGCTGATCGATTTCGGTCTCGCTCAGTTGAAGGTTCGGCATGCCGCGCTCCTGCGAGGGCGCCATGGGTAACAAGGAGGGTGGGTCGCGTAACCATGCCTCGAGTTGATTGCGGTTGAAGACCGTGTTGCCGTTCGCATCAGTGACGTAGAGCGGGAAGCTGGCGCTGGCGAACACGGATCGGCTCATCAGGTGCGTGAGGTTCGGCGCGTGGCCCGAAACGAGCGCCGCGTGGCCCTCGACGTTGTCGACCCCCTGGATCTCGTGGCAGCTCGCGCACTTCGCTCGGAACACGGCAAGCCCATCGGCCGCCGCCGTTCCGTTGGTGGGGGTGGGCGCGTCCTTCTGTTGATCGTTCAGCCATGTCTGGAAGTCGGCGGGCGTCAGGGCGACCGCCCGCGCGCGCATGTTGGCATGGGAGAGCCCGCAGAACTCCTTGCACTGACCGTCGAACACGCCGGGATGGTCGGCGGTGATCTCGAGGGTCTGGATGCGGCCGGGCACCGCGTCACGAGTGCCGTTCAGTGCAGGGATCCAGAAGCTGTGAATCACGTCGCGCGACTGCACTTCGAGCTCGACCGGTTGACCGGCCGGGATGACGAGCTCGTTCGCGGTGACGACTTCGGGCTTGCCGTCGCCGTTGAGGTCGTACTCAAACGACCACCACCACTGCTGGCCGTACACGCTGATCTTCATGGCATTGGCCGGCTTGTGGCTGATGCTGAGGATCGTGCTCACCGTCGGGATCGCGACGCCGAGCAGGATGAGGAACGGCACGATCGTCCAGCCGATCTCCACACGCGTGTTGCCGTGGATCTGGACGGGCTCGCTGTCCTCGGAACGACGCCGCCGTCCCGTGATGATGACGTAGAGCAGCATGGCCATCACGATCACGCCGACGACACCGGCGGCGATGAACACCGGGATCTGCAGTCGGTTGATCTTGTCGGCGTTGGTGCCTTGGGGATTGAAGATGGTCTGCTTACCCGAACACGACGTCAGCGCCATGGCGGCGACGACGAGGAGGGCGAGACGACGGAAGGCGCGCATCAATTCTCCGGAAGCGTGCTCGGCTCGGGCTGGTTGCGGTCGGCCGGCACGAACGGCGACTGGTTGTGCTCCTTCTCGTAGTTCCGCGATCCCTCGGCGGCCGAGATGATGCCGCCGGTGATCACGCCGACGGCGCCGAGGACGCACAGCACCGCGAGGACAGTGCGCGTCGAGCGTGGCGCCAGGGCGATCAGGGTGCCGCCGCCCAGCACGAGGATGGCAAAGACGATGGCGACGATCGGCGACGCGTTCTCGCTCACCGCGAGCAGCACGCGAGACACGCAGAAGACGAGCGCAACGATTCCGATCGCGCCGAACACCGGGATCTCGATCGGATTCATGATGCGATTGCGGATGCGGCGATTGACCGCCGGATCACCCGTTGCCCGGTCGGCCCACGCCGAGACCATCCACTCGAGCAGCACGACGATGCCGACGAGGATCCCGAAGACGAACAGCTGCGCGCTGACGACGAGGCCGACCACGACGCAACCGGCGGCCGCGGCCCCGAGCACCGGCCAGTAACTGTTGGTGTGAGGTTCACGGACCTCGGGGAGTGTGTCCACGCCCGCCAGCGCCTGTACCGCCTCGGCATCGGCGTCGCGGAATGCGGTCGTCATCCCCCCGAGGAACGCGGCGGCGCCCCCCGCAGACAGCAGCACGATGTAGCCGGCGTAGGCGCCGACACCGCCGTACAAGCCGAGCGTCAACACGCCGGTGAGCCCACCGTGGTCGCCCCAGTTGAACGCAACCGCGCCCACGATGGCGAGCAGAGCCAAACCGAAGAAGTACTTGGCGCCGGCGGTGATCATCGGGTGGCGGTCACTTGGTGACGAAGATCGTGAACCAGATCGCCGCGAAGACCACCACGGTGACATGCCAATAGATGGCGGCGGCAACGATGCCCTCGCGATCGCGGCCGGAGTACTGGCCGCCGAGCGCGCGGAATGCCATCAAGCCGACGAACAACATGCCTGCAGCCGCCATCGCGAGATGCAGGCCGGTGATCACGAAGATGAGCAACCCCACCGGGTTGTGCACGGTGATGCCCATCTGCGTGTAGGCGAACGCGATGCCATTGATGTACGCGGCGCCGAGCAACACGGTGAGACCGAGCGCGAGGTACGCGCGCGGTCGATCGTCGTGGGCGATCGAGTACACCGCCCACTGCACAACAACGGCGGAGATGACCAACCCGACCATCGCGACGTTGCCCGGCGTGATGTCGATGACCACGCCCTTCGGCAACCACGCGTGTCCGCTGCGAACCGCCTGTGCTCGCTGCTCGACGTAGAGGCCGAGCATCCCGGCGATTGCCATCACGATGCCGACGAGCGCGAATCCGGTGCCGATGAGCAAGACGCGTGGCCGTGCGGGCGGAGCGGCGGGGGGCATGCCGATGGAGTCGTCGGCGAGGACCAGGGTCATCAGGCCGCTCCTCCTTCGGCGGCTTCCCGCGCGTCGAGCAGCGGTGTCGCCGACATCACGGTGACGGCGACCGCGTCATCGGCCCACTCGAGCGTGTGTCCGTCCCAAGGATCGGTGACCTCGTCGTCGGGACGGGACGCGAGCGACACCGCGAGGTTCACCACGAACACGACCACCCCGAGCAGGACGAACACGCCACCCACGAACGACACCGCGTTTAGTGCTTCGACACCGTCGCGCACTGGGCCGAGCGAGCCCCGGCGCTCATCGAGCAGGCCGGAGATCACATCGGGCAGTGCCAGTGCGAAGACGCCGACCAGCAACAGGAGGGCAGTGAGGCGACCCAAGCCTTCGCGCAGTGGGCGGGTGAGGATTTGGGGCCACCAGTAGTGGATGGCGCCGAGCGCGGCGATGGCCGAGGCGCCCAGCACGTAGTGCGACACGGATGCATCGGCCGTGGTCTCGACGAGCTCGAGTGGATGAACGGCGCGCATCGCGCCGACGACCACTCCGGCGAGGAGCATCAGGACGGCAGCGACGGCGAAGATGAGCGGGCTGCCGAGCTTGGGACGTCCGTGTACGAGCGTGTCGGCGGTCGAGCCGACGAAGACGAGCAACGGCAATGCGATCGCGAATGCGGAGACCACGAACAGGAATTGCTTCGTGAGGTCCGGGTTGTTGACCGCCGCGAGGTACGTCCACGCGCCGAACGACAGGGCCGAGAACGCGCCGATCGCTCCGAGTTGCACACCGCGGAAGCGAGCACGGTTGCGGGCGAACACGGGAACGACGTCGCCCGCGAAGCCGAGAACCGGGATGGCGAAGGCGTAGATCTGCGGCTGCGTCATCGTCCAGCGCAGCCACCGATCGATGTCGGTACTCGATGCGAACGACAACAACTGGTAGCGGTGATCGGCGTAGAGCAGCACGAGCGTGCCGAAGAACAACCCGAGACTGGCGATCCAGATCGTCGTCGCCGTCAGTACGGACCATGCAAACAGCGGAACGCGGCTGAGCGACATACCCGAGGCCCGCAGGCCGAGAACCGTGGTGGCCAGGCACACGGATGCGAGCACCAGCGCGACGACGACCAGCGCGAGCGATGCGAGGAAGAGGTCGACGCCCTTGTCGTTGCCGCCGAAGGGGCCGCCGTTGATCAAGTAGCTGATGACGACCATGCTCCCGCCGATGAGGAACCCCCAGAAGGCGAGGGCTGCCGCGCGCGGGAAAGCGATCGTCTCTGCGCCGACCTGGCGAGGAACGACGATCGTGGCCAAGCCGATCAACATCGGAATGGCGAAGAGGAACAGGGCGGCCACTCCGTGCAGCGACAGTGACTGCGCGTAGTTGTTGCCATTGAAGACGTCGTACGTCTGGGTCTTGAACCGCTCCGCGCCGAGCGCGACGCCCAGCGCGCCGGACACGGCGAGAAACACGAGCGACGTACCGATCCAGAGGCGTCCGATGGCCGCGTGACGGCCGGTCCCGAGCAGGCCGGCAAGTCCCCCGGCGGGGACGGGTTCGTCGGTCGCACTGTCATGGGCCGCCGCCGCCTCGTCGGGCGCGGCTTCGGGCCGGGTCTCGGTCATCGCCATGGCTGGGTCCGGACTCTATTCATGCCCGGACCACCGTTGGGAAAACCCGTAGAGCGGCACCGGACCGGTCGTCATGTCAACGACCCGAGCGCAGCAGCTGATCGAGGGCGATGGCGCCGAAAAGCAGCGTGACGTAGGTGATCGACCAGGAGAACAAACGGATGGCGGCCTTCGGAGTGGACCGCCGCACCAACTGCACCGCGAACCCGGTGAACACGGCTCCGAGGATGAGGGCCGACGCGACATAGAGGTGGCCCATGCCTGCGACGGGCGCGAACAGGATGGTCAGTCCCCACAGGAGCAGCGTGTACAGCAGGATCCGCACCGCAGTGGCCTGCGTACTCTTGACGACCGGCAGCATCGGCACGTCCGCGGCGGCGTAGTCGTCGCGATAGCGGATGGCGAGCGCCCAGAAGTGCGGCGGCGTCCAGTAGAAGATCACCGCGAAGAGCACGATGGGCGCCCAGTCGAGCCGATCGGTCACCGCCGACCAGCCGACGAGGACGGGCACGGCGCCGGCTGCGCCCCCGATCACGATGTTGTGGGTGGAGGTCCGCTTCAACCACAGCGTGTAGACGAAGACGTAGAAGAGCGTGGCGCAGACCGCGAGAACCGCGGACAGCAGGTTGACCGTTGTCCACAGGAAGGCGAAGGCCACCACTTCGAGCGAAATGGCGAAGATCAGCGCGTTGCGAGGCTCGATGATCCCGGTGACGAGCGGCCGGTGCCTCGTGCGCTTCATGAGCTTGTCGATGTCGCGGTCGACGTACATGTTGATGGCGTTGGCCCCGCCGGCCGCCAGCGCACCACCGAACACGGTCGCGAACATCAGCCAGACCGAGGGAAGGCCGCGGGCGGCGACGATCATCGTCGGCACCGTCGTGACCAGGAGTAGCTCGATGATCCGCGGCTTCGTCAGCGCCAGATAGGCACCGAGGCGCGCACGAACGGGAAGGCGGACCGGCTGGTGCATGTGAACGGACACACTAGGTCCGCTCCCTGCGGCCCGGCCAAGCGGCCCGGCGCATTTGTTCGTGCAATTTGGCGGCGCATCGTCGGTGCATCGTCGGCGGCATCTGACCAGCAGATCCCGTGCGCCGTAGCCTCGTCCGCGGTGTCGTTGCCCCACTTGTCCCCCGGCGTCTACCGCCGGGTCACGCTGCTGGCGCTGATCGCGCTCGCAATCATCGTCGTGAGCGGCGGCGCCGTGCGGCTCACGGGCTCGGGCCTCGGCTGCCCGCAGTGGCCGAACTGCCAATCGGGCCACCTCAGTCCGCACGGTGAGACCGGGTACCACGGCGCGATCGAGTTCCTGAACCGCGTCTTCACCGGACTGGTCTCGCTGGCCGTCATCGTCGCAGTGCTGGGATCGTTCGTCCGCCAACCGCGCCGGCGCGACCTCACGTGGCTGTCGTTCGGTTTGGTCGTCGGTGTCCTCGCCCAGATCGTGCTCGGCGGCCTGACGGTGATCTACGGGCTGACACCTCCCTGGGTCATGGCGCACTTCCTGCTCTCGATGGTGCTGCTGGCTGACGCCGTGGTGCTGCACGTCCGCGCCGCGAGGGCGGACGGGCGGGCGCGGGCAGTGGTCCCTCGCTCGGTTCAAATCGCCGGCTGGATCGTCGTCGCGTTCACCGCGGTCGTGCTGTGCACCGGCACGGTGGTCACGGGCGCGGGTCCGCACGGCGGCGACGAGTTCGTGAAACGGTTGGATCTCTCCGTCACGACCGCCGCGCGCGTGCACGGGGTCTCGGAGAACGTGCTGCTGCTCACCGTGATCGTCAGTCTTGTGCTGCTCGTACGCGCGGCCGCGCCCGAAGTCGTGCGCCGCGACGCGCAGTTGCTGCTCGTCGTGCTCATCGCGCAGGCGGGCATCGGTTACACGCAGTACTTCACCGGCGTGCCGGTGTTGCTCGTGGGAGTCCATCTGCTCGGCGCCGTGTGCGTGTGGATCGCCGCATTGCGATTCGCACTCGGGATGTCCCGGGTCATGGAGGGCGAGCCGGATCACGCGCCGGTGTCACCGGCGATGTCGGAACGAATCCTCACCGCGGGATGATGCGAACGCCCTCCATGTCGGTTCCCACCATCAGTCCGGTCGAAGTCGACAAGCCAACCGGCGACACCGAGGTCACGCCCGACCGCCCATGGGTCGTGATCGTGTGGAACGACCCGATCAACTTGATGGACTACGTCACGTTCGTGTTCCAGAAGCTGTTCGGCTACAGCCTCGACAAGGCAACGAAGCTCATGCTCGACGTCCATCAAAAAGGTCGTGCGGTCGTCTCCAATGGCACGCGCGAGAAGGCCGAGCTCGACGTGTTCCGGCTCCACGAGCACGGCTTGTGGGCGACGATGCAACACGACAAGTGAGCGAAGCATGTTGAAGCGCACGGTCCGCCGCACGCGCGACGGGTCGTTCCAGATGAGGCTGACGGACGACGAGCGCGACCTCGTCGCCAACCTCGCCTCGCAGCTGCGCGAGTTGCTCGTCAGCGAGGAGCAAGACGGACTCGAGCGCCTGTATCCGCCCGCGTACGCGAACGACGAAGAACGCGACGCCGAGTACCAGTCGATGGTCCACGACGAGTTGCTGGAGAAGCGTCTCGCATCCGTCGACGTGGTCGAGCAGACCGCGACCGCGACGTCGCTGACCGAGGAAGAAGTGACGGCGTGGATGGGCGCGATCAACGATCTCCGACTCGTGCTCGGCACGCGCCTCGACCTCTCCGAGGAGACGAACGGCTTCCCGCTCGACGATCCGCGCGCGCCCGCCTACGCGGTCTACCAGTACCTCACGCACCTGCTGGCCGAGATCGTCCACGCCCTGTCGAACTGACTCGGCCCGGGTGTCAGTGCTGGCACTGGTTCAGCGCGTCGAAGAACGACTGAGGCGGATTGTCTTGGCTGGTGTTGACCTGGACGAGGACGTCGAACGGAACCTTTTCGACGACGCACTCGCCAAATGAGAACGCGTCGTCCGCGTTGAGTCCGCCGTCGCGCATGGCCGACAGCATCAGGTAGGACCGCACGCCGATCACCTGTAGTGCGTCGAGCGAGCGCCCGTTGATCGTGATGTTGGAGTCCTTGCCCGGGTCGCACGAGTGGACGCGCAGGAGGTCACCGTCGCTTTGGTCGGTCGCAGTTCCCGGCGGCATTGCCGCTGTCCACGCGTCGAGCGCGGTCTGCATCTCGTCGCGGTCCTTGTCGGTGTCACCGCGCCACGCGAGGTCGATGCAGGTCTTGCCGTCCTGCTCGTAGGAGACGTACGCGTCGCCACCCCAACCGTCGGCGGCCTGCAGCGCCTGCAAGGGTGGGATGCGCTCGGCGAGCATCAAGTACCACGCCGTCTCGCCGAAGTCGCCGCTGTCGGACTCGTCCTTCACGCCGGCTGGCAGCGGCGGCTTGTCGACGGTGATCGGGTCATTCTTGTTGAGGAACTGCCGAGGGTCGATCTCCTGCTCGTCGTCGACGGGAGGGTTCTTGAACGCGTCGTCGACCTGCTTCTGCTTGCCGTCGGCGTCGAGGATCTCGGTGAACGGCGGACCGTAGATGTACGGCGCCGCCATCAATGCCTGGAGCGAGACGGGGACGTCTGTCAGTTGCTGCTGTGACTTGTCGACGCTGGCGCTGTTCGAGTCGAAGTACTCGGACTGCTGATCGCTGGACAGGCTCTGGACGTACTCGTCCTCGATGCGAGTGGCGTCGCCTTCGACGAGCGCGCGAAACGCCTCGGATTCCCCGGACGTCGTGAACTTCTTCTCGCGATCCGAGCCGATGTCGAAGTACTGATCCTGCAACGCGTGCGTGAGCTCGTGGGCGAGCGTGACCTTCAGCTCCACCGTCATGTCCGTACCGCGCACGGAGACTCGGTCAGTGTCGGGGTCGTAGAAGGCGGCAGTGCCCGCGTCGGCAAGATTGTTCTCGGCGCTGAGCAGATCCACGTCGCCGGTCATCAGCCCGAGGGCGCGGAGCTGGCCCGCTTCGTTCTGCAGCTGCTTCTTGTCCTTGTCGGACAACTGACTGTCCGCCGTGCGCGTGCGGTCGGCGTATTGGTCGGGCGTGAGGAAGTCGACGGCAACCGGATGCTTGAACTTGAGGCCGCGGTGCTGCTCGTCGAAGTGGACGATGTCGAGCACGCGCGCGTCCCACTGGTCAGGATGCGAGGGCTTGTGATCGCGACGCACGAACGCGATCGCGCCCGCGGCGACGATCACCACGACAACCAATGACAGTCCGATGAGAAGTGACGGGTGGGGTCCGCGCCGGCGCGGCGGTGGTTGCGACGTCGGGGGTGGCCAGGGTTGATGAGGCGGCGGCCACTGTTGCGACGGTGGCTGGGGTGGTGGCCATGCCTGCGGAGGCTGGGTCGGCAAGGAGGGCGAGGACGGCGAGGGCCAGGGTCCGGATGGCGGCGGGAGGTTCGACACGACTCAGGTGATCATCAACGAACGCGCCCACCCCGCATGCCGGAACGATACCGGCATGCGTCGATCGCTTCGGCCGCCGGAGCGCCCTGGACGGACTGCTACCGTGTCCGCGCCCCCGAGGGAGCCGAGCCCCCATCGTCTAGTGGCCTAGGACACCACCCTTTCAAGGTGGCGGCACGGGTTCGAATCCCGTTGGGGGTGCAAGTGGCAACCAAATCCTGGTCCCGTGGTGCAGTTTGGAGTGCACGCCGGCCTGTCAAGCCGGAGGTCGCGGGTTCAAATCCCGTCGGGACCGCGGGTAGTACACACCCACATACGGTCGGGTAGCTCAGTCGGCAGAGCGTCCG
>DASXPN010000099.1:0-37246 GCA_036493595.1 Acidimicrobiales bacterium | reverse complement strand
CTCGACCGGCGACGTCAGGCCCGGGTGCGAGGGCACCACCCGCACGGTGAAGCCGTACCGCCCGGCGCGCTGACAACTGAACTGACCTCGGTAGCGCCGGTTGCCGCCGGCCGAATCGACATCGGTGTCCGCGCCGGTCTCGGTCATGGTCACGACCGTCGGCTGCTCGAGCTCGTCGGATTGGCCCACCGGACCATGGAGGAGCTGCACCTCTACATCGGATCCGTCGAGGCGGCCGAGCGTCAGCTCCGCGTCGACGACCCGTTCCGCGCCGAGACCCGCGACCGACGCGTCGGTGTCGACAGCCAACACCTTGACTCCGTCCCACTCGGCGAGCACCCGCGCTTTCCACGCCGCGAGGGCGTGCGCGGGCTGGAAGTCGTCCTGCGACAAGCGATCGGTCTGCGCCGCCGTCGGCTCGTAAAGATCCTCGACGTAGTCGCGCACCATGCGGGCGGCATTCACCTGCGGGCCGAGTGACTGCAGCGAGCTCTTGATCCGGTGCACCCACCGGCGCGGCACCGGCCCTTCCTGCCGCTCGTAGAACAAGGGAACGATCTGGCGTTCGAGCAGTTCGAACAGCGAGTTGGCCTCGACCTCGTCGCGCCGCTCGCCGTCTTCGATCTGCTCGGCCGACGACACCGCCCAACCGTTCTCGCCGTTGAACAGTTCGTCCCACCAGCCGTCGAGGATCGAGCAGTTCAGGGCACCATTCAGTGCCGCCTTCATACCCGATGTGCCACACGCCTCCTGCGGGCGGCGCGGATTGTTCAGCCAAACGTCCGCGCCCTGGTAGAGCGCACGAGCAACGGCGATGTCGTAGTCCTCGAGGAACACGAAGCGATGGCGGATGCCGAGGTCGGCGGCGAACGACACGATCTGGCGGATCATCTGCTTGCCGGTCTCGTCCGCCGGATGGGCCTTGCCGGCGAACACGAACTGCACGGGGTGATCGCCCGACAGCAGCATCGCCTTCAGCCGGTCGGGTTGCGACAGCAGCAGCGTCGCTCGCTTGTACGTCGCGAACCGGCGGGCGAAGCAAATCGTGATCGCCTTGCCGTCGAGCACCTCGTCGCACCACACGACGTCCGATGCGGACATGCCGCGTGCGAGCGCGGACTCCCGGAGCCGGCGGCGGATGAACGCGATGAGCCGCTCGCGCCCTTGCTCCTTCGCCCGCCACACCTCGTCGTCGCGGGCCTCGTCGACGTGATCCCATCGATCAGATGCCGCACCGTCCCACTCGGGCAGCACGTAACGCGACAGCAGGTCGTTCATCTCGGCGGAAACCCACGTGAGCGCGTGCACGCCGTTCGTGATGGACGCGATCGGCGTCTCGTCCTCCGGCACGTCCTTCCACAAGTCGGCGAACATCCGCCGACTCACGTCACGATGCAGTCGCGACACCGCGTTCGACCGACCCGCGAGGCGCAGACCCATGACCGCCATGTTGAACCGCTCGTCCGCGGCATCACCGGCCCGGTGCCCGAGCGCCATCAACTGGTCGATGGACACACCGCACTGCTTCGCCCACGCGCTGAAGTACTTGTCGATCAGCTCGCGCGGGAAGCGATCGATGCCGGCCGGCACCGGTGTGTGGGTGGTGAAGATGTTGCCGGCGCGTACCGCCTCGATGGCGTCGGCGTAGCTCAGGCCCTGCTCCGTGACGGCTTGGCGGATGCGCTCGAGCCCGAGGAAGCCCGCGTGCCCCTCGTTGGTGTGGAACACCTGCGTCTCGACACCGACCGCTTGCAGCGCTCGCACGCCGCCGACCCCCAACAGGATCTCCTGGCGCAACCGGTGCTCCACGTCGCCGCCGTACAGGCGGTCGGTGACCTGGCGGAGCTCGTCGGGGTTGTCGTCGATGTCGGCGTCGAGGAAGTAGAGCGGTACCCGGCCGACGTCGGCCCGCCACACTGCCGCGAGAAGTGGGACGCCGGCGAGCTCGACCTCGACGCGCACGCCCTCCACCAGCGTGACGGCCATCGCGTACGGGTCGAGATCGGGATAGCGCTCCTGCTGCCAACCGTCGAACGACAGCTCCTGGCGGAAGTAGCCGTGCCGGTAGAAGAGACCGACGCCGACGAGCGGTACGCCGAGATCCGATGCCGCCTTCAAGTGATCACCGGCGAGGACGCCGAGACCACCGGAGTACTGCGGCAGCGCCTCGGCAATGCCGTATTCGGGCGAGAAGTACGCCACCGACCGCAACGCCGTCGTGCCCTCGCGCGCTTGGAACCACCGTGGCTTCGACAGGTAGCCCGACAGCTCACTGTGCAACTCGTCGAGGAACCGCATGAACCCCGGATCCTTCGCCAGCGTCTCGAACCGGTCGCGCGACACCACTCCGAGCAGGCGGACGGGGTCGTGGATGCTGGCGTCCCATTCCTCCGGGTCGACCCAGCGGAACAGATCACGGCTCTGCTCGTCCCATGACCACCGCAAGTTCATGGCCAGCGTCTCGAGCGCGCTGAGCTCGGCTGGAAGGCTGGGACGGACGGTGAAGCTGCGCAGCGCCTTCATCGTTGCGACCCTAGACCGATGGCGAAGCCGCTCCTCCGGTGATGTCGGTCACCGCGCCCACGAAGACGCGTTGGTCACCCTCGCCATCGCGAGAGCCCGTCGACGTGACGCGCAGTAGCTGAGTGATGACGTCCGCGGGATGCGCCTGGCTGAACCAGAAGCCCTGGCCGTTGTCACACCCGAACTCCACGAGCCGCGTGTATTGATCCTCACGTTCGATGCCCTCGGCGACGGTGCGCATGCCGAGGGAACGGGCGAGGCCGATGACGTGTTCGACGATGGCGGTGTCCTCGTGTCCGGTACCGAGGCCGGCCACGAACGTTCGGTCGATCTTCAACACGTCGGTCTTGTACCGGCGCAGGTAGCTGAGCGACGAGTAGCCGGTGCCGAAGTCGTCGAGGGCAAGCTCGATGCCGCGCTCCTTGGCACTGCGCAGCGTGGCCCAGGCGCCGTCGATGTCCTTCATGATCGAGCCCTCGGTGATCTCGAGGCACAGGTGGGAGGGTCGCACGCCGGTCGACCGGAGCACCTCGGTTACGAGCGCGGGGAAGTCCGGGTCGGACAGCTGGCGGCCCGACACGTTGACCGCCACCCGGAACGGCCGGTCCGGCCACATCTCCTGCCACACCCGCGCCTGCCGGCTCGCCGACTCGAGCACCCACGCGCCGACCGGCAGGATGAGCCCGCTGTCCTCGAGCTCCTCGACGAACATCCCCGGCAGCAACAACCCCCGCTCCGGATGCTGCCAACGGAGCAACGCCTCCACGCCCACCAGCGTCTTGTCCGCCAGCGCGACGACCGGTTGGAAGTGCAGGACGAACTCGCCGCGTGCGAGCGCGCGCTGCAACTCGTCGCTGAGGCTGGCGCGGTCGTCAGCCGGGGTCCGTCCCGGCTGTAACACCACGCATTTGCCGGTACCAGCGGACTTGGCGCGATACATCGCGCTGTCCGCGGTGCTCAGCACTTGGTCCATCGTGCAGGCGTCGTCGCCGACGCCGACGATCGAGATGCCGACGCTGGCGGACACCGTGACCGAGTTGCCGTCGACGTCGATCGGTTCCTCGATCACGTCGATGATGCGCTCCGCCACTCGCACGGCGGAAGGCGTCGTCACGACGTCATTGCAAAGGATGACGAACTCGTCTCCGCCGTAGCGGATCACGCGGTCACCCGGGCGGACCGCCGAACGCAAGCGTCGCGCCACGGTCTCGATGACGTGATCGCCGCCTTCGTGGCCGTACGTGTCGTTGACCGCCTTGAAGCGATCGAGGTCGACGAACAGCACCGCCAAGGGGGACGACGTGCGAGCGGCGCGCTCCCACGCCTGTGTGTACCAGCCCGGGAGCGATCGGCGGTTGTGCAAGCCGGTGAGGCTGTCGAGCATCGAGATGGTCGCGAGCTCGTGGCGGGCGGCGGCCGCGTCGCGGTAACGACGGAACGAGAACAACGTCGTTGCCACGGGGAGTGCGACGAGCAGCGCCACGGACCGATCGACGGCCCTGGTGTAGATGGCGAGCGCGGTGACGGCGACGACACCGATGACGACCAGCGCGAAGTCGCGGGCGGCCCGCGCGTCGCCGCCGGTCAGCCGTTGGTGTTCACCGCCATTGCTGGAAATGGTTCCCTCCTCACGTTCAACCGCCTGGGACCGTGTCGCCTGAATCGGCGGATCGCAGTGATGGCTTGAGCCGGCGGTCGCGCCCGCCCCCGCGTCAGGCCCTCGGTAGCGTGTCCGGCCATGGCGAACGGGGTCGGGGTCCACGAAGTCCGCGGTGTCGTCTCGAAGGCGAAGGGCGAGCCGGTGTCGCTCGAGACCGTGCTCGTGCCGGATCCCGGGCCAGGTGAAGCGCTCGTGCAGGTGCAGGCATGCGGGGTGTGCCACACCGATCTGCACTACCGCGAGGGCGCGATCAACGACGAGTTCCCGTTCCTGCTCGGTCACGAAGCGGCCGGTGTCGTCGATGCGGTCGGCGACCGCGTCAGCGGCGTGGCGCCCGGCGACTTCGTGATCCTCAACTGGCGCGCCGTGTGCGGCGAGTGCCGTTCGTGCCGTCGCGGTCGCCCTTGGTACTGCTTCTCGACCCACAACGCCTCGCAGAAGATGACGCTGGCGGACGGCACGCCACTGTCACCTGCGCTCGGCATCGGCGCGTTCGCGGACAAGACCCTTGTCGCCGCGGGGCAGTGCACCAAGGTCAACCGGGCCGCGTCACCGACCGCGGCGGGTCTGCTCGGCTGCGGCGTGATGGCCGGACTCGGTGCGGCCATGTTCACCGGTGAGATCGGCCGCGGTGACTCTGTCGCCGTGTTCGGTTGCGGCGGCGTCGGTTGCGCGGCCATCGCCGGCGCCACGCTCGCGGGAGCGGCGCGCGTCATCGGTGTCGACCTCGATGCCCGCAAGCTCGAGTTGGCGAAGCGGTTCGGCGCCACCGATGTCGTCGACGCCAGCGCGACCGATCCGGTCGAGGCGATCCGCGCGCTGACCGACGGCAACGGGGCCGATGTGTGCATCGAGGCGGTCGGCCACCCGAAGGTGTTCGAGCAGGCGTTCTTCGCCCGTGATCTCGCGGGCACCGTCGTGCAGGTCGGTGTGCCCGATCCGCAGATGCGCATCGACATCCCGATGATCGAGTTCTTCGGTCGCGGCGGGCGCCTCAAGCCCAGCTGGTACGGCGACTGCCTCCCGAGCCGCGACTTCCCGATGCTGATCGACCTTTACCTCCAAGGGCGCCTCGATCTCGACGGTTTCGTGTCCGAGACCATCGCCATCGGTGACGTCGAGGAGGCGTTCCACCGGATGGAGCGCGGCGAGGTCCTGCGCTCGGTCGTGGTGCTCTGATCGGGCCCCCGGCGCCGAACCCAGGGTCCATTGTGGGGCCATGGCCCCACAATGGAACCAACATTCGGCGGGATGTTGGGTGGGTAGTGGCGGCGCTGGCGTGGTACGGGTAGTTGGTGCTGCCGCGCCTGACGATCGAGGACGTCCGCCCCCGTACGCCTGAGGGGATGCCGGCGAAAGCGGTGGTCGGTGAGCACGTCCCCGTCACCGCCGCCATCTTCCGGGACGGGCACGACGTGCTGGCAGCCCGGGTGCGCTGGCGCCCGGCGGCCAGCAAGGACGGCAAGCCGTGGCGCACCGCGCCGCTGTCACTGGTCGAGCCGGGCCTCGACCGGTGGGCGGGCTCGATCACGGTCGACGACATCGGTCACCACGGCTTCCAGATCGAGGCGTGGACGGACCGCTTCGCCACGTGGCGTCACGACGCCGAGATCAAGGCGTCGGTCGGCGATCCCGAACTCGAGGTCGTGCTCGAGGAGGGCGGGCAGCTCCTCGACCGGTTGGCGAAGCGGGTCGACAAGCCGATGCGCGGTCCTGTCGTCGCGGCGGCACAGGGTTTGCGCGACACGTCGCTGTCGCTCGACGAGCGCTTGACCGCCGGCCTCGATCAACACGTCGCCGCGCTGCTGGCGGGCGTGCCCGATCCCATCGATCTGACGCGGACGAAGACGTTCCCGCTATGGGTCGACCGTCCGCGCGCTCGAGCGGGAGCGTGGTACGAGCTGTTCCCCCGCAGCGAGGGCGGTCTCGAGCAGGCCGCGAAGCGGCTCGCCGGCGTCGCCGGCATGGGCTTCGACGTCGTGTACCTCCCGCCGATCCATCCGATCGGCCACACGTTCCGCAAGGGCCCCGGCAACACTGTCGATGCGGGCCCCGAAGACCCCGGCAGCCCGTGGGCCATCGGCAGCGAGGACGGCGGCCACCTCGCTGTCCATCCCGAGCTCGGGACGATCGACGACTTCGACTCGTTCGTCGAAGAGGCCCGCGCCAACGACCTCGAGGTCGCGCTCGACTACGCGCTCCAGTGCTCGCCCGATCACCCGTGGGTGCACGAGCATCCCGAGTGGTTCCATCACCGCGCCGACGGCTCGATCGCGTACGCCGAGAACCCTCCGAAGAAGTACCAGGACATCTACCCGATCAACTTCTGGCCCGACAGCGACAGCGATCGCAAGGCGCTGTGGGAAGCGTGCCGCGAGATCTTCGAGTACTGGATCGAGCACGGCGTGAAGATCTTCCGCGTCGACAACCCGCACACCAAGCCGTTCGCGTTCTGGGACTGGATCATCGACGCCGTGCGCGACGCCCATCCCGAGGTGGTGTTGCTGGCCGAGGCGTTCACCCGCCCGCCCGTGATGTCGAAGCTGGCCGAGGTCGGGTTCACGCAGAGCTACACGTATTTCGCGTGGCGCACGGCCAAGTGGGAGCTGGAGGAGTACCTGACCGAACTGGCGCACGGTCCGCAAGCCGACTGGTTCCGGCCCAACTTCTGGCCGAACACACCCGACATCCTGGCGGGTCCCTTGCGGAACGGTCCGCCGTCGGCGTTCCGGTTACGACTGTTGCTGGCAGCGACGCTGGCGCCGAGCTACGGCATCTACTCCGGTTACGAGCTGTGCGAGAACGCGCCGGCGTCTGATGCGAACGAGGAGTATCTCGACTCGGAGAAGTACGAGATCAAGTCGCGTGACTGGGATCGTGAGGACTCGTTGGCGCCGTTCGTCGCGCTGGTCAACGACATCCGCCATCGCCACGTCGCGTTCGACGAGCTGCGCACGCTCGCGTTCCACCCGGTCGACAGCGAGAACGTGATCGCGTACTCGAAGCGATCGGGGGACGGCTCCGATGTCATCCTGTGTGTCGTGAACCTCGATCCGCACGACTGGCACGAGGCGACGCTGTCACTCGATCTGACCGAGCTCGATGTAGAGCCCGGCGCGACCGTCGAGGTGTACGACGAGATGACCGGCGTGAGCTATTCGTGGACGGGCGAGCACCCGTACGTGCGGCTCGATCCCACCGTCGTGCCCGGCCACGTGTTCCACGTCCGGACCGCTTGATGCCGGGTTCCATCGACTGGAACGACAACCGCTGGTACCAACGGGCCGTCTTCTACGAGGTCTCGGTCCGCGGGTTCGCGGACTCGAACGGCGACGGCACCGGCGATCTCAAAGGTCTGACCGAGAAGCTCGACTACATCGAGTGGCTCGGCGTCGACTGCCTCTGGCTGCTGCCCTTCTACCAGTCGCCCTTGCGCGACGGCGGGTACGACATCAGCGACTTCTTCGCCGTGCTGCCCGGCTACGGCGACGTGAAGGACGCGGCGCAGCTCATCGAAGAAGCGCATCGCCGTGGAATTCGGGTGATCGCCGACATGGTCATGAACCACACGAGCGATCAGCACCCGTGGTTCCAGGAGAGCCGCCAGTCCCGCGACAACCCGAAGGCCGACTGGTACGTGTGGAGCGACGACGACCAGCGTTGGTCCGACGCTCGCATCATCTTCGTCGACACCGAACCGTCCAACTGGACCTACGAACCGGCGCGCGAGCAGTACTACTGGCACCGGTTCTTTCACCACCAGCCCGACCTGAACTACCGCAACCCCGAAGTGGCGGACGCGATGCTCGACGTCGTCCGCTTCTGGCTCGACCTCGGCCTCGACGGTTACCGCCTCGACGCGGTGCCGTACCTGTTCGAGCGCGACGGGACCAACGGCGAGAACCTCGACGAGACCCATGACTACCTGAAGCGCATTCGCCGGACCGTCGACACGGAGTTCCCGGGCCGGGTGCTGCTGGCCGAGGCGAACCAGTGGCCCGCCGACGTCGTCGAGTACTTCGGCGACAGCGACGAGTGCCACATGTGCTTCCACTTCCCGTTGATGCCGCGTATGTTCATGGCGGTCCGGCGGTCGCAGCGTTACCCGATCACGGAGATCCTGGCCCAGACGCCGGATATCCCCGACGGATGCCAGTGGGGCGTGTTCCTACGCAACCACGACGAGTTGACGCTCGAGATGGTGACCGACGAAGAGCGCGACTACATGTGGGCGGAGTACGCGACGGACCCGCTCATGCGTCGCAACATCGGGATCTCACGGCGGTTGTTCCCGTTGCTCGACAACGATCGTCGCATCGCCGAGTTGTTCCACGCGCTGCTGTGCTCGATGCCGGGCAGCCCGGTTCTGTACTACGGCGACGAGATCGGGATGGGGGACAACCTCTACCTCGGCGACCGGGACGGTGTGCGTACGCCGATGCAGTGGACACCTGATCGCAACGCCGGTTTCAGCAAGGCCGACTTCGCGCAGCTGTACCTGCCGCCGCTCATGGATCCGGTCTACGGCTACCAGGCCGTCAACGTCGAAGGCGAGACCCGCAACCCGTCGTCGTTCCTGCACTGGCTGCGGAGGTTGCTCGAGATCCGTCGTGAACATCCCACGCTGGGTATCGGCACGTTCGAGGTGCTCTCGGCCGAGAACCCGTCGGTGCTCGCGTATCTGCGCCGCTTGGAGATGGAGGACGGGCACGAATCGATCGTGCTGTGCATCTACAACGTGAGCCGGTTCGCGCAACCGGTCGAGCTCATGATGGCCGACCTCGCCGGCAAGGTACCGGTCGAGATGATCGGCCGGGTCCCGTTCCCACCCATCGGCGAGTTGCCGTACTTCGTCACCCTTCCGCCCTACGGGTTCTACTGGTTCACACTCCATGACGAGGGGTAGGGCTCGATGATCAGTCCCGACGGCATCGTCTCGCTGCTACCCGACTTCCTGCCCCGCCAGCGCTGGTACGGGGCCGCCGACCGCGTGCTGAGCTCGGTCTCGGTCAACTCGTTCGAGGTCCTGCGCGAGGAATGGCCGATGCTGGCGTGGCTCCTGGCCGACGCCGAATTCGAGGACGGATCGACGGCGACCTTCCAGCTGCCGGTCGGTCTGCGACCGCTCGAACAGACCGAGCGCTTCCTCGAAGGCAAGGGCCGGTCGTTCCTCGGCGACGTCGACACCGACGACGGCCCGGCGCTGCTCTACGACGCGCTCGTCGACCCCGAGTTGGCGTTGGCGCTCGTGCGCCACATCGCCCCGGACGAAGACGTCACCCTTGTTCGCCCGCTCAACGTCGAGCAGTCGAACACGTCCGTCGTCTACGACGAGCGCCTGATCATGAAGCTGTTCCGGCGGGTCGCGGAGGGTCCCAACCCCGACGTGGAGATGACCGAGGCGCTGGCGGCGGAAGGTTTCGAGCACATCAGCGCGCCGGTGGCGGCGTGGCGCCAGGACGGCCGCGATCTCGCAGTCGTGCGCCAATTCCTGGATGGTGGCACGGTCGGTTGGGCGCTGGCGCTGACGTCGTTACGCGATGTCTACGACAGTCGCATCGACCCCGCAGAGGCGGGCGGCAACTTCGGACCCGAAGCGGGCCGGCTCGGCACCATCACCGCAGAGATGCACCTTGCACTGGCGCGATCCCTCGGTACCGAGCCTGGCGACCCCGATGCATGGGCGACCACGATGCGGACCAACCTCTCCCGGTCGCGGGCGCGGGCGCTCGACGCGAGCGCGATCGCCGCGGCGTACGAGGCGCTGCGCGGAATCGAAGACCCCGGCCGCGCGATGCGGATCCACGGCGACTACCACCTCGGCCAGACGATGCGGACGAACGAGGGTTGGTACATCCTCGATTTCGAGGGTGAGCCCGCGCTCCCACTCGACGAGCGGCGGGCGCTGTCGTCGCCACTACGCGACGTGGCCGGGATGCTGCGCTCGTTTCACTACGCGGCCGAGGTCGCGCTCGTCGAGCGAGGGCCGTCAGCCAATGACGACGAGTTGCGGTCGCTCGGGCGGCGCTGGGAGCAGCACGTGAGCGAGGCGTTCATCGAGGGCTACTGCGCCACCGAGGGCATCGACGCGCTCGTTCCAGGCGACGACGACGATCGCCGCCGTGTGCTCGACGCCTTCACCCTGTCGAAGGCGGTCTACGAGGTCGGTTACGAGCTCGCGCACCGGCCCGACTGG
The DNA here is from genome assembly GCA_036493595.1 of Acidimicrobiales bacterium. Classification (GTDB taxonomy): domain Bacteria; phylum Actinomycetota; class Acidimicrobiia; order Acidimicrobiales; family JACDCH01; genus DATAES01. The sequence continues at coordinate 26,867 of DASXPN010000099.1, read as the reverse complement.
GCTCACATCCCGCTCGAAGCAGTTCACCGGCTGATCGCGTCGCCGCGCTGACGAATCGACGGTCGTGTCGCGTCCGGTGTCGAACTGCTCGCGACGCGTCCGGTTCGGGCTCCGGTCGCGCGGGTAGGCCCGCCATGTGGTTGCATCCGATTCCGTGACGCGCCGTCTGCTCGCTGCTGAAGTGTCCGCCATCGTCAAGGGCGAACACGTCAACCCGCACGACTTCCTGGGTCATCACGCAAACCTTGTCCGTATCTGGCGACCGGGCGCGTCGTCGGCGTCGGTCGGTCGCGTGCATGCCGAGAAGGTCGACCCGGCCGGCCTGTTCGAAGCGCGAGTGGCCGACGACCTCGGTAGCTACAAGGTCGACGTGCGCTACCCCGATGGCTCGCACATCACCATCGAGGACCCGTACCGCTTCTGGCCGACGCTCGGCGACCTCGACCTGCATCTGATCGGCGAGGGACGGCACGAGAAGCTGTGGGACGCGCTCGGCGCGCATCACCGCGTGCACGAGGGCGTCGCCGGCACCGCCTTCGCCGTGTGGGCGCCATCGGCACGCTCCGTGCGCGTCGTCGGCGACTTCAACTTGTGGGACGGTCGCGTGCATCCGATGCGCGCGCTCGGCTCGTCGGGCGTGTGGGAGCTCTTCGTGCCCGACGTCGCGCCCGGATGCAAGTACAAGTTCGAGGTTGCCGGCGCGGACGGACGGCTACGGCTGAAGGCCGACCCGATGGCGCGTGCCACCGAGGTGCCGCCGGCCACCTCGTCGATCGTCGTCGCGGACGACTCGTACACGTGGCGCGACGACGCGTGGATGACGCGCCGAGCGAAGACCGATGTCGTGAACCAGCGGATGTCGACCTACGAGGTGCATCTCGGTTCGTGGCGGCGGGTTCCGGAGGAGGGCGACCGCTCGCTCACGTATCTCGAGCTCGCCGAACAGCTACCCGACTACGTCGCCGACCTCGGATTCACCCACGTCGAGATGATGCCGGTGGCCGAGCATCCCTTCGGCGGATCCTGGGGTTACCAGGTCACGTCGTACTACGCGCCGACCTCGCGGTTCGGTTCGCCCGACGACTTCCGGGTGCTCGTCGACGCGCTGCATGCGAAGGGCATCGGCGTGATCGTCGACTGGGTGCCTGCGCACTTCCCGAAGGACGACTGGGCGCTGGCCCGCTTCGACGGCACCGCGCTGTACGAACACGCGGACCCGCGCCAAGGCGAGCATCCCGACTGGGGAACGCTCGTCTTCAACTTCGGACGTCACGAGGTTCGCAACTTCTTGCTGGCGAGCGCGCTCTACTGGCTCGACGAGTTCCACATCGACGGTCTGCGGGTCGACGCGGTCGCCTCGATGCTCTACCTCGACTACTCGCGCAAGGAAGGGCAGTGGGTGCCGAACGAGTTCGGTGGTCGCGAGAACCTCGAGGCGATTCACTTCCTACAAGAGGTCAACACGGTCCTGTTCGGGCGCAACCCGGGCGTCGACACCATCGCCGAGGAGTCGACCGCGTTCCCCGCGGTGTCGCGGCCGGTGCACCTCGGCGGCCTCGGCTTCGGCCACAAGTGGAACATGGGTTGGATGCACGACACGTTGGCGTATTTCGCCCACGATCCCATCCACCGCCGCTACCACCATCACGACCTGACGTTCGGGATGATGTACGCGTTCACCGAGAACTTCGTGTTGCCGTTGAGCCACGACGAGGTCGTGCACGGCAAGGGCTCGCTGCTGCGCAAGATGCCCGGCGATCGCTGGCAGCAGTTCGCCAACCTGCGATCGATGTACGCATGGATGTGGGCCCATCCCGGTAAGCAACTGGTGTTCATGGGCGCGGAGATCGCGCAGGACCGCGAGTGGTCGGAGGAGCGAAGCCTCGACTGGCACCTGCTCGACGATGGCCTCAACCTGGGTGTGCAGCGGCTGCTGCGGGCGCTGAACGGCGTCGAAGCGGCCGAGCCCGCGTTGTGGGCCGCCGACTTCACCCCCGACGGGTTCCACTGGATCGATGCCAACGATTCCGACCAGAGCGTGTACTCGTTCCTGCGCTTCGACCCACAGGGCAGCGGACGTCCCGTCGCGTGTGTGGCCAATCTCACCCCGGTGCCGCGGCACGGCTACCGGCTCGGACTCCCTGTCGCCGGTCGATGGGTGGAGTTGTGCAACACCGACGCCAGTGAGTTCGGCGGCAGCGGCATCGGCAACGGCGACCTCTGGACCGACGACGTCGCGTGGCACGGTCATCCGCAGTCCTTGGCGATGACCATCCCGCCCCTCGGCATCGTCTACCTCGCCCCCGCCTGACCGGAATGTTGGACCCGGAGTTCGAGTCTGGTTCGAGGGGGGAGAGGCTGCCGTAGCCTCGCTCGGGATGGGTGCATCGGATGGGTGACGTGCGGCTCGTGGTCCACGGGCACTTCTACCAACCGCCGCGCGAGAACCCGTGGACCGAAGAGGTCGCCGCGGAGCCGTCGGCGGCGCCGTTCCACGATTGGAACGAGCGCATCACGGCGGAGTGCTACCGGCCCAACGGTTGGGCGCGTGTCCTCGACGAGCGCGGCCGCGTCACCGCCATCGTCGACAACTACGAGCACCTGTCCTACAACGTCGGTCCGACGCTGCTGTCGTGGCTCGAAGCGCACCGGCCCGAGGTGTACGAGCGCATCATCGAGGCGGACCGATTGGGCGGCGGCGCGATGGCGCAGGCGTACAACCACATGATCCTGCCGCTGGCCAACGAGCGTGATGTCCGGACGCAGGTCCGCTGGGGACTGGCGGATTTCGCCCATCGCTTCGGGCGTCCGGCCCGCGGTATGTGGTTGCCGGAGACCGCGGTCAACGACAGTGTGCTGTGTGCGCTCATCGACGAAGGCGTGGAGTTCACGATCCTCGCTCCGACGCAGGCCGATGGCCCGATCGCGGACGGCGAGCCGCACCGCTGGATGCATCCCGATCTCAGCGGACGCTCGATCGCGCTGGTCTTCTACGACGGCGGGATCTCCCACGATCTCGCGTTCGGGTTGAGCGGTCTGTCGAGCCAGGAGCTGATCCGCCGGGTCGTCTCGGTCGCGGCCGCAAGCGACGGTTCGTCGGTGTGCGTCGCCACCGACGGCGAAACCTTCGGTCATCACCATCATTTCGCCGACCGTGCGCTCGCCTACGCATTCAGCCACGAGGCCGGTGCGGAGGGCGTGCGCGTCATCAACGCCGCGCAACTCGTCGACGAGGTACCGGCGGTGCACGAGGTGCGCGTGCGCGAGAGCGCGTGGTCGTGCGCGCACGGTGTCCGCCGTTGGCTGGACGACTGCGGTTGCCACACCGGCGGTTCGCCCGGATGGAACCAGGCATGGCGAGCCCCTCTGCGGGAGGCGCTCGACCTCGTGCGCGATCACGCCGCCGACGTCTTCGAGCGGCGTGGTCGCGAAGCGCTGCACGACCCGTGGTCCGCCCGCGACGCGTACATCGACGTGCTGCTGGGCCGACGCACCATCGACGACTTCCTCACGGAGCACTCGTGGCCGGACGCGGATCACGTGCTCGCGCTCACGTTGCTCGAGGCGCAGCGGCATGCGCTGCTGATGTACACGTCGTGCGGTTGGTTCTTCAACGACCTCGCCGGCATCGAGACGCTGCAGATCCTCCGCTACGCCGCCCGCGCCATCGACTTGCTCGACGAGGTCGGCGAGGCACCCGACGTCGATCACTTCCTCGACGTGCTGTCGCGGGCGCGCAGCAACGTCGAGTCCGAGGGCGACGGACGGGCGATATGGCGAGCTCACGTCGAGCCGAGTCGCGTCGACGGTGGACGGGTGGCCGCTCATCTCGCCCTCGTGTCGCTGCTCGAAGGGCGTGAACCGCCGCCCGCCCTCGCCGCGTTCGACATCGAGGAGACACTGACGAGTGCAACCGGCGACGGGCCGCCGGTCGTTGCCGGGCAGGTCACCCTCGTACATCGGCGCACGCGGCGGCGCACGACCCACGTGTACGCAGCCGTCCGCCTCGGCGGCCTCGAAGTGTTCGGCGCCACTCGACCGGCCGATGCGCAACGCGACGGCGCGCTGTTCGCGAGGCTCGGTGCGGTGACCGGCGCGGACGCGAGGACAACCTCGTTGTTGCGCCTCATCGCCGAGGGGTTCGGCCCGCGTGAGTTCGGACTCGAGTCGGCATTGCCGGACGCGGCCGAGCAGATCGTCCACGGTGCCGCCGTGCAACTGGCCGATCGGTTCGGCGCCACGTACGAGCATCTGTACAACGACCATCGCCAGTTGCTCGACGCGCTGACGACAGCCGGCTACGCCCTGCCACCGGAGTTGCGGGCTCCGGCCGAGTTCGCGCTCGGTCGCCGGCTCGAGGCCGAGATCGCGCGGGCGGTCGACGGCCCGGAGACCGAGTCGTTCGAGGCTGCGCAGGCAATCGCCCGTGAAGCCCGACACCGAGGCTTCCATCTGGCCACCCCGAACGCCGCCGCGATGATGGGCCGCACGATGCTGGCGGCGGTCGAGCGCGCCGTCGACGACCCCGAACCGCAACGAGTCGATGCCGCGCTGAAGATCGTGGGGCTGACACGGCAGCTCGACCTGCGGGTCGACGTCGATCGAGCCCAGGAGCTGGTGCTCGCCGCGGTCGAGTCGGGTGGCTCGCAGTCAGATGCGTTGTCGCCGCTGGCCACTGCTCTCGGAGTGGCCGCGGAGGCCGGTAGCGTGATCGGCCGCCATGGTCAGTCAGATCCAAACCTGCTACCGCCACCCTGACCGCCGCGCCGGCGTCGTCTGCCAGCGCTGCGACCGTCCCATCTGTCCGTCCTGCATGACCCAGGCGTCGGTGGGATTCCACTGCCCTGAGTGCGCCCGTGGGGGACAACAGCGCGTGTACTCGGGGGCCCGAGCCTTCGCGCCGCAGCGGCCGATCGTCACCATCGCGCTGATCGCCATCAACGTCGGCGTCTACCTCGCGGGGGTGGCGCAGGCCGGAACCGGACTGCTGACCGACGCCAGCCCGTTCGCCAACGACTACGGGATGATCGGCTCGGGCCTCCTCGTGCACAGCCGCACCAGTTTCGAGCTCATCGGCGTCGCCCATGGCGAGTGGTACCGGCTGGTCACCGCCGGGTTCCTCCACGTCGGCCTCTGGCACATCGGCCTCAACATGGTGGCGTTGTGGTTCCTCGGGTCACAGATCGAGCCGCTCGTGGGCCGCGTGAAGTTCGCCGTCGTCTACATGTCGTCGTTGCTCGCCGGATCACTGGGCGTGATCATCCTCAGCCCGCACGAGATCACGGTCGGCGCCTCGGGCGCCATCTTCGGGCTGCTCGGCTTCGCCGTCGCCTATCAGCGCTCGCGTGGCATCAACATCTGGCAGAGCGGGCTCGGCGCCATCCTCGTGCTGAACTTGCTCTTCACGTTCGGAGTGAGCGGCATCTCGATCGGCGGCCACATCGGCGGGCTGATCGGCGGCTACTTCTGCGGCCTGATCCTCTACGAGCTGACGCCCCGGATGAAGACGCATCCGTCCGTGCCCGTCGTGCTGTGCGGCGCCGTCGGGGTCCTGTCGTTCATCGCGTCGCTGGTCGTGGCCGCCGGCCTCAGCCCCTGACGTCTGACCGAGTGCGGACCGCGGGATCCCGTCCCTGGGTGACTGTCTCACCCCCTCTGCATGATGTGGCCATGAACGGATGCACCCTCTGCACCGAGGATCTGGACCACTGCCACGACGTGTCGGTCGAGCATGCCGACGGATCGACCGAATGTCTCGACTCGACTTGCCGCCTCTCGCACGAGCTGCACGAGTGGCAACTGTCGTGTGCGGCACTCGAGCCGCCCTGCCCATGCGTGCCGGAAGAAGCCGAGCCGCCGCTGCTGCTGGCCGCGTGACGAGACGGGTCAGCCGACGGAGTTCAGGTGCTGCGCGGCCACCTCGGGCGCAACGATGTTGATCAACACGCCCGTGCCCTGCTCGAAGCCGGTCGTCGTCGCCAGCCTCGGCACGACGTGCACGTGCCAGTGGAACTGGTCGTCGTGTTGATGGTGGGGCCCGGTGTGGAAGACGAGGTTGTACGCGACGTCACCCATGATGTGACGGAGACGGTCGAGCACGAGCCGGATCGTGCGCCCGATGGCGGCCACGTCGCGCGGACCGGCATGTTGCATCCGCGACTCGTGCTCCTTCGGCACGACGAGCATCTCGAAGGGCATGCCGCTCCAGTAGGGGCACACGGCGAGCACTCGATCGTCCTCGTACAGCACCCGGTGGCCGGCCGACCCCTCGGCATCCACGATCGTGCACAACAGGCACGAGCCCTCGAAGCGCACGAACCCCGAACGTTCTTCGGCGAGATCGCTCGGCACGAACGGCACCCCGATCAACTGACCGTGAGGATGGGCGAGCGACGCCCCTGCCTCGCGGCCGTGGTTGACGATGGCGAGCGTGGCCCGCACGTTCTGATGCCGGGCGTGGTCTTCGAGGCGATCGCGCAGTGCCGCCATCACGAGCCCGGCCCCGGGGTCGTCGAGGTCGGCCCAGCCCTGGTCGTGTTCCGGGCACAGCACGAGCACTTCGTGGATGCCACTCGCGGTCGCCTGGGTGAACACCGGCCCCAGGTGCGACACCGACATGGGCGCGTCGCCCGAGAACGCAGGGAAGAGGTTGGGCACGACCCGCACCTGCCAGTGCCCGTCGGGCCCGTAGGTCTCGAGCGCCGGCGGCGTCGATTCCTCGTTGCCGGGGCAGAACGGGCACGCGCGCGACGGGTCGGCCTCGATGGCGAGCTGCCGGGGCGCGAAGTCACTAGGCCGAATCGATCGATCGGCCGCGATCGTGACCCAGCGTCCGGTCAGTGGGTTGAGCCGGAGTTGGCTCAACGCCGTGTTACCCGGTGCACGACCTGCAAGCTACCGCCGCTCAGCTCGCGTCAGGTTCCACCGAGTACACCGACACGTGAACGTTGTCGTCGGCCGAGAAAGGCGTACGCCGCCACCCGCTCCACCGGTCGACGAGCACGAGGCCGGCGTCCGTCGCCATGGCATCGATCTGCTCGGGCGTCGCGTAACGGATCATCCACGGGTGCAGGCGCACGCCCTCCTCCCGCAGTTCCACGTGCTGCCCGGCGACGATCTGCGCGGCACGGTCGTGGCGTGTGACGGTGATCACCACGTGATCGACCTCGACCGTGCGGGCGTCGACCGACGATGCAGGCGCGTCGGTCGCGGGCACGAACGCCTCGAGCACGACACGGCCACCGGGTGCGAGCAACGTTCGCACCCGAGCGAGACAACGGCGCTGCGCATCGGCCGACGTGAGGTTGAAGAACGTGTTGTCGGCCGCGAACACGACCGCGAAGCGTTGCGCGGCGCCGCCCGGTACCGCCGAGAGGTCGAGATCGGCCATGTCGCCGATCACCGTGGTGATGCGCTCGGCGCCGCGCTTGTCGCGCAGCAGCGCCACCATGGCCGCTGACGCGTCGATGCCCCACACCTCGACACCGTTGGCGGCGAGGGGCAACGCCAGCCGCCCGCTGCCGATGCCGAGCTCGAGCGCGCGCCCCGGCCCATCACCGCCGCCCGCTTCGCTCGCGAGTGCAGAGCCGAGGGCCAGCGCGGTGAGGAGCTCGACGGCGCCGTCGATGTCGCCGCGTGCGGCGTACCACTCGTCGTACACGCCGGCCATGCCGTCGCCGTAGCTCGCGGGCCCGTATCCATCCATGGGCCCGATCTACCACGAGTCACCACGTACCCTCTCCCCGTGTCACCGTCCCCGCACCAGACCGGTCCGTGGACGGCGCCGGGCGGCCAGGTGATCGACGAGCAGGGCAGTATCGGCGGACTCGTCAGCTCGCCACCTCGCTCGTATCCGTCGGTCGCGAGCACGGAGTCGGTCCCCCCTGAACCTGTGCCGCTGCGGCCGTTGACCGCGTCCGACGTGCTCGACGGCGCCATCGGCGTGATCAAGTCGGCGCCCCGAACCGTGCTCACCGTCGCCGCCTGCGTGGTCGTACCGCTCGAGCTGGTGGCGTCCTGGTTGCAGCGCGACCACCTGAGCGAGAGTGGCCTGTCGGGCGCGCTGTCCGCCGCCACGTCGACGACCTCGCCCGCTGCCGACATCACGTGGACGACGCTCGTGCTGTTCGTGCTCTCGGGGATCGTGCTGTCGGTCGTCGCCGGCGCGATCGCCCACCTCATGAGCTCCTGGTACGCCGACCGCAACGCGACCGCAGGCGACGCGCTCAACGCGTCGTTCAGTCGCCTGCCCGCTCTCGTCGTCGCGTGGTTGTTGGTTCACGCCGTCGAGGGCATCGGCCTCGCCGGCATCATCCTCGGTGCCGCGTTTCTCATGCCGTTGTTCGTCGTGGTCGCGCCGGTGATCGTGGTCGAGCACCTCGGGCCGTGGCGGGGGCTCCGCCGTTCGATGCAACTGGTGCGCACCCGCTACAGCTCGGTGCTCGGCATCGCGATCCTGGTCGCGGTGGTCGACGGGTTGCTGACGATCGCGCTCACAGGTATCGGCACGCTGTTCTCGTTCTTCCAGTGGGGTTGGATCGTCGAAGCGGTGTGCTCGGCGGGCAGTTCGCTGATCACGGTGCCGTTCGTGGCGGCCGCGGCGACGCTCATGTACTTCGACCTACGAGTGCGTTCGGAAGGGCTCGACCTCGAGCTCGGCATCGCCACCCACTTCGCCGGTGATCGTTAGCGCCGCGGCCGTGGCGGCAGCCGTCGCCGGCGAGCCGCCCGCGGGCGATATCCGCGACAAGGCCCACGAGATCCTCAGCCGGCCCGAGTTCGCCCGTCACGAGAGCTTGTTGCAGCGAGTCCTCGACTGGATCGGCGACCAGCTCAATCGCTTCTCCTTCGGCGTCGGCGGCGGACCGGGCTTCATCGGCAACGTCATCGGGCTCGCGTTCATCGCCGGCGCGATCGTCCTCGTCGTCGTACTGATCCGAACGTTTCGCCGCCGCCCGAAGCAGCCCGACGCGGAGCCCGAGCTGACCGTCGAGGAGGAGGCGCGCCGGTCGGCATCCGACTGGCGCTCGGATGCGGAGCGCTTCGAAGTCGAGCAGCGATGGCGTGAGGCCATGCGCGCCCGATACCGAGAGCTCGTCCGCACGCTGGTCGACGAAGGCGTGCTCGTCGACGTCGCCGGCCGAACGACCGGCGAGTATCTCGCCGACCTCACGGCGGCCCGGCCGGTGGCGGCCGGCCCGTTCGCCACGCTCACCGACGAGTTCGAAGCGGTCTGGTACGGCGGTCGATCGACCACCGGCGAGGAGTACGCACGCTTCCGCCAACTCGCCGACGAGGTCCGTCAAAAGACGCGCCAGCTGGTCGGTGTCCCGTGACCGCGACCGCCGCGCCTCCCGCCCCCGCCGGTACCGCGCCCGCCGCGCCCGGCACCGCGCCCGGCGCCTCGAGGAACCGGTCCCGCCGCGGGCTCATCGTCGGCATCGCCGTCGGCGTTGCGCTGGTGCTGGTCGGACTCATCGCGGGCCAGTCCTCGACCCAGGGCGCGCCCTTCTCGCCAGCGTCCACGTCGTCGGACGGGCTCAAGGGTCTCGTCCTGCTGATGCAGAGCTTCGGTGCCGACGTGCACACGAACCTCAGCGTCCCCGACTCCGGCACCCGGGTGGCATTCCTCGCCCGTGACTCGCTCGACGACCAAGCAGAGGCCGACCTGCGGACGTGGGTGCGCGGCGGCGGCACGCTCGTGCTCGCCGACCCGAGCTCACCATTGGCCTCCCCCACGTCCGGCGAGGTCGGCGGGTTTGCGCTCGTGCGCGGCCAGTGCGATCTCGACGGCGTCGACGACGTGAGCCGCATCGAGATCGGGGGACTCAACAACGATCTCGAGTTCACGGGGGGCGAGCGGTTCCGCGCCGGCGACCACCCCTCGTGTTTCGGTGACGGCGACACTGCGTACGTCGTCGAGCAACGGCTCGGCGAAGGGAAGATCATCTCCGTCGGCTCGCCCAACCTCTTCGCCAACGGCTACCTCCAATCGGCGGACGACAGCGTCCTCGCGATGCGACTGCTGCAACCCGGTGGTAGCCAGACGGTCGCCATCCTCGATGCCGGCGCGACGGGATCGGGACGCACGACGCTGATCGACCTCATCTCGGATCGCGTGATCCAGGCGACGATCCAGCTCGGCATCGCGTTCCTCATCTACGCGCTGTGGCGGGCGCGGCGGCTGGGCCGTCCTGTCGTCGAGCGTCAGCCGGTCGCCATCGCCGGCTCGCAACTCGTCGAGGCAGTCGGCGCGCTCGAACATCGAGCCCGTGCCACCGATCGTGCCGGAGCTGCCATCCGCCACGACGTTCGTCGTATCGCGCGCGAGCGATACGGGCTCGCGCCGCGCGTATCCGGCACGATGTTGTCCGATGTCGTCGCCGAACGCACCGGGCTCGACCGCGTGCGAGTCGCGTACGCGCTGAGCGACTCGCCTGTGCTCGACGAAACCACACTGGTTGCGCTCACCAACGAGCTCGACACCATCCGCAAGGAGATCGTCCATGGCCGTTGACCCCGCGCCCACCTTCGGTGCCCGCGGCCCGATCCTGGCCCTGCGCGACGAGGTGGCGAAGGTCGTCGTCGGGCAAGAGGGCACGTTGTCAGGGCTCGTGGCCGCGCTGCTCGTGCGTGGCCACGTCCTGCTCGAAGGCGTGCCCGGGGTGGCCAAGACGCTGGTGGTGAAGGCCATCGCAGCGTCGCTCGATCTCGAGTTCAGGCGCGTGCAGTTCACGCCCGACCTCATGCCGTCGGACGTCATCGGCCAGACGATCCTCGATGTGCAGGCGGGGTCGTTCACGTTCCGTCCCGGTCCCGTCTTCACCAACCTGCTCCTCGCCGACGAGATCAACCGGACGCCACCCAAGACCCAGGCGGCGTTGCTCGAGGCGATGGAGGAGCGGCAGGTGTCCGTGGAAGGCGTGGCCCGTGCGCTGCCCGAGCCCTTCACCGTCGTCGCCACTCAGAACCCGGTCGAGTACGAAGGGACGTACCCGCTGCCCGAGGCACAGCTCGACCGCTTCCTGTTCAAGCTGCGGGTCGATTACCCGACGTTCGAGCAAGAGCAGGAAGTCGTCGCTCGCCACGACGCCGGCCTCGACCCGCACGACCTGGCCGCGGCCGGGGTCACCGCGGTTGCGAGCGCACAGGATCTCGACGCCGCACGCGCCGAGGTGGACCTCATCCGGGTCGAGCCTCCGGTGGTCGCGTACATCGTGCAGTTGTGTCGCGCGACCCGCGATACGCCGTCGCTGACGCTCGGCGTGTCACCGCGAGGTGCGACCGCCCTGCTGCACGCGTCGAAAGCGTGGGCGTGGTTGTCCGGGCGCCCGTTCGTGACCCCCGACGAGGTCAAGGCCGTGGCCAAGCCGACGCTGCGCCATCGCATGCAGCTCCGCCCCGAGGCCGAGCTCGAGGGCACGACCGCCGACGGCGTCCTCGACGGCATCATGGCGTCGGTCCCCGCGCCCCGCTGACGTGCCGGTTCCCACGAAGCGACTCGCGCTCGTCGCGCTGGTGCTCGTGGGCGTGCGGTTGCTCCTACCCGACACCGCCATCGCGCAGGGCCTGCTCGTCCTCGACGGCGCGCTGCTCGTGGTGGCCGCGATCGACTGGTGGCTCGCACCCGCGCCCGGCCGCATCACCGTCGAGCGCACCATGCCGGCCGTCTTGACGATCGAGCAGCCAGGCGAGATCGCGTGGCGCATCGGCAACCCGACCAACCGTCGCTTGCGCATCGGCTTCGCCGACGAGTTGGCGCCGTCACTGCACGCGTCGGTCCGACGCGCCGTCGTGCGCGTACCGGCCGACGGTTCCACCACCGTGCGCGCTCCGATCAGGCCGACCCGACGGGGTCGGTTCGTGCCGAGTGAGATCGCGGTCCGGGTCGACGGCCCCCTAGGCCTGATGTCGCGGCAGCGCCGGCGCCAGTTGCCTGCGACGCTGCAAGTGCATCCACCGTTCCGCTCGCGTGACGAGGCGGAGCTGCGCATCAAGCGCGCACGCGTGCTCGAGGTCGGTCTGCGTTCCGCGCAAGGCCGCGGTGGCGGCACCGAGTTCGAGTCGCTGCGTGAGTACACGTCCGACGACGAGGTGCGCAGGGTCGACTGGTCGGCGACCGCGCGAGCGGGCAAGCCCATCGTCCGCACCTACCGGGCCGAGCGCAACCAGAGCGTCGTCGTCCTGCTCGACAACGGGCGCGTGATGGCGGGCCGCGTCGAGGACGTGCCGCGCGTCGAGCACGCGATGGACGCCGCACTGATGCTCGCGACCGTCGCGACACGGCTCGGCGATCGCTACGGGCTCGTCGTGTTCGATGCTGCCGTCCGAACGGTGATCGCGCCGTCGAAGGCGCGCTCACAAGTCGGGCGAGTGACGGATGCACTGTTCGATCTCGAGCCCGAGCTGGTCGAGACCGACTACCGCGGCGCGTTCGCGGAGACCATCGTGCGGTTCCGGCGGCGGGCACTGCTGGTTCTGCTCACCGAGCTGAACGAGCAGGCGGCGGAGGAGTATCTCGTTCCCGCGCTGCCGCTCATCGCCCGCAACCACGTCATCGTCGTCGGCGCGGTCCGCGATCCGGAGGTCGATCGATGGGCCACGTCACGCGCCGACGATGTCGACGCCGCCTACCGGCGCGCTGCCGCGATCACGGCCATCGACGAACGCAAGCGGTTGACGGCGCGGCTTCGGGGTTTCGGGGTCACGGTGATCGACGCCGAGCCGGGCAAGCTCGCGCCCGAGCTGGCCGACACGTACCTCAGGCTGAAGGCGACTGGGCAGCTGTAGCGAGCGTGCCGGCGAGCGGCTGCGCACCCGAGTGCGGTGCCGTCTCCGGCGGTTCGATCACCGTCTCGCCGAACGTGCCGGTCAGGCCGCGCTCGACGGCGGGCCGGCCCCGAGTGACGATCCATGTGATGAAGCCGAGCTCGACCACCACACCGACACCGACGCGGGCGAACGTCGGGAGCCCGCTCGGCGTGACGAAGCCCTCGATGAGCCCGGCGACGACGAAGCACAACATGAGCCCGAGCACGATGACGACCGACCGCCGTCCTTCGTCCGCCAGCGCGTCGAAGCGCGGCCGGTCGCCGGGCGCAACGATCGCCCACCCGATGCGAAGACCGGCGGCGCCCGCGATGGTGACGCTCGTCAGTTCGAGCAGGCCGTGGGGGAGGATGAGGCCGAAGAACTTCCCCGCTTGGTGTGCGTGGAAGAACAAGCCGCCGGCGATGCCGATGTTCACGCCGTTCTGCACGAGGATCACCGCGGTGCCGAGGCACAGCAGCACCCCGCCCGCGAACGCGAGGAACGACACCTGGATGTTGTTGACCAGCACCTGCGTCGAGAACTCGGCGGCGGGCTTCGACGAGTAATAGTCCTCGAACTCCGACTGCAACAGCGCCTGTTGCTCCTCTTTCGGTATGGCGACGTCGAGCGCGCGTGACGACGTCGCCGTCCACGCGCCGAACAGGATCGCGGGCACGAACATCAACACCGCGGCGGCGAGCACGAACTTGCGGCTGACCCAGACCGCGGCCGGAAACGTCTCGGTGAAGAATCGACCGAGGCTGCGCATCGATGCAGGACGGTTCCCGTACAGCGCGGCATTCGCGGCCGCCACCAAGGTCGTCAACCGCGCGGTGAGACCAGGGTCGTCGTAGTACCCGCGCGCGTGCGAGAGCTGCGCGGCCGTCCGCTGGTAGAGCGCGACGAACTCGTCGATCTCCATCGGCGCGAGCCCGCGGCCGCTCCTCGATCGCCGCGCGCGCACGGTCAGATCCTCGAGCCGGCGCCACGCGCCTGCGTTCTGGACGATGAAGCGGTCGATGTCCACTGGCCTCTGTACGGTACGTGACGTGGCCGTCCGGATGGTTCGACCCGAGGTGCGCGGCGTCGTCACGCCCGAAGCCGTGGTGCTCGAGTTCGAGACGGGGAGCGTCGGGTCACGTGCGCTCGGTCAGGCCATCGATCTCGCCGTGCGCATCGGGCTCCTGTACGGCCTTGCCTTGTTCGCCAGCCTCGTGAGCCTCGCCGGCGGTACCACTTCCGTCGTCGTGATCCTCATCGTCGGACTCTTCCTGCTGATCTTCGGCTATCCGGCCGTGCTCGAGGCGCGCTGGCAAGGACGAACGGTCGGCAAGCGCGTGATGGGTTTGCGCGTCGTCACCATCGAAGGCGCGCCGGTCACGTTTCGCCACACCGCCATCCGATCGATGGTTGCGATCGTGGACTTCTTCATCCCGCCGCTCGGTGTCGTGGCGACGTGTTCCGTGCTGTTGACACCGCGCAGCCAGCGTCTCGGCGACGTGTTCGCCGGCACCATCGTGTTGCGCGAACGCACGGGCGCGGCCTTCCCGATCCCGGTGTCGTTCCCGCCGTTGCCGGGCTACGAGGGCTACGCCCGCAGTCTCGACGTCGGCGGCATCACGCCCGAGCAGTACGGCGTGATCCGGTCCTTCCTGCTGCGGGTACGCCAGCTCTCGCCCGCGGCGCGCGCACACATCGGCACCCGGTTGGCGAACGCGGTGGCCCTTTCGATGCAGCACAACCCGCCACCGGGCGTCACAGTCGAGGCGTTCCTCGTGTCGGTGGCGGCCGCGTACCAGTTGCGCCTCGGCGGGCCGCCGGTCCCGCTGCCGCCATGGGTCCCTCAATGGGGCACGCCGCGATGGGGTCCGCCTGCGGGCCCGGGCCCGCACCAATGGGGCCCGTCGTCGGGGCCGCCGCCGGGCCCACCACCGGAGGGTCCGCCGCTGCCCGGGCCGCCGCCCGGGGGTGCCCAGCAGACCTGGCGCCCGTAGCCTTCCGGGCGTGAGCTCCCCGGCCGTCGTCTACATGGATCACGCGGCGAGCACGCCCGTGCGTCCAGAGGCTGTCGAGGCGATGCTCCCGTACCTCACCGAGTCCTACGGCAACCCGTCGGGCGCGCACGCGATGGCGCGCGCCGCCCGCGACGCGATCGACGACGCGCGCGCCATCCTGGCCGACGCCCTCGGCTGCTTTCCCGGCGAGGTCGTCTTCACCAGTGGCGGCACCGAATCCGACAACGCCGCCGTCTTCGGGTTGGCCACCCGCGGCGCCGTTGTGTGCTCGGCCGTCGAACACCACGCCGTGCTCGATCCTGCGCACCTGCACGACGGTCGCGTCGTTCCCGTCGATCACGACGGCGTCGTCGACCTCGACGCGCTGACTGCCGCGCTCGACGAGTCGGTCGCGCTCGTCTCCGTGATGCTCGCCAACAACGAGATCGGCACCATCCAGCCCCTGGCCGACGTCGCGGAGATCGTGCGCGCGCATGCTCCTCGTGCCGTCCTCCACACTGACGCGGTGCAGGCGTTCCCCTGGATCGACGTCGTCACATTGGCGGCTCCCGCCGATCTCATCTCGGTCAGCGCGCACAAGTTCGGGGGCCCGAAGGGTGTCGGCGCGCTGGTCGTGCGCGACGGGGTCGACCTTCCGGCCCGTCAGGTCGGCGGAGGACAGGAGCGCGAGCGGCGCAGTGGCACGCAGAACGTGGCCGGCATCGTCGCGATGGGCGTCGCCGCGCAGCTGACCGTGGACGAGCGCAAGCTCACCGTCGACCGCGTTGCGCCGCGGCGCGATCGGCTGGCGGATGGTCTGATCAGCTCGATCGACGGTACGTACGAGAGCGGCGATCGCGCCCGCAAGATCGCCGGCAACTGTCACGTGTGCTTCGACGGCATCGAGAGCGAGGCGCTGCTCTACCTGCTCGAGAAGGAGGGGATCATGGCGTCCGCGGCGTCGTCGTGCGCGAGCGGCGCGCAGGACCCATCGCACGTGCTCGCCGCCATCGGCGTGCCCCGTTCGCTCGCGGGTGGCTCGTTGCGCCTCTCGCTGGGCGTGACCACGACCGACGACGACGTCGATCGTGTGCTCGACGTGCTGCCCGCGGCGGTGGATCGATTGCGCCTGCTCGGCTCGTGAACGTCGACTTGTGAACGTTCTCGTCGCCATGTCCGGAGGAGTCGACTCGTCGGTCGCGGCCGCGCGGTTGCGCGACGCGGGACATCACGTGGTCGGCGTGACGATGAAGTTGTGGGGCGGCGAGTCGGACACCGGCTGTTGCTCGGTGAGCGACGTCGACGATGCCCGTCGCGTCGCTCGCGCCCTCGGTATCGAGCACCATGTCTTCAACTTCGGTGATCGCTTCACCGAGCAAGTCGTCGGCCCGTACGTGGACGCGCACGCTCGGGGCGACACACCCAACCCTTGCGTCGAGTGCAACCGGCACCTGAAGTTCGACAAGCTCCTGCAGCGGGCGCGTGCTCTGGGTTTCGACGCGATCGCCACGGGCCATCACGCGCGGATCACGAAGGGGGGCGACGGCTCCCTACGCGTCCGCCGCGGCATCGACCAGCACAAGGACCAGAGTTACGTCCTGTACATGCTCGGGCAGCAACAACTCCGCGCCACGATGCTGCCGGTCGGCGAGATGACGAAGGCCGACGTCCGCGCCGTCGCCCGCGATCTCTGCCTTCCGACGGCCGCGAAGCCCGACAGCCAGGACGTGTGCTTCATCACCTCGACCCGCGGCCGCCGCCGCTTCCTCGGCGATCGCCTGGCGTTCACTCCCGGTGTCGTCGTCGATCGTGACGGTCACGAGGTGGCACGGGTCGACGCGGTCGAGTTGGTGACGGTCGGTCAGCGCAAGGGCATCGGTCTGCGCGGCGGCGATGTCGCGCCGCGCTATGTGACCGGTGTCGACGTGGCGCGCGCCACGATCACGGTGGGCGACGAGCGCGATCTGCTCGACGCCACGACAGTGCTGCGCGATCTCGTGTGGGCGAACGAGTCGATCGACGGGACGGTGCTCGTGCAGTGCAGCGCGCACGGCGCCGCGCTGCCCGCGGTGTTCGACCGCGACACTTCGACGCTCGTCTGGGACGAGCCGCATCGCCGCGTCGCGCCCGGTCAGGCCGTCGTGCTCTACGCCGGCGACGAGGTGTTGGGCGGAGGCATCGCGGTCATGCCAGACCGCGCTCGCGCGCCTCGCTGAGCATCGCCCCCGGTCGGGCCGGCGAGAAGAGCAGACGGCGGGTGTCGACGTTGCGGCTGCGGTTGCGGCGCTCGATCAGTCCGAAGTTGACGTTGTTGCGCAGCCGCAGCTCCATCACCAGTCCGAGGGCGCGGCCGGTGAGATCGGTGGCGGAGCCCTCGGCGTCGGCGAGGGCGGGACCGAGCGCTTGGATCTCCGTCTTCTGGAACAGCACCGGGTCGACGAGCGTCAGCGGGTCGTGCAGCACGAAGCCGGCGCGCACGAAGACGAGCCAGCGTCGCGACAGCTGGTGGACCGAGCGCAACGCGGGACGCACGACAACCGCGCCGATCACGACGGCGATGCCCCCGGCGACCCACGCTTTCGCCGCGAACAACAACGGGCCCGCGGTGACTCCCGCGACGATGACCGCCCACGCCAGCTCGACCGGGCCGAGGAACAGTGCGCTCGGGGTCCGCAATGCCATCCGTAGCTCCGGGCCGTACGACGATCCGTTGACGAAGGTGTCCGTCACCAACGGCAGGAAGAGCACGATGGCGGCGAGCAGTGCGGTCCACGCGATGGCGACGAGTTCGGCGATGCCGATGTCGCCCCGCGTGCTCGCCCAGATCGCGGTCGCCAGTGCGGTCGGAGCGCCGATCCGCAGCGCGGTGAGGCTGACGGTGCGGGGGACGAGTACCGCCACCGCGCCGGCTCCCCATGCCAGCCATGCCAGCGCCGCGGCCACGACCTGAACGGGCGTGCTGGTGTCGTGCAGTCCGTGCGCGAGCGCCGGGCCCGCCGTCAGCGGCAGGGCGAACCACGCGATGCGCACGGCCGGCAGCACGGTCGCAGACTCTGGCCTGTCGTGGCGGCACAGGGCCAGCCGACTGGTGTCGATAAGTTGCTCCGCATGGCTTCGCCTCCCGATGTCGAGCTGCGAGCCGAGGAGCTGCGGGGGGAGATCGAAGAGCACAACCGGCGCTACTTCGTCGACGACGAGCCGACCGTTTCCGACGCGGACTACGACGCGCTCGTCCGCGAGCTCAAAGCGATCGAGGCCGAGTTTCCCGAGCTCGTCACCCCTGACTCACCGACCCAGCACGTAGGAGGGTTCGCGTCGACGCAGTTCTCCGAGGTGCGCCACCGCGTGCCGATGATGTCGCTCGACAACGCGTTCGGCTTCGACGAGTTGCAGGAGTGGGGCAAGCGACTCGAACGTCGACTTGGTTCGGAGAGCAACCAGACGAGCTACGTGTGCGAGTTGAAGATCGACGGGTTCGCCATCTCGATCACGTACGAGAACGGTCGCTTCGTGCAGGCGGCGACGCGTGGCAATGGCGAGGTCGGCGAAGATCTCACCGCCACAGTGGCCGTGATCGACGCCATCCCGAAGCGCCTGCGCGGCGACCCACCATCTCTCCTCGAGGTGCGCGGCGAGATCTACATGCCGATCGCCGCGTTCGAGCGTCTCAACAAGCGCCAGGCCGACGCCGGCGATCGACTCTTCGCCAACCCACGCAACTCTGCGGCCGGATCGGTACGCCAGAAGGATCCTTCGATCACCGCGTCACGTGAGCTCTCGCTGTGGACGTACCAGCTCGGCGCCATCGAGGGTGGCCCGTCGTTCGGCACGCACGTGCAGACCCTCGAGTGGATGAAGGCGGCGGGGCTCCCGGTGAATCCGGAGATCCGGTCGCTCGGCACGCTCGACGAGGTGTACGAGTACTGCAAGCAGTGGCAGGAGCGTCGCCACGATCTCGGCTACGAGATCGATGGCGTGGTCGTGAAGGTCGACGACCTGCGCCTGCGGGCCGAGCTCGGCTTCACATCGAAGGCGCCGCGCTGGGCGATCGCATACAAGTTCCCGCCCGAGGAGCGCACCACGAAGCTCAAGGAGATCATGGTGTCGATCGGCCGAACCGGGAAGGCGACGCCGTTCGCGGTGCTCGAGCCGGTGTTCGTCGGCGGGTCGACCGTGCAGATGGCCACGCTGCACAACGAAGACCAAGTGAAGGCGAAGGACGTACGCCCCGGCGACACCGTGATCGTGCGCAAGGCGGGCGACGTCATCCCCGAGGTCGTGAAGCCGGTGCTGGCCGAACGGCCCAAGGGTCTGCGGGCCTGGAAGTTCCCGACGAGATGCCCCGTGTGCAAGGAACCGCTCACCCGCCTCGACGGCGAGAGCGACACGTTCTGCACGAACGTCGAGTGCCCGGGGCAGCGGTGGGCGCGCATCTGCCACTTCACCAGTCGTGGTGCGATGGACATCGAAGGTCTGGGTGAACGCACCGTGTCGGTGTTCCTCGAGCACGACCTCATCCGCGATCCCGCCGACATCTACACGCTCGATTGGGATCGGGTGCGAGAGCTCGAAGGATTCGGTGAGATCTCGATCACCAACATGCAACGGGCCATCGAAGCATCGAAGCAACGTCCGCTCGCGAATCTGCTCGTCGGGCTCGGCATCCGCCACGCCGGCGGCACGGTGAGCCGTGTGCTGGGCCGCGCCTTCGGCCATCTCGACCGGTTGATGGCCGCGTCCGAGGACGAGATCGCGCGCGTCGAAGGCGTCGGTCTGATCATCGCCAAGTCGGTGCACGAGTTCTTCGCCAACGAGGGCAACCGTGAGGTGATCGACAAGCTCCGCAAGGCCGGCGTCAACATGACGGGCCCCGCGGCGCCGTCCTTCCCGCAAGTGCTCGACGGCAAGACCGTCGTCGTCACCGGAACGCTCGAGGGCTTCTCACGCGAGGACGCGGAGGAGGCGATCAAGTCCCGGGGAGGCAAGGCGCCTGGCAGCGTCTCGAAGAAGACGACCGCGGTGGTGGTCGGCGAGGGCCCGGGCGCGGCGAAGCTCACGAAAGCGGAGGAGCTCGGCGTCCCGATCCTCGACGAAGCCGGGTTCGCTCACCTGCTCGAGACGGGCGAACTTCCCTGACCCGGACCACCGGTCGGTGGGTCAGGTGACGTTGAAGCACCAGCGCACGGGCGGCACCTGTTCGTTCGAGCCGTCGACGCGGAAGATGGAGGCTTCGACGCAGTTGCGTCCGGACGGCAGCTTCTCGAACACCTTGCCCGCTCCCGGCGTGAACACGACCTGGTTCAGCTCGGGATGCTTCTGCAACTGGTCGTCGGGGATGGGCACCGCGTTGATCGCGAGGTGCGCGTCGTAGAGAGACGTGAGGTCGATCTCGACCTGTGCCTGCGAGAGCACGTTGCTGCCGTCGGGCGGCACGAGCAACTGCACGACGTTGGGCGATCCGCTGACAGTCGTGTCCTCGTCGCCGCGGCGAGTGTGCGCGACCGCGAGCGCCAACCCGGCGATGCACGCGACCACGATCACTGAGATCACGATCCGGCGGATGAGGATCCGCCGAGGATCCAAGAGGGGCGATCGAGGGGTCGCTGGGGTCGAGCTCGTCGTCATGGTTGCTTCAGACTGTTTCCTCGACGAACAGGCGAGCCAACCGGCGGTTCATGACCTCGAGGCGGGTGCGCAGCTCGGTGTCCGGAAGGCCGTCGCGGATGGCTTCGATCAGCTTCCACACACGCGGGTACACGATGGCGTCGATCTCCACCCGCAGGGACGGCGGCACCTCGCCGAGTCGTGTCCGCAGGTTCACCGCGTCGAGGAAACGGCCGAGTCGCGCCGGGAGCGGATCGCCGGTTGCCTCGGATTCGGCGGTCAGCCGTTCGACCATGGCCGTGCAGTCGGTGTCGCTCCACAGGTGGCCGAGGCGGACGAACTCCTCGAGCTCGTCCGCGAGTTGGCTGCGCACCGCGCCATCCTCGCACGGTGACGGTCGGTTCCCCAGCCGCCACAGGTACCGGCAGTACCCTCGCACGGATGGTCGTCTCACGGATGACCGATCAGGTGGGTCGGGTGCTGGGCGGCCGGTACCGGCTGATCGCGCCGATCGGTTCGGGTGCATCCGCACTCGTCTTCCTCGCCGACGACACGCGCCTGCGCCGCCGCGTGGCGGTCAAGGTGCTCCATCAGGGTCTCGCCGACGACGAGGCGTTCCTGCGGCGATTCCGGGCCGAGGCGCAGTCGGCGGCGGCGCTGAACCACCAGAACGTGCTCGCGGTCTACGACTGGGGCGACGACGATCGCGAGCCCTACCTCGTCACCGAGTACCTCGGGGGAGGCAGCCTCCGGGGGATGCTCGACGCCGGTCACCGCCTGTCCATCTCGCAGGCCCTGCAGGTCGGTGTCGACGCGGCGCGCGCCCTCGACTACGCGCACACACGCGGGTTCGTGCACCGTGACGTGAAGCCGGCCAACCTCCTCTTCGACGAAGACGGGCGCTTGCGCATCGGCGATTTCGGGTTGGCCCGCGCCCTGGCCGAGGCGGCCTGGACCGAGCCGACCGGCGCCATGATCGGCACCGCTCGTTACGCGTGTCCCGAGCAGGCGCGGGGCCAGCTCGTCGACGGCAAGGGTGACGTGTACGCGCTCGGGCTCGTGCTCATCGAGTCGGTGACGGGCCGCGTTCCGTTCACCGCGGACACGACGATTGCCACGCTCATGGGACGCATCGACACGCCCGTCGATGTGCCCGCCGTGATGGGTCCTCTGCGCGGTGTGCTCGAACGCGCGGGACGTCCCGACCCCGCTGAACGCCCCGATGCAGGCGAGTTCGCGGCCAGGTTGGTGGCGGTGTCAGACCGACATGTTCTCGATCGACCCGAGCCCTTGCCGCTGGCCGGCGCCACCGCCCGGCTCGGCGATCTCGCTGTCGTCGATCGCGACCAGACGCAGCTACCCCCCGCCCGCGTCGAAGATGGCGCCGACCCGGCTGCGGCGATCGGAGCGGCAGCAGTGGTGGCCACTGATGCGGCGGTTGCCGGCGAGTCCGTCGGCGCACCGCCGCATCCTCCGGCGAAGCCGCGTCGACGGCGGCGCCGGCTCGTCCCGCTGCTGATCGTGGTCGCCATGCTCGGGCTCGCGTCGGGCGCCGCATTCGCGTGGGTCCGGTTCCATGTACCGACGCACAAGATGCCGACCCTCGTCGGCCTCACCGAGCAACAGGCGCGCGATCAGGCCACGACCAACCACTGGAAGGTGCGCAAGCTCGACGGCCGACAGGACTTCTCGACGCCCGGCTTCGTCATCATCCAAGATCCGGTGCCCGGCAAGTCGCTGGCCGAGAACAAGACGGTGACGATCACGGTCTCCCTCGGCAACACGCTCGTGAAGGTGCCGGCCGACCTGACGGGCCAGACGATCGACGCCGCCAAGGCCGAGCTGCAAGCGACGTCACTCGATGTCGGTACGCAGACGCCTCAACACGACGAGACCGCGCCCGCGGGCACGGTGCTCGCCGTCGATCCGGCGACACCGCCCTCGTTGCCGAAGGGCTCGACGGTCAACGTGACCGTGTCCGACGGGCCCGGGCCGCGTGTCGTCCCGCAGCTCACGCCGACGATGACGCCCGACCAGGCGAAGGCCGCGCTCGCCGCGGTACAACTCGTCGCGGTGCCGACACAGGAGTTCAACGACACCGTGCCGGCGGGGCAGATCATCCGCACCGATCCGGCCGCGGGCACGTCGGTTCCGCGGGACTCCAATGTGAACGTGGTCTTCTCGCAAGGCCCGCAGCCCGTCGCCATCCCGGACGTGCGCGGCAAGTCCGTCTCCGACGCGACGTCGATCCTCGCCGCCGCGGGCTTCCCGGTCCAGAGCGTGCAGGGCAGCCCGAACAATCCGGTCCTCTTCACGGATCCGCCGCCGAACGAACGGCACCCGAAGGGAACGAAGGTCACGCTGTTCACCCATCAGTGATGGCGCGGAGCGTGCTCCCTCTTGCTCTCGGGCGAGTGTGTGCTTCTAGTCTTCGGGATTCGCCGACAACACATGGGGGGCGAGCAACGTGGGTGCGCTCGAAGGCCGGGTAGCGATCATCACCGGGGCCGGTCGTGGCATCGGTCGCGAGCACGCACTCCTGTTCGCGTCCGAGGGGGCCAAGGTCGTCGTGAACGATCTCGGTGGCGCGCCCGACGGTGGGGGCAGCGATCGCACGGCCGCGGAAAGCGTCGTCGACGAGATCGCCTCGCTCGGCGGTGAGGCCATCGCAAACGCCGACAACGTCGCGGACTGGGAGGGCGGCCAGCGCCTGATCAACGCCGCGGTCGAGACGTTTGGTCACCTCGATGTCCTCGTGAACAACGCCGGCATCCTGCGCGACCGGGTTCTGGTCAACATGACCGAAGAGGAATGGGACTCGGTGATCAACGTCCACTTGAAGGGTCACTTCGTGCCGACCCGCTGGGCTGCCGCCTACTGGCGCGAGCAGGCGAAGGCCGGGGTCGAGGTCAAGGCGAACATCGTCAACACGTCATCGACATCCGGGCTGTTCGGCAATCCGGGGCAGACGAACTACGGCGCGGCCAAGGCCGGCATCGGCGCGTTCTCGTGGATCTGTTCGCAGGAGCTCAGCCGTTACGGCGTCCGCTCGAACTGCATCGCGCCCGCCGCCCGTACCCGACTCACCGAAGCCACGCCGGGCCTCGGTGACATGGTGAAGCCGCCCGACGACGAGACCGTGTTCGACATCTGGGATCCCGGCAACGTGTCACCGCTCGCCGCGTACCTCGCCACCGAGGACTGCCCCTTCACGGGCGCCACCTTCTACGTGCAGGGCGGCACCGTGAAGCGGATGTTCGGTTGGCGGATGGGCGACAGCGTCGAGGTCGACCATCGGTGGTCGGTCCAAGAGCTGGCCGAGCAACTCCCGACTCTGCTGTAGCAAGTTCGCTGTGACATCTGCCTCGTTGACCGCAGGGCACGTGCGTCATACGGTAACGCTCTGATTCGGACCATGGGTCCAAGGGGGTCGTCATGAACCGTTATCTCGAAGGCAACTATGCGCCGGTGACGCAGGAGGTGACGGCCACCGATCTCCCCGTCACGGGAAACCTCCCCGATTGGCTCGAGGGTCGCTACCTGCGCAACGGCCCGAACCCGATGGCGGCTGACCCGGCCACCTACCACTGGTTCACCGGCGACGGGATGGTGCACGGCATCCGCCTGCGCGGCGGGCGCGCCGACTGGTATCGCAACCGCTGGGTCCGTAACGAGACCGTGGCGAACGCACTCGGTGAGGAGTGGAAGGGCGGACCCGTGTTCGGCGGCTTCGACTTCGCCGCCAACACGAACGTCATCGGGCACGCGGGCCGAACGTTCGCGATCGTCGAAGCCGGCTCGCGCCCGTACGAGTTGACGGACGATCTCGACACGATCGGCGTGTGCGACTTCGACGGCACGCTTCCCGGCGGTTACACCGCGCACCCGAAGCGCGATCCCGAGACGGGCGAGCTGCACGCAGTGTCGTACTACTTCGGTTGGGGCAACAAGGTGCAGTACTCGGTGATCGCTCCTGATGGGCGCGTGCGGCGCACGGTCGACATCGAAGTCGGCGCCAGCCCGATGCTGCACGACATGTCGCTCACGGAGCGCTTCGCCGTCATCTACGACCTGCCGGTCGTCTTCCAGATGGACGCGGCGATGGAAGGCAACACGTTTCCTTACGCGTGGGATCCGGACTACCAGGCGCGCATCGGCCTGCTCCCGCGCGAGGGCGACGCAGACGACGTGCGGTGGTTCGAGGTCGAGCCTTGCTACGTGTTCCACCCGCTCAATGCCTACGACGACGGCGATCGCGTCGTGCTCGACGTCGTGCGCCATCCGCGCATGTTCGACAAGAACCGACTCGGCCCGGACGAGGGCAAGCCGACGCTCGATCGCTGGACGGTCGATCTCACCGCGGGCAAGGTCCTCGAAGAGCGACTCGACGATCGCGGCCAAGAGTTCCCGCGGGTGGACGAACGGCTCGTCGGCCGTCGCCATCGCTACGGCTACGCGAGCGGTGTGGTCGAGGGCGAAGACAAGCATCTCGACTTCGGGTCCAACGCATTGCTCAAGCACGATCTGGTCGCCGGTTCGACCGCGGTGCGCGAGTTCCGTTCGGGTGCCGGGGGCGAGTTCGTGATGGCGCCGAGCGCACCGGACGCGGGGGAGGACGAGGGTGTGCTCGTCGGGTTGGTGTACGACCGTGAGCGCGATGCGTCCGATCTCGTGGTGCTCGATGCCGCGACGCTCGACGACGTGGCTACCGTCCACCTGCCAGCGCGAGTGCCGTACGGCTTCCACGGCAACTGGGTCCCCGCCTGACGCGATCGAACGGTTCGCGAGCGCTATCTGAGCCATTCGGCCATGACATGGAATTGATGCCGCTGTCGTCATGCCTGCACGAAACGTAGGCATCCGTGTAGAGTGCGGCAAAACAGATCCCGCAGGGTCCGCTGGGGCGGTCCTGCTGGACGCGGTGTTCCCCAGCCGCCGCGATGAAGCAGCCGCCCCAGCCGACTCTGCGGCGTCGGATGTGAAAGAGCGCCCCCGGTTCGGGGGCGCTCTTGCATGTCACGCTTCGCGTCCTCCTCAGAGCCTGTGGATCAGTGCTTGGCTTTGGACTCGTTCAGGGTCACAGCGGCGCGAAGGAGCGCCGTCAGGGCCTTCTCGTTGATCTTCTCGCCCTCGTGGAAGTCGATGGCGCGCCGTGTGTTGCCCTCGAGGCTGGAGTTGAAGAGGCCCGCAGGATCCTTGAGCGAGGCGCCTTTGGCGAAGGTCATCTTCACGACACTCTTGTAAGTCTCGCCGGTGCAGATGATGCCGTCGTGGTACCAGGTCGGTACCCCTCGCCACTTCCACTCCTCGACGACTTCGGGGTCGGCCTGTTTGATCAACGTACGGAGCCGGCTGAGCATCTCGCCCCGCCAGTCACCGAGCTCCTTGATCCGCTCGTCGATCAGCTGAGAAGGGGCCTTGTCCACCATCGTGCGGATCGTAACGGGAGCGGCGTCGACCGAAGATTCCGCAGATCCATCGGCGAGTCGATCGTTCCCGGCTACGGCGACGAGTCGATCACGTGTCCCGAGGGCGGCGCGCGCCAGAAGAACTCGAGCTGGATGTTGTCGGGGTCTCGGAACGTGAGCATCGCGTTGTCGGTGTAGTCGAGGCGCTTGACCCCCGAGTGCGCGACTCCGAGCTCGTCCAGCCGCTGCGCCCATGCGTCGAGTTCGGCTGCGTCCGTGACGAGGAACTCGAGGTGATCGAGCCCCGTCCGGGTCTCGTCGAAGGCGTCGCCGTCGTTGCTCGCATGACCGACGAGGCACAGCGTGAACCCACTGTTGGGTTCGGTGAGACAGATGTAGCGAAGGGAGCCGTCGTCGGCGGTGTGGTCGTACCGCGGCTGCATCCCGAGCAGCGCGGAGTACCAGTCGGCGCTGCGAACCGGATCGCGGACCGTGAGGTTCACTTCGATCTGCCCACTGATCGACGCCATCACCACAGTCTCCCAGCCCACCCGAGCGCTCGACGCCCCCGCCCCCGCCCGCGCGCCGCAATGCCCGGCCCGAGCCGCCGCCCCCCACCCGCCCGCCGGCGCGCCCGGCCCGCGCCGCCGCCGCCCACCCGCGCGCCGCAACGCGCACATTGTCGACTGGGCCACGAGTCACGTGGCTCCGTCGACCCAGAACGGCGAGGCCGATGTTCTGGGTCGACCAAACCACGCGCGCGGTGGGTGAGTCGACACAAAACCTCGGGAGCTCCGATGCTCAGCGTGCCTTGGATCGCCGCCCGCCGGCGCGTCGTCGCGTGCTGAGTCTCATCGCAAGCTTCGCCACGCCGAGGCCCGCAACCGCGAGTCGCGTGACGTCGATCGCCGGCACCCAGCGCACCGAGTCGTCGGTGACCACGTACACGCCCATCGGCCACGACACCGTCCCGAATCCTCCGCCCATGCCTTGGCCTTGGGAGGACGTCGCGGCCGACGCGGAAGCCTGCGTGGCGGACGCGGGTTCGCCG
>DASXPN010000098.1:0-41172 GCA_036493595.1 Acidimicrobiales bacterium | reverse complement strand
TCATCCGATGGTCGAGATCGCGAACACCGAGGCCGCCGCCGCGACGATCACGGCGCCCTTCGACGGCGGGACGCTCATGGGCAAGCGGTACGTCACCGAGGACGAGTCCATCGAGTTGCTCTGCACGAAACCGGGCGACGGGTCGTTGTCGATCGGTGACAACGCTCTTACGGTCAAGGGCGCGAAACCGCTGCCTGCATCCGACTGACCGTTCCGTGCACGTCGGGATGATCCTCGAGATGGCGGCGGACAGCCTCGCCGATCGCGTCGCGATCGGATCGCGATCCGACGGCATGACGTACGCGGACCTCGGCCATCACGCGCGCCGCGCCGGCACGTACCTCGCGGGCGCGCACGGCACGCGCGTCGTGTTCGTCGACGAGAACTCTCCTGCGTCGCCGATCGCGCTGTATGGAGCGGCCATCGCCGGCAAGCCGTTCGCACCGGTCAACTACCGCTTGGCCGACGATCGGTTGCGGGCGATCATCGAGCGCACCGCGCCCGCCACGGTCATCGCGGGCGAAGGGGTAGCCGCAAGGCTCGAAGGCGTGCGTGACATCGAGATCATCGGGCGCGACGAATTCCTGGTCGCCGCCACTGACGCTGGTGTCGAAGAGACCGATGGTTGGGGCTGTGATCCAGAGGCGATCGCGGTTTTGCTGTTCACGAGTGGCACGACCGGCGAGCCGAAGGCGGCCGTGCTGCGGCACATGAACCTCGCGTCGTATCTCGTCGGTTCACTCGAGTTCGGCGCGGCCGGCGAGGACGAAGCCGCCGTCGTCAGCGTGCCGCCGTATCACATCGCCGCGGTGTCCTCCGTGCTGTCCACCACCTACGTCGGGCGACGCGTCGTGTTGCTCGAGAGCTTCGACCCGAAGGAATGGGTACGCGTCGTGCGCGCCGAGTCCGTCACGCACGCGATGGTCGTGCCGACGATGCTCAACCGCATTCTCGACGTGGTCGCGGCGGACGGTGACGGGCTTCCGTCGATGCGTTCGCTCGCCTACGGCGGAGGACCGATGCCGCGTCCCGTGGTCGAGCGGGCGCTCGCGCTCTTGCCGTCGCTCGACCTGGTGAACGCGTACGGGCTGACGGAGACATCGAGCACCGTCGCCGTGCTCGGACCGGAAGAACACCGGGCGGCGTTCGCCAGCGGTGCTCCATCGGTGCGGGCGCGGCTCGGCTCCGTCGGTCAGCCGCTACCCGGCATCGAGCTGTCCGTTCGCGATCCGTCCGGTGCGGCAGTGCCTCCGGGGGAGACCGGTGAGATCTGGGTGCGAGGCGATCAGGTCTCGGGGGAATACCTCGGACTGGCCGGTGACGACGGCCGCGAGGGTTGGTTCAACACCCGAGACGCCGGCTACGTCGACGACGAGGGCTACCTCTTCGTCTCCGGCCGGCTCGACGACGTGATCGTGCGAGGAGGCGAGAATCTCTCGCCCGGCGAGATCGAACAGGTCCTCGTCGATCATCCCGCGGTCGACGTGGCCGCCGTCGTCGGCATCCCCGATGTCGAATGGGGTGAGCGGGTGGTGGCGGCCGTGGTGCTGGTTCCGGGTGCGACGGTGACGGAGGACGACCTGCGCGATCACGTGCGCGCGCAGCTCCGGTCGGCGAGGACGCCCGATCGCATCGCCGTGTACGCCGAACTGCCGTTCACCGAGACCGGCAAGCTGTTGCGCCGGGTGCTGCGCGAGGAGCTGGCCGACACGTTCGCCGGCTGACGCACGCGCACGAGCTGGTCTGGCGCAGGACTACGGCGCCGTCCATTCGTCGAGCACCTCGGCGGTGTGCGCGCCGAGTGCAGGGGCGGGCGGAGCCGGTGGTGGTACGCGCGGCGACGCCACCTCGACATTGCCGGCGGTGAGCAGCGTTGGTCCGGCGAGATGGGCGGCGACGCGTGCGAGCGGTACGTCGAGAAGCCATCGACCTGGGGCCGCCAGCGCGTCGAGCACCGCGGCCGCGGCGACGAGGCCGGTGCACGGGTCGGCGATCGCGTCCGCGCAGAACAGCGGAATGTCGCCGTCCCATGCGACCAGACCGCCGGCGACGGCAGTGTCGTCGCCGAAGCCGGCTCGATCAGCAGCCGCGCCTGTGCGACCGTGCGCGGTGATCGACAGCCATACTCGCGGCCGCGCTGCGTCCGACTCGACCAGCGCTCCCGCGTCGATGCCGAGTTGGGCCAGCGCGCGTGGTCGTGAGGACTCGATCACGACATCGGCGCACGCAACGAGGCGTTGCAACGTCGCGATCCCGGCGGGAGCGGTGAAGTCGAGTGCAACGCTTCGCTTCGACGCGTTGAGCAGGTCGTAGAACGCGGCCGGCCCGTGGCGGGCGCCATCAGGGCGCCGCGTCGACTCGACCTTGACCACGTCCGCTCCTGCCATCGCCAGCAGTGACCCGCACAGCGGACCCGCCCACAGCGCGCTCAAGTCGACGACGCGCACGAAGCCGATCGAGCCGCACGCAACTGCGTCACCGTGTCGCGTCGCAAAACATGGAAGCTCCGCAGTAGAAGTCGACGGTGCCGCGGTCGGCACGTCGTCCGGTAGTCCTGAGACCGGCAGACCCAGGAGCGCGGCGCGATCGACGGCATCGTCACGCCTGCGGTCACGCAGCGCGTCACCCACGACGTGCCACGGATCCGCGTCATCCCCGATCTCGACTTCGAGCCATGCGGGGACGAGGTCGATGTCGTCACCCCGCGCCAACGACACCGCGATCCAACCGTCGACGCAACGAAGCAAGCGGGTGCCGCCACCGCAACTCACATCACCGCGACGGCGCAAGCCGGCAATCGCGGCGCGCTGTGCGAGCAGCGCGATCGGATCGAGCGAGACCTCGCGGCCGATGGCGCTCGACCGCGCGGCGATACGTGACGCGACATCGCACAGGCGCGGCACGAGCGGAGCCGGTGGCCCGAGCGCCGGCCCGGCGGCGGGGCCGGTCAACGCCATCGCGCCCGAACGTGCCCATTCGGCGACGGCGTCGATCGCCGGAAGATCGGCACGGCCCGATCCGGTCTGCGTCATCACCGCGACCCTACGATCACGCCATGTCGATCGTCCGGTGGGGCCGGCGGGAGGCGATCGGTGCGGATCCGCTGGCCGTCGACGAGCTCGACGGCGCCGCCATGCTCGTCATCGACGACGTCACCGCCCTCGATGACGCACAGCTGGCATGGTGCCGGCGGGCACCGTGTGTCGTCGTCGCGGTGGCGGACGTGGTGAGTGATGCGTCGCGCGCTGTCGACGTGACGATCGACTCGGGTATGCCGACCGAGCTGGCGGTGCTCGAACGCCTCGAGGCACGGGCGTGCGTGTACCCGAACGCGTGTCGAGCGTTGGTCGATGTCCTGCGGGCGGTACCGGCCCTCGATGTCGCTGCCGCACTGGTGCTGGAGTCGCTGGCGTACTCGATGCTGCTCGCCGGCACCGAGTTCGCGGAGTGGCTCGCGAACCGGGTGCCGCGCACTCGTCACGATGGTGATGGCCCCGCGGTTCGCCTCGGTCGCGATGGTGACTCGCTGCGCGTCACGCTGGCGCGGCCCGAGAATCGCAACGCGTTCAGCGCGGAGATGCGCGACGCGTTGTTCGAGACGTTGACCGCGGCGGAGATCGATACCTCGCTGGCCGAGATCGTCGTCGATGCCGATGGTCCGTCGTTCTCGAGTGGTGGTGACCTCACCGAGTTCGGCACCGCCGACGATGTGGTGCGGGCCCACCAGATCCGTACTTTGCGTAGCGTCGGGGCCGTTCTGTCGCGCCTCGCGCCCTCGGTCACCGCGATCGTGCAGGGACCGTGCATCGGCGCGGGTGTGGAGCTCAGTGCCTTCGCCGGTCACGTCGTCGCCCGTCCCGGCGCCACGTTCCGCTTGCCCGAGATCGAGATGGGCCTCATCCCTGGCGCCGGTGGCACCGTCAGCATCAGCCGGCGCATCGGTGTGCAAGCGACGGCTCGGTTCGCCCTCCTCGGCGAGGCGATCACTGCCGACGCTGCGCTCGCCCTCGGCCTCGTCGACGAGCTCGCCTGACCCTCGCCTCGATGTGTGCAACGCCCGGGCGTCTGACCACGTGCCGTGTGGTGGAACGCCCGGGCGTCGGGGTACAGACGGTGAGTGAAGACCTCGCGCCGCATGGACTGTGACGTCGGCCACGGTCACGTGGAACCGAGGGCGACGGCCACGTGTCGGCGAGGTGTCGCGTCGGTGAAAATCACCTCCGGTTTCGCTCCGCGTCACTCGGTCCACTTACCGTTGTGCCGGAATGACAACCCGGAGACGCTTCCTTCAGGGGATAGCGGCGACCGGCGCATGGAGTCTGCTGGGGCAGCGATCAGTCGGAGCCAGCACGCTCGCGCGCGGCGCGCCGTCGATCCCGAGTGCCGCGACGACCACCGCGTCGTTGCCGGATCCGAGCACCGCGCCCTTTGATCACGTCGTGGTGCTGATGTTCGAGAACCGGTCCTTCGACCATCTGCTCGGTTGGCTGCCAGGCAGCGACGGCCGGCAGTCCGGCCTCCAGTTCACCGACCAGACAGGAGCCGTGTACCCGACCTACGCACTGGCGCCCGACACGCAGGGGTGCGGCTACCTCGATCCCGACCACTCTTGGGAAGGCTTCGTCGCACAGTTCAACGGTGGCGCGCTCGACGGTTGGTTGAAGACGCCGGCCAACCGTGACACGAGTGACACGTTCCCGATCGGCTACTACGGCGCCGGCGACGTCCCCGTGATCGGTGCGCTCGCCCGCTCGTACACGACGCTTGATCGCTACTTCGCGTCGTTCATGGGCGAGACCTTCCCGAATCGCTTCTACCAGCACGCGGCGCGCACGGACCGCGATCACAACATGGGCATCGACCAGACGACGCTCGGACCGACGATCTGGGATTCGCTGGCGGCGAAGGGATTGTCCGGTGGCTACTACTTCGTCGACGAGCCCTTCCTCGCGCTGTGGGGAGCGAAGTACGCGTCGATCATGCACCCGGTTGCGGACTTCGTCGCGCAGGCCGCAACGGGCACGTTGCCGAACGTCTCCTTCGTGGATCCGTCGTTCGCCAACGAGGACCAAGGGCAGTCGGGTGATTACCACCCGCACGGCGACATCCGCGCCGGCGAGTCGTTCTTGTCGCTGATCTACCACGCGGTGCGCAACAGCCCCGCGTGGGACAAGACCGTGCTCGTCGTGAACTTCGACGAGTGGGGCGGCTTCTTCGACCACGTGCATCCCCCGCAGGTGGTCGACGACACGGTGAAGGCCGAGAAGACACCAGCGGGCGCTCCCGTTCCGGACTACACCCAACTCGGGTTCCGCGTGCCGTGCATCGTCGCGTCGCCGTGGTCGGCGCAGCAGGTGTACAACGACGGTCCGTTCGAGCACACGTCCGTGCTCAACATGATCGAGTGGCGCTGGGGCTTGCCCGCGCTCACTGCTCGCGACGCCAACGCGAAGAACCTGGCGGAGACGCTCGACTTCTCGAGCCCGCGCACCGATACGCCCGACATCCCGGTGACAGCCGGCTTCGCCAGCCAGGTGTGCTCCATTGCCAGCACACCGAAGCGGTCTCCTGCGCCGCTCGATCTCGGCAACGCCGCGGGCTCGACCGGCTCGGCTGGATCGACTGGCGCGGCCGTGCTCGCCGCGAGTGCGACGTCGGCCTCCAGTGGATCGGTGCTTCCGGCGACCGGTGCCCGCGAGCCGCTGCTCGCGGTCGCGGCTCTGGTCGGCGGTGGCATGGCAATACGCGCCGCGCACAGGCGAGCCGTCGAGCGCGCCGCGGCCGACGCGGAACCCGTCAGCAAGACACAGACAGCGGTCGTGGCAGAGGCAGTCGCGGGGGAAGACGCATGAGCCGGATCGTCACGGCTACAGCCGCACTCGCGTTCTTCGCGCTCACGTCGCTCACTGCTGCGGTCGCTCCGGCGACGGCGGCCGCCGCTCCCGCGCCGAACGCGCTGACCGGCCTGTCCGCCGTCAAACACGTCTGGGTGGTCGTGCTCGAGAACGAGAACGCAGACAACACGTTCGGCGACAACAGCCCGGCGCCGTATCTGTCCAAGACGCTGCCCTCGATGGGCGCGTTCATCCCGCAGTACTTCGGCGTCGGTCACGAGAGCCTCGACAACTACATCGCGATGATCAGCGGCCAGGCACCGAATCCGTCGACGCAATCCGACTGCCAGGACTACCTCGACTTCGCCCCTTCATCGCCGGTGATCGACGGCAACGACCAGGCCGTAGGTGCCGGCTGCGTGTTCCCTTCGTCGGTCGGCACCCTCCCCGGCCAGCTCGACGCCGCCGGCCTCACATGGCGCGGCTACATGGAGGACATGGGCACGCCGTGCCGGCATCCGGCGCTCAACACGCAGGACCAGACCCAAAAGGCGAAGGTCGGTGACCAGTACGCGGCGCGGCACGACCCGTTCATGTACTTCCACTCGATCATCGACGACGACCCGTCCTGCCAAGCGCATGTGGTCGACCTGGGTGGCTTGACGGCCGACCTCGGCACCGTCGCGACCACGCCGAACTTCTCGTTCATCACCCCGAACCTGTGCCACGACGGTCACGACTCGCCATGCGTCGACAAGCAGCCGGGCGGGCTCCTGTCCGCCGACGAGTTCCTGAAGCAGTGGGTGCCCGCGATCACGGACTCGCCTGCGTTCAAGCACGACGGCTTGTTGCTCGTCACGTTCGACGAAGGCGAGACCGGTGGCCCTTCGTCTGCGACCGCATGCTGCGGCGAGGTGGCCGGTCCGAACAGTCCGCTTCCCGGTATCGACGGGCCGGGTGGCGGCCGCGTCGGTGCGGTGGCGCTCTCGCCGTTCATCGCTCCCGGCACGACCTCGGGCGCGGCGTACAACCACTACGCGTTGCTGCGTTCCGTCGAGGACATCTTCGGTCTCGATCATCTGGGTATGGCCGGCGGCGCGTCGCTGCAGTCCTTCGGATTCGACGTGCTCACCGCCGCGCCGGGCGCACCGTCGTCGTCCGGGGTCGAGGCGTCGGGTGCGATCAAACCCGAGGCAGTGTCGTCACCCAGCGCGCGGCTGGCGACGACCGGGCGATCAGTCCCGATGTCGGTCTGGCTCGCCGCGGTCGCGCTCCTCGCCGCGCTTGTCGCCTTCCGCATACGACGCTCGACGCGCTGAACCCCGATCGGCGAGGGCTCGACAGTCAGCTGGCGGCGCCGACCGGAACGAGGAGCGGGCTCAGGGCGGCCTCGAACACGGCCGCGACATCGCCGGCGTACGGCGCGGTCGCGTCCGGACCGATCTGGACCACTGACATGAGAAGCGAGAGCACGATGGCGACGATGCCGTTGCCGATCTCGATCGGATCGATGTCGCCGCGGACGGTGCCCGCCCGCTGCTCGGCCCGGATGCGTTCGGCGCACGCCTTACGCAGCTCGTTCAGCGCGGGGATGTCGAGCACGCGACCGGTCTCGTCGGGCTCGAGCCCGGCGAGGAGGCGTCGCGCCAACGGGTGGCCGTCGAGCGCGCCGGCCAGGGTGAAGAACAGCGCTTGGCGCCAGTCCTGCACCGTGCCGCTGTCCATCACGCTCGACAAGCCCTCGTGGATGACGGCGGCAGCGTCGATGTCGACGGCGGACAGGAAAAGCGCCTCCTTGTTCGGAAAATAGGCGTACGCAACCGTGCCGCCGACCGAGGCGTCGCGGGCGATGTCGGCCACGGATGTGGCGCGATAGCCGTCGCGGCCGAAGCGGTTGATGGCGGCGACGAGGATCGCGGCCCTCGTCTGCTCGCCCTTCCGCAACTCGCCCTTCCTCAACCTCATGTGACAAAAGTACCAGAAGTGAGATATTGAATGAAAGACTCAAATCGTCATACACTCGTGGCTATGCCGCAGACCAGCGATTCCGCTCGTAAGGTCCCGACCCGTCGAATCTCCTTCGAAGAGTCTCTTCAGGGCCTGCCCAAGCATTTCAGCGCCGATGGCGACCTGATCTTGAGCCACGTCGCCGCCTCCCTGTCCGCCGTCTTTCCCGACGGCGAGGACTTCTTCGTCCGCTCCGTGCGCCACTTCCGGGATCAGATCACCGACCCCGAGCTGAAGCGCCAGGTGGCGGGCTTCATCGGGCAAGAGGCGATGCACGGCCGGGAGCACCGCACCTTCAACGATCGGCTCGACGAGCTCGGCTACCCGACGAAGCGGTTCGAGCGCTTCACGAAGAAGGGTCTCGAGATCCGGGAGAAGCTCCTGTCGCCGAAGTCGAACCTCGCCGCCACCGCCGCGCTCGAGCACTTCACCGCCACGCTGGCGGAGCTCGTCCTCAGCGACCCGCAGACGCGCGGGCTGTTCGGCAACGAGGAAGTGAAGAACCTCTTCCTCTGGCATGCGCTCGAAGAGTCTGAGCACAAGGCCGTCGCCTTCGACGTGTACAAGGCCGTCGGCGGCACCGAGCGCACGCGGGTGTTGACGATGAAGTTCCTGCGGTTCGGGTTCGTCGCCGGCATGGTGTTCCAAGTGGCCATCTCGCTGCTCTTCGACCGTGACACCTACCGGCCCGGCAAGCTCCGTCGAAGCTGGCGCAACTTCAAGCGCTCGCCGCTCGTGAGCAAGGAACTGTGGGCGCAGCTGAAGGACTACGACCGTCCCGACTTCCATCCCGATGACAGCGACACGGACGCGCTCGTCGACACTTGGCGCGAAGAGCTGTTTGGTGCGAATGGCACGCTGAACGACAAGCTCGTCGGCTCGGCCGCCTGACGGCATCGAACGCGCGAAGAACCGAGAGCACGAAACCCATGGAACATCTCGACGTCCTGATCGTCGGCGCCGGCTTGTCCGGTATCGGCGCCGGCCATTACATGCAGTCCGAGTGCCAGTGGGCCTCGTACGCCATCTTCGAGGCGCGCGACGCGATCGGGGGCACGTGGGACCTGTTCCGCTACCCGGGCATCCGTTCGGACTCCGACATGTTCACGCTCGGCTACTCGTTCCGGCCCTGGGACGGTGAGAAGTCCATCGCCGACGGCGCGTCAATCCTCGAGTACATCAAGGACACTGCGCGGATCGAAGGCATCGACCGGCACATCCGGTTCAATCACCGGATCGTGCGAGCCGAGTGGTCGACGGATGACGCGCACTGGAAGATCACCGCGCAACGGACCGACACCGGTACCGGCGCGAGCGAGCTCATCGAGCTGACGTGCGGGTTCATCTTCTCGTGCAGCGGCTACTACCGCTACGACCGCGGCTACCTCCCTGACTTCGCCGGCATGGATCGCTTCGCCGGCCCGATCGTGCATCCGCAAGCGTGGCCGGACGACCTCGACTACGCGGGCAAGCGCGTTGTCGTGATCGGCAGCGGTGCGACGGCGGTGACGCTGATCCCGTCGATGGCGGACGACGCCGCGCACATCACGATGCTTCAGCGCTCACCGAGCTACATCGCCGCGATGCCGGCGCGCGATCCGCTCGCCGACTTCCTGCGGAAGGTGCTTCCTGGGCGCTGGTCCGGATCGATCGTGCGTTGGTACAAGGCGCTCGTCACGCAAGCGTTCTTCCAGGTCAGCCAACGCCGTCCAAACTTCGTCAAGCGCATGCTGCGCGCCGGACTGAAGCGTCGACTGCCCGAGGGTTACGACCTCGATACGCACTTCACCCCGCGCTACAACCCGTGGGATCAGCGGCTGTGCGTGGTGCCCAACGGTGACTTGTTCGAGGCGATCAAGTCGGGCAAGGCGTCGGTGGTCACCGATCACATCGAGACGTTCACCGAGACGGGTTTGCGCCTCGAGTCCGGCGCCGAGCTCGAGGCGGATGTCATCGTGACCGCCACCGGTCTCGACCTGCTCTTCATCGGCGGCATCGAGCTGGCCATCGACGGCGAGCCCGTCGACATCGCGACCAAGCTCACCTACAAGGGAATGATGCTCGAAGGCGTGCCGAACCTGGCGCTCGCCGTCGGCTACACGAACGCGTCGTGGACGTTGAAGTGCGACCTCACGTGCGACTACGTGACTCGCATGCTCAATCACATGCATGCGAGCGGGCTGCGCCAGTCCACGCCGATCAACCAGGACGACTCGGTCGAGCCGAAGCCCTTGCTCGGCCTCACCTCCGGCTACGTCCAGCGCTCTGCCGACCGGTTCCCGAAGCAGGGATCGAAGTTCCCGTGGCAAGTGCACCAGAGCTACCTCGCCGACTACCGCGCCATGAAGATGCGCGGCATCCACGACGAGGCCATGGTGTTCTCCAACCCCGAGCCCGCGTCGGCGAGCACCCCGGCCGGCGCGCCCGGCACCGAAGCGCTCGTCGCATCCTGAAGGAGTACTGATCGTGAAGAGCTTCGACGGCCGCGTCGCCGCCATCACCGGTGCCGGTTCCGGCATCGGCCGAGCGCTGGCGCGCCGCCTGGCCGAGAGGGGCGCGCACCTCGCGCTGTCTGACATCGACGCGGTCGGGTTGGCGGAGACGGTGGCGATGTGCGAGGGCCACGCCGTGAAGGTCACGTCGCACGTCGTGGACGTCGCCGATCGTGACGCCGTCGTGGCGTGGGCGGACCAGGTCGTCGCCGATCACCGCAGGGTCAACCTCATCTTCAACAACGCGGGCGTCGCGTTGGGCGCCACCATCGAAGCCGGGCGCTTCGAGGACATCGACTGGTTGATGAGCATCAACTTCTGGGGCGTCGTCAACGGCACGAAGGCGTTCCTTCCGCACCTGCGCGCGAGTGGTGAAGGCCACATCGTGAACGTGTCGAGCGTGTTCGGTTTGATCAGCGTGCCGACGCAGTCCGCCTACAACGCGGCAAAGTTCGGCGTGCGCGGGTTCACCGACGCGTTGCGCATGGAGCTCGAGATCGACGGCGGCAACGTGTCCTGCACGACGGTCCACCCGGGCGGCATCAAGACCAACATCGCTCGCAACGCCCGCATGGACGACAGCGTCGCCGCGTTGACCGGCGGGTCTGACTCATCGGGTGAGGACTTCGACAAGCTCGCGATGACCACTCCGGACAAGGCGGCCCGCCAGATCCTGACCGCTGTCGAGCGCAACAAGCGACGCGCCCTCATCGGTCCGGACGCGAAGGTCATCGACCTGATCTCGCGACTGCCCGCGGGTGTGTACCAGCGCGTGATGATCGCCGGGGCGAAGCGCGGGCGCCGACGGATCGCGAGTGCGCCAATCGACGTGTGAGGTGGTTGGCGCGCACTCGTCGGACGCGACCGCGGACGGCGGTGCCGGCGTCGGGCAAGATGCGGCGATGCCAGATCCGGTCGGTGCCCTCGACGGCATCAAGGTGGTCGAGGCGGGCCTGCTCGTACAGGGTCCCCAAGCGGCCGCCACCCTTGGCGAGTGGGGCGCGGATGTCGTCAAGGTCGAGTTGCCCGGTTACGGCGACCAATCGCGCTGGCTGCCGGTGCAGCCGGGTGACGCACGCAGCGCCTACTTCCTCGGCTGCAATCGCGGGAAGCGCAGCGTGACCGTCGACCTGCGCACGCCGGACGGTCGCGAGGTGTTCCTGCGACTCGCGGAGTGGGCCGACGTGATCGTCACCAACTTCACGCCGGGGACGATGGACGGGTGGGGACTCGCCTACGACGACGTCTCGGCCCGCAACCCGCGGATCGTGTACGCCGCGGGGTCGACTTACGGCACCGAGGGCACCGACGCGCACCGTGAAGGCGCTGATCTCAGTGGCCAAGCGGCGGGCGGGCTCATCAGCACCACCGGACGAGACGGTCAGGAGCTCACGCCGGTGGCGGTGACCATCGCCGACCACATCGCCGCACAGAACCTCGTGGCCGGGATCCTGGCTGCGCTCGTCGCGCGCGAACGCACGGGAAGGGGCCAGTGCATCACGACGTCGTTGCTCGGCGGGCAGATCTGGGCGCAGGCGAGCGAGTACATGGGATGTTTCCTGCGCGGGGGAGCGGCGGGACGCTCGAACCGAGGCCATCCTCTCATCCCGGGTCTGTACGGCATCTTCCGGACCGCGGACGGTTGGATCGCGATCGTCGGTGTCGTCGGCAAGGCTCGCCAGACGTTCTTCGATCTCATCGGCCGCACGGATCTGTACGAGCGCTTCCCGCAGACGCAGTACTGGGACGACGACAAGGCTGAGCTGTTCCCTGTGCTCGACGACGTGTTCTCGACGGAGACCACTGCGACGTGGTGCGAGCGGCTGCGAGAGGCCGGGGTGCGGCACGCGCCGGTACGTGACCACGCCGAGGTCGTGGCCGACCCGAACGTGTGGGCCAACGGCTATCTCGTGAACGTCGACGGTGTCGACGTGGTGGCCGCGCCGGTGTCGTTCAGTGCCACCCCGGCGCGACCGTCGGCGGTGGCGCCAGAGTTGGGGCAGCACACCGAAGAGGTCTTGGTCGACCTCGGCTACACCTGGGACGACATCGCTCGGCTGCACGAGTCGGGCGCGATCTGAACCCGACCTTCGCGGCGTGTGCTAGCGGTTGAGATGCTTCGGGTTGGCCACGGCCAGCTTGTCGCGGACAGCCCGCGCCAGCGACGCCCAGTCGTCGCCCGAAGGCACCTCGGATGCCTGCGCGAGCTCGCGCTCGACGATGGCGATGACATTGGCGGCAACGCGCCCGTGAAACGACAGCCGGCCGGTGGTTCCCGGCACGACGTCGTCGAGCAGGTAGCTGCGCACGGCGTCGAGTAACTCGCGCGCGGTCGGGCGTCCATGCAAACCCGCGATGTCGTCGATGGTCGGAGCGGGCGGTGCGCTGCGTGCCGCGCTCCATTCGGCGGGCGCGAGCAGCTCGATGAGATCCCACTCCTGCTCCGCCACCCGGCGGCCGATGGCGGCGAGCTCGACCGACCGCACCGCGCCGAGCAGATGCACGGCGGCTTGGCCCATGCAGCCGATGCCCCACTGCAACGTCTTCATCACGAGCCACCAGTGCAAGGCGTCGCGGTCGACCTTCTGTCCTCCGGCGCGCTCGTACGCGTCGACGAGCTGATCGATGGTGCCGACGCCGCCGACCTCGAGCGGTTCGCCGAACCGCCAGGCCTTGACGCACAGCCACCCGAGATCCTCGAGGGGATCGCCGGCGTGCACGAGCTCCCAGTCGATGAC
This sequence comes from Acidimicrobiales bacterium, assembly GCA_036493595.1. GTDB lineage: Bacteria > Actinomycetota > Acidimicrobiia > Acidimicrobiales > JACDCH01 > DATAES01. The sequence continues at coordinate 28,101 of DASXPN010000098.1, read as the reverse complement.
CGCGGCGAGCCCCTCGGGCGTGACGATGACATTGCCCATGCGCAAGTCCCCGTGCACGAGGGTCGTCGCGCTGCGCGGCGGCCGGTTGTCGACCAGCCACTCGTACGCCTTCTCGAAGGTCGGGCTGTGGTCCTCGACCATTTGGTAGCTGCTCCAGTACTGCTCGAGGCTGTCGACCTCGTTGGCGCCGGACACCTCGTTCGGGTCGATCGCATGGAACCCCGCCAGGAACGCACCGAGATCGTCGACCAGCACGTCGCGGGCGTGCGCGAACTCGTCGTCGCGCAGGATGCGGCGAGCGAGCGTCTCGCCCGGGACTCGGGCCATGACGAGACCAGCGGTGCCGAGCAGGGTGCCGTCGTCGTCGACGATGACCTCGGGCACTCGCAGGTGCGCTCGTCCGCAGGCCCGCATCGAGTCGGCTTCCAGCCGCATCGCGCCCGGCGCGCTCGGCCGCCCGGGCGGGTCGCGCCGCAGGATCAACTCGCGCCCGCCCGCCGCGAACGACCACGTCTCGCGCGACGCGCCGCCGGTCAGCCTCCGCAGCTCCTCGATCTCCGGCGCGACCCCGAGCACCGGCTCGAGCGTGGCGCGGAGACGGTCAGCTACCGACTTCGGTTCCGACAGGGGTGCCACTGATGATCTGATCGAGGTACTCCGACAGCCCCGCGCCGGTGAGGCCCTCACACGACCAACGCGTCATGCCTTCGGTGATGCGCGTGACCATGTCGGCGCGGCGATTGCGGAGCGGGATGTTGGACCACACGTCACCTTCGACCTCGTACACGTGGTCATCGGTGGTGACGACTGCCTTGTTCTTGGTCGGGAACCAGTCCTCGTCGTAGTCGGAGCTGAGCTCGACGTGACGGATCGGCACCCAGTGCGAGTCGCCGTAACGGGCGACGTCGTAGAGGAAGCCGTGCACGTTGCGCTCACCCTGTTCGTTGCCGGCCACCGTGCAGGCGAAGCCGAGGTCGGCACCGAGGTTCACGGTGAGCCAGCGGTACCACCAGATGTTCTGCCAGTAACGCGGGCCCCACGAGTGATCGCGCAGGCCGAGACCGTCCGTGATGTCGAACCGCTCGTCGCCGATCCGCACGGTTCCGGTCGAGCGCATGTGCTGCTCGGTGTGGCCGCGGGCGAAGGACTTCTCGGGATCGAGGTCAGGCCTCTCCTCGTCGTCGTCCCACTCGGGCTCGCCGCCCCACGGCTGTCCCACCGCGTCGAGGGTCAGGTCGATCTGGCACGGCTCGAACGGGTTGTTCTCGAACGCCGCCCGTGGATCGGCCATCTCCCGTGGATGGTTGAGCATGCAGACCTTGCCCTCGTAGGAGATCTGGTGCTTCTCGTAGGGAGCGAGGACCTCGAACCTCAGACCGCCGGCATCGTGCGCGGTGTGGCCCTCGATGTGTGGGCGCTTGAAGACGAACCCGATGCGACCATCGGGGAGGTACAGGCACACCGTCATCTCGGCGTAGCCCTCGTTCGGGCGGTTGCCCATTCGCACCCAACCGCCCATCGACGCGGTGTGGTCGAACCAGTTGTAGTAGCGACTCTCGTTGAAGTTCGACGCTGACTCGGCGGCGTGGAGGTAGTCGTCCTCGGGCTCGCGGCGCATCCTCATCGCGCCACCCTAACCCGGGACTGAGCGTGCGTTCAGTTGGCCTCGGCCGCCGCGAGTGCGTTGCGCAGGTCCCGCTTGAGCACCTTGCCGGCGGCGTTGCGGGGAAGGCTGTCGGGTGTGAGTCGGACGATCGACGGCACCTTGAACGTCGCCAGCCGCGACGCGACGTGGTCGCGCACACCCGCCTCGTCGAGCGTCGACCCGGGCCGCAGGCGCACGATGGCGACGATCTGCTCGCCGTACTTCGGGTCGGGCAACCCGACGATGGCCGCCTCCGCGACATCCGGATGCTCGTACAGCACAGCTTCGACCTCGGCCGCGTAGACGTTCTCACCGCCCCGCACGATCACGTCCTTCAACCGGTCGACGACGTAGAGGTAACCGGCGTCGTCGAGTCGACCGACGTCGCCCGTGTGGAACCATCCGTCGGTGATGGCGGCCGCAGTGGCTTCGTCGTTGTCGAAGTAACCGCGGAACACGGTCGGGCCCTTGATCCAGATCTCGCCCGTGTCGCCCACCGGCACCGCGTGGCCGGCCTCGTCCGCGATGCGGACCTCCATCGTCGGCGAGATCGGTGTGCCGACGCTGTCGGGTCGCAGGACGTAGTCCGACCCCGCGTTCGCGACCGCGGCGCCGCACGTCTCGGTCAACCCGTAGCCATTGGTCGGCGCGGCGCGATGCTCGAGCTGCGAGTCGATCCGGCGAACGAGCTCGGGCGGCACCAATGTGGCGCCCGAGGCGACGCCGGCGAGCGAGGGGAGCTCCTTGCCTTGGCGGCGCGCTTCGTCGAGCAGCTCGAACATGGTGGTCGGCACGCCGGCGACATTGTTCACACCTTCGCGTTCGATGAGCGCGAGCGCGCGGGCCGGGTCCCACTTGTAGAGGAGCACGACCTTGCCACCGATGACGGTGTACGGGAGCAGGAACGACTGCAGCCCACCGACGTGGAAGAGCGGGAACGTCAGGAGCGTCACCGGCCTGGTCGAGGGCGCGACCGTAGCGGTGTCTGCGGTGGCGGCATCGGGCGATGCTGCCGGTGCTGCTGGCGCTCGGCTCGCCGCCGCATAGAGGGCGTTCATGATGTGGTTGCCGATGTTGCGATGGGTACCGACAGCGCCCTTCGGGCGGCCCGTCGTGCCCGAGGTGTACATGATCGTGGCGTCGTCATCGGGTTGGATGTCGATGGACGGAAGTGCGTAGCCGGCATCGCCCGCCTGCACGACGTGGTCGAACGCCAGCACACGGTCGGGGAGCGGTGTGGTGGCGCGTGCCACGACGATCGTCTCGACCTTCGTGTCGTCCAGGTGAGGTTCGAGCCGTTGCCAGCGTTCACCGTCGGTGAGCAACACCTTCGTCCCGGAGTCGGCCAAGCCGTACGCGAGCTCCGGCCCGGTCCACCACGCGTTCAGCGGCACGACCACCGCGCCGAGGCACGTCGCGGCCCAGAACGAGAAGGCCCACTCGGGGAAGTTGCGCATCGCGACCGCGACCCGATCCCCTCGCGTCACGCCATGTTCCTCTGCCAACTGTTGTGCGAGCGCGGCGACGATCTCGTGCGCGCCGGTGAACGTGTACTGCTGCTCGTCGTAGACGAGGTAGGTCGCGTCGCCGTGCGCCGCGCTCATGTCCCAGATGGCTCGCAACGACGGCGCCGCGTTCTTGAAGGCGCGCAGCCGGCGACCGTGCGCTTCGACGTCGACGATCTCGAAGAGCTGACCTGCTGCCGTCGACACTTCAGGACTCATGCAGCGACCTCCAAGGGGGTTGGACCGCGGGGAACTTAGCGTTCGTTCGCCAAGTCGCGTGCCGGCAGTACGCTGCCGGTGTGGCCGCTCCGAACGCTCCGCGCACGCGGCCGGGGCGCGTCGCCATCATGCGGGCGGCCGTCGCCTTGATGGCCGAGGACGGCTACGAGGGCACGTCGACACGCGACATCGCCAACGCCGTCGGCGTGAGCGTCGCCGCGCTCTACTACCACTTCCCTTCGAAGCAGGATCTGCTGCGCGAGTTCCTGCACGAGGCGCACGATGTCGTGCTGGCGCGACTGACGCGCGTGCTCGAAGAGACCGGCCCCGACCCGCGGGCACGACTCGACGCGGTCGTGTCGACACTGCTGTGGTCCAATCTGCACGACGAGTGGGCGCGCAAGGCCGCGCACGTCGCGTGGCGCGAGCACGGCCGGCTCGAAGAACCCGATCGCAAGTTGATCGTGAAGAAGATCGGCCAGATGGTCGACGTCGTCGAAGGTGTGATCACTGAAGGCATCGAGGCCGGGGTGTTCCGCACGACCGAGCCGGGCGACGTGGCGCGCGCGGTGCTGACGTTGTGCATCGGCGTGGTCGATCCCTTCCCGCCCGTCGACCGGTCGATGGCGAAGGCGATCGAGCAACACCAACGCTTCGCCGCCGCACTGGCCGACACGCTTCCGAAGGCGGACGAGACCGGGCGAGCGGCAGGAGCCCGAGCAAAGTCCGGAGGCCGGAAGCGAATGGCCCCATAGTGCGATCTGGCACTTGCGGCTCGGATACGAGTTGGCGACGGCGTGTGCCAGCTAGTCAGCGGTACTCGACCGCAACTCCTAGGTTAGTGTTGCCCGAATGTCAGTTCCCCGCCCGTTCCGGTATCGCCGCGTCCTGCCTGCCGTCCTCCTCGCGTTGCTGGTCCCGCTCGCGTGCAGTTCCGACAGCAGTACCACCGCCACCGCGTCCTCGGCCCCTGCGTCGTCGTCCGGGTCGAAGGCATCGGGGCCCGTCACCGTCTTCGCGGCCGCGTCGTTGACCGAGTCGCTCAACGACGCGCAGACGCAGTTGAAGACCCAGCAACCCGACCTGAGCGTGACCTACAACTTCGCCGGCTCGGGAGCGCTCGTGACGCAGATCCAACAGGGCGCGCCCGCGGACGTGATCGCAACCGCGGACACCGACTCGATGAAGAAGCTGACTGACGCCAACATGGTCGAGGCGCCGGTCACGTTCGCGAAGAACAAGCTCGAGATCCTCGTGCAGCCGGGCAACCCCAAGCACATCACCGGCCTGTCCGATCTCGGACGCAGCGACATCATCTTCGTCACCGAGGACGACACCGTCCCGGCGGGCAAGTACTCCGCGCAAGCCCTCTCCGCCGCCGGCGTTACGGTGAACCCGGTGTCGAAGGAACCGGACGTGAAGTCCGCCGTCGCGAAGGTCACGAGCGGCGAGGCCGACGCCACGATCGTGTACGTCACCGACGTGATCGCGGCCGGATCGAAGGGCGAGGGCGTCGTGATCCCCGACGACCAGAACGTGATGGCGACGTACCCCATCGCCATCGTCAAGACCACGAACAACCACGCCGGCGCGCAGGCGTTCGTCGACAACATCGTCCACGGCAGCGGGCAGGACGCGCTGCACGCGCGCGGGTTCCAACCGGCTTGACATGACCGTCCCGTCGTACCGCATCGGCCAGGCCGCGGATCTGCTGGGTGTGAGCGTCGACACGTTGCGACGGTGGATCGACGGCGGCCGTCTCGACGCCAAGCGCACGACCAGCGGTCAGCGGCTCGTGGACGGCGCCGCGCTGGCCGCCTTTGCGGTGGAGATGACCGAGCAGCGTGATCCTGATGTCGTGGTCGGCCGTTCGGCCCGTAACCGCTTTCCCGGGATCGTCACGAAGGTCGTGAAGGACAAGGTCAGCGCGCACGTCGAGATCCAGGCGGGCCCGCACCGAGTCGTGTCGTTGATGACACGAGAGGCGGCGGACGAGCTGGGCCTCGCCCCCGGAGTGCTGGCGGTCGCCGCCGTCAAGGCGACGAGCGTGGTCATCGAGATCACCGCCGACTGACGGTGGCGAGAGCACGCCGTCGCAACGCGGCCACGGACGTCCCGGAGCGACTCGCAATCATCCCAATCGCCATCGCGACCGTCGCGGTGCTCCTGTTCGCAGTGCCGCTCGCGGGACTGCTGTGGCGCGCGCCGTGGTCGTCCGCATGGGACGTGCTGAGCACGGACGCGGCGAGAGACGCGTTGCGTTTGTCGCTGATCACCTCGCTGTCGGCGACCGCGATCGCCATCGTCCTCGGCGTACCGCTCGCATGGGTGCAAGCCCGGTTGGACTACCCGGGAAAGCGTGTGGTCCGCGCGCTCACCACGTTGCCGATGGTGTTGCCGCCCGTCGTCGGTGGCGTGGCCCTGCTGCTGGCGCTGGGCCGGCGCGGGATCGTCGGCAGCCAGCTCGACAAGGTCGGGATCAACCTGCCGTTCACGACCGCCGGCGCCGTTGTTGCGGAAGCATTCGTGGCGATGCCCTTCCTGGTGATCACGCTCGAAGCCGCGTTCCGATCGTCGGACCGCCGGCTCGAGGAGGCGGCTCGCACCCTCGGTGCCCGCCGTTTCACGGTGTTCCGGCGGGTGACCCTGCCGCTCGTCGCGCCTTCGTTGCTCGCCGGCATCGTGCTGTGCTGGGCGCGGGCGCTCGGTGAGTTCGGTGCGACCATCACGTTCGCCGGCAACCTGCAGGGCACCACGCAGACGCTTCCGCTGTTCGTCTACATCAAGCTCGAAGGCTCGAACCCGGACTCGGCCATCGTGCTGTCGCTGGTACTGCTCGGCATCTCCTTGGTGGTGCTGCTCGCACTGCGGGACAGGTGGCTGACCGCCAGGTGAGTCTCTGCGCCCACGTACGCGTCGAGCTCGACGCGTTCACGCTCGATGCCGAGCTCGCCATCGAAGCGGGACGAACCGTCGCGGTCGTCGGACCGAACGGCGCGGGCAAGTCGACGCTGTTGCGCGCGCTTGCCGGGCTGCTCGCGCTCGCGGCGGGACGCATCGAGCTCGATGGTGTGGTGCTCGACGATCCTGGTGCCGGCGTGTATTTGCCGCCCGAGCAACGCCCGGTCGGCGTCGTGTTCCAGGACAACCTCCTGTTCCCTCATCTCGACGCAGTCGACAACGTCGCGTTCGGCTTGCAGTCGCGCGGCGTTCGCCGTTCGGAAGCCCGCCGTCGCGCCGCGACATGGCTGCAACGCGTCGGACTCGAAGGTCGGGAGCACGCCAAGCCTCGTCAGCTCTCAGGAGGGCAGGCGCAACGGGTCGCGCTCGCACGCGCCCTGGCGTCGGATCCTCGGATGTTGCTGCTCGACGAACCACTCGCGGCACTCGATGCGACAACGCGCAACGATGTCCGCCGCGACCTCCGCCGCCACCTGAGGACGTTCCCGGGCGTGCGATTGTTGATCACCCACGATCCTGTCGACGCCGCCGTGCTCGCGGACGATGTCATCGTCCTCGACGAAGGTCGCGTCATACAGACCGGCTCACCCGCCGAGATCACCGCCCGACCACGCAGCGAATGGGTGGCGGAGCTCACGGGCACCAACCTGTTCTCCGGCACCGCCGGCCCGCTCGGCAACATCGCACTCGACAACGGAGGCACGATCGTGGCCGCCGATCATCTCGAGCCGGGCCCGGTGTTCGCGGTCGTCGCCCCGCACGCCGTGTCGGTGTTCCGAACGGAGCCCGAGGGCTCGCCGCGCAACAAGTGGCCCGGGCGCGTCGCGACGATCGAGCCGGTGGGCGGCCGGGTGCGCATCAGGGTCGACGGCATCCCGCCGATCGTCGCCGAGCTCACCCCGGCGGCGGTGCAGGCGATGGATCTCGCCGAGGCGTCGGAGATATGGGTCGCCGTGAAGGCCACCGAGATAAGCGTCTACCCGGCGTGACCGGCGCGACGGACAGGGTTCGGTTGGGTATCGGGTTCGCCGTCTTCATGGCGTTCGGTTGGTGGGTCACCGCGCAAGAGCCGTTCAGCACTGCGGGGACGGTCGGCGTCCTCGCCGCCGGCATCGCGTTGATCGTTGCCGCCCGGATGACCCGCCGGGACGAGGCCGAACCGCCGGACGTGCCGCCCACCGGCATGCGACGGGGCGCCGTGCTCTGGGGCGGCCTCGCCGCGCTTGCCGTCGTGTGGGAGCTGGTCACGCTGTTCGGACAGCCGCGATCCGAACATCCCACGATCAGCTCGATCCTCGATCCGCTGCAAGCGAGCCACGGGTTCCGGTGGCTCCTGTTCGGCGGATGGCTGGCGTTCGGCTGGTCGCTCGCGAGGTGAGCGCACGCACCGCAACCTTCGTGGTGTGGGGCGTGCTCGCGGGCGCGGCGGTGGCCCTGCAAGCGGTGGCCACGACGACGCATCGCATCCCGACGATCGGTCAGGTGATCCGGTCGGTGGTGCGCAATCCCATCGTGCGGGCCGTGTCGCTGGTCGCGTGGCTGTGGGTGGGGTGGCACCTCTTCGTGCGATCGTCTCGCTGAGCCGCTTCGCACCATTGCGACCCGGCATTCGGACGGTATTCGCGTGAATCAGGAGTACCGTCCGCGTGGTGAGCCTCTCGACTGCGGGCGGTGACACGTCTGTGCCGCTGCTCGAGCAGACGATCGGCCAGAACCTCGCGGAGACCGTGGCGCGGTTCGGCGATCGTGACGCGTTGATCGTGCCGTTCCAGGAAGTGCGACTGACCTACGCGCAACTTGCGCAGGAAGTCGACCGCGTGGCGCGTGCGTTGTTGGCCGCCGGTATCCGCAAGGGTGACCGTGTCGGCATCTGGAGCCCGAACAACGCCGAGTGGGTTCTCGTGCAGTACGCCACGGCGCAGGTTGGCGTGATCCTCGTCAACATCAACCCCGCGTATCGCACCCACGAAGTCAGCTATGCGTTGCAACAGTCGGGATGTCGCCTGTTGATCGCCGCGACTGTCTTCAAGACGAGCGACTACCGCGCCATGGTCGACGAGGTTCGATCCGACCTGCCCGACCTCGAGCGCGTCGTCTTTCTCGGGACCGACGACTGGGACGAGTTCCTCGCCGCGGGCGCCGCCGTCAGCGACGAGGACCTGGCGACGCGCGAAGCGACGCTCGACTGCCGCGACGCGATCAACATCCAGTACACGAGCGGCACGACCGGCTTTCCGAAGGGTGCGACGCTCAGCCACTTCAACATCCTCAACAACGGCTTGTTCATCGCCCGTGGCTGTCGCTACTCCGACCGCGATCGCGTCTGCATTCCCGTGCCCTTCTACCACTGCTTCGGGATGGTGCTCGGCAACCTCGCGTGCACGACCCACGGCGCGGCGATGGTGGTGCCGGCCCCTGCGTTCGATCCCATGGCGACGCTGCAGACCGTGCAAGACGAACGGTGCACGAGCCTGTACGGGGTGCCGACGATGTTCATCGCCGAGCTCGGGCTCGAGGACTTCGATCGTTACGAGCTGTCGTCGTTGCGCACCGGGATCATGGCCGGGTCGCCGTGCCCCGTCGAGGTGATGAAGCAGTGCGTCGACAAGATGCACATGTCCGAGGTCACGATCTGTTACGGCATGACCGAGACGTCGCCGGTCTCGACCCAGACCGGTGCGGACGATCCCCTCGACAAGCGGGTCGGGTCGGTTGGTCGCGTCCATCCGCACGTCGAGATCGCGATCGTCGATCCCGAAAAGGACATCGTCGTCGGCTACGGCGAGCCGGGCGAGCTGTGCACCCGGGGCTACTCCGTGATGATCGGCTACTGGAACGACCAGGAGCGAACGGCGGAAGCGATCGACGAAGAGGGATGGATGCACACGGGCGACCTCGCCGTGATGGACGTCGAGGGCTACGTCAACATCGTCGGCCGCATCAAGGACATGATCATCAGGGGTGGCGAGAACGTCTATCCCCGTGAAGTCGAGGAGTTCCTGTACACGCATCCCGACATCGTCGACGTGCAAGTGATCGGTGTACCCGACGTGAAGTACGGCGAGGAGATCATGGCGTGGGTGCGTGTGCGCGAAGGCGCGACATTGACCGCCGAGGACATCGCCGCGTTCTGCGAGGGCAAGATCGCCCACTTCAAGGTGCCGCGCCACGTGCACGTCGCCGACGAGTTCCCGATGACCGTCACGGGCAAGGTGCAGAAGTACCTCATGCGAGAGGCGTCGATCGAGCTTCTCGGCCTGCAAGACGCGGCCAACACGCAAACCGCCTGACCGCCGCCGTTCAGGTGACGGTCGAAAGCGCGTCGATGAAGCGCTTCGCGACACTCGCGGGCGCGTAGTCGCGAAGGACGCGGGCACGCAGCGGTGCGGCTCGAGCGCGCGCGGTGTCGAGATCGCTCGCCACCGTCCGCATGTGCTGGACCGCATGCCGCAGGTCGGGCTCGGCCCAACGCTGATCGGTCGAGTACGACGCCAGCGCGACGTGCTCGACGGGCACGAGCCGTGACCGGACGAGACAAGCGTGACGGTCGTCGAGGTACTCGAGCGGTCCGCCCCATCCGGTCGCAATCACCGGATTGCCATACGCGCACGCGTCGAAGGCGCCGATACCCCATCCCTCACCGCGGGCAAGTGAGACATAGCAGTCGCCACGCTCGTGAAGCCCGGCGATCTGTTCGTCCGTCCAGCGGCCGGTCTCGAGCCGGATGCGGGCGGGATTGCGGTAGCCACTCACGAGATGGGCGACCTGCCATCCGGTCGTCCACGCCATCGGGTGGCTCGCACCCCACTGTTCGACGGGGGGCATCTCGATCCGAACGCCGGTCTTGACCACGAGCATCACGGGATCGTTCCCGGTGAACGCATCGAGGAAGGCGCGCACCGTGTGGAACATCGCCTTGCGCTCGTCCCAACGGCCGATCGAATAGAACACCGTGACGTCGTCGGGCAGGTCGAGTGAGTTGCCGCGATCGCCGGCCACCGGTTCGCACGCGACATGGGGCACCACCGCCACACGCGCATCGACGCCGCCGTCGACGAAGACCTGCCGGTTCCACTGCGTCGGCACGATCACGAGGTCCGTCGCGTTCAGCAGCTCCGGCCAGTGCCGGGGGATGCGATCCGTCTCCCACACCGTGTGCGCGACGAACGGACCGCCGTCGAGCACACCGCGCACCAGCGGGTAGTACTCGGGCACGAGGTGTGCGACTGTCGGCGCGCCGGGCTCCGCCCGCTCGCGGGGGTGCTCGTCGCGCGTGAACGGGCGCAGTTCGGGCGCCTCGCCCGCGTGCGTGGCGGACCATCCGCGGTACTCGACGCGCACGCCGGCGGCGCGTACGGCTCGCACCAGGCGGTCGGCCGCATCGCCGTAGCCGGTCGGTGCGTCCTCCGCGACGTAGCGGAGCGCGGCGGCGCGAACCGCCACCTAGAAACAACCGTGGTCGGGGAGGAAGCGCGACGCGGCGGCCGCGTACGTCGACGCACCGGCGCGGATCCATGCCTCGTCAATGACGCGCGCGTTGACCGTGTTGACGAAGTCGCGACGGTCGTCCTCCCACCACAGATGCGCGGCGAGATGGATCGAGGCGACATCCGACAGATCGGTCTCACGGTCGACGAGCAGCCGGCGCAAGCCGTGGGGCGTCGGCGGGAACGCATGGAACGTCCGCTCCGGCTCGACATGGACCTCGCCGGGGTGGGCGCGAGCAAGGTCGTCCGCGAGGAAGCAGCTGTGCGCCGACCACGAACCGTCGAGCGCGCTACCCATCTCTTGCCGCCACCGCTCGACGAAGGGCGCGCCGGGTGCCGCCATGACCAGTGCGTTCGACAGTGACGGACGGGTCCGGCCCGTGCGGGGGTCGCGCACGTCCGCCTCGCGGCCGATCACGCACTGCTGCTGCCACAGCTCATCGGTCGGAGGCGTGACGAAAAGTGTGTCGATATCCGCGTACATGCCGCCGTGTTCGAGGAGGACGTCGAGGCGGATGAAGTCGGCCTGGTGCGCGTACGAATACCGCTCGACGACCGGATCTTCGTACGCGAAGTTCATGACCTCGGTGACGGGCTCGACGCGGTGCAGCGTGACCAATGGGCGAGCGAGATCCCAATAGAAGCCGTACGGCAGGTCGTGGCAGTGGAAGTGGATCTCGTCCGGCGCGAGGACGGCCCGGCAGGACGCCAGCGCGAGGTAGTGCACGAGGTGAAATGGCTCGTCCTGGTTGCGCAAGCCGAATACGAAGTGGGCGTTGCGAGGGATGCGTTCGACGCTCATGCGAGACCGTGATTATGACAACCGGACCGTCACTAGGCTGACGCTCCGATGCCGACCGGTGGCGTGGTGCTGGTCACGCCACTCGCTCCGGCGCCCACGGGAAACGGTCTGGCGATGCGCGCGGGCATGTTCCTCGAGGCACTCGCGGCGCAGCGTGCTGTCGACGTGGTGATCGTGCCGGTGGTTGGTCCCGGCGAACCCCACGACTGGGCGTCGCGCCTCGCCCGGCGCGTCGTCGTCGTCCCGCCGGTGGGCGCGGCGAGCGCAGGGGAACACGTCCGCGCCCAACTGGCCGATGCTGTGCTGCGCGCCCGGCTCGAGCGCACGTCGCCACTACCCCAGCGAGCCCGTCTCGCGCCCCCGACCCTGGTTACGGATGCCGTCGCGGCGCTCGGCGAGGCATCCGCTTCGCCGGTCGCGGTCGTCTCGATGCGCGAGTACCTCGCGCCATTCGGCATCTGGCTCGCTCGTCATCTGCATGCGACACGGACAGTCATCGATCTCGACGACGACGCGGAAGCGTTGCTGCACGAGCTCGGACACGACATCGAAGCCGCGGCCTATGGCCGGCTTGCTCGCGCGTGGCTGCCCGACGCGCACCTCGTGACGCTCTCCTCTCCACGCGAAGCCCGACAGGTCGCGGCCCGGTATGAGCTCGAGACGGTCGAGACGGTGCCGAACACCGTGCACGCGCCGCCCGCGAAGCCCGCGAGCCCCGCATCCGCGAGCATCGGCAGCATCCCGGGCGCGGACGCCCCCGACGACGTGCTGTTCGTCGGCAACCTCACCTACGAGCCCAACATCGACGCCGCTCGCACGCTCGTCGACGAGATCCTTCCCGTGCTCCGCCAGCTCCGGCCCACGGCGACGGTCACGCTCGTCGGGTCCCACGACCGGCGTCTGGCCGGCGTGGCGACGCGACCAGGGGTCACGTTGGCGGGCGAGGTCGGCGACGTCGGTGGCTGGTACGAACGAGTCGGCGCCGTGGTGGTCCCGCTCCGGTTCGGGTCTGGCACCCGTATCAAGGTCATCGAGGCCTTCGCCCACCGGCGGCCGGTGGTCGCGACGCCGTTGGCCGTCGCCGGGCTCGCGGTGACCAACGGCGTCGACGTCCTGATCGCCGAGGAACCGCACGACATCGCGCTGCGCATCATGGAACTCCTCGGCAGTCCCGAGCTCGCGCACGACCTCACCACTGCCGCGTTCACCACCTACGAGGACCACTACGCTCCCGACGCCGTGATGCCGATCGTGCGCCAAGCCGTGCTCGGTGAGCCGGATGCCGTCCCCCAAGGAGCAGCGTGAGTCCGCAATGTCCCGAGTCGGTGGGCGGACTCGACATCCACGAGGTCGAGAGCGGGCTCGTCGTCTACGACGCGACCACTGATCGTGTGCACTACTTGAACGCGACTGCCGCGGTGGTCCTGTCGCTGTGCGATGGCACGAGGACCGAGACTGACGTCGCCGAGCTCGTGCGGGTCGCATGGGAGCTCGACATCCCACCCGTCGACGAGGTGCGTGCATGCGTCGCACAACTCCGTGACGAAGGAGTGTTGCGCTAGCCTTCGGCAACTTCTGCGGGCGGACCAACGGAGGTGCAAATGCCGGACGAGTTCGAAGAGGCGATCGACAAGTCAGGTCGCCGGTCGTTTCTCAAGAAGCTCGCCATCGGCACGGCGTTCGCGACGCCCGTGGTGTCCTCGTTCACCATGAGCGGCATCAATGCCGTCTACGCGCAGACGGCGACGGCGAGCGGCGGGGTGCAGGGGAACAGCACCTCCAACACGACGACGTCCACCTCCACGTCCACGTCGACCTCCACGTCGACCACAACGACGACGACGCTGAACCCGAATCAGATCAACTGAGGTCTGGGACGCGGGCGACCGATGCTGCTGACGGCAGCGCTGATCGTCCGCGATGAAGCCGATCATCTCGAGTCGTGCCTGCGCTCGCTCGACGGCCTGGTCGACGAGATCGTCGTCGTCGACACGGGGTCAGTCGACGCGACGGTGTCCATCGCGGAGCGCCACGGAGCGGTTGTCGCCCGCGAACAATGGCGTGACGACTACTCACTCGCCCGCAACCGGTCACTCGACCTCGCGCGAGCGGAGTGGATCCTGTACATCGACGCCGACGAGCAGATCTGCCCCGGCGACCACCGAGCGGCAAGGGACGCGCTCGCGCGCGAGACCGACCGCCTCGCAGGGCTGATCCCGTTCGTCCCCAAGGTCGGGTGGACTCCGTATCGGGAGTTCCGGCTCTGGCGGAATCGGGACGACATCCGCTTCCAGGGAGCGATGCACGAGTCGATCGTGCCGGCGGTGACTCGCGTGGCCGAGCGCGACGGCTTGTCGGTCGAACCCTTCGACCTCCTGACGATCCAACACTTCGGCTACGAAGGCGATCAGCGGGCGAAGCGAGCGCGTGACGAGCCGATGTTGCTCGCGGAGATCGAACGATCGCCCGACCGCACCTATCTCTACGACCACCTCGCGCGCGTCTACGAAGCGTCGGGCGATTCCGAGCGTGCGATCGCAACGTGGTGGCGTGGCCTCGACATCGCACGAGGCCGGGGCTCGAGGCATCCAGACGACCGTCTGGTCTACATCGATCTCATCTTCCACTTGCTCGGGCGAGGCGACATCGGCGACGAGTTCGGTGCGCTCGTGAGCGAGGCACTCGAGGCGTTCCCGCGCATGCCGAGCCTCGAGCTGGCCGCCGCTCGCTACGAGTTCGTGACCGGTCGACCGGTTGAGGCGCTGGTCCGGACGACGTGGCTGGTGTCGTTGCGGCAGGACGACCTGATCGGCACCGGCAGCTCGTACGACGGTCGCGTCTTCGGCGAGTGGGGGTGGGATCTGCGCGGCTTGTGCGAGTTCGCGCTCGGCGACCACGCGGCCGCGGCGGAATCGTTCCGGCGTGCGGAAGCGGCGAACCCGGACATCGAGGTGTACGGCGTGCGGCGACGGCTCGCCGAAGCGAGCGCGGCGGATCCCGCGCGCTGATGTCGTTCCCCTACCACGATCGCAACTGGGTGGAGGTGGCCGACTACCTCGAGCCGTTGCTGCAGCGCGAAGCCCGTGTCCTCGCGCCCGACCGGTTCTGGTGGAGGCTACAAAGCCCGGTGCAACGCTGGGTCACCGACAACCTTCGACCGGGGCAGTCGTACGACTGGGTGATCGTGCACAAAGGCGAGGTCGGCCAGTTCTCCCGCGACTTCCTCGAGGGCGTGGTGAAGTCGATGGTCCCGGTGTTCGCCAACGACGTGTTCGTGGTCTGGACGCGCACCTCTCGCGCCAGCGCGGTCCTCGATGCCGGTGATCCGCACGTGAAGTCGTTGTTGGCAGCAGTCGCACAACTGCCTCCCGAACCGGTCGAGCCCAACCTCTACGAGCAGGACCGCGTGTTCGGTCGTCAGCCGCAGCTGCGACGGTTTGCCGACATGTCGGACAAGGAGCTGCGCGACGCGGAGAACGAATTCTTCCGCAGTGGTGGCTACGAGTACCCGACGCTCCGCGATCGCGGCTACTACGAGGACATCCACCGCCACGTCCGAGGAGCGATGGAGCGAGGTGGAGGCCGGAGAGTCCTCGACGTCGGTTCCGGCGATCTTCGCTGTGTCGACGTCCAACCCGGCACGTCGGTGGTCCGGATCGACTTCGCGGAAGAAGCGGTACGCATGGCGGTCGAGGCCGACGCCTCCCGCCTCGAGTGCACGCACGCGACGATGGACGCGCACCAACTCGGCTTCCCCGATGCCTCGTTCGACGTTGTCGTGTTCGTGGACGCGATCGAGCACGTCCGTCATGCGGACCGTGTCATCGGCGAGGTCGCGCGCGTTCTTCGAGGCGCCGGCGAACTGCTCGTCACGTACGCCAACCGGAACAGCGTGAACCAAGTGATCACCCGCAAGCTCGGCTACCCGGATTTCGTCACCAACCATCACCACTTCCGCGAATTCACGCCGGCTGAGCTGGAGGGCTTGCTGAGGGCTGCCGGTCTCGAGCCCGTCGAGTCGGCGGGGGTGTCGTTCTTCCCCTACTGGGGCATTCCCGGGATCGACGAGGTCGTACGCGAGCTGACCGACGATGATCCCGAAGTGGTCGACATGATGCGCGCCATCGGCGCGCGGGTCGGAAGCGAGTTCGCCTACACCGGCGTCGTGGTGGCGCGAAAGCGTTGAGGCCGGTCCTCGCACCTGTGAAAGTCTGGAGACACGACCGCCCGGATCACGCTCGAGGCCGATCCGACGACCTACCGCCACTGGCGCGTGGCCGTCGACCCGCCCCTCGCCACGGTTTCGATGGCAGTCGACGCGAGGGCCGGGCTGCGCGACGACTACGAGCTCAAGCTGAACTCCTACGACCTCGGCGTCGACATCGAGCTGTACGACATCGTGCAGCGCTTGCGCTTCGAGCATCCCGAGGTGCGGGCCGTCGTACTGACGAGCGCGCTCGACAAGGTGTTCTGCGCGGGCGCCAACATCCAGATGCTCGCGGGCTCGTCGCACGTCGAGAAGGTCAACTTCTGCAAGTTCACCAACGAGACGCGCAACTCGATCGAGGACGCGAGCGCGCACTCGGGGCAGCCGTGGATCGCAGCCGTCAACGGAACGGCGTCAGGTGGCGGTTACGAGCTCGCGCTCGCGTGTGACGAGATCGTGCTGGTGGACGATCGATCGTCAGCGGTGTCGTTGCCGGAGCTTCCACTGCTGGCGGTGCTCCCCGGTACCGGTGGCTTGACCCGGGTGGTCGACAAGCGCCGCGTGCGCCGTGATCGCGCCGACGTGTTCGCCACGAAGACCGAAGGGATCAGGGGGCAGCAGGCGGCCGAGTGGGGACTGGTGGATGCGGTCGCGCCCCGCACCTCGTTCGACGAGCTGATCCACGAAGTCGCTCTGGCTCGGGCGGCGCGGTCGGATCGCCCGTCCGATTCCAAGGGCATCGAGCTCACGCCGCTGCCGGTGCCGGCGCGGTTCGTCGGGGTCGAGATGGATCACGCGAGGGGATCGGCGTCGATCGTGGTGCGCGGCCCTGATGAGCCGCAACCGTCGACGCCCGAGGAGTTGGTGGCGAGAGGCGACGGGGCCTGGGTCATCGCCGCCGCCCGCGAGCTCGATCACGCGCTGCTCGATCTCCGGTTCAACGAACCCGCCATCGGCACGTGGGTCCTCCGCACGGCAGGTGATGCGACGGCAGTGCGCGACGCGGAGGACGTGCTGCGCGAGCACGCCGACCATTGGCTGGCGCGGGAGGCGCGCTTGTACTGGGCCCGCACGTTGCGCCGGCTGGACCTGTCCTCGCGCTCGTTGTTCGCGGTCGTGGAGCCGGGTAGCTGCGCCACCGGCACGCTGGCCGAGCTGGTTCTGGCTGCGGACCGCTCCTACATGCTCGACGGCACCTTCGAGGATGCCGAGGGCGAGCTGCCCGCGGCGGCGTTGCAGCTCACGGCGGCGAACGACGGTTGGTATCCGATGGCCAACGGATTGTCACGTCTCGCCACTCGGTTCTGGCAGCGGGACGAGGAGCACGAAGCGGCGCGCGCCCAGATCGGCAAGGAGTTGCTGGCTCGGGACGCGGCCGACGTGGGTCTCGTCACGTTCACGCCGGACGATCTCGACTGGGACGACGAGATCCGTGTGGCGATCGAGGAGCGCGGCAGCTACTCGCCCGACGCGCTGACCGGAATGGAGGCGAACCTTCGCTTCGTAGGCCCGGAGACGATGGAGACGAAGATCTTCGCCCGCTTGTCCGCGTGGCAGAACTGGGTGTTCCAACGTCCGAACGCGATCGGTCCAGAAGGCGCGCTGCGTCGATACGGGACCGGCACTCGTCCGACCTTCGACCGCGACAGGGTGTAGCGCGATGACCGCCGCCGACCTGGACACCGCCATTCCGAACAACGTCGACCTCGCATCCGACCGGCGCCTGCAGCGAGCGCTCGAGCGCTGGCAACCGAAGTATCTCGAGTGGTGGAAAGGGCTCGGCCCCGTCGACTTCCAGGACAACGACGTCTACCTGCGCACCGCGATCGCGGTCGGCCAGGAGGGCTGGGCCAACTTCGACTTCGTGAAGATGCCCGACTACCGGTGGGGCATCTTCCTCGCCGATGCGGAACCGGATCGTCGCATCGCGTTCGGTGACGAACGCGGGCAGCCGGTGTGGCAGGACGTGCCCGGTGAACATCGCGCCGTGCTGCGGCGCTTGGTCGTCGTGCAGGGCGACACCGAGCCTGCGTCCGTCGAGCAGCAACGTCATCTGTGCCGCACCGCGCCCTCGCTCTACGACTTGCGCAATCTCTTCCAGGTCAATGTCGAGGAGGGACGCCACCTCTGGGCGATGGTGTACCTCCTTCACCGCTACTTCGGCCGTGACGGGCGCGACGACGCCGACGAGTTGCTCGACCGGCACTCGGGAGACCCCGATCGCCCCCGCATCCTCGGCGCGTTCAACGAGCCCACGCCCGACTGGCTCTCACTGTTCTTCTTCACGTACTTCACCGACCGGGACGGAAAGTTCCAGCTCGCGTCGTTGCGGGAATCCGGTTTCGATCCGCTCTCACGCACGTGCGACTTCATGCTGAAGGAAGAGGCGCATCACATGTTCGTCGGCGCGACTGGCGTCGGCCGCGTCGTGCAGCGCACGGTCGAGTTGATGAAGGAGCACGACACCGACGAGGTTGGTCCCTTCGGTGGTATCGACGTGCCGATGCTGCAGCGGTATCTCAACTTCCACTACAGCGTGTCGCTCGACCTGTTCGGCGCCGAGACGTCGACGAACGCGGCCAACTACTACGCGGCGGGTATCAAGGGTCGATTCCAGGAAGAGCACCGCGACGACGACCACCGCCTGCACGACGCGATGCGAACCGTCCCGTGCATCGAAGACGGCAGTGTGCGCACACGCGAAGCGACCCAGCTGTCCGCCCTCAACGCGACGTTGCGGGACGACTATGTCGCCGACTGCCAGAAAGGCGTCGACCGTTGGAACCGCACGCTCGCCGAAGTCGGCGCGTCGTTGCGGCTCCCGCATGTGGGATTCAACCGAGCCGTTGGTGAATTCGCCGGCCACCACGTGAGTCCCGACGGCGAGGTGTTTTCCGCCGGCGACTGGGCGGCGCGCCGAGCGGGATGGCTGCCGGCCCCGGACGACGAGGCCCACGTGAAGTCGCTGATGCAACCGGTGCGCGAGCCGGGGCGGATGGCGGGATGGCTGGCGCCGCCCTCCTCCGGCGTGCATGCGAAGCCCCTCGACTACGAGTACGTCAAGCGCTAGCCCGGGTGAGGTGTGGCGCAACGCCCGGGCGTCTGACCACATGTGGTGTGGTGGAACGCCCGGGCGTCTGACCACATGTCAGAGGAACGGGAGCGCCTCGGGGAGGACGAGGTCGACGCGGCCCGCACGCGCCGCGGTCGACGAGACGTGTGAGAGGTCGACGGCGAGGACGACGCAACCGTCGGGCACGGCCAACCCGTCGCGGGGTGCGCACGCGAGCAGCGGGAGTCGCGCGACAGCGTCGTCCCGCGCGGGCATCGACTCGTAGAACGCGGGGTCGAGCACCTGGGCCCACTTGTCCGCCCCGAGCACGAGTACGTCGTAGCCGTGCGCGATGTCGGCGAGATGGAGGTCGTCGGTGACGACGACGCCCAGCCACGGGCGGGTCGTCGCAACCGCCTCGAGCATGGCGACACGCGTGGCGAGCGAGCGCGGGCTGTCCTTGCCGAGGGGCCGCCGATTGAGCACGAAGTCGACGTGGTCGAGACCGCACTGTCCGCGGGCCGCTTCGGCGACCGCCAAGTGCGCGATGGTGGGCGGATCGAAGGTGCCGGGATAGGCGCCGCGTAGGTGCCGCACAGAGCTTGCTTAGTACGTTGCCCGCGTGGCGAACGTGGCTGGTCCGTTGACGGGCATCAAAGTCGTCGATCTCACCCGGGTGCTCGCCGGCCCGTATTGCACGATGGTGCTGGCCGATCTCGGCGCGCAGGTGGTGAAGGTCGAGCGTCCGCGTGTCGGTGACGACAGCCGCCACATCGGTCCGTTCGTCAACGGCGTCTCCGCCTACTTCGCGTCGCTCAATCGCGGCAAGGACTCGGTCACGCTCGACTTGAAGGAGCCTCGCGATCGCGAGGCGTTCGAGCTCTTGCTCGCCGATGCCGACGTGCTCGTCGAGAATTTTCGCCCGGGCACGATGGAGAACCTCGGTTACGGGTGGGACGAGTTGCATCCGCGGTATCCGAACCTGGTCTACGCGGCCGTGTCGGGCTTCGGCCACACCGGTCCGCTGGCCAACCGGCCGGCGTACGACATGGTGGTGCAGGCGATGGGCGGCGTGATGAGTATCACCGGCCAGCCCGACGGACCCCCGACGCGCGTCGGCACGTCGATCGGGGACCTCACCGCCGGACTGTTCACGACGGTCGGCGTGTGTAGCGCGCTGTTCGAGCGAGCGCGCACGGGCGAGGCGACGAAGATCGACGTGTCGATGCTCGACTGCCAGGTCGCGATCTTGGAGAACGCGATCGCCCGTTACGCGGCGACGGGAGTCGTCCCGGGGCCGCTCGGCGCGCGGCACCCGTCGATCACGCCGTTCGCCGCGTTCGAGGCCCGTGACGGCTGGTTCGTCATCGCGGCGGGCAACGACATCCTGTTCCGCCGGTTGTGCGAGGTGATCGGCCGGCCCGAAGTTGCCGACGACACCCGCTTCGTCACGAACGCGCTGCGCACAGAGCATCACGCGGAGTTGCAAGTGGAGCTGGAAGCCGCGTTGCGGACCGACACCGTCGACGCATGGCTCGCGCGGCTCGAAGCCGCGGATCTGCCGTGCGGGCCCATCAACGACGTGGCCGCGGTGCTCGCCCATCCCCAGGTGCGAGCGCGCAACATGGTCGTGCGAGTCGACGACGACCGGCTCGACGGGCTGGAGATCGCCGGCAACCCGATCAAGAACAGTCTCCACCCCGACCCGCCCACCCGCGGCCCCGTCCCCGACCTCCACGACGACGGCGACCGTGACCCGGAGATTGCGCCGCCGGCGCGGGACCGGCGCAAGAAAAACTGAGCGTTCGTTCGGCAAACGTGCGTCCGGTTCGCGAGGATGGCGGGGTGAGCGAGGTCACCCTGACGCCAAGTCCGTTCGTCGGTGCGGTCGAGCCGATCACCGAGTCCGACGAGGAGATTCGCCGTGCGCTCGACGATGCAGAGGTGGCGCCGCTGCTACCGGCGCTCGCCTACCTGACCGGTGACATGTCGTTGCTGCGTGACGATCTGCGTCCCGATCCGCTGCTCATCGCGATGCCACAAGGTGGTCTCAGCGACGAGCAACAGGCGACGGCGCGGCGGCTCGCGCTCGAGACGCTCATCCGTTACCGCGACGGCGGCTGCCAACCGGCACCGGTTCCGTCCGACGAGGACGTCCTGCGGATCATGGAGTACGCGGTCGGCGGCGCAGAGATGCGTGACTACCTGCCGCTGCTCGAAGAAGAGCTCGCCGCCTGCGACGAAGACCGGCGCGCGCCCGACTGGCACAAGCACGACATCGCACCTGATGTCGACTTCAAGGTGCTCATCATCGGCGCCGGCATGTCCGGCCTGCTCGCGGCGCACCGCCTCGACCAAGCCGGCGTCGACTTCGTGATCGTGGAGAAGGACGACGACGTCGGCGGTACCTGGTACGAGAACAAGTATCCCGGTTGCCGCGTCGACAATCCGAACCACAACTACAGCTACTCGTTCGCGCAGCGGCACGACTGGCCCTTGCACTTCTCGACACAAGACGTGCTGCTCGACTACTTCCGCCGCTGCACGGACGCGTTCGATCTTCGTCCGCACATTCGCTTCAACACCGAGGTGCAGTCAGCCACTTGGTCCGACAACGACAAGGTGTGGCGCGTCGTCGTGCGATCGTCCGGAGGCGACGAGACGATCGAAGCGAACGCAGTCGTGAGCGCGGTCGGGCAACTGAACCGGCCGTCGTTCCCGAACATCCCAGGACGCCAGAAGTACGCGGGCCCGTCGTTCCACTCCGCCCGCTGGCGTGACGACATCGACCTGCGCGGCAAGCGCGTCGGTGTTATCGGCACGGGCGCGAGCGCGGTGCAGTTCATCCCCGAGATCGCCTCCGAGGTGGGCGAGCTGCTCGTGTTCCAACGGACGCCGCCGTGGTTCGGCCCGACGGAGGACTACCACGACCGCGTCGAGGCAGGTCAGCAGTGGCTCTACGGCCACGTGCCCGGCTACAGCGAGTGGAATCGGTTCTGGATCTTCTGGCGCATGGGAGACGGTGTGCTCGACGGCGTGCGCGTCGACGACGAGTACGAACCCAAAGGTGCGGCCGTCAGCGCCATGAACGACATGGTGCGGATGATGCTCGCCATGTACATCGATGCCGAGTTCGCCGACCGTCCGGACCTCCTCGAGAAGGTCTTGCCGACGTATCCACCCGGCTCGAAGCGAATGCTGCGTGACAACGGCGTGTGGGCGAAGACCCTCAAGCGCGACAACGTGCAGTTGATCACGACGCCGATCGGCGAAGTCACGTCGACCGGCATCGTGACCGACGACGGCGCGGTGCACGACGTCGACGTGTTGATCTACGGCACCGGGTTCCATGCGTCGCAGTTCCTGACGCCCATGACGATCACCGGCACCGCCGGCATCGACCTGCACGAGCAGTGGAACGGCGATGCCCGCGCCTACCTCGGCGTGAGCGTGCCCGGGTTCCCGAACCTGTTCTGCCTCTACGGGCCGAACACCAACATCGTCATCAACGGCAGCATCGTGTACTTCTCCGAATGCGGTGTCCGGTACATCGTCGGGCTCGTGAAGCTGCTGCTCGAAGGACGCCATCGTGCGCTGCATGTCCGCAAGGACGTGCACGACGACTTCAACGAGCAGGTCGACGCGGAGAACAAGCGCATGGCGTGGGGATGGTCCGACGTCAACAGCTGGTACAAGAACGCCAACGGGCGCGTCGCGCAGAACTGGCCGTTCACTCTTCTCGAGTACTGGAAGCGCACGCGCCAACCGAACGCCGAGGACTTCGACCTCGTCGACTGACGCGCTCCATCGTCCAATGTTGGACCCGGAGTTGCCGGCGGGGGACGCTCTCAGCCGGTGATCGAGGCGACGCCCTTCGGCGCCTGCTGCTTCATGAAGCCGAACAGGTAGCCGGCGACGCGGCGCATCTGGATCTCTTCACTGCCCTCGGTGATGCGGTAGCGACGATGGTGCCGGTAGATGTGCTCGAACGGCATGTGCCGCGAATACCCGAGTCCGCCGTGCACCTGCATCGCTCGATCGGCCGCCTCGCAGCACAAGCGGTTGGACCAGTAGTTGCACATCGAGACCTTGTCGGACACGGAGAACGCGCCGTACTCGTCCATCGACCACGCGGTCTTGTGGATCAGCGCGCGCAGCATCTCGCACTGCGTCGCGAGCTCGACCAACGGGAACTGGATCGCCTGGTTGGTCGACAAAGGCTTCCCGAACGGCGCGCGCACCTTCGCGTACTCGATCGCCTGGTCGATGCAGAACTCCGCCGCGCCCAGACTGGATGCCGCCTGACGAATGCGGTTCTCGTTGAAGAAGTGTTGCGTCACCTGCAGCCCGCGTCCTTCGCCGCCGAAGATCGCGCCGTGCGGCACGCGCACGTCGGTGAGACGGATGTGCGCGTGGTCGGTGGGCATGTTGAACGTCCAGAGGAACTCGACGATCTCGAAGCCGGGACTGTCCGTCGGGACCAGGAACGCGGTGATGCCCTCGCCGTCGCCGGCCTTGCCGCTGGTGCGGGCGAAGATGAGGTCGTACTGCGCGGCATGGATCCCCGTGTTCCATGTCTTCTCGCCGTTGATGATCCACTCGTCACCGTCGCGGACCGCGGACGTCTCCATGTGCGTCGCATCCGACCCGTGCGCGGGCTCGGTGATGCCGAACGCGAACCCTCGCCGTCCCTCGGCGATGTCGTCGATCCACTCGGTCTTCTGCTCGTCGGTTCCGTAGTTGATCATCAGCAACAAACCGACGTTGTTGCCGACGATGGCGTGCTCGTTCTGCAGGTCGCAGTGGAGTCCGAGGCCCTTGCGCGCCAGGTGCTCGCGGATCACCGCCATGCCGAGGTTGGTGCCGTCCTTGCCGCCGTACTCCTTCGGGAACGGGTAGCGGTAGTGCCCGGCGGCGTCGGCACGGCGTCGCGCCGAGCGCAGCAGCTCCTCCCACTCGTGGTTCGGCAGGCCACCGCGCTCCCAGTCGGTCCGCGCGTCCTCACGCCGATGGTCGAAGAACCGGATGTTGTCGTTCTCCTGCTCGAGCGGCTTGATCTCGCGCTCGATGAACTCGTCCAGCTCGACGAGGTACTCGGCCAGGTCCCTGGGCAGCTCGAAGTCCATGCCGGCGATTCTGCCTGCCCGCACCGCCCGCTGACTCGAATGAACCAACATTGGTGATGTGACCGTCGTTCTCGTCGTCTTCGCGGGCGCCGTTGTGGTGTTGATCGCGCTCGTCGCGGTCGGGCGCGAGGCGTTCACGCTCGGGGCGCAACCCCGCCAGGCCCACTTCGATCTCGAGGAGGCCGTGAAGTTCGTGGCCGACCGTCTACCGGATGAGGTGACGGCGCGGCTCTCCTACGACGACGTGCGGTCGCTGCTGCGTTGGCATCTCGAATACCTGCGTGATCGCGGCGTTCCCGTACGTCGCGACCAGGCCGGCAGCGGCGGTCCGGTGGTCGTGGAGGACGACGAAGGCATCGCGTACGTCCTCGGCCGCGCCGACGAGGACGGCCTCGATGCCACCGACACCGAGGTGGCCTTCGTCCTCGACGCCGAGGTCGCGTATTTCGAGGCCATCGGCGCGATCGGCGCCCCCGCACCGGACCTAGAGGATCCTCAGGGGTACTTAGGCGAGGGGTGAGGACCGAAATACGTCGTCCCCCCGATGTGGTCGTCTACCTCACTCCCGCATGATCGTCACATGCTTCAGCACTGGTATCAGACCCCATCACTGGTCGCGGAGCACCGGGCGATGTTGGAGAAGGCCGCAAGCCAACGTCGCCGTGTGCGCCGCCCGAACCGCCTCTGGCGTCGCGAGGGGCGCTCGGCCTGACCGACCGACCGTACGCTTGCCGGATGCTCGTCGGGCGTCCGGGCTTGAGCCCGGTCATGGTCGGTCGTGCCGCGGAGCTCGACCGGCTCGCGCAGCTGCCCAGTGACGCGGATGCCCCCGCGGTCGCCCTGATCGGCGGCGAGGCGGGCATCGGCAAGACCCGGCTGGTGCGTGAGCTGCTCGCTCGGCTCCCGAACGCGCGAGTGCTCGCGGGGCAAGCGGATCCCGGGTCGCTCGGCAAGTCGTTCGATCTGGTGCTCGACGCGGTCGGCCACGACGTGAACCACCTCGAGCAGCTGGCGTTGGTCACCGACGACCAGCTCCCCATCGACGAGCGGATCACCGCGGCGGAGGAGATCTTCGCCGACCTCGCGGGGGAACAGCCGACGATCGTCGTGTTCGACGACCTGCACTGGGCGGACGCGCCGAGTGCGGCAGTGTTCGAACGACTGGCCGAACCAGGCAGCGGCCCAGCGTTGCTGCTGGCGACCTATCGCCCGGACGGCATGACACGGCGCCAACCGGCGGCTCAGATGGTGCCTCGCCTCGAGCGCCGGCGCGCCGTGACGCACCTACGCCTCGAGCGCCTCGGCATCAGCGAGGTGATGGACTTCCTCACCGCGGTGTACGGGCGCGCACCGTCGTATCGGGTTGCAGAGACGCTGCACGCCCGCACCGGTGGCAACCCGTACTTCCTCGAGGAGCTGTTGGCTGCTGCAGGAGGCGGGGACCCCGATCAGCTCTGCGCGCAACCGCTCCCGTGGAGTCTCGGCGAGATCGTGCGTGGCCAGCTCGACGAGCTCGAGCCTGACCAGCGGCGCATCCTCGAAGCAGCCGCGGTGCTCGGCGCGCGCGTGTCGTTCGACCTTCTCGCCACGGTGACGTCGACGCCCGAACGCGAGCTGATCGACGTCCTGCGCGCGCTCGTGGCAAGCGGGATGCTGCTCGAGATCGAGAACGATGTCTTCAGCTTCCGTCACGCGCTCGCCCGCGAAGCCATCGAGGCGGATCTCCTCGGCCGTGAGAAGCGGCGGCTCCACGAGCAGGCGCTCGAAGCCTTGCGCGCCGCGGGTGTCAGCGACGCGGCGTCGATCGCCCATCACGCCCACGGCGCCGGGCGATACGACGAGATGGTCGAAGCCGCCCGTGAGGGAGCACGCGCCTATCTCCGTACCGGCGCGACCTACCAGGCGCTGCAACTCGCGGAGCTCGGCTTGAGCGAGACGCCCGACGATCTCGTGCTCCTCGCCACCGCGGCCCGTGCCGCGTGGCTCGGCGGCTTGAACGCCGACGCGGTCGCTCACGCGGAACGACTCCTCGCCGTGGCGCGCCATCGCGGCTTACGCGAGACGGAGTCGACGGCGCTGCGCCGTCTGGTCCGTCTGCGCTGGGAGCTCGGCGATCGCGAGGCGATGGAAGCGTGCACCGACAACCTCATCAAGCTCACCGCAGTCCTCGACCCGGGCGAGGAGCTCGGTCATGCGATGGCGAGCATCGCGCAGAGCGCCATGTTGCGCGAGCGCCCGCACGAGGCGATCGAGTGGGCGGACCGCGCCATCGCGGTCGCCGACGAGCACGACCTGCCCGCCGTGCGGGTGTGGGCCGAGTGCGAGAAGGGTTCGTCGCTGCTCATGTTTCCCGACCGGCTCGAGGAAGGCATGGCGCTGCTCGAGCGGGTCGCCGATGAGGCGGAGGTCCTGGGGGAGTACGTGATCGTGGCGCGAGCGCTCAACAATCGCGTGCGTACCGGTCCGTTCCGGCGCGATCCCGACGAGGCGCGCGCCATCCTCGCTCGGATGCAGCGCGCCGCGGAGAAGGTCGGCTTCGACTCGCTCGCCGGTCCCGGCTACTGGGAAGGCCTCGCCACTCTCGCGGAGTGGGACGGCGACCTCGACGCCGCCATCGCGCTGTTGCTCGAGGGTCATCGCCGGTCGTCCTCGACGATGCGTGGACATTCGACGTGGTACACGAACCACGAGGCCGGTCTCGCCCTCGAGGTTGGGGACGTGGACCGAGCTGCGCAGCTGGTCCAGGAGCTGCGACCGGGCATCGGCGCGCTCGCTGTCTCGCGCCAAGGGCTCGTCATTCACATCGCATGTCGCCGCGGCGATCTCGCGGAGGCGCGGCGGGCGATGCCACGTCTGATCACCGAGCTCGCGGCCGGCGGCGCCGACGGTCAACTCCTCCACGACGTCGTGTCCGCGTTGCTGGCGGCCGGCGCGCGGGTCGACGAGGCGCGGCCGCTCGTCTCGCAGACGCTCCTCGCCCACGGCCTGCCCGCCGAGTCGCACAGCGCGTGGCCGTCGTTGCTCTCCGGGCAGCTGCTCGAGGCGGCGGGTCAGCACGACGACGCGCTCGTCGCGTACGACGACGCCAACTCTCGCGGTGAGCAGATGCTCGGTTACGCGCCCACCGGCACGTCACACGTCGGGGCGGCGCGTTGTCTCATCGCACTCGGACGGCTCGACGAAGCGCGGGTACAAGCGGAGAAGGCGGCCGACCTGCTCGCCCGTTGGCGGGGCTGGCGCGTCGACGATCTGCACGCGGTGCAGCGTCGACTCGGTATCGGATCCGATGTCGCTGGGCCTGCGGCCCTGACACCCCGCGAACGCGAGGTGGTCGCGCTGCTGGCTGAAGGGCTGAGCAACGCCGAGCTCGCGTCGCGCTTGTTCATCTCGCCCAAGACAGCCGCGGTTCACGTCTCGAACATCCTCGCCAAGCTCGGCATGACCTCGCGCGCCGAGATCGCCGCGTTCGCCGCGCGCGAAGGCCTCTCGGCTGAGGCTGGCGGCTGACGCTCGCAGCTCTCGCGAGCAACTATCGCTCGGTGTTGACGACGAACCGGCTGCGGTTACGGAGGAACTCGACGGCGGCTTCCGGCGCCTTCGAGGGCGAGCCGGCGTCGAACGGTGGTTGTGGGTCGTATTCGATGCCGAGTTGGATGATCTGCGCGACCTCGTCACCGGCCAGCGCGGCCGCGAGCGTGAGGCCCATGTCGATACCGGCCGACACGCCGGCAGCCGTGATGATCTTGCCCTCGACCACCACCCGCTCGAGTGTCGGTTGGGCGCCGTACTGCGCGAGCTGATCGAGCGCGAGCCAGTGGCTCGTCGCCCGCTTGCCGTCGAGCAGACCGGCCGCGCCGAGTACCAGCGATCCGGTGCATACGGACGTCGTCCACGTCGTCGTCTCGTGCGCGGCGCGCACCCAGTCGAGCGAGCGCTCGTTCTCTCGGATCACCGTCTCGCCCGGCCCGCCGGGTATGACGACGATGTCGGGACGCGGCATGTCGGCGAGCGCGACGTCAGCGACGAGTCCGAGTCCCTGGTCCGTTCGCTTGATGCCCGGCTCGGGCGCCACGAACGCGATCTCCGCGCCTGGCACG
>DASXPN010000097.1:0-42182 GCA_036493595.1 Acidimicrobiales bacterium | reverse complement strand
TGCGCGGCGAGAGAGCGTGTGTGCGCGGGCGGGCGGGAGCGGCGGCGGGCGGGAGCGGCGGCGGCGAGGGCGGCGGGGAGAGCGGCGGCGGTGAGGGCGGCGGCGAGGGAGCGGCGTGGGACGGCGTTGAGACCTGGAGGTCGATGGGATACTGAGCGCAGTGTCGAACTCGATCGACGATGCCGCCCTCGTCGCGCTCTACGCGGACTTCGCGGCGAACCGTCTCATGCCGTTGTGGACGCAACGCGCCGACCTGATGCCGGCGGTTCCCAATCCCCGCGCGCAAGCGCACGTGTGGCGCTGGAGCGACGTTCGTCCGCTGGCGGCGCGCGCCGGTGATCTCGTGCCCGTGGGCCGTGGTGGTGAGCGCCGCGCCATCGCGTATGCGAACCCGGGCATCAAGGGCGAGCCGTACGCCACGCCGACCTTGTGGGCGGCAGTGCAATACCTCGGACCGAATGAAGTGGCGCCCGCGCACCGCCACGCGCAGAGTGCGTTCCGCTTCGTGCTCGAAGGTGAAGGTGTGTGGACGGTGGTGGACGGCGATCCCGTCGCGATGCGCCGTGGCGACCTCTTGCTGACCGCGGGTTGGCGCTGGCACGAGCACCACAACACCGCGAGTGCGCCGATGGTGTGGCTCGACGGTCTCGACATCCCGCTGGTGTCCTCACTCGATGCCGGGTTCTTCGAGTTCGGCCCTGACGAGGTCAGGGACCGATCGACACCGACGATCTCGCGCAACGAGCGACTGTGGGGCCATCCCGGATTGCGGCCGATCGGCGCGCCGACGTCGAGGACGTCACCGTTGATGGCCTACCGGTGGGCGCACACCGATGCCGCGCTCGACGCGCAACTCGAGCTCGACCCTGCCGGAGCCGCCGGCCCGGGTCACGCCGCCGTGCGTTTCACGAATCCGGCAACGGGGGACGACGCGCTCGTCACGATGCGGATGGAGATGCATCGTCTGGCGGCAGGCGCCTCGACCGCGCCGCCGCGCACGGTCGGATCCTCGGTGTGGCAGGTGTTCGACGGTGACGGCACGTTCGAGCTCGACGGCCGCGCCACCGATGTCGTCGCCGGCGATGTGATCGCGGTGCCGTCGTGGTGCGAGGTCCGCATCCGCGGCCGCTCACGGTTCGACGTGTTCGTGTTCTCCGACGCGCCGGTGTACGAGATGCTGAACCTCGCAAACCCTGAAGGAGCAACGTCATGAGGCTGGCCACCATCCGCGACAACGGACGCACGATGGCGGTGCGGGTCGAAGGCGACGAGGCAATCGAGCTCGGCGTAGCCGACGTCGGCGAAGTGTTGCGTCGCGACGACTGGCGAACGTGGGCGGCGCGCGCGGATGGTGCCCACCGGCCGGCCGCCGATCTCGACTACGCGCCGGTGGTGCCGAGGCCGGACAAGGTGTTGTGCGTCGGCCTCAACTATCGCAAGCACATCCTCGAGATGGGTCGGGAGCTGCCCGACTATCCGACGTTGTTCGCGAAGTACCGGCGCACCCTTATCGGCGCGCACGACGACATCACCTTGCCGGTCGTGTCGGACAAGACCGACTGGGAGGCGGAGCTCGCGGTGATCGTCGGTGCGAACGCGCGTCACGTCTCGATCGAAGAGGCCGCGTCGTGCATCGCCGGTTACGCGGTGCTCAACGACGTGTCGGTGCGCGACTTCCAGAACCGGACGCTGCAGTGGCTGCAAGGAAAGATGTTCGAAGGCACGACACCGGTCGGCCCGCACCTCGTCACGCGCGACGAAGCAGGTGGTCCGTCGCACGAGATCGTGTGCGAGGTCGACGGGGAGACGATGCAGAAGGCCGACACTGCCGATCTCGTGTTCGGTCCCGAAGCGCTGGTCTCCTACATCTCGTCGATCATCACGCTCGAGCCCGGTGACATCATCGCCACGGGCACTCCGGGCGGGGTCGGCGCGGCGCGCACACCGCCGCGATTCCTCGCCGACGGCGAGACCGTCGTGACGCGCATCGGTGACATCGGTGAGCTCCGCAATGGCTGTCGCAAGGAGCGCGCCGACTGACGCAGTCAGTGTCCGGCGATTGGAGGCGGATCGTCCCCGTGCGACGAATGTGGTCTGGACGGTTTCGGCTCGCGGGTGGAGGCTGACCACCGGGGGAGGCGGAGAGAGGTGAGATGTTCCTCCTCTGGGACAAGGCGCGGCGTCACACCATGGCGGGCGCGCCACACCACAGATCAGGAGGCACACATGTACTTGTTCTCACGTGAGGCGCGCCTCGGACCGGGCAATCCGGTCGAGCAAGGGGCGTGGGCGGTCAGTGTCACCGAGAAGGTGAATCAGATCAGCGAGGTCGAGGTGCAGCTCTGGACGCGGGTGCTCTCGCCCGGGCTCGGCACGTTCGCGTGGACTGCCAGCGTCGAGGAGCTCTCGGAGCTCGAAGCGTCCGATGCGAAGTTGCTGGCGGACTCGACCTATGTCGACCTCGTCGCGCAAGGCGCCAAGTACGAGTCGGGTCAGGGCATCAACGACTCGCTCCTACAGATGGTCTACCCGGACCCCGACGCCGCGAACGGCCAGCCGCAGTACGTCTCGGTGGTCGATGCCGTCATTGCTCCCGGCAACACGTCGAAGGCAGTGGATGCGGCCATCGAAGTCGCGCAAGCGGCAAAGCGGGTCTCCGGTCGCCCGACTTCGTTTGCCGTCGGAGCGTCGGGCCCATACGGCGGCGTGGCGTGGATCACCGTGTACGACTCGATCGAGCAACTGCAGAAGGCCGGCGAAGACATCGCCGCCGACGCGAGCTTCGGCGCGCAAGTCGACAAGCTCGGGCCGTTGTTCCTGCCGGAAGGGACAACACAACTCTTCTACCGCAGAATCGCGTGATCTGGCCGCGGGCGCAGGGATGTTCCGGCTCTGCGCCCGTCGGCCATTCCGTCGAGACAACTACGCGGTCGCTTGGGCGTTGCGTCATCGTCGCGATGACAGGACGCCCAAGCGTCGCCGACGCGACGCGACGCTGCTTTAGTTCGGCAGTTTGAGGCTGACGCCGACTGACGGCGTCGCCGATGGGCTGGCGGCAACGGTGTCGGCCGTCAGTGCGAGATACACACCGGCACCCGCGTCCATCTGGCTGATGGCGAACGGGTACAGCAGTTGCGCGCCCTTGGCCGGGCTACCGACCTCGGTTCGGGGCACCGTGATCGTCACGGTGTTCCCGGTGAACGATCCGGTCGCTTGCGTGTTCGGCGTGGCCGTGTAGCTGCCGGTCGTGGTGTCGCCTGACTCGAACGCGTTGCCGAGGTTCGGATCGATGTGGGCGTGGGCGAAGTACTCGGTGCCCTTGTACGACCAGAGGACGTAGAAGTCGCGTCCCGCCAAGGAGTCCGGCGGCGGCGATGCCGACAGCGCGGGACCGGACACCGTCGCGACCAGCGACTTGCCGTCCGGCGACGCAGCAAGCGTCGCGTCCGTGATGTCCGATGCCGGCACGTTGCCGAGCTGCACGTCGACCGGGTCGTTCGCGTTACCGGGCACACCGGTCAGGTGGACGCTCGACACCGCCGCCGGCGCCTTCTCCGGTGCAGGCACACCGAGGCGCGCGGCCTCGTGCCCGGCGATGTCGTCCATCAGCTTGGCGACGTCGGGCGTCCCGAGCCCGCTCGTGTAGTCCCAACCGGCGGCAGGCTGGTAGGCGCCGTTGCCCGCCGGTGTCTCCGACGCGGTCACGTCGTAGAAGTCCGGATGGCCGCTGCGAGCGGCGCGGTACAGCGCTTCGTCGGCGAAACCCAGGTTCGTGCGCGACGCGGCCTGGATGCGGGTCCACATGCCGGCCCACAACGGGCTCGACAACGACGTGCCACCTTCGGCGGACGGGTTGCCGTCCCAGTAGATGAAGTAGCCGTTGCTCTCGCCCGTCAGGTTGACGTTGCCCGACAGAGAGGAGACGTCGGGGATGCCTCGACACGTCGTGCCGTACGCATACGGCGTGCCGTCGGGTTTGGCGATGCATTGGTGGCTCACCTGGGGCGTGAACTTCTGGAAGCCGGGCTCGGCGATCCAGTTGCTCGAGCCGCCGCCGGTGAACGTCCAGCTGACCTCGTTGGTGCGCTGTCCGTGATCGGTGCCGTCCGTCGTGATGACGGTGCCGCCGACGCCGACCGCATAGGGGCTGGCGGCCGGGTACGACACCGTCGGCACGGGCTGGATGGCGACGCCGTTGCCCGCGCCGAGCAGCGGCACGACGACCTCGGGACAACCGCTGCCGGTGTCCCCGGTCGACGAGAACAGCGTGCGGCCTTCGAGGGTCGCCTGGCGCAGGATCGGATCGCCGATCGGCTGCAGCTCGTCACCGAACTCGGTCCCGTACGGCACCTGCGCGAGCGGACCGGTCAACGGGTTGGCGGGGTTCTGCTCGCACTCGCCGAAGCTGGCGTTCATCTGCGCCGGGCCCTTCGGATCGTCGGCCCACGACTTGAAGTCCTGGAAGATGTCGGCGTCGAACAGGCTCTTCGCCATGTACATGTCGAGGCGCGAGACATCAGGAGCCATACCGGTCTCGGCCTGGGTGTCGAGGTACCACTCGACGTTGCCCAGCTCGTCGCCGTATTGGTCATCGGTGCCCGGCTCGGTGCGCACCACGCGCACGGGCACCTTCGGGAAGCTGAAGTGCTGCTCGAACAGGCGCAGGTTCGTGATCGTCGAATCGCTCGCGCCTTCGGCGAACATACCGACGGTCTGACCCTGGCCGAGGTTGCTCGCCGGCTCGTCGTAGATGTTCCAGAGGTCCTGCGGCAGCAGCGTCCCGCTGAACGAGGTGCCGGACGCGTCGGTCGTCAGCGGTCGAGGCGTCGAAAGCGTCGACGGCAGGTGGAACTGGTGCACGGTGTCGAGACCAACGACCGCCGTGATCGGCAACGCCACCGGAACGGACGGCGCAACGTCGTTGGCCACGAAGTCGAAGTTCTGGATGCGGTAGTTGCCGATGTGCACGTTGAAGAGACGATCGAGCTGGCTGACGGTGCCGGTGGCCGTGACGTAGTCGCCGGCAGCCGACGTCGTGGCGACGCTCAATCCACCGCCCTGGAGAAAGCCGAGCACAGCCTGCTGCGTCGTGGCCGGCACGGCGAAGCGGCTGTTGAACTGATCCGTCGTCAAGAACTGGTGGTAGTTCGGGCTCGCGGGGTCGTAGAGCTGGTCGTACAGCTGCTGCTCGCCGGTGGGATCCGGGCGAGCGACCCCGACGCCGATCGTGCGCACGTCCTCGGGGTTCGCGTCCCCGAGGTGCGTCGCAGTCGAGAGACCCGGCAATGCCACCGGCACCTGCTTCCTGGCCGGTGTGACCACCGTCTTCGTCGAGGCGACGGCCGCCGTGGCGGTGCCCAAGAGCACGAAGGCGGCGGCACCGACAACGGCCGCGCGCGAAAAGCGACGCAGAATCACGACGCGAAGATTCGGCTGAGACGGCCCCGGTTCCTCTTGCCGTCCGTAACGCAGCCGGAATCAGCCGGCTAGCCCGATGTCACCACCCGGAAGGCGCCGCGCATGAACGGATGGACGCGACAGAAGTAGCTGTACGTACCCGGCGCGAGAGTGGCCGGAGTCGTCCACGTGAGCTCACCTGAGGTCGGAGGCCCGGCCGCGCCGAGCTGGCCCGAGTCGAACTGCACGGGGGCGTCGGCGCGCGGGTATGCGATGCCGGTCGATCCGTTGCACGGCGCCGAGCACGCGGTGATCGTGTGCCAGATGCCGACACCGGTCGGCGCGTCGAGATTGTCGAAGGTGATCGTGCCGCCGGGCGCGACTGTCGGGATGTCTGCGGGCCCCTCGGAGTAGTCGCCGGCGCCGTAGGTGAAGTCCTGGATGTTGACCTGCGATGCCGGTGGCCCCGACGGCAGCGAACCCGGGTCCGGGAGTGCGTTGGGGGCGCCGCCGTGGTTGTCGTTCTCCGGCAAGTGCCCGTGGTTCAAGAGGCCCGGTTGGTCGACCGGCGTCGTGAACGGGTTGTTGCCGTCAGTGCCGTCGGCGAACCAGACGACCATGATGCCCATCGACTCGTACCACGAGGTCGTGCTCGTGTCGTAGCTCGTGTGCACCGACAACACGTCGCCCGCGTGTAAGGAGACGCGCCAGTCCGGAGCGGTGTTGGTCATGGCGACGTCCCACGAGACCGCGCCCGCGGGCTCGAAGTAGTGCGCTTCGGACGAGAACAGGTGCGCGGAGTCACCACCTCTCTGCACATCGAGGTCGTCGTGCAGGCCGCCGGGATGCAGGTGGCCGGCCGTGGAGACGAGCACCTCGTCACTCGGGACGACCCACTGGTTCAACGGTTTGCCATCGCCGTACGCGTTGGGCACGTCGTCGGGGTACGTGAACACACCGTTGACGCCCGAGCCTCTCAGGGCGTCGAACACCGGGTACACGCTGCCGTTCTGCACGTCGAGCCACGCCGGCTTTGCCTCGCGGATCCCTTGCGCCGCCGGAGAGGTGGCGGGGATGAAGTCGATGTCGTAGGTGATGAACACCTGGTCGGGAATCGGTGTGAGGTCGTGGATCATGTAGTTGATGAGCCACTTGTCGCTCGCGTTGTACTGGTAGCCGAAGCCCTGCGGCAGCTGCATGATCGTCTTCTCTTCGCCGGCGGCGAAGAAGCGCTCGGGCACGGCGGCGGTGTTGTCCTTGCGCGACTCGTTGAGCCACACACCGTGATGAAGATGGATCACGTCGACGGCGGGCACGCTGCCGTCGGCGCGGCGCAGGTTCGGCGCGATGCGCACGATCCAACCGTCGACGTCGGGCTTCGGCACGGACTTGCCTGAATATTGGATCGCGTTCTGCCCGGGCGCGATCGAGATCGGGCCCATCTTGAACTGCAGCCGTTCCGCCCCCGGCTCCGGAGGAGGATCGGTCGTGGCCGTCGTGGTGGCAGATGACGACGTGGACTTCGAGGCTGTGTTGGTGGACTTGCCGGCGCACCCGGAGAGGAGGATCAGCCACACCCCGGCTATCAGCGCTACCCGACCTCGCGCCAGAGTCACCGGCGCATAGTACGGGGACGCGCTGTCATCGTGCCGTCGCCGCCGCGTCACTGTCGGTGGATCATTGCTTGACGAACGTGAGCTGCAGTTCGAACGAACCGTGGTCGGCGACGGACACGAACCCTCCGACTCCCGGCGGACTCATCTGGTAGTCGGCGAGCACAATTCCCGTTCCGCCGGAGATGTCGATTGTGTCGCCGTTCCATCGGGCCATGATCGGAATCGTGACCCGCTTGGTCACTCCGTGAAGGGTGAGATCGCCGGTCGCGTTGGTGTTGACGACCGTGCCGGTGCTGGGCGTGTCGAGCGGGATCGGATCGGACAGCACGAACGTCGCGGTCGGGAAGCGGTTGGTCTCGAGCCCATCCGTCTTGATGATCCGGTCGCGCCGGACCTGATCACTGGAAAGGGCGGTGAGGTCGGCCGAGAAGGAGGCAGTCGTGACCATGCCAGAGTCAATGGTCATCGTGCCGCTGACCTTGGGAGTACGGCCGACCGCGGTGTGCTCGACGGTGTCGCCCCCGAACTTCTCCTGCATGCGGTAGCCGGCAAACACTTGGTCACCGGGTTGCACGGCCCAGGTTCCGTCGACGCTGACGGTGCTGCCGACCGAACTCGGGTCGCCGGAGCGCGTGCGCAGGGCGGCCGGCGGCGGCGCGTCGTCGCGCAGGAACAGGAAGAACGCGCCGGCGCCGATGGTGGCCAGGACGAGGACGACGACTCCGCCGGTGATCATCAGCTTGCGTGACATGGAGTCTTAGATCCTGCCTCACGCGTCCACCGGAGTGACCGCGCGGCGACGTGGCGTCGTCAGCGGCGCCGCGTTCGAAGCCGGTCGTGCCACAGGGCCGCCTTGGCCGCGTTGGCGCCGCAGGCGCCGTGCACACCGCCGCCGGGATGCGCAGATGCAGATGCGAGATAGAGGCCCTTCACGGGGGTCTCCGCGCGGCCGAGCCCGGGGAGCGGGCGGAACACGAGCTGCTGATGGAGCTGCGCGGTGCCGCCGCTCAAGTCGCCGAGGACAAGGTTCTCGTCGGCCCGCTCGAGATCGTGGGGCGACATGACATGGCGAGCGATCACCCGATCGCGAAAGCCCGGCGCGCGCGCCTCGATGCGATCCTCCATGCGCCTGACGAACGCGTCCGTCTCGCGCGCATCCCACTTGCCGGTGATGCGGTCGGGCCCGGCGTCGCCGCGGACCTCCTGCGGGACGTGTGCGTACGCCCACGCCGCTTCCGTGCCGGCGGGACTACGGCTCGGATCGCTGGTGGTCATTTGGCCGAGCAGCACGAACGGATGGTCGGGCACGAGCCCACTCGACAAGTTCGCCATCGTGAACGTGAGCTCGTCGGCAGAGTCGGCCAGATGCACCGTGCCGGCCCCGACCACCGACGGATCGCTCCACGGGATCGGCGATGACAGCGCCCAATCGATCTTCACCGTCGCAGGCCCGCGTTCGAAGCGCGCCAGCCGATCCATGACACGCGACGGCAAGTGGCCCGCGCCGACGAGGTGGCGATACAGCGCGACGACGTCGGTGTCCGCCAACACGGCGCGGTCGGCGCGCACCGAATCGCCGTTGACCTCGATGCCGGTCGCCCTCCCGCCGCGCACCACGACGCGGTCGACGCGCGCGCCGCACACGACCTCGCCGCCCTTCGCCTTCAGACGCGCGACGAGCGCGTCGGTGATGCGCTGCGCTCCTCCGTGCGGCACCGGATAGCCGACTTGCTGGCCGAGACCGACGAGAACGAGCCCGAACAATCCGCTGCCGGGCGCCTCGGGGCTGATGTCCGAGTGCAGCGCGTTGCCGGTCAGGAGCAGCCGGCCTCCCTGCCCGCGGAAGCGCTCGGTCGCCAGGCGCCGAACGGGCAGCAGCGCGAGCCGGGCGAGCTCGACGCCGCGTGCGACCCGCAATCGAGCGATGAGCTTGGCCGTCGCCCGCATCGGAGGGAAAGGATCGAGCAGCAGGTCGATGAACGCGGGTGTGGCGCGATCGAACAGCTCGTAGAGATCGCGCCACGCGTCGCCGTCACCGGGCGCGAAGCGATCGAGGCTCTCGCATGTCGCGTCGAGATCACGCGAGAGCACTGCCGCCGGTCCGTCTGGCGTCGGATGGGCAAGGACCGCGGGTGCGTGCCGCCACTGCAGGCCCCAGTCCTCCAGTCGCAGTTGCTGGATGACCCGTGACGCCGCGGTCAACGGATAGAACGCGGAGAACAGGTCGCTGACGAAGCCAGGCTCGGTCACTTCCGCGCTGCGGACGGCACCGCCCGGCGCCGGTTGCGCCTCGTACACGGTCACCGACCAGCCCGCGTCGACCAGCAGGTTCGCGGCCACGAGGCCGTTCGGACCGGCTCCGATGACGATGGCGTCACACGCGGGCACATCGAACAGTACGTCGGGCGCTCCGGGGTACGTTGGCGCCCGGAGGTGCAGATGCCGGAGCGCCGGGGCACGACAACGTCGAACTTCGGGGTCGGACGCCGGGAGAATCACGACGCCACCGCGTTCTACGACCGGTTCAGGCCGCCGCAACTCTCCGACGACGACTGCGTACCGCCGCCGCTACCTGTCGCCGAACCGTTCGTGTGTGCCGACGCGCGCGTGATGGACGCGATCGACGACGGGACGGTTGCCCTGGTGGTCACGTCGCCGCCCTACTTCGCCGGAAAGCAGTACGAAGAAGAGCTCGAGCGCGAGGGTGTGCCCGGTTCGTACATCGAGTACCTCGAACTGCTTCGGGACGTGTTCGCGGAGTGCACGAAGAAGCTCGAGCCGGGGGGCCGCATCGCGGTCAACGTGGCCAACCTCGGGCGCAAGCCGTACCGCAGTCTGTCGGCGGACGTCATCCGCATCCTGCAAGACGATCTCGGCCTGTTGCTGCGCGGCGAGCTGATCTGGCAGAAGGGTGAAGGCGCATCGGGGTCGTGCGCATGGGGCTCGTACCGCAGTGCGACCAACCCCGTGTTGCGCGACATCTCCGAGCGGATCGTGGTGGCGAGCAAGGGACGGTTCGACCGCGCTCGCACCGTCAAACAGCGCGAGAGCGGTGGCTTGCCGCACCAGAGCACGCTCATGACCGACGACTTCATGGCACTCACGCTCGACCTGTGGTCGATCCCGTCCGAGAGCGCGCGCCGGGTCGGGCATCCGGCCCCGTTCCCGGTCGAGCTTCCGGAGCAACTCATCCGCCTGTACACGTTCGAGGACGACCTCGTCGTCGATCCGTTCATGGGCAGCGGGTCCGCGCTGGTCGCGGCCGCGCGCCTCGGACGTCGTTACATCGGCTATGACCTCGATCCGCAGTACGTCGAGATCGCGCGGCAACGCGTGGAGGCGGCACTCGGTGATGCACCCGACGCGGCGGCTCCCCTCGCGCTCGATGCGCAACGCGACGGCAAGTCCGCGCAACCGCTGGCGGGCGAGCTCTTGACGGCCGCAGGATTCACGATCGTCGAACGCAATCACCGCGTCGCGAAGACCGGTGTGACCGTCAGCTTCCTCGCCCGCGACGGCGACGGCGACACGTGGTACTTCGACGCGCCGGGCTCGTTCACGAGCCATCGCGCCGGGTTGTCGAAGACAGACGTCGTGTGGAAGTCGTTGGGTCGCGTGAGCGCACTACGCGGACGGCTGCCCGGTGACGCACCCATCGTGCTGCTGACTCCGTCGCTGCCGCGGCGACCGAGCGAAGGCGACACCGCGCTCAGGGCCGCCGGCCGCGATGCATTCTTCGATGCGATCGCCCTGCTGTCGGACGAAGGACGCGAACGGCTCGCGAAGTACGCCATCGGCGGCCACACCGAGGCGCCCCTGCTCGGCTTCTGGACCGCAGCCGACCTCGCCCGCG
The DNA here is from genome assembly GCA_036493595.1 of Acidimicrobiales bacterium. GTDB lineage: Bacteria > Actinomycetota > Acidimicrobiia > Acidimicrobiales > JACDCH01 > DATAES01. The sequence continues at coordinate 31,316 of DASXPN010000097.1, read as the reverse complement.
GCACGACCTGAGCTGGAAACGCCGCCCCGCGGGAGTGATCGGGCTCGGCGTGGCGGGTTCGGATCAGCGAGCGGGGGACTTCGACGTCGTCGAGCCGGTGTTCGAGCCCCTGTCGGCGTCGGTGTCGGTCTCGAGCTCGATGCCGAGCTCAGCGGCGACTTCCTGGTAGCGCTTCGACTTTTCTTCGAGCTCGTTCTGGAACGCTTGCAGGATCGCGATCTTCGACAGGACCTGCTCCTGGGTGCGGGCGTTGAGCCGGTTCGCCTCGGCCACGATCGCTTGTTGACGCTTCTTCGTGACGCCCTTGCGGTACTCGGTGCTGAGCTCGGCCAGCCGATCGTCCGCATGCAGGATCTCGCGGATCTCGTCGAGGTTGAACCCCATGATCGCCTGCAGCTCCCGGATGCGCAGCACGCGAGCGCGATCGGCTTCGACATACCGACGGCTACCGCCCTTGCTGTAGCCCGACGGCTGCAGCAGTCCGAGTTCTTCGTAGTAGCGAAGCGTGCGCGTCGACAACCCGAGGTCCTCGGCCAGTTCTCCGATTCGGTAGCCGGGTTGGATGGTCATGCGGGGACCCACTCCTCGGGGATCGGCGCCTCGTCTCGTTGAGGTGCGACCTCTTCAGGGGCACCGAACGGTCCGGTGCTGTCCTCGGCAATGTATTGGCCACCCCGTAGCCACGAGGCCCATGCGGCGATGAGGCACATGACCATCGATGCGCTGAACGCGATGCGCAGCCCGTTGATGAACGGATCGGAGATGAGGTCGGGGAAGAACTTCTGACCGGTGATGTCCGCAGCCTTGTCCGGCGGAAGTTGCGACAACGTCTGCTGCCCTACCAACTTCTCCATCGGGTTGTAGCCGAGGAAGGCCGCGAAGAGGCTGCCGACCGGAGGCGCGTCTGCGATGCGCTCGGCGGTCGCGGGTGGCACGCCGTCACGTTCGAGGCTGCTGCTCAGTGACGTCGGCAGGGTGCTCGAGAGGCCGACGATCATGAGGCTGAAGAAGAGGCCGATCGACAGCACCATGCCGGTGTTCTGGAAGGTCGCTCTCATGCCCGAGGCCGCGCCGCGTTGGGCCGCGGGTACAGAGTTCATGATGCCGGTGACGTTCGGCGCCGCGAACAAGCCCATGCCGATGCCGTTCATCAAGAGCAGCACCGCGAAGATCGGGAAGCCGAAGTTCGCGGGCAGCATCATGAGGAAGCCGAACGACGCCGCCGCCAGCAACATCCCGCCGACCGAGAACGGTCTCGCGCCGTAGCGATCCGACAACCATCCGGCCGCGGGCCCCGCGATGAGGAAGCCTGCGGTCAACGGGAGCATGTAGATGCCGGCCCACAGTGGAGTGTCCTCGAAGCTGTAGCCATGCAACGGCAACCAGATGCCTTGCAGCCAGATGATCAGCATGAACTGCAAGCCGCCGCGCCCGATCGACGACAGCAACGACGCGGCGTTGCCCGCGGTGAAGGCGCGAATGCGGAACAGGTCGAGGTTGAACATCGGGTCCTCGACGTGCAGCTCGATGTAGCCGAACAGCAGCAGAAGGGCCACGCCGCCGATGAGCTCGAACAGCACCCACGTGCCCGTCCAACCCATGTTGTGGCCACCCGACGGTTGTAACCCGTAGGTGATGCCGAGCAGGATCATGATGAGACCGGCGGCGAAGGTCACGTTCCCCCACCAGTCGATGCGGGCCCGCTTCTGCTCGCCGAGCTCGCGCAACTTGGCGTAGGCCCAGATGGTGCCGAAGAGACCGAACGGCACGTTCACCCAGAACACCAGCCGCCAGTCGATGTCGGCCAAGATGCCGCCGGCGATGAGTCCGATGAACGAGCCTGCGATTCCTGCGACCATCGAGATGCCCATGGCGCGGCCGCGTTCCTTCGCGGAGAACGCGTCCGTGAGGATCGCGGTCGAGTTCGCCATCAGCAGCGCGCCGCCGATGCCCTGCACAATGCGCCAGACGATCAGCCACATGGCGGCCGACCCGCCGCTACCCGGCGTCAGTGACAGCGCGACCGACGCGCCGGTGAAAACCGCGAACCCTGCGTTGTACATCCGGACACGGCCGAACATGTCGCCGAGGCGGCCGAACGTGACCACCAGCACCGCGGTCACGACGAGGTAGCCCATCAGCATCCACAGCAGGTAGCCGATGTTGCTCGGCGTCAGCGGATCGAGGTTGATGCCTCGGAAGATCGCGGGCAGCGAGATGAGCACGATCGACGCATCGAGTGACGCCATGAACATGCCGAGCGTCGTGTTCGACAGTGCCGTCCACTTGTAATTCCGGGGGATCGGGCCCGATGGATCGCGCGCCATCGGTCCAGCATGCCGGGTGGCAACGTTGACGTCAACGTAAGCTTACGAAATATTGACGTGAAGAGCAGCGGCGACGCCTGGGCGTCCTGTCATCGGGAGGATGACGCATCGCCCAAGCGTTCCCCGCGGGTGGGAAGCTCACGGGCATGACCTACGAGGAAGTCCTCTACGAAGTCGATGATCCGGTCGCGACGGTCACGCTCAACCGTCCGAAACAGCTCAACGCGTTCACGACGCGCATGGGCAACGAGCTGCGGGCCGCGGTGGGTGAAGCCGAGCGCGACTCCCGAGTGGTGGGCATCGTCATCACAGGGGCGGGGCGCGGATTCTGCGCCGGCGCGGACATGAACATGCTGTCCGGCATCTCCGACTCCGCCGGTGGCGGCGAGCGCGGCGCCGATCGGGACGCGGCTTCGGATCGGGACGCCGGCACGGCGGCGGACGCGGCCGATGCCGGCGATCCGAGTTGGGGTGAGGATCTGCGCGGCACGTACACGTACTTGATGTCGGTACCGAAACCGATCATCGCGGCCATCAACGGTCCGATCGCGGGAATGGCGGTGCCGATCGCGCTGGCGTGCGACCTTCGCTTCATGGCTCGTGACGCGTTGCTGACCGTCGCGTTCTCGCAGCGCGGTCTCATCGCTGAGTGGGGCGTGAGCTGGATGTTGCCGCGGCTCGTCGGCTCGGCTGCCGCGCTCGATCTGCTGTTCTCGTCGCGCAAGGTCGACGGTGAGGAGTGCGAGCGCATCGGGCTCGTGAATCGCGCCGTGGACGGGAGTGTTGCCGACGTCGCGCGCGCCTACATCGTCGATCTCGCGGCGAAGTGCTCGCCGTCGTCGCTCGCAGTGATGAAGCGGCAGGTGTACCAACAGCTCCACGCCGGTCTCGGTCCCGCCGAGCGCGAAGCCCAGGCGCTCATGGTCGAGAGCTTCGGCCGTCCCGACTTCGGCGAGGGTGTCCGCTCGTTCATGGAGAAGCGCCCGCCGAAGTTCGGACGGCTCCCGACTGCCGGCTGACGACAGCCACTGAATCGGGTACGTTCCCGGCCCGATGGGGGAACAGGTCGACGTAGACGTCTGTGTCGTCGGAGCCGGCTACGCGGGTCTCACGGCGGCGCGCCGGTTGCAACAAGCCGGCAAGTCCGTCTCGGTCCTCGAAGCGCGTGATCGAGTCGGCGGGCGCATCTGGACCGTCGAGCTGCCCGACGGGACATCGATCGATCGCGGCGGCGCGTGGCTCGGTCCGGCGCACGACGCCATCTTCGGCTTGGCGCGCGAGGTCGGCGTGTCCACGTACAAGACCTGGGTGAAGGGCGCGCACCTGCTCGTCGGTGAAGGCAAGACTCGTCGCTACACCGGACTCATCCCGAAGATCAGCCCGCTCGCAGTGGTCACGCTCGCGCTGGCTCAGTTTCGGATCGACCGGATGGCGAAGCAGTTGCCGCTCGATGCGCCGTGGACGGCGAAGCACGCCGCTGAGTGGGACAACCGCACGGTCGCGTCATGGGTGGAGCACGCCGGCGTCCGCACGAAGATAGGGCAGGACCTGTTCGAGATGGCAGTTCGCGGCTTGATGACCGACGATCTGCGCCACGTGTCGTTGCTCCACCTGCTGTACCTCGTGCGCGGTCACGGCAGCATCAACACGCTGTTCTCGATCGAGAAAGGCTCGCAGGAGAACATGGTCGACGGCGGCGCCGGGTCGATCGCCCGCCGTGTCGCGGCGGAGCTGGGCGACGCGGTCCGCTTGAACGCACCGGCGCGATCGATCGCGCAGCACGCGGATCACGTCACCGTGCACACGGACTCGGTCGACGTGTCCGCCGGCCATGTGATTGTGACCGCACCGCCGGCGCTCGTCCTCGAGATCGGGTTCGATCCGCCGTTGCCCGGTGACCGCGAGGCGTTGTACCGGGCCGCGGTCGCCGGTCCTGAGACGAAGACATTGCTCGTGTACGACGAGCCGTTCTGGCGTGCCGACGGCTTCAGCGGTCAGACCTCCGAGCCCGGTTCGGTGTCCGAGGTGACGATCGACGCCTCACCATCGGACGCGAGTCGCGGCGTGATCGCTTCGTTCACCTTCGGTACGGTCGCGGGGCGCGTCGACGCGCTCGATCCCGCCGAGCGCCGTAAGGCCGTGCTCGACGCGCTCGGCAAACGGCTGGGCAAGCGGGCCGCGGCGCCCGATGAGTACGTCGAGACGGCGTGGAAGACCGAAGAGTGGACGCGTGGCTGTTCGATGGCGCACCTTCCGCCCGGCGTGATGACGCGCCATGCCCATCTGTTCCGCGAGCCGTTCGGCCGCGTGCACTGGGCCGGCACGGAGACGGCAACGACGTCGCACGGCGCCATCGACGGCGCCGTGCGATCCGGTGAACGAGCGGCGGCTGAGATTCTCGACCGTACGTAGTCGACCGGCCGCCGTGCGTGCCATCCACTACGGTGCGTGGCCGTGCGGGTGGCACCGTTGACGCGCCGTGAACTCGAGGTCGCGCAGCTTGCGTCCACCGGCATCAGCAGCAAGGAGATCGCGGCGCGGTTGTACGTGTCCGCGCGCACGGTCGACAACCACTTGCGGAGCGTCTACGTCAAGCTCGGCATCACCAGCCGGACGGCGCTGACCGACGCATTGGGTCGCGACTGAACCCGCCCGCCGCCCGCGGCGTCGATGGTCAGGCTTCGGCGCCGACCGCCGCCGCGAACTGCGAGTTGTAGAGCCGGAAGTACGCGCCGTCGTGGGCGAGCAGCTCTGCGTGCGAGCCCTGCTCGACGATCCGACCGTTCTCCATCACGAGGATGTTGTCCGCGCCCCGAATGGTCGACAGACGGTGCGCGATCACGAAGCTCGTGCGCTGTGCACGCAGCGCGTTCATCGCCTCTTGGATCTGCACCTCGGTACGCGTGTCGACCGAGCTGGTCGCCTCGTCGAGGATGAGGATGGCGGGATCGGCGAGGAAGGCGCGCGCGATGGTGAGCAACTGCTTCTGTCCCGCGCTGATGTTGTCGCCCTCTTCGTTGATCAGCGTGTCGTAGCCGTCGGGCAACGAGTGCACGAACCGGTCGACGTACGTGGCCCGTGCTGCTTCGAGGATCTGCTCCTCGGTGGCGTCGGGATTGCCGTACGCGATGTTGTCGCGGATGGTGCCACCGAACAGCCACGTGTCCTGCAACACCATGCCGATCTGTGACCGCAAGTCGTCGCGGCGCATCGTGGATATGTCGCGCCCGTCCAACGTGATCGAGCCGCCGTTGAGCTCGTAGAAGCGCATGATGAGGTTGACGAGTGTTGTCTTGCCCGCACCCGTCGGGCCGACGATGGCGATGGTCTGCCCGGGCTCGGCGATGAGTGAGAGCGACTCGATCAGCGGTGTCTCGGGGCTGTAGCTGAAGGTCACGTCGCGGAACTCGACGCGGCCCCGCACGGCCGGAGCGTGGTCCGTTGCCGCCGGGTCCGCGCTCTGCTCTTCGGCATCGAGAAACTCGATCACGCGCTCGAGCGACGCGATGCCGGACTGGAACACGTTCATCATGGAGGCAAGCTGCGTGAGCGGCATCGAGAACGTCCGCGAGTACTGGATGAAGGCCTGCACGTCGCCGACGGTGATGGCCCCGCTGGCCACCCGCAGACCGCCGACCACTGCGACGATCACGTACTGCACGTTGCCGAGGAACATCGTCACCGGCTGCATCAGGCTCGACATGAACTGCGCGCCGAAAGAGGACTCGTACAGCTCGTCGTTCGTTTCGGAGAACCGTTGCTCGACTTCGTGCTGACGCCCGAACGCCTTCACGACGGCGTGCCCCGTGAATGTCTCCTCGACGTGCGCGTTCAAGGTGCCGGTGTAGCGCCACTGGTCCATGAACCGGGGGCGGGCTCGCCGGGCGATCACTTGCATCGAGACGACCGCGACCGGCACCGTGGTCAGCGCGACGACCGCAAGCAGCGGTGAGATCGTGAACATCATCACCGCGACACCGAGCAGCAACAGCACCGACGTGAGCATTTGGCTGAGCGTCTGCTGGAGGCTCTGCGCGATGTTGTCGATGTCGTTCGTGACGCGGCTCAACAGGTCGCCACGGGCGTGTGTGTCGACGTAGCGGAGCGGGAGTGCGTTGACCTTGTCCTCCACTGCGGACCGCAGCCGGTACATCAACCGCTGCACGACGCCGGCGATGATGTACGCGACCATCACCGCGAGCACGGCGCTGCCGCCGTAGAGAGCGACGGCCTGGAACAAGACCCGGTGCAGGGCGGCGAAGTCGATGCCGTGGTGTCCGAGGACACCGCTGATGATGATGTCGGTGCCGTGGCCGAGCACCCTCGGGCCGAACACATTGAGCGCCGCGCTCGTGATGGCGATGACCGCCACGAACACGAGCTTCAGCCGCTCCGGCTTCAGCAGACCTCCGAGCCGGCGGACGGTCGAGCTGAAGTCCTTCGACCGCTCTGTCGGCACCCCCGCGGAGCTTCCCCAGCGACCGGCGGCACGGGTCTCGGGCGCGGCGAGGTTCGGCTCGTTCTCGTCCTCTACCGGACGATCTTCGACGGCGGTCACAGGTTCAGCTCCCGGCTCATGCCGCGCTCCGTTCGCCGATCTGGGACTGCACGATCTCGGCGTAGGTCGGCGAGGTCTCCAGCAACTCCTCGTGCGTGCCAGTGCCGACGAGCTGTCCGTCGTCCAGCACGAGGATTTGATCCGCGGTCGAAATGGTCGAGACGCGCTGGGCGACGATGATGACCGCGGCGTCTGAGGTGCGCGGCGCCAAGGCGGCCCGCAAGCGAGCGTCGGTCGTGAGGTCGAGCGCGGAGAACGAGTCGTCGAAGACGTAGATGGAGGGCTTGCGGATCAACGCCCTCGCGATCGACAGGCGCTGACGCTGTCCACCCGACACGTTCGTGCCGCCCTGCTCGATCCGGGCGTCGAGCCCGCCGGGCATATGCCGCACGAAATCCGCCGCTTGCGCGACCTCGAGCGCTTCCCACATCTCCGGCTCGGTGGCGTCGAGCTTGCCGAACTGGAGGTTGCTGGCGACGGTGCCGGAGAACAGGTACGCCTTTTGGGGCACGAGGCCGATCGTGTCCCACAGCACCTCGGGGTCGAGCTCGCGCGCGTCCACGCCACCCACGAGCACGCTGCCGGCGGTGCAGTCGAACAGGCGCGGTACGAGGTTCACCAGCGTCGTCTTGCCGGCGCCGGTGCTGCCCACGATGGCAGTGGTCTGCCCGGCCCGCGTCGAGAACGAGATGTCGGTCAGCACCGCATGCTCGGCACCTGGGTAGTGGAACCCGACGTGGCGGAACTCGAGCTCACCCTTGCGGGAGAGCTGCCTGACCGGTACCGCGGGCGGGGCCACCGTGGAGGACGTGTCGAGTACCTCTTGGATGCGGCCGGCGGACACTGCGGCACGGGGAATCATCGACACCATGAACGTCGCCATCACGACCGACAGCAGGATCTGTACGAGGTAACTGAGGTAGGCCACGAGGGACCCGACCTGGATCTCGCCCGACGCGATGCGGTCGGCGCCGATCCACAACACGCCCACGCTCGACAGGTTGATGAGCAGGTTGACGGTCGGGAACATCGACGACATCAGGCGTCCGGCCTTCAAGGAGACCACGGTCAGCTCTTCGTTGGCGTTGTCGAAGCGGCGAACCTCTTGGGGCTCGCGCACGAACGCGCGGACGACCCGGATGCCGGTGATCTGCTCGCGCAACACGCGGTTGATCTGGTCGATGCGGTCCTGCATGACCCGGAACGCCGGGACCATCTGCGAGACGAGGAGGCCGAGGATGATCGCCGCCGCGGGCATGCTCACGAGAAGGATGGCGGACAGCCCGACGTCCTGGCGCAGAGCCATGATCACGCCGACCACCATCGTGATCGGTGCCGCGATCGCCATCGTGGACGCCAGGACGACGAGCAGCTGCACCTGCTGCACGTCGTTGGTGATGCGGGTGATGAGCGAGGGTGCGCCGAACTCGCCGACCTCGCGAGTCGAGAAGTCGGTGACTTGATGGAACAGCGAGCTGCGCAGATCGCGCCCGAAGCCCATCGCCACCTTTGCGCCGAAGTACACGGCGGCAACGGCGAACGTCACTTGGATGAGCGCGAACACGACCATCACCGCGCCCTCTGAGCGGATGAAGCCGACATCGCCGGGCAACACGCCCTTGTCGATGATGCGGGCGTTGATGGTTGGCAGCGTGAGCGCCGCGGTCGTCTGCACGGTTTGCAGCACGACGACGAGAAGCAGCATGTTGCGGTACGGGCGCAGGTGGGCGCGCAGCAGGCGGATCAGCACGAGCGTTCCTTCACGTCGATGCCGTTGAAGAGGTAGGCGACGATCTCCGACGGGGTCGCGGGTTCGTCGACCAGCATCGGATGGGTCAGCGACAACGTGAATGCGCGCAACACGCGTGCGGCCATGACCGGCTCGACGCCGAGCCGCTCCCGGTCGTGCTCGAACAAGTCGATGAGCGCAGGGCTGTCGCCGACCGGGCGCCGGGTGCTGTTGTGGAACCGGGTGCCGACGCTGGACACGAGGCGCCAGATGTCGACGGTGCGCTGGCGGAGGATCTCGACCGCGGCGGTCACGCGATCCTCGAGTGGCTGCGAGGGGTCGATGGCGGCGATCGCCTGCTCGAGCGCAGCGGTGTCGATGACCTTCTCGACGACGGCCTCGATGAGCTCGTCCTTGTCGGCGAAGACGCGGAAGATCGTGCCCTCGGCGACGCCGGCCGCGTCGGCGATCTGGCGGGTGGTGACCTTCTCGCCCTGGGCGATCAGGAGGGGGAGGGTCGCGTCGACGAGCATCGAACGGCGTTCGGTCGGAGGAAGCGCCGATGCCCGCTTCGCGCGCGGTCCGTCGCCCGGCTCCTCGGTCGCGTCCTGTACCGCGTTGTCGGCCGCGTCTTGGACCGCGACTCCCCTCCCTGGTGACATGGCGATTGAGGCTATCTGAGTGAGTACTCACTCAACAACCCGATTCACGATCAGACGCGGAGGGCCTTCAGGCGGGTCACCGCCTCCTCGATCACGTCGTGGCGTTTGCAGAAAGCGAAGCGGACCAGGGATCGGCCCGCGTCGACGTGGTCGTAGAACACGGCGCTCGGGATGGCGACGACGCCGCACCGGTGGGGCAGGGCCCGGCAGAACGCGATGCCGTCGTCCTCGCCGAGCGAGCGCACGTCGGCGGTGACGAAGTAGGTGCCGGCGGGCACGAATATCTCGAAGCCGGCCTCGATCAGACCCTCGCACAGGTGATCGCGCTGGTCGCGCAGGTCGCGAGCGAGCGACGCGTAGACCTCGTCGTCGAGTCCGAGCCCGAGCGCGATCGCGTGCTGGAACGGTGCGCCGTTCACATACGTGAGCCATTGCTTCGCGCCCCGCACCGCGGCAACGAGGTCGGCGGGACCGCAGACCCAACCGATCTTCCACCCGGTGAACGAGAACGTCTTGCCCGCCGACGAGATCGTGAGCGTACGGTCGGCCATACCCGGCATCGTGCACAGCGGGATGTGCTCGCCGTCGAAGACGAGGTGCTCGTACACCTCGTCCGTCACCGCCAGCAGGTCATGTTCGACGCACACCGAGGCGATGGTCTCGAGCTCGTCGCGCGTGAACACCTTGCCGGTCGGGTTGTGCGGAGAGTTCAGCAACACGAAGCGTGTACGCGACGTGACCGCGGCACGCAGGGCATCGGCTTCGAACGAGTAGCCCGGCGCCTGCAGTGTCACGCTGCGACGGACGGCACCTGCGAGCGCGGCGTCGGCCGCGTACGCGTCGTACCACGGTTCGAACGTGATGACTTCGTCGCCCGGATCGCACAACGCCAGGAAGGCGCTCGCGAGTGCTTCGGTCGCGCCGGCGGTCACGAGCACCTCGGTGTCCATGTCGAGGTCGATGCCGTAGAACCGTTGCTGGTGTGCGGCGATCGCCTCTCGCAACGGCGCGATGCCGATGCCCGGTGGGTACTGGTTGTGTCCGGCGCGGATGGCGTCGACGGCCGCTTGCGCGATGACCGCGGGACCGTCTGTGTCCGGGAAGCCCTGGCCGAGGTTCACCGCACCGGTGGCCGCGGCGAGTGCCGACATCTCGGCGAAGATCGTCGGACCTGAGCCCTGCAGGCGTGCCGCGACGTGCCGAGCGTCCATGACGGGGAGCAACGCTACGCGTTGGCGGCCCGCTACCGTCGATGACACACCGGATGGAGGGCCTGGTTGTCGATGGATGAGCTGCCCGCCGAACCCGAGATCGCCGATTCGCTGCTCGATCTCGTCGGCAACACCCCGTTGGTCCGCTTGCGCCGCGTGACCGAGGGTCTGCGTTGCCAGATCGTCGCCAAGCTCGAGACGATGAACCCGGGTGGAAGCGTCAAGGACCGTCCCGCCATCGCCATGGTCGATGCGGCCGAACGGGAGGGACTACTGCGTCCCGGCGGCACCATCGTCGAGCCGACGTCCGGCAACACCGGTGTCGGTCTCGCCATCGTCGCCGCGCAACGCGGCTACCGCTGCATCTTCGTGATGACGGACAAGGTCGCGCCGGAGAAGATCGCGCTGCTGCGCGCCTACGGCGCCGAGGTCGTCGTCTGCCCGGTCGCGGTCGAGCCCGACGATCCGCAGTCGTACTACTCCGTGGCCGAGCGGCTCGTGCAGGAGACGCCAGGCGCGTTCCGCCCCAATCAGTACGACAACAAGTGGAATCCCTGGGCCCACGAGCAATCGACCGGGCCCGAGTTGTGGCGTCAGACCGCGGGACGCATCACGCATTTCGTCGCGGGGGTCGGCACCGGCGGGACGATCACCGGTGTGGGTCGATTCCTCAAGTCGAAGAACCCCGACGTGCAGATCGTCGGCGCCGACCCGGCAGGCTCGGTGTACTCGGGCGGCTCCGGCCGGCCGTACCTCGTCGAGGGCATCGGGGAGGACTTCTGGCCGACGACCTATGACCCGACCCTCGTCGATCGAGTCGTCCCGATCAGCGACGAGGACAGCTTCTTGATGGCCCGCCGCGTCACCGCAGAGGAAGGAATCCTCATCGGCGGCTCCGGTGGCACCGCGGTCGCGGCTGCGCTCGAGGTGGGCACGGGGCTCGGGCCCGACGGTCTCGTCGTCGTCCTCATCCCCGACTCCGGACGCGGCTACCTGTCGAAGGTGTTCGACGACGACTGGATGGCGGGCTTCGGGTTCCTGCACGGCGAAGGCCGTTCCGTCGAAGAGATCATCCGGGCGCGGGCGGGTGACGTGCCCCCGTTCGTGTACGTCCACCCGACCGACTCCGTACGTCGCGCCGTCAACCTCATGCGCGGCCACGGCGTCTCCCAGTTGCCGGTGGCCAAGGGCGAGCAACCCCTCGCGGCCGCGGAGGTGCTCGGCGCCGTCGACGAACTGGCCCTCATGGACCTCGTCGCGCGCGACGGCACGGTGCTCGACACGCCCGTCGAAAAGGTGATGGGTCCGCGCCTGCCGGCCATCGGCATCGGTCAACCACTCGAGCTCGCGGTCGACTTGCTCGACCGCGCACCCGCGCTGGTCGTGCTCGCAGGCGGGCGTCCGCACATGGTGCTGTCGCGGACCGACGTGCTGCGTTACCTGTCGAGCGGCGGACGATGACCACCGGAGCGAGTGGCGAGGGCGACGAGTACGGATTCGAGACGCGTGCCATCCACGCGGGCCAGGAGCCGGACAGCGCGACCGGTGCAGTGGTTCCCCCGGTCAACTTGTCGACGACGTTCGCGCAATCAGGGGTCGGCGAGCATCGGGGCTACGAGTACTCGCGCTCGGGCAACCCGACGCGCGCCGCGCTCGAGGAATGCATCGCCTCGCTCGAGGGCGCGCGGTTCGGGTTCGCATTCGCGAGCGGGCTCGCGGCGGAGGACACACTGCTGCGTCAACTCCCGGTCCGGTCGCACATCGTGCTGGGCAACGACGCGTACGGCGGCACCTACCGGCTCATCGACAAGGTGTTCAAACCCGCGGGTTGGGGTTGGTCTGCCGCGGACCTCACCGATCTCGCGTCACTCGAGCGAGCGTGGCCCGACGGCACCTCGGTCGTGTGGATCGAGACACCGACCAACCCCGCGCTGAACGTCGTCGACATCGAAGCCGTCGGTCAGCTCGCACACGCGCGCGGCGCTCGCGTCGTCGTCGACAACACGTTCGCCACGCCGTACCTGCAACAGCCGCTGTCGCTCGGGGCTGATGTCGTCGTGCATTCCGCGACGAAGTACCTGGGTGGTCACTCCGATGTGGTTGGTGGTCTCGTGGCCACGTCCGATGCGGAGCTCGCGGACGGCATCCGGTTCGTGCAGAACGCGGCCGGCGCGGTGCCGTCGCCGTTCGACTGCTATCTCGTGCTGCGAGGAGTGAAGACGCTCGCCGTCCGCATGGATCGTCACTGCGACAACGCGCGGGCGGTCGCCGAGATGCTCGCCTCGCATCCCGCGGTCGAGCGGGTGCTGTGGCCCGGCTTGCCGGACCATCCAGGGCACGACATCGCCAAACGCCAGATGCGCGACTTCGGCGGGATGGTGTCGTTCACGATGCGCGACGGCGAGGACGCCGCCCTCGAGGTCGTGCGTCGCACGCGCGTGTTCACACTGGCCGAATCGCTCGGTGCGGTCGAGTCGTTGATCGAGCATCCGGCCCGCATGACGCACGCGTCGGCGGCCGGCTCGCCGCTCGCGGTCGATCCCGCGCTCGTGCGGTTGTCCGTCGGCATCGAGACGGTGACCGACCTGATCGCGGACCTGACGCGCGCACTCTCCTCTTGACCTTGACGCGACGTGAACCTGTTGGATGGGACATGTCATGTTGACGATCGGAGCGTTCGCACAGCTCGGCCAGGTGTCGCCGCGCACGTTGCGGCACTACGACGAGCTGGGTCTGCTCACGCCGGAGCACGTCGATCCCTCGACCGGCTACCGGTCCTACGAGCTGGCACAACTCGGCCGGTTGCATCGCATCCTCGCGTTGCGGGATCTCGGGTTCGCGCTCGAACAGATCGGGGCGGTGCTCGACGGTGACTTGAGCGTCGACGAGCTACGGGGGATGTTGCGGCTGCGGCGCGCGCAGATCCAGTCGGTAGTGAGCGACGAGCAGGCGCGCCTGCGTCGAGTCGAGGCGAGGCTCCGATTCCTCGAAAGGAGCGGCACCATGCCCGTCCCCGATGTCGTCGTGAAGACGACCCAGCCCTTGCGTCTCGCCGAGGCGAGCGCCCTCGCACCCGGCTTCGGCGCCCCACTGATGCCCGCGTTCATGGAGGTGGTCCCGAAGGTGATCGGCCATCTCGAGCGCGCCGGCGCGCGACCCGGCTTACGCGTCGCGTGGTACGAGATGCCGGAGGTGGACGACGGCGTCATCCTCCACTTCGGCTTCGACATCGGCGATCAAACAGTGCCGGACCGCGACGGCGTCGTCGTCCGCGAGCTGCCGGCGATCGAGGTCGCGTCGGTGGTGCACCACGGCGCGATGGACGACGTCGAGCCCGTCTACGAGGCCCTCGTTCGTTGGATCGACGAGAGCGGCTACACGGTGTCGGCCTACAGCCGCGAGCTGTATCTCGAGTTCCACGACGCGGACATGAGTCGCAACGTGACCGAGCTCCAGATGCCCATCACCAAATAGGCAACGCGTCGGTCAGCCAGGGGAGACGTCGCTCGGTTACGCGTCAGCCGGCGAGGCGCTGCTCGATGGCATCGAGCCGTTCGAGGATCTGTCCCAGCGCGTCGCGCGTGAGCGCGTTCTCGGACGCCGTCGTCGCGGGCGGACGAGGGGCGGACTGCTGGGCGTGCAGGTAGCCCGTCAGCGCAGTGACGACGGCACGGCGAGTGGTACGCAGCTCGACTCCCATGCGCCGCAACACCTGGCTGGCCAAGCCTTCCTCGGCGGCGATGAGTCCGAGAAGGAGGTGCTCGCAACCGATGTAGTTGTGCCCGAGCGCGAGCGACTCCTTCGCGGTCAGCTCGAGCACCCGCTTGGAGATCGGCGTGAAGGCGATGTTGCCGTGCGGCTCCTCGGTCGCCGGTCCCATTGACGCGGCGAGCTCGGTTCGCAGGTCGCCCAGCTCGATGTCGAGTGAGTCGAGGACCTTCAGCGCGAGGTTGCCGCCTTCGTCGATCACACCCATCAAGACGTGTTCGCTACCCACGTAGTTGTGCGGGATGTCGCGCGCCGCCTGCTCGGCGAGCGCGACTGCTTGACGGGCTCGGGGCGTGAAGCGCCCGAACAGACCGATCCACCCGCGGTCCTCGCTCGGTGGCTCGTCCGCGACCCGCGCCGCGGTCACGTCACGCACCGCCCGTTCGAGTGCTGCTTGGCAGATCGCCGAGACCGGTACCTGCGCCTCCTTCACGGCCGCCGCCAGCTCGTCCGGTAGGTACACATTGATCTTCGGCATGGGGTTACAATGGGGTTACTTCACTCCGAAGTCAAGCAGTTGGTTCGACCACGACGAGGCCGGCGCGCCGGGCGCGTTCGAGGCGCTCGGACTGCGCTGCGTCCGACCGTGGGTCGGCGCTCGGCGCAACCTGCCATCCCGTCGCGACGAACAGCGCTTCCGCGTCATCGGGCGTCAGAACGGTGCGCGCCGGCTCGCCCATCGCCGCGACCGCGCGTTGGAACGTGGCCCGTCGCGTCGACAAGCCGGCTGCGCCCGAGTCCACCGAAAGGCTGATCGCCAAGCGGCTGCGTCGCGCGGCGGCGGTTCGCAACCCGCGCAGCAACGACTCGAGGACGGCGCGGTCCAGGTACACCGCGACGCCTTCGACCAGGAACAACGACGCGAGGTCGCGGTCGTGTCCGGCAGCCGACAGCCCGCTCGCGACGTCGTCGACGTTGAAGTCGGCGGGCACGAACGAGACGTTGCTCGTGTCCATCGCCAATCGCTCGAGTCGTGCGCGCTTGTCGCGCTGCGTGTCCGGATGATCGACCTCGAACCACCGCACCCCCGCCTTCGCATACCGGAGCGCGCGGCCGTCGTACCCGGCCGCCGCGATCACGACTTGGCGCATGCCGGCGTCGATCGCTCGCACCACGATGCGGTCGAAGAAGGACGTGCGGGCCGCGAGGTACGCGACCATCCCGCCCTCGCCGCCGCGTAACGAGCCCGCGACATCACGCGCCAACTTCTCGTCCGCCTCGGGATCGCCGTACGAGGCGGGAACACGTTCGAACGTGAGGCGATGGGCGGCGACACGTTGCGCCGTGATCGACGCCGCCCCGTCCCTCACTGGAAGTTGGGTTGCAATGTGTTCGGCAGCAGCTCGACCCACGTGCGGCCAGGATGTAGCACGAGGTCGCCGCCGCCATTGGCCGTGAACGTGGTCGGCGCGGTCGTGGCCGGCCGCGACCACGTTCCTTCGATCAGCTGACCGTCGCGCAAGAGCCAGCACGGGCCTTGCCCGATGACGACTACGAGCGGATCTTCCTCGCCGATGCTGTCGAACACCCCGGTGCCCTGGATGGCGACGGACTGGATCAGCACGTCGGTCGCCGTGACAGGACTGCCGTCGTCGAGCGTGTCAGGTGCGCCGTTCTGATCGCGTTCGTATGCGCCCGTCGCCGCGTTCCAATGCCACGCCGCGGTGGCCCGCAGTCCCATGATCATGTCGGCGTTGGTCACCGGACGTCCGCCAGTGGCGTCGCCGTACTTGAACTGTTGCGGCGGCGGGGCGGAGTGGTCGCCGGCATCAGCGCCCGCTTGATACAGCGCCGCGGTCGACGAGTACACGTTGTGCGGCGCAGCCTTCGACGTGTCGCGGTAGAACGCCGAGACTCCCGCGTCGTTGGAGAGCAGGGTCGCGCCCGAATGGTCCTCGACCGGTGCGATCTCGCCGGGCGCGGCACCCGAATAGGCGAAGAGTCCGCCACCGAGTTGGTCGAGCAGATCCGCATCCACGGGTCGAGCGGATCGAATCGGCCCGACGGGATCGGCGTCTTGGGACTGGAACACGGTGAACAGGCGCGTCTGTCCGCCCTCCACCAGTTCCTCGTAGACGATGTCGGCCTGGTTGAGGCCGGACTGCGGCAGGGCCGACTGCACGTTGTCGATCTTCACCGAAAGGGCCGGCCTGGCTGCGGTCGGCCCGCTCTGGGGAAGTCCGGTCAGCGGGAACACCGGCGGAGGAGCGGTGGTCGGCGGTGGTGGGGGCGGCGGGCTGCTCTGCTGCGCCGTCGACTTCTTGTCGCCGCCCCCGCAGGCGGCGAGGAGGGCGATCACCATCACGACGGCCGCCAGCGACCGGACTCTGTGCACGTTCAAGCACGGCGACAGTAGCGAGCGGGCGGCCTGCCAGCCCGTTTGGCGCGAGGTCGGGGACGCATGCCAACCTCGATCGCTCCGGCCGACGTTCCGTGGTTCTTTCACGCCGCTGAGAGGGGTCCCCCATCCAGCCGTTGAACTTTCGTACGGTCCTGGCTGTACGTGTCTTTTTAATGGATGTGGGTGAATAAAGTGTCGAACCAGCAAAAGCTCGGCCGTTTCCGGTCGTGCTTCGTCGCCGTCGCCGTCGTCGTACTCGTCGGATCGCTCGCCAGTTGCGGTGCCAAGAAGTCGAATACCAGTACGGGCGCGAGTCCGACGACCGGTACGCCGCCCACCGCGCCGACCACCACCGCGCCGCCTCCGGTGTTCCCGCTCACCGGCCTCCCCACCGGTGCCGGCCCGGCCACCCGTCCGGCGCTGTCGATCAAGATCGACAACATCTCCGATGCGCTCCCGCAGTCGGGGCTGAACCAGGCTGACATCGTCTACGAGGCGCTGGTCGAAGGTGGCCTGACGCGTTTGTTCGCGGTCTTCCAGTCACAGGACGCAGATCCGGTGGGACCGATCCGGTCCGCTCGACCCGTGGATGCGGATCTGCTCGATCAACTCGGGGGCGGGATCTTCGCCTACTCGGGTGCCGCGCCCGGCGAGATCGCACCGTCACAGGATCACTCCGGTGCGACGCTGATCTCCAACGACGATGGCGTGAGCGCCTTCTACCGCGCCCATGGCAAGAGTGCGCCCCACAACGTGTACGCCTCGACCGCCAACCTCTACCAGGCGGGTGCCGATGCCGGCGACCACTCGGCCGCGCCGCCACAGCTGTTCCACTACGGGCCGGCGACGCCCGGTACCCCGGTGACGCAGGCCGATGTGCCGCTGGGTGAGCGCTCGTCGGCGACCTGGCACTGGAACACGCTGTCGGGCACGTGGGACCGCGACCAGAACGGCAAGCCCGACCTGCTCGAAGACGGCAGTCAGATCGACGCCAACAACGTGTTGGTCATGTCGGTGCCGATCGAGGGCTCGGGCGTGTTCGATGTGACCGGTGTCGAGGATCCACTCGTCGTCGTCATCGGACAAGGCCCCTGCTGGTTGCTGCGTGACGGCCAGCTCGTGCCAGGAACGTGGTCTCGTCCCGCCACCACTGCCCCGACCACGTTCACCGACAGCACCGGGGCACAGTTCGTGTTCGCTCCCGGGCGCACGTTTGTCGAGCTCGAGCAGGACTCGCTACAGCCCTCGTTCCAGTAGCGGTGCAGCGTGAGGGGCGTGATGTTGCGCCCGCGGTGTAGGCATGTCGACGTGAGACGGCTGAGTCGGGAGCGTGGATGACGCACGACGTCTTCCTGGTCGCAGCAGCGTTCCTCGCCTGCGCGGTCGAGATGGTGGAGGCCCTCACGATCGTCCTCGCCGTCGGCGTCACCCGCGGCTGGCGCTCGGCGATCATCGGCACGGTCACCGCGCTCGCCACGTTGGCGGCGGTCATCGCCGCCCTCGGTCCCGCACTCGCGCACCTGCCCATCGACGGCCTTCGCCTCTTCATCGGCGCGCTGCTGCTGGTCTTCGGCTTGCAGTGGTTGCGCAAGGCCGTACTGCGTGCCAGCGGCTTCAAGGCCCTGCACGACGAGGACGCGATCTACGCCGACGAGCAACGCGCCGCGCTGGCGGCCGCGCGTGACGACGAAGGCATCGACTGGTACACGTTCACGGTTTCCTTCAAGGGTGTCTTCCTCGAAGGTCTCGAAGTCGCGTTCATCGTCGTGACCTTCGGGAGCGCGCAGGGCAACGTCGCGCTCGCGGCGGTCGGCGCGGTGGCCGCCGCGGTGGTCGTCCTCATCGGGGGACTGTTCGTGCACCGGCCGTTGAGTCGGGTGCCCGAGAACACGATGAAGTTCGCGGTCGGCGTGATGCTGACGACCTTCGGCATCTTCTGGTCAGGTGAGGGCGCCGGTCTCGACTGGCCGGGAGGCGACGCCGCTCTCTTCGGTGTCCTCGTATATGTGATCGCAACGAGTGCGCTGTTGGTCCGTCTCCTGCGCCAGCGCCACGCTCGAGCAGTCGGCCCGAGGGCGACGGTGCGATGAACGCGCTCAAGGGCTTCGGTCGGTTCTGGTACGACTTCGTCATCGGTGACGACTGGCGGTTGGCGATCGGTGTCGTCGTGACCCTTGTCGTGGTGTACGCCGCGGCCCACAACGGTCACAACTGGTGGTGGTTGCTCCCGCTGGCGGTGTCGGCGCTGCTGGCCGTCTCACTGCTCCGGGCGTCGGCCACCCATGTCGGGGACAGCTGACTCGATCACTCGTTGATGTCGATCGGGCTGACCGTGAACGGCCCGTACGCAAAGGCCGGCAGGTACGGCTCGGGATCGACCGACCAGTTCAGCCTTCGTAGCTGCGTGATGCTCCGACGGCCCGTGAACGCGCGCAGCAACTCGAACGCCGAACCCTCGAGCGTGGCGTCGCACACGATGTCCGGCGGACCTACGGTCCATGACCGATCGCCGGCGTGCACCTCGAGTGGCGCCAGTCCGTGTGTGCTGATGCTCTCGTTGACACCAGCAGTGAGGACGAAGTCGAGCCCGACCTCGACCGCCGCGGTGTCCCGCCCGCCGGACTGCATGGTCGCCCCGCGGATGTCGTGCTCATGCGACGTCAGGTCGGTGACCCACTGCACCGCGGCGCGTTCGGGGAAGTGCTCCGCCATGGCCTCGCATTGCGGTGCCGTCTCGGACCACTCGGCCACGAGGTCGTCGATGGTGCACCCGCGCCGCGCCGCGACCTGCACTTCGGTCCACGGGTCGGTGGCGACGCCGTCGAGGTTGCCGGCGAGGATGTCCGCGCAGACCCCGGTCACGTGCGCGAGGACGTCGATGACAGTCCAACCCGGGCACGCCGGCACTGGCGCATTCGCTTCTTCATCGGTGAGCCCGGAGACGACATCGACGATCCGCTGCCGGCCCTCCCCGTACACCGCTCCGATCATCATGCGGACAGTCTGACCGCGACAGCTCCGTCACCCGCCGGCGGACAGACCGCGTCAGGCCAAAACCTTGGCTTTGCCCTGTTCGAACTCCGCGTCGGTGATGATGCCCGAATCACGCAATGCCGCGAGCTGGGCGACTTGGTCGGCGGTACCCGAGCTGCCCGCGGTCTCCTGCACGTAGCTGCGGAACCTGTCTTCTTGCGCTTGCGCGTTCGAGATGTCGCGGTCGGTCATCGATCCACCTCGAGCGATCAGGTAGATCAACGTCCCGAACAGCGGCAGCACGAAGATGAGGAGCAACCAGAGGCCCTTCGCCAACCCGCTCAGGTCGTGGCTCCGGAAGACATCGACGATGACGTGGAACAGCAGCATGATCCACACCACGAACAAGAAGAACCACAGAATCGAGAAGAACACTTGCAGGAGCGGGAAGTCGTACCCGAGTGTCATGGTGACAACTGTGCGGCGTAACGCCCCATTCGTCGTCACCCGCACAGGGTGAGGAGACCATGTATGAGCCAAGCACCGCATTATCGGAAGCCGGGATTGTTCACTCGCTGGGTGTTCAATCCGTTCATCGCCGTGCTCACCCGGCTCGGCATCAGTGTGTGGGGCTCTCGCGTGTTGCGGGTGCGCGGTCGAAAGTCGGGTGAGTGGCGGTCGACGCCGGTGAACCTGCTCACGCACGACGGCGAGCGCTATCTCGTCGCGCCCCGAGGCCACACGCAGTGGGTCAAGAACATGCGAGCCGCCGGCCAGGGGGAGCTGCGCGTCGGACGCAGGGTCGAACCGTTCAGCGCGACCGAGGTCGGCGACGACGACAAGGTCGACATCCTGCGGGCGTATCTCCGGCGTTGGAAGATGGAGGTCGGCGTGTTCTTTGGTGGGGTCGACGCCAAGTCGTCCGAAGAGGACCTGCGCCGTATCGCGCCCGACCATCCGGTGTTCCTCATCGCCGCCGCGGACGCCCCCTCGGGCTCCTGAGCGCCTGCCGGCGCGTCACCTTTGGGCCGAACTTTTGGGCCGGGGTCGCTCGGAGTGGCTACGTTGCCACGATGATCGTCGTAGTAGCTGCGCTGAAGGGCGGCGTGGGCAAGACGACCACGGCCGTCTACCTGGCGGCGCTGGCGGCCGCGACTCGGCGGACGACCACCTTGGTCGACGCCGACCCGCAGGCCAGCAGCGCCGATTGGATCGAGAAGGCGCCTGACGAGGAGCTCGATCAGGTGCTGGCGGTCGAGGCGCCGACCGAGCGGCTGGTCGCGAGGGCGCTCGAGCGGGTCGAGGCCGACGAGGTCGCCATCGTCGACACCCCGCCGGGCAACGACCGACTCACGGCGCGGGCGATCGATCACGCGGACGTCGTGATCGTCCCGGCCCGGGTCGGCGGCATCGAAACGGCTCGGGTCGAGGCCATCGTCGGCATGGTGCCCGTCAACGTGCCGCTCGGCCTCGTCATCGCGGCCGCTCGTCCCTACACGCGTGACTACCAAGAAGCGGTGTCGAGGTGGACCGACGCGCAAGTGCCGGTGTGGGGCAGCATCCCCGAGCGCGTGTCGATCGCCGCCGGACCCGAAGACTGGCTCGCCGTCGACGGGCTCGACGCGTATCGCGGCGTGTGGCGACGCGCGCTGCGCGCCTTTCGGGAGACCTGACCTCTCAGCTCGGCTGAGGCTCGGTCGCGGGGTTGAGTGCTGTCCGCAACTGCAGCACCGCCGCGTCGACGCGCTGCGCGTCGTTCGTTGCCGCTTGCGCTGACCCGACGATGTGGAGGCGCGCCGCGTCGGCGCTGAGTTCGAGCGACTGCAACGCAGTGGCGGGCGCGGTGATCGCGTCGCGCAAGACGGGTGTGGACGCGCTTGCCGCGAGGTTGGCCGCCAGGCGGCGCAACTCCTGACTGCGGCTGAGTAGTCCGGCCCAACGCTCGTTGGCGATCGGTCCGTCGGGGTCGGTGCCGGCTGAGAGCAGATGACTGACCGAGTCGATGTCGTTCGCGAGTTGCAGTGCTTGGGCGCGGAACTGCGGGTCGATCGGCGGCGGTCCCTTCTTGCGCGTGAGCAGCCACACGAGGACGCCCGCCGCGACGACGACGAGCAGGAGCAACCACCACGCGCCGGTGTCGCCCTCCTGGGTGGTCGCCGCCGGCGCTGTGGACGGCGTCGCCGTCGTCGGTGGGAGAGCTCCCTCGGTCGTGGCCGGCGCTTCGGTGGTCGTCGACCGGGGCGACGTCGTCGACGTGGTCGTGGTCGACGCCGGCCTCGTGGTCGTCGTTGTCGAAGGCGCGGTCGTGGTCGTCGATCGTGCCGTCGTGATCGTCGAAGCCTCGGTGGTCGTCGTGAGTCGTGAGGTCGTGGTCGTCTGGTCCGTGCCCGGCGCGCCGTTCTCCGCGGCGGTGGTGGTGGTCAACCGGGAAGTCGGTCCGCCCGATCCACCGGCTTGGCCGCCGCCCCCGCCACCGCAACTCGCCAGCGCGAACGTCGCCGCGAGCAGCACGCACCAACGCACGGTTCTGGGCATGCGGCCATCGTCGGCGGCGCCGCGCCTCGCGGCGTCACCCGTCGGGAGTGATCCCGCGAACCCGGGGTCGGGGCAATCACCCGATTGGAAGGACGTTCGACCGCGGACCTGGTCGGATACTCGCGTCGATGCAGACCTACCAGGAACGAACCGGCTGGTCGACGTGGGCGATGTTCGCCGGGTTCATGATGATCATGGTCGGCATCTTCCAGCAGATCCAGGGACTGGTCGCGGTGTTCGACGACCAGTGGTACCTCGTGACCGACAAGGGCCTCGCTTTCTCCGCTGACTACACGGTGTGGGGCTGGACCCATTTCGCGCTCGGCCTGCTCGTGGCCGTTGCCGGCGTCGCGGTGCTGAACGGCAAGACATGGGCCCGCACGCTCGGTGTCATCCTCGCCTTGATCAGCGCGATCACGAACCTCGTGTTCATCGCCGCCTATCCCGCGTGGTCGATCATCGTCATCGCGCTCGACGTGGTCGTGATCTACGCGCTCTGCATGCACGGCGGCGAGCTCCGCCACCCATCGTGAGCGCGTCGCTCATCCTGCGCGGGTGATTACGCCAGACGAACCGGGCTCTACGGTTCGACCAGTGGCGACGGATCCGGGAGATGTCCCGGCGGAATCCCCACCGCCGGGACTCCCAGAACGGGTGAAGACGACCGTCGCTGCCGCCCGTGAAAAGGCGGATGCCACCTACAAGCGGGTCGAGGCGACGCGACCCGACCATCCGACGCTGGACATCGCGTTCTCGACGGTGGAGAACGACCTCGAACGGGGTGGCGGCCTCCTCGCCGGCGCGCTGGCCTATCGCTTCTTCTTCTGGGTGTTGCCGTTCGTGCTCGTGCTCGTGGGTGGGCTCGGGTTGCTCTCGTCCGTGAGCTCGTCGGCGCCACAGGATGTCGCCAAGCAGGTCGGCTTCTTGGGCCTCACGGCGCAGTCGATCTCGAACGCGTCGCACAGCGCGGAGAAGACGCGCTTCTGGGCGTTGCTGGTCGGACTGCCCGCGCTGTATCTGACCAGCGTCGCGTTCGTGAAGGCATTGGCGATCACGCACGGGTTGATCTGGGGACGGCCGGTCCGGAAGTTCACGTACAAGAAGCCCGTGGCCGCCGGAGCGATGACGGCGGTGCTCGTCACCGGCTTCGCGCTGATCGCGCTCGAGACGCGCGTGCGTGAGGCGTCCGAGGGCCCGGGCATCATCGTCGTGGTGCTCTTCTCATTGGTGGCGGCGGGGCTCTGGCTGTGGGTCTCGTGGCAGTTGCCGCACGGCGATGTCACCGTGTTGCAGCTCGTACCTGGCGCGATCCTCGTGAGCGTCGGCCTCCAGGCGGTGCACGTCGTCACCGTGTACTACGTGGCACGCAAGGTGTCGAGCTCGTCTGCCGCGTATGGCGGTCTCGGCGCGGCGACGGCCATCCTGCTGTCGCTGTTCTTCATCGGGCGCGTGATCGTGCTCGGTGCGGAGCTCAACTCCGAGCTGGCACGACGGCGAGAGGTGCGCGCCGCGGCTCAGGTCGCGGAGGCGGAGGCGGCTGCTCCGGAGTCGGGGCCGGTGTCGTTCGATCCAGGGTCGACGTAGTCGTTCATGATCTCGTCGGCGTAGTGGCCCGCGCGCAGCAGCGCGGCCATGCGACGGAACGCCGGGCGGGTGTGCCCGAAGAAATGCTTGAAGCTGGGGCACAGGTAGTTCAGGCCGGGCTCGCCATCCGGCGTGGATCGGAAGCGATCCTTCGGGCAGCCGCCATGGCACGCGAACCGCACGTCGCACTCCCGGCAGTACTTCGGAAGGCTCTCGAGCTTGTGCTGACCGAAGGCGCGTTGCTTCGGCGAAGTGACGAGCTCCACCATCGTTTCGCGATTGATGTTGCCGAGCAGGTGCTCCGGCTCGACGAAGTGATCGCACGAGTAGAGGTCGCCGTTGTGCTCGAGCGCGAGCGCGTTGCCGCACGTCGGTGAGTGGATGCAGAGGCTGTGCACGTCGAGGTGTGAGCCGAGCGTGACGTCGAACAGCTGCACGAAGACCGAACCGACGTCGTGTCGGATCCACTCGTCGAAGACGGCGACGAGGAAGTTGCCGTACTGCTCGGCACCGATCGAGCGTTCGGTGACGAGCGTGCCCGTCTGCGTATAGAGCAGGCGCTTGCGCCCCGGCTTCTCGCTCCACCCGGCGTTGGCCCGTTCGAGCGTCTGTTCGGTGGCCCGCTCGATGATGGGGATGAACTGCAGGTAGCGGGCGCCGAGCTCGTCGCGGAAGAAGCGGTAGACGTCGAGGGGGTGATCGGCGTTGGCTCGATGCAGCGTGCACAACACGTTCACCTCGACGTCGTGGCGATCGAGGATCTCCCACCCCCGCATCACGTCGTCGAAGCTGCCTCGCCCGTTCTTCCACACGCGGTACGCGTCGTGCATCTCGCCCGGCCCGTCGATGCTGAGCCCGACGAGGAAGTGATGCTCCGCGAAGAACTCGGCCCACTCGTCGTCGAGCAAGGTGCCGTTGGTCTGGATGGTGTGCTGGAGGCTCTGGCCGGGCCGGGCCGTGCGTCGGGCCAACTCGACCGAGCGCCGGAAGAACGGCAGACCCATGAGCGTCGGCTCGCCGCCTTGCCATGCGACGACGACCTCACCGTCGGGGTGGGCGGCGAGAAGCTGTTCGAGGTAGCGCTCGAGGGTGCTGTCTCCCATGCGGAAGCTGCCGCCGGGATAGAGCGCGTCCTTCGAGAGGAAGAAGCAGTAGCTGCAATCGAGGTTGCAGACCGCGCCGGTCGGCTTGGCGAGAAGGTGGAACGGCGCGGTCGGAGCGACAGGCCTGTCGGTCAAGCCGAGATCTTCGCGCTCAGGCCAGGATCTTCGCCTTGCCCTGCTGGAATTGCTCGTCGGTGATGACGCCCTGGTCGCGCAGTTGCGCGAGCTGGGTCACCTGGTCGGCCGGGCCGCCCCCGCCGTTCGGGCCCGCCGCCTGCTGCACGTAGGCGCGGAAGGCTTGGTCCTGCGCCTGCGCATCGTCGAACGCATGCTTCGACATCTTGTCGCCGCGGGCGATCAGGTAGATCAAGACACCGAGGATCGGCATCACGATGACGACCAGTACCCATATCGCCTTGGCGAAGCCGCCCATGTCGTGGCTGCGGAAGATGTCAGCAAGGACGCTGAACACCGCCATGATCCACACGACGAAGAGGAAGAACCACAACATCGTCCAGAAAATGCTCAGCAGCGGATAATCGGCGCCAAGGATGTGCATGGCCTGAGTGTCCGACGAGCCGGCCCCACCGTCATCACCCCCGCGGGGTGACCCACCCCACCGACCAGTCCCCGCCCGGAGTTTTCACCCGCGGGGGCGTGGTCATCCCGTAGGGGTGATGCTCGGTCGGTAGTACGTGGGTTAGCAAAACCCCCATGTGTGCGATCGTGCTGGCCGCCCTGTTCGGACCGCGAGTCGGGACGATCATCTTGTGGCTCTTCACCGACCGGATGACCGCCGCGTACCACCACGGCATCGTGCCGGTGGTGGGGTTCGTGTTCCTGCCGTGGACGACGTTCCTCTACGGGCTCGTGCAGGGAGGCGGCGGGTCGGTCGGACCCTTCGGCGTGCTGGCGGTCATCGTGGGGTTCGTGGTGGACATCATCACGGTGGCCGGCGCCTTCGGCCAGCGCCGCGCCCGGGTATGACAGCGCCGCGCCCGGGTGTGACAGGCCGCGCCCGCGTGGCTCAGCTCGGGTCCTTCGCCACTGGCGCGGCGCCGGCGACGATCGACACGACGCCGATCGCGATCGCAGTGATCAGGGTGATGAAGACGACCACCTTGCCGGTCGGCTGATCCCACACCACGAGCGCGGCTACCGCGACTCCGACGATCGCGAATCGCACCTCGTTCGCGTGCGGAGCGAGCCAGGACGATGCCGAGCCCGCGCCGGTGGAACCGAGCTCGGCCGAACCCTTGGCGCGGATTCGCTCCCACCAGCCGCGGACCCGCACCGCGCTTCGCGACGGGCCGACCAACCAGGCCACGACGAACAGCACGAGACCGATGACGAGGAGCGTCCGGATGCCCCGTTGGACGTAGCGGGTGACGATGTCGAACAAGTCCTTCGCGGCATCAGGGTTGCGCACCGACGACGGCAGGTTCGAGATGTAGAGCGAGCGCCCCACGCTGTAGAGCACGAGCATGACCGCCATGGAGATGGTGATCGCGAGACCGGCGCGCTGCACGCCACGGCGCCTGTCGTCGGCCACGAGCACGCTCGCAACGAACGCCGCGATGGTCAGCACGATCAGCAGCCAGGTGAGCCGGTTGAACCAATCGACCCCTGATTGCACCCGGGCGAGGTCGCTCGAGTCGATGAGCACGATCTGCGCATTGAGCCGCTCGGCCGACACATTCGAAAGGTCGACCGGGACAACCTGATCGAGTTGTTGCAGCACCCGTTGCGCGATCGGACCGAGCTGGAGCACGACCTGACCGGACTCGCGCTGGACCGCGGACGTGTTCTTGCCTTCGAGGAGGTCGACCACCTGGCTGTGCGCCTCGCGGTTGATCGTGATCCACAGCTGCCTGAACTGATCCGACGTGATGACCTGGGTCGCGACCTGGTGGATCAGGTTCTGTCCCGCCGCGGCAATGGGCGCAGCGAGGAACTTCGCGTTGTCCGGTAACGCGACCTCTGCTCGCGCCTGGAGGTCGACCGCGTTCGACACGGCGTCGCTGACGCGATCCGCCACCGCGGCTTGAATGGCGGGATCCGTCGCCAGCGGGGTCACCGTGTCCACGTAGCGGTCGGTGTTGAGCAACTGGTTGCGGGCCCACAGGCTGAGGCCCGCGATCGGGAGCAGCACTGCGCCGATGACCGCGAAGACCTTGGACCACCGTCGCCGACGGTGTGGGTGTCGTGAGGGGGCGCCGCCGTTGGTAGGGGCGCCGTCGCTCGCGGGCGCGGCGCTGTCGCTCACGGGTGTCCCGCGGTCGCAAGCTCGTCGACGGCCGCGTACGGGAGCGAGCCATAGATGATCCGCGCGAACTCACCTTGCTCCAGCTTCGCCAGCAACGCCCGCACGTCGATGCGCTCCGCAAAGAGCAGCAGCGTCGTCGAGCTCGTGGCCAGTGCCGTCGCCGCCTCTTGCAAGAAGCTCTTGCTCATGCCGGCATCGACGAGCGAACGCCAGCCCCTGTCACACGTTCCCTCCGGCGGCGATGCCGCCACGTCCTCGAGCGCCGCCGCCAGCGCCCGCCACCATCGCCGTCCGAGTCGCTGGCGGCCGGGCCAACCCGCGGACGGTCCGATGACTCGGACCTCGGACGAGCTCTGTGTGAGCACCACCGCATCGCGGATGTCGAGCTCGTGGCCTTCGTGCGCGTGGTCGAGCACGCACATCACGGCCTTGCCCGCTTCCCCCCGAGTGGGCAGCACGACGAGCTGATCCGTCAGAGCCCGGGAACGTCGCGTGACCGTCGTCGACGCCATCGGTCAAGGATCGGGAGCGCAGCGCGAGTTGTCGTCACCTTCTTGGGATGACCCGCGAACCTCAGAGCAGTCCGATCGACTCCGCGACCCCGATCGCCTCGGATCGATTGGCCACACCGAGCTTGCGGTAGATGTGCTTGAGGTGTGTCTTGAGCGTGTTGACCGAGACGTACAGGTTCCGCGCGATCTCAGGATTCGACAGCCGGCTCGGCAGGTATCTCAGCACGAGGATCTCGCGATCGCTCAACTGCTCCACGATCCCATGGACGGTCGCCTGCGGTGGCGCAGGCGCCACCGGTTGGTCGACGAGGTGACGCAGGAACGGCGTCGGGCTGATGTGGTACAGGCTGCGCAGGAGCCGTGACGCGTGCGTGCCGGCGTCGAGGAAGACCCGGGCGAAACCCTCCCGCGCCGCCATCTCGACTGCGTCCTGCATCCGCTCGCGGCCGGCGCGGTGGTCGCCGTCGAGGTCCTCGATGACCGCTTCCCAGATCGTCCGTTCGACGCGCGTGCGCAGCCAACCGTCGTCCGGAAACGCGTCGAGGTGCTTGCGCGCCGTCTCGAGGTCATGCATGGCGAGCGCGACACCTACCTCGGCGGCCGCGATCTCGCCCGTGTGGAGGCCGTCGAACTCATCGAGCGCCGCCAGCGCGCCACTCGCGTCGCCGGCCGCGAGTCGCAAGCGCGCCTCTGCGGCGGCGATGCGCGCCTCGGCATACGGCGGCGGGACCGGCTGGCCCTCCAACCTCCCGCGGGCGATCATCGTCAGCCCGGTCTCGCAGCGTCCCTGGGCGAGCGCCAGCAGCGCGGCCTCGGCGCTCTGGAGCCAGAGAAGGATGTAACGACCGTTTCGCCGGATGCGTTGGTGTGCTTCGTCGAGGCTGATCGCTGACTGCTCGAGCTCGTTGCGTTCGCGACGGACGCGCGCCAGCGCGATGTACGCGTCGGCGGACCCGACATGGCTCTCGTAGCCGGATTGCTGCGCGATGTGGAGCGCTCTTACCGCGAGGTAGTGCCCACGATGGAGTTGGCCGCGGTCGGCCTCCAACAGGGAGAGCGCGCCGAGCGCGTGCACGTTCTGTGTCCGTTGGGTGCCGTCCGTGGTCTCCACGGCGACGGAGAGCACCGCGTGGGCCTCGGCTGTCTCGCCGAGGTAGTGGTGGGCGCGACCGAGCGCCACATGCAATGTGGTGCGCAGTAACTGTGGCGATGACAAGCCGAGAATCTCGACCCGAGCCGCGTCCGGTGCCACCTCGTCCAGCAGCTGAAGCCCGCGGGTCGCTGTCTCGATGGCGCGGTCGGCTGGCAGGTGGAACTGCACCATGAGTGCGCGCACCGTGTGCGCGAACGCGTCTTCCCACGGGGACAGCTCGTGGGAGCGCTGGAGCTCGGAGAGTGCTTCGTCCGCGGCCAGGGTGCGGCCGGCGAGTTGCTGCGCGGCGGCCCACGTCAAGGAGATGTCGGTACGGCTGGCACGGAGCTCGTCCGGTACGGAGCCCAGCCAGCCGGTGACGGCGGCGATGCTCCCGCGCTCGAAGAATCCCCGGCCGTGGACTTTCAGGAACTCGAGGAGGTCGTCCCACAACTCGGCGGCCACGAGGTAATCACCTGCGATCTCGAGATCGTTGTGCTCGATGTGCCAGGTGGCGGCCCGCCGCAATCGGTCCAGCTCTCTGTCGCGATCGGACGCGCGCAGCTCGTACCGGAGTAGGTCGCGGAGAAGGGAGTGATAACGGAACCACTGGCGCCGATCGTCCAACCGGATGACGAAGAGGCCGGATCGCTCGAGGTGCTCGAGCACGCGCTGGCTGTCAGTGCGCCCGGTGACGGCATCACACAACGGGCCGCTCATGCGGTGCAGCACCGACGTGTCCAGCAAGAACTCGCGCACGTCGTCCGACTGTCGGGCCAGCACTTCATCGGCGAGATAGTCGGCGACGTTGCGGTCATCGCCCGAGAACGCCTGCACGAACTCGTCGACGTTGGACCGGCCCCGCAGTGACAGCGCCGCCATCAACAGTCCGGCCGGCCAGCCTTCGGTGCGCCGGACGAGTACACGGACCTGTTCGGCCGTCGGTTCGAATCGGCTCACCCGCCTGATGACCTCGAGTGCCTCTGCCTCGTTCATCCTGAGGTCGTCCTGGCGCAACTCCGCCAGCTCTCCTTGGACGCGGAGGCGATGCAGTGGCAACGCTGGATCGGACCGGGTCGACAGCACCACGTGGATGCTCGCGGGCGCGTGCTCGACCAGCACGGCGAGCTCGTCGAGCACCGCGCCGTTGCGGACGGCTTCGACGTCGTCGAACACGAGCACGGTCTCGGGCAAGTGCGCGAGATCGTCGAGGAGTGCGACAACGAACTCGTCGCCCATCGAGGTACCGCTCGTGCCGATTCGCTCCGCCGCCACCGACC
This sequence comes from Acidimicrobiales bacterium, assembly GCA_036493595.1. Taxonomy (GTDB): domain Bacteria; phylum Actinomycetota; class Acidimicrobiia; order Acidimicrobiales; family JACDCH01; genus DATAES01. The sequence goes on along the minus strand of DASXPN010000097.1, from coordinate 1,335 downwards.
CGACGCCCGCGTACACACGTTGGAGGCTCGAGACCAACGACCGCGCGAACGTCACTGCATTGCTGTCCGCGGCGTCGAGCGTGAGCCATGCGACCCTTCCCGTCGCGCTGCTCGCCGCCCATTGTGCGAGCAGCATCGACTTGCCGTAGCCCGGCGGGGCCACGAGCAAGGTCACCTTCCCGCGCGCCGCCTCCTCGAGCCGCCGTACCAGGCCGGCGCGGAAGACGGCGAGCGGGGCCATCTGCGGGGCCATCACTTTTGCTCGGGTTTCGATGGTCATCGGTCTTCACCGACGTTTGCCGCACGCGCACTTCCCCAACAACTACGACACAGCGCTGAACACGCGGGTTCACGCCACTCGGTGCACCTCCGTGAGCTCCAGCCCCAGATCCCGAATCCGTTCGAGTACGCCGTGCAGCGCGGCCTGATCGTGGATCCACCCTCGCAGGTGCGTCTCGTCCGGGCCGGACGACGTCACCTCGAGACCTTCGAGCGCACGTACGACACGAGTCCCAAGTCGGCCGCGCACGACCAACTCGTATTCGGCCGGACGCGGGGCCGTAGGCCCACGTCCGCCAGGTGCCGCACCCTCCTGGGTCACACGCGCGATGGGTCGAACGTAGCCGGAATGGTGACTGCGTCGCCGGTATCGGCGGCACAGGCAACGCTCGGCACACCGAGCGTCATCAGCAATACCGACCATGTACTCACGGTCTTGCAGTGCGATACCACAGGTCCCACCTCCTGCTCAGGCCGCGCCATCGTGCGCGCGCCTCGACCGGGCGATCATCACCCGCACGGGGTGATGACACCTCGTAGGGCACGTGGTCGGGTGGGAAGGCGATGCCCGGACCGCTCATCAACAGGCGGATGGATCGCTTCTTGGACGAGGCCCCGACCGTCCGCAACGCGATGGCGGTGATCCTCCTCGCCACTGTGGTGACGACCGTCGCCGGTGGCTTCATCGTGTGGCTGTTCGACCCGCACGATTTCACGGACCTCGGTCTCGCCATGTGGTGGGCGCTGCAAACGGTGACCACCGTCGGTTACGGCGACGTGGTCCCGACCAACGGGTTCGGCCGCGTCGTCGGCGCGGTCGTCATGCTCGAGTCGATCGCCTTCATCTCGATCGTCACGGCGGCGATCACGTCGATCTTCGTGGCGCGCGCTCGGCGTGAGCGGACCGGCAACATCGAAGCGCCCGAGATGGACGAGACCCGCGCCGCCCTCGCGTCGCTCGCCGAACAACTGACTCGGCTCGAAGCCACCGTTCAGGAGTTACACCGCGCAGTCACCGATGGGCCGATCACCCCGCACTGACGGTGACCTCCCGGC
>DASXPN010000096.1:0-7131 GCA_036493595.1 Acidimicrobiales bacterium | reverse complement strand
TGACAGGTCGTAGCGACGGCTCTCGAAGAACGCGTTGCGGAAGTAAGCGCGAGCAGATTCGACGGACGGCGGCTCACCGGGACGGGCTCGCTTGTAGATCTCGACGAGCGCTTCGTCCTGCGTCGGCGCGAGGTCGCGGTCTTTCTCCCACTGACCTTCGAGGAAGTCGAAGTGGCGCACGAAGCTCTCGAGGAACCCGGGCGCGTTCTCCTCGTCGTACCCGAGCGCGCGAAGCAGCACGAACAGCGACAGGCGACGCTTGCGGGCGACGCGTGTGCCGGCGGTGACGTCCTTGCCCGGCTTCTGCTCGACGTCGAACTCGATCCACTCACCGCGGTACGGGTGGATGGTGCCCGTGACGAGCTGATGCTTGGCGAGGTTGCGTAGACGGAACCGCTCACCCGGCTGGAAGATGACGCCCGGGCTGCGCACGAGCTGCGAGACGACGACGCGCTCGGTGCCGTTGATCACGAACGTGCCCTTGTCCGTCATCATGGGGAAGTCACCCATGAAGACGGTCTGCTCCTTGATCTCGCCGGTGGTGGCGTTCATGAAGCGGGCCCGCACGAAGATCGGCGCGGAGAAGGTCATGTCCTTCTCTTTGCACTCCTCCACCGAGAACTTCGGCGGTGGCCTCAGGTCTTCGTCGTCCGGATCGAACTCCAACTCGAGTTGCAACGTCTCGGTGAAGTCCTTGATCGGACTGATGTCGCGGAACGTCTCGGCCAGCCCCTGATGCAGGAACCAGTTGAACGATTCGCGCTGAATGGCGATGAGGTCAGGAAGGGCGAGCGTCTCGTCGAGATTGGCGAACGAGTATCGCTGTCTGGCTGCAGGGCGAGAAGGCAAGTGACCTAGCTCCGAGGGGTGCGTGGCGGCCGGAAACCGGAGCCGTTCGGGCGCGTCGAAGCCAGAGCACTGAGTTCCAAGGCGGAAGCGCGGAGCGGCACGGCAACCGAGCATCATAGGGCACGACGCGAAGAAGAGCAACCCGTCGAACGCGCCCGACGGGTACCCGATTGGACCCGGCCCCTAGGGACCGACCAATTGGGAGGACAGTAGGACGGAACGCCCGATCAGGTCAAGGGTCGACCCCACCCGATCCGGGTGACGCCTCCGTGAGCACGGACCGCAGCTCGTCCAGTGTCGCCGATGGCACGCCCGCGGGACCGGTGAGGTAGCCGTCGAACGAGCCATGGCGCGCTCGAAGCTGTTCGATCGTGGCCGCCATCACCGGAGCCTGCGCGGTGAGGAACGGCAGCACGGCATCGACATCGACGCCCGCGGCCTCGAGCTGTGGCCGCAGCACCACCAACCGGTGCCGCGATCGGTAGTGCGTCGTCAGCTCGTAGTCACGCGTGATCGCCCCGTCGTCGACTCCGAGGGCACCGAGCAAGAGCATCGCCATGAGCCCCGTGCGGTCCTTGCCCGCGGTGCAGTGGAACACCATCGGATGATTGGTCGCGTCGGCGGCGTGAGTGATCGCCGTACCGAACTCGCGCGCGGAAGCCTCGAGGATCGTCGCGTACGTCTCCGCCACCATCTCTGCGCTGTACGAGGGAATGTCGCCCGACTGGATTCGCTCGATCACCGTGGTGCCGGCGACGTCCTCGCCGATCGGCAAACGTTGCCGGCGCAGTTCGGGATGGTCCGGCAGCCGGCTCGGCGCGAGGTCGACCTCGCGATCGATGCGAAAGTCGATGACGAGTCGGATACCGAGCTCAGCGATCAGATCGAGGTCGGCGTCCGTGAGCTGATCGAGTCCATCGCTGCGATACACGCGACGCCACGTCGTGACGCGCCCGTCGACCGTCTCGTAGCCGCCGAGGTCACGCCAGTTCAACGCGCCCTCGAGCGCCAACAACCGTTCGCGTCCTTGATCTGGCTCGCTCACGGGCACGCTCGCTCGCTCGACTGAGGCTCGTCGCCGGCGCTTCCCTCGCCGAGCGCTACTTGAGCTCGACGGTGGCGCCGGCCTCTTCGAGTTGCGCCTTGGCCTTCTCGGCGTCTTCCTTCGACACGTGCTCGAGCACCGGCTTCGGCGCGCTGTCGACGAGGTCCTTCGCCTCCTTCAGGCCGAGGCTCGTGAGGGAGCGGACTTCCTTGATCACTTGGATCTTCTTTTCCCCGGCGGCGGAGAGGATGACGTCGAACTCGTCCTTCTCCTCCTCGGCGGCAGCCGCACCGTCACCGGCACCAGCGGCCGGGGCGGCGAAGGCTGCAACCGGTGCAGCCGCGGTCACACCGAACTTCTCTTCGAAGTCCTTCAGCAACTCGCTCAGCTCGAGCACGCTCATGTTGGCGATCGCGTCGAGGATGTCGTCCTTGGTCAGGGTTGCCATCGTCAGCTCTCCTCAGTGTCGGCGGCGGTATCGGCCGCCGGTGTCTCGGTCTCTTGATTGGATTCGGTCTCGGTGGTCGCTTCGGCCGCGGGCTGCGCAGCCTCGGCTTCGGCTTCGCCGTCGGGCTCGGCCGCGGGCGCTTGGGCCGCGGCATCCGATTCGGCTTCGGGTGCGGGCTCGGACTCGGCATCCTCGGCGGTAATGGGCTCGTCGGGGACGCCGCCGCGCTCGTCGATGAGGGCCTTGAGTCCGTACGCGAAGTTGCGAGGCAACGCTTGCAGCAGTCCAGCGAACTGCTGCATCGGCGCGGCGATGGCTCCGGCGAGCTGGCTCAGCAGCACCTCACGGGAAGGCAGCTCGGCGAGCGCTCGCACCTCGTCGGCGCTGAGCGCCTTGGTGCCGAGCAGGCCGCCCTTGACGATCAGTGCCGGGTTGGTACGGGCGCTGTCGCGCAACGCCTTCGCGACCGCAGCCGCATCACCTTGGACGAATGCAATGGCAGTCGGCCCTGTGAGCAGCTCGTCGATCTCCAAGCCGAGATCACGAGCGGCGAAGCGCACGAGCGTGTTCTTGTAGATCTTGTAGTCGCCGCCTGCTTCATGCAGCGCGCGTCGAAGTTGTGAGATCGACGCAACATCGAGACCGCGGTATTCGGTCAGCAAGGCCGCATCGGCGGCTTCGAACCGCTGCTTCACCTCGTCGACGACGGCGACCTTTTCGGGTCGGGGGTTATCCATTGGCACCTCCTCTCGTTGCTCGATCGGGCTCGCGTGCAGCGCGGCCACGACCGAGTGAGTCCTCGGAGGTGTCCGCCTCGTCAGGCGGCCGGCAGGTGATGAACCTGGCGGCCTTTCAGCGCTCGGGTGAGCGCACCGGAGGTCTTCGGCGAGCGATTCAATTGGGTTGGACGGAACAGGCTACGGAACGGCGATTTCCTCGCGCAAACGGTTCGGGTCGACATTGACACCGGGGCCCATGGTCGGGGCCAGCGTGATGCTCTTGATGAAACGGCCCTTCGCCGACGCGGGCTTGGCCCGCTGCAGCTCGTCGACGACCGCACGGAAGTTGGCGTTCAGGGCCTCGGGCGAGAAGCTCGCCTTGCCGATCGGGACGTGGATGTTGCCGTAACGATCGGTGCGGTACTCGACCTTGCCGCCCTTGAACTCCTCGACAGCCTTGCCCACGTCGGTGGTGACCGTGCCCGTCTTCGGGTTCGGCATCAGGCCACGAGGGCCGAGCGTGCGGCCGAGGCGGCCGACGAGCGGCATGAGATCGGGGGTCGCGATGGCGATGTCGAAGTCGAGCATGCCGCCTTCGACCTGCGCGGCGAGATCGTCCGCACCGACGAGGTCTGCGCCCGCGGCACGAGCGGCGGCCGCTGCCTCACCCGCGGCGAACACCGCGACGCGCACGTCCTTGCCGGTGCCGGACGGCAGCGCGACCGTGCCGCGCACGATCTGGTCGGCCTTGCGAGGGTCGACGCCGAGTCGCACGGCGAGCTCGATCGTCTCGTCGAACTTCGCCTTCGAGTTGGCCTTCGCGACGTCGATCGCCTCGGTCGGCGAGAGCAAGCCCTCGACGTCGAACGATCGCGCCGCGTTGACATAACGCTTCCCGTGTACCGGCATCAGACCACCTGAATCCCCATCGAGCGGGCGGTGCCCGCGACCTGCTTCTTGGCCGCGTCGAGGTCGTTGGCGTTGAGGTCGGGCATCTTCGTCTTCGCGATCTCGGCCACCTGCGCGTCGGTCACCGTGCCTGCACCTTCACGTCCCGGTGTGACGGAGCCCTTGTCGACGCCGGCCGCCTGACGCAGCAGCACCGGCGTCGGCGGCGTCTTCAGGATGAAAGTGAACGAACGATCCTCGAACACGGTGATCTCGACCGGGACGATGGTGCCGCGCTGGTTCTCGGTCTGCGCGTTGTACATCTTGCAGAAGTCCATGATCGCCACGCCGTGGGGACCGAGCGCGGTGCCGACCGGAGGCGCGGGCGTAGCCTGGCCCGCGGGGATCTGGATTTTCACGACGGCGGCGACCTTTTTCTTCGCCATGTTTGTCTGCCTCGCTCCGGGCTATGCCCTGCGCTCGGGTGCGGCTCGTCGCTGGCGCTTCCCTCGCCGCGTGCGCACAACTCGATCTGTGGTTTCCAAAACGTGCTTGAGTTTCGAACGGGTCATTCTGCCAGCAAGAGCTAGAGCTTGGCCACCTGGCTGAACTCGAGCTCGACCGGCGTTTCGCGGCCGAAGATGTTGACCAGCACCTTGAGCTTGAGCTGGTCCTCGTTGATCTCGATGATCTCGCCGGAGAAGTCGGCGAACGGACCCTCGCGCACACGGACGGTCTCGCCGTTCTCGTACTCCAGTCGCGGCTTGCCCTTGCGCGCTGCAACCTGCGCGTCGCCGGTGACGACGAGGAGGAACTTCTCCACATCGCGCCGTGACAGGGGCGACGGCTTCGAACCAGCACCGACGAAGCCGGTGACGCCAGGGGTGTTGCGGATCACGTACCACGAGTCATCGTCGAGGTCGCAGCGGACGAGGAGGTAGCCGGGGAAGACCTTCTTCTGGACGACGACCTTCTTGCCGTTCTTGAACTCGATGACGTCTTCCATCGGGATGACGACTTCGTGGATGCGCTCCTCCATGTTCATGGAAGAGATGCGGGCTTCGAGGTTCTGCTTGACCTTCTTCTCGTAACCCGACTGTGTGTGCACGACGTACCAGCGGCCGCTGCGGTCGTACGGGCTCTCGACCGGCGGCGCCGCCTCTTCGTCGAGCAGGTCGTCGGAGTCGATGACCTCGTCGTCGGTGTCGGGCGGCACCTCGTCGTCGACGAGCACGGAGGACGTGGCCTCCTCCTCGTCCGACTCGGCGGTCGTGGGCTCTTCGAAATCACTCATGTAGGCGCGCTTACTGGTTGTAGAGGTCGAGGACGAACTGGCCGAACAGGTAGTCGAGCGCGCCGACGAGCGCGGTGAGCACGACCACGGCGACGAACACGATGATCGAGTAGTTGACGGTCTCGCTGCGGGTCGGCCATGCCACCTTGCGCAGCTCGGCCCGAACTTCCTTCACGAACTCGCGAGGCCCTGTGCGCTTCTCGCGCTGCTGCGGGGGCGCCGTCGGCGTTTGGCGGCGCTTTTCTCGCGTGGGTGCACCGTCCTCGGTCATCTGACCTTGACGCTGCAACATTCGCTTGGTTTCTCGGTTCATCGCCATGGCGGCTGGCCTTGTTGTTCGAGCGGCTCTTGGAGACGCGGCGGTGGCGCAGGGCAGGAGGGACTCGAACCCCCAACCGCCGGTTTTGGAGACCGGTGCTCTACCAATTGAGCTACTGCCCTCTGGGGAGGTCCGAAACTCCGGGTCAGGCTAGCACTGGGTCCAACCCGAACTCACTCGCCCACGGCTCGCTCGTACGTGATGTTGAACAGAGTTGGCGGGTGCGACGGGGTCCGGCGCGGTGCGGCGCGGGCGCTAGCCGGCGAGGCTGACGCGGCCTTTGCGGCCTCGTGTCGCGATGAGGATGGCGCCGGCGGCACCGGCGGTGGCAGCCGCGGCGATTCCACCGACGTAGGCCATACGCCGCCCGGTCAGCATCGAGCGAACCGCCCTTCGCTCGCCTGCCTCTTCGAGGGTGGCGAGGATGTCCGCCAGCAAGCCCGGCGCAGGCGCGAGCACTTCGGTACGCAGCGCATGGAGCGCGCGCAGCAACTTGCGGTACTGCACGAGTTCGGCCTGGCACCGCAGGCACCGGTCGACATGGCGACGGGTGGACCTATCGAGCATGACGGATCCGTCGGCCACGTCAGCGAGCAGTTCGGTTACTTCATCACACTGCACGTTCCGCACCTTCCTCGCGGCCCGGCTCCCCACGGAGTGGGAACAGGTTCTCCCGCAGCTTCTTTCGCGCCCGATGGAGCCGCACCTTGGCCGCCGACTCGGAGATGCCCAGCTCCGCGGCGATGGCTTCGTGTGGCAGGTCGTAGACGTCACGCAACACGACTACCGCCCGAAGTCGAGGCGGTAGTCCACGGAGCGCGGTCGTCAGGCGATCTCGGGTGGCGCGAGCGTCGGCTCGAGCAGCCGGATCGACGTCGGGATTCGGGTCGGCAAGGGGGGCGTCGTCGACCAGCTCGTCGTGGCGGTGCCTGGCCCGGCGCCCGAGATGGGTCGATGCGCAGTTGGCGGTGATGCGATACAGCCACGTCGTGAACTGCGCATCGCCGCGGAACCGCTTGAGGCCTCGGAAGGCCCGCAGGTAGGACTCCTGGACCACGTCCCGTGCGTCCTCCTCATCCCCGGTCAGCCGGTACGCGAGCGTGTACGTGTCCGCGTACGTGGCGCGCACCAAAGCCTCGAATGCCTGCTGGTCACCGGCACGGGCCGCGACCACCAGTTCGGTGAGATCACCGACTTCTTGTGGCATACCGGGCCTTCTGACCTGGGAGGACGTCAGGAAGTTACCTGCGGGTAGCGGCTACCGGGTTTCCTTGTGGAGGGTGTGGTGCCGGTCCCACCGGCAGTACTTGTTCATCTCGATGCGCTCGCGGTCGTTCACCTTGTTCTTCTGGGTGATGTAGTTGCGGCGCTTGCAGACCGTGCACTCCAGGGTGACCGCGATCCGCTTCTCGTTGGCCTTGCTTGCCATGGCTCCAGTCTCTCCTACTTCAGGATTTTCGTCACGCGGCCGGCGCCGACGGTGCGGCCGCCCTCACGGATGGCGAACCGCAGGCCCTCGTCCATGGCGATGGGAGCGATCAACTCCACCGTCATGGTGGTGTTGTCCCC
>DASXPN010000095.1:0-2137 GCA_036493595.1 Acidimicrobiales bacterium | reverse complement strand
ACGCGGTACCGGTACCGCACGGGCGAGCCAGGTCGGCGGGCCGGAACGGCGCCGGACCGGGCCGTGGAAGGGATTTTGGGCCCGCCGGGAATATTGAGCGGGTAGCACTCAAGTTATACTGGCGTGACCGACTCAAGTTCGGTCCCAGCTCTGCTCTCCCCCGAACTTCGCAAAAGCGAACAATCCCTCATCAAGCACCTCTGACCCAATCGATCTTCAAGGAGTTCCCATGTCCAAGGCCGTCGGCATCGATCTCGGCACCACCAACTCCGTCGTCGCGGTGCTCGAGGCGGGCGAGCCGTCCGTCATCCCCAACGCCGAGGGCGCGCGCACGACGCCCTCCGTCGTGGCCTTCTCCAAGACCGGAGAGGTCCTCGTCGGCGAGGTCGCGAAGCGCCAGGCGATCACCAACCCCGACCGCACGATCCGGTCGGTCAAGCGCCACATGGGCACCGACTGGAAGATCGACATCGACGGCAAGGCGTACGCGTCGCAGGAGATCAGCGCGCGCATCCTGATGAAGCTGAAGCGCGACGCCGAGAGCTACCTCGGCGAGAGCGTCACCCAGGCCGTCATCACCGTTCCCGCGTACTTCGACGACGCCCAGCGCCAGGCCACCAAGGAGGCCGGCGAGATCGCGGGTCTCGAAGTGCTGCGCATCATCAACGAGCCCACCGCGGCCGCGCTCGCCTACGGGCTCGACAAGGAAGGCAACGACCAGACGATCCTCGTCTTCGACCTCGGCGGCGGCACCTTCGACGTGTCGGTGCTCGAGATCGGCGACGGCGTGTTCGAGGTCAAGTCCACTTCGGGCAACACGCACCTCGGCGGCGACGACTGGGATCAGCGCGTCATCGACTGGTTGGTCACCGAGTTCAAGAACGCACACGGCATCGACCTCTCCAACGACAAGATGGCGACGCAGCGGCTGAAGGAAGCCGCCGAGAAGGCGAAGATCGAGCTCTCCAACCTCCAGGAGACGACGATCAACCTGCCGTTCATCACCGCGACGGCCGACGGTCCCCTCCACCTCGACATGTCGCTCACGCGGGCGCGCTTCCAGGAGATGACACGCGACCTGCTCGAGGCGTGTCGCGGTCCGTTCGAGCAGGCGATCAAGGACGCCGGGCTCGACAAGTCGAAGATCGACCACGTGATCCTCGTCGGCGGCAGCACGCGCATGCCCGCGGTCGCCGACCTCGTCCAGGAACTCACCGGCAAGGAAGCGCACAAGGGTGTCAACCCCGACGAAGCGGTTGCGGCCGGTGCGTCGATCCAGGCCGGTGTGCTGAAGGGCGACGTCAAGGACATCCTGCTCCTCGACGTCACGCCGCTGTCGCTCGGCATCGAGACCAAGGGTCAGATCATGACCAAGCTCATCGAGCGCAACAGCACGATCCCGGTGAAGAAGTCGGAGACGTTCACCACCGCCGACGACAACCAGCCGTCGGTGGAGATCAAGGTGCTCCAGGGTGAGAGCGACATGGCGTACCGCAACAAGCCGCTCGGCACGTTCACGCTGACCGGGCTGCCGCCCGCGCCACGCGGCGTGCCGCAGATCGAGGTGACGTTCGACATCGACGCCAACGGCATCGTGCACGTGTCGGCCAAGGATCTTGGCACGGGCAAAGAGCAGTCGATGGTCATCAGCGGCGGCACCGCGCTCGGCAAGGACGACATCAACCAGATGATCAAGGACGCCGAGGCGCACGCGGAAGAGGACCAGCGCAAGCGGGAAGAGGCGGAGACGCGCAACACCGCGGATTCGCTCGCCTACCAGACCGAGTCGCTGCTCAAGGAGCAGGGCGACAAGGTTCCCGCCGACGACCGCGCCAAGCTCGAGGACGCGTTGAAGGCGTTGAAGGACGCCCTCGCCGGCCCCGACGTCGACGAGGTCAAGCGGGCGCACGAAGCGCTGGTCGAGGTCAGCCAGGAGTTCACCCGGCGCCTGTACCAGAACGTGCAGGCCCAGCAGGGTGCCGAGGCGGCCGGCGGTGCCGGTGCCGGTGAAGCCCCGTCCGACGACGACGTGGCCGACGCGGAGATCGTCGACGACGAGCAGAGCGCCTGATCGTCATGGCCGACTGGTGGAACGACGCCGCCGCGTCGGGCACGGATGCCCCCGCGGCTCCCGCGC
>DASXPN010000094.1:0-16580 GCA_036493595.1 Acidimicrobiales bacterium | reverse complement strand
ACGTCCAGCTCCGCCACTCCCCGCGCTCGACAAGCCGCGGACCGCGCGTCGGGTCAGGCCGCGGCCACACCGACCGAGCCACCAGCCACGACCGAGCCGCCCCCCGCGACGACAGAGCCCCCGCCCGAGACCACGCAACCTCCACCCTCGACCACCGAACCTCCACCCTCGACCACGCAACCTCCGCCGTCCACCACGCAACCGCCTCAGCCGCGGCCGTTCCCGTTCCCGTTCCCTCGAACACGGTGACGGCGGCGGACCCGGCTCAGGCGGCCCGAATCCAGCCCCGTCCTAGGCCGCTCCTCCGCCGGCGGCGCCCGCTGATCCGAAGGGTGCGCCGCCGTAGCGATCGACTGACGTGAACGTGGGCACCGCAGAGCGCCGCAAGCGCCGGGGCTGCACCACGGGATGACCGAGCGCCACCACCGCCGCGATCGCGAGCTCGTCGGGCACGTCGAGCAGTTCCTTCACCTCGGGTTCGCTCCGGATCACCATCGTGGTCATCACTCCACCGAGGCCCTCGTCCCGCGCCGCCAGCAGGATGCTCCACACGAACGGATAGATCGATGCGCCGCCCACCATCGTGTAACGGTCGAGATCGCGATCGACGGCGGCGAGGTTGCGTTGGTCGGCCAGCACGACCAGCAGCACCGGGACTTCGTCGAAGTGCTCGGCGAACCCACCGGGGCCCGCTTCCGCTTCCGCGCGCACCTCACCGGCGCGCTGGATCGCCGCGGCCTCTGCGTCGCGGTCGGTCACCGGAGCCCATGGCGTCAAACCCGCCGCGCGTTGCGCGAGGTACGCATACCAATGCTCGACATAGAAGTCGCGCAACCGGCTCCGTAACGTCGGGTCGTCGACCACGATGACCCGCCACCCCTGGCGGTTACCACCGCTCGGCGCGAAGCGAGCCGTGTCGAGGATCCGCTCGATGACGTCATCGGCCACAGGCTCGGGACGGAACTCGCGCGCCGCACCCGTCGATCGCAATGCCTCGTTCAGGTCCACGATTTGCCACGATAGGGACCGAGCCGCGCCGCGGCCGTCGCGCGACAACAACGAGAGCCCCGACCAGGAGGCGACGTGAAAGCCAACCCTGATGCTGCCGGACTCGATGCCGACCGGCTCGAGCACATCACCGAGCACTTCGAACGCCGCTACATCTCGGCGGGCAAGATCGCCGGTTGCCAGATCGCGGTGTCGCGCCACGGGCAGGTCGGCTACTTCCACTCGTTCGGCTCGATGGATCGCGAGCGCGACAAGCAGATGGCGGACGACACCATCTTTCGCATCTACTCGATGACGAAACCGATCACCGGGGTGGCACTGCTGACGCTGTACGAGCGCGGCGACTTCCAACTCAACGATCCGGTACATCGCTTCGTCCCGCAGTGGAAGGACCTCAAGGTCCGCGAGAAGTTGGAAGGCGGCTCGTCGCAACTCGTCGAGCCGCACCGGCCGATGACAGTGCGAGACCTGCTCATGCACACGTCGGGTCTCGGCTTCGGCGGTCGAGGGCTACCGATCGTGACGGTCGACGGCGAAGACAACGGATCCGTTCAGCCCACCTGGGAGAAGGGCGCGACAACGGCGGATCTCGTCGACCGGCTGGCCGAGCGCGCGTTGCGGTTCCATCCCGGAACCCGGTGGTTCTATTCGACGTCGACCGACATCTGCGGCCGCCTCGTCGAGATCATCTCGGGTCAGCGCTTCGACGAGTACCTGCAATCGGCGTTGTTCGACCGCCTCGGCATGGTCGACACCGGCTTCATGGTCCCGGACGACAAGATCGATCGGCTGTCGGCCAACTACACGCGCACCGCCGACAAGCGGCTCGTGCTGGTCGACGACCCGGAACGGAGCGGCTTCCGGCGCATGCCGACGTTTCTGTCCGGCGGGGGCGGACTCGTCTCGACCACGTCCGACTACCTGCGGTTCACGCAGATGCTCGTCAACGGGGGCGAGCTCGACGGCGTACGCATCCTCGGTCGCAAGACGGTCGAGCTCATGGCGACCAACCACCTGCCGGGCAACGGCGAGCTGCGCGACTTCGCCGTCCCCGGCGCCTACGGCGAGGTCGGCTTCGACGGATCGGGGTTCGGACTCACGGTCGCCGTCGGGCTCGGTTCGGCCCGCACGCAGGTCATCGGATCGCCCGGTGAGTTCATGTGGGGCGGCTGGGCCTCGACCGCCTTCTGGGTCGACCCGAGCGAGGAGCTCGTCGTGGTGTTCATGACCCAGCTCGCGCCGTCCGGCACGTTCAACTTCCGTAACCAACTGAAGGCGCTCGTGTACCCGTCTCTACTGTGACGACGGGGAGCACTTCCTCGGCGAACAGCCGCATGCTGGCCTCGGCTTCGTCGTAGGGAAGGCCGGCATAGCGGAAGCAGCACGTGAGATCGTGGTCGCCGATGACGTCGCGGCGCGCTCGCAGCCGCTCGACGATGTCGTCCGGGGTGCCCCACACGTTCACGCCGAGGTACATGTCGCAGAGCTTCTCGAGACCGATGGCGCGCAGGAGCTCGACTGAGTCGCCATACGACTCGTAGCCCTTCGCCTGCTTCAGGTGATCGCTCTGGAGCTCGTAGTGCTCCATCACGCTCGTGAGATAACCGGCGATGTGCTGATGCGCGATCTCTTCGGCGCGGCCTCGGTCACGGTGGCAGTAGACGAAGTCGCACACGACCGGCGGCCCCGGTTCGTGGCCGTGCGCGGCCCTGAACCGCTCGCGGTACGTGTGCACAGAAACCGCTTGATCGGCCCACGGACGCTGGCTGAACATCACCATGCGAGCACCGAGATCGGCCGCGGCGTCGACCGAGTCCGGCGACATCGCGACGCAGTAGGTGCGATCGCGGAACGAGCGCGACGGCGCGGGACGGATCGCGACGCGCGGCTGGCGGAAGTACGGTCCGTCGCCCTCGATGTAACCGGTTTCGAGCGCATCGAGCACCATGCGCGCCGACTCGTCGAATCGATCGCGCGACTCGTCCATCGCGATGCCGAATCCGTCGTACTCGCGGCGTGACAGACCACGACCCATGCCGAACAAGACGCGCCCGTTCGACAGGTGATCGAGCAACGCGATCTTCTCGGCGACACGCAGCGGTTCGTTCCACGGGAGGATCACCGCACCGGTGCCGAGCAGGATCCGCTTCGTGCGCGCCGCCATGTGCGCGAGGAGCACAGTGTTGTCGGGACAGAACGAGTAATCGCGAAAGTGATGCTCGACAGGCCATAGCGCGTGGAAGCCGAGCTCGTCCGCAAGCTCACCGAGTCGGATCTCCTCCGCGACCACGTCACCATCGGTGACGTCGTCGCCGTAGCCCCACGACTGGAAGACCATCTGCACGCCGACTCGCATGCTTTGGAGCGTATGTCGGACAGGCCTCGCCTATCGGCTCGCTCTCAGGTGAAGAACCCGTCGCTCGGTTGCTGGGCCCACCATCCGGCGAGCGAGGCCGCGGCGGCCAGATACAAGCGCCGCTGGGTCGGGTCGGCGGCCGCCGCATCGAAGCAGGCGAGCGTGTACTTCACGAGGTGAGCGTCGAAATGCAGCGCGGCATTCGACGCGAGGTCGGCGACGAGGGCGTCGAGCCCGTCGCCGGGTCGATGGAACGCGAAGGCGGCGGCCGTCTCGGGACCATTCGCGAGCGCTTCGTCGAAGACACCCGCTGACGGCGGCTCCGGCCGGTAGTCGGGTACCAGTGCGCGCTGACCGAGCGCGGCGCGGAACCCGACGACATGGGTGGCCGCGACCGCGGCTGCGACCCGACCATCGACACCGTCACGGACACCGTGCCCGTCGCTGTCACCGGCGATGCCCATCACAGCTTGAGGCATCGTCAGGCAGTGGCTCCAACCGTACGGCGCATAGTCGGGCGGCTCTTGCAGCATCGACCACGCCGCGACCCGCGACAGCTCTCGTCGCGTCTGTTGGACGTCGATGTGTTCGGTGGTGAGGCCGGCGAGCAGCTTCGGCGCGATGCCCGACTCCTCGGCCTGGTTCATGATCGGGTAGATGAAGACGCTGCCCGGCAGGCCGACCATCGGCACGTCGAGCAGCGCCTCGAGCAGCGACTGACTCGTCGGCTCGCCCGCGCTCTCGAACCATCGAATCCGCCAGTCGGGGTGGCGCGCGAGCTCGCGCGCCGGCTCGCGCAGCAAGGCACTCGTGACCCCATGCCGCGCGCTCACGCGCGGCAACAACCACAAGAGGATGCTGCCGTGCGCGGCCGCGGCCAGTGACGCGACGATCGACGGCGCCACCAGCCGCCGCAATTCGGCCGGTGTCGCCGTTTCGCCCAGACGCCGTGCGGCGCGATCGACGTCGTCGAGGTCCCCGGCTGCCAGCGCGTCGATCAGCGTGCGGGCCACTTCGTCGATGCTCCGTGCGTCCAACGGCGCTGGTTCCTCGACCGGCTCGCCTGCGTCGTCGTACTTGTCGCCCAGCCATCGCACGCGCGCGACGGCTCGACCTCTCGACGCGGCGTGTACGTACTCGAGCAACTCGGCGCGAGCGAGTAGCTCGAGCGGTGCGTGGAGCACGAACGAATCAGCGGGCGCCACCTTCGGCACCGCGATCCGATCGGCGGTCTCGGCGATCAACCGGCCGTCCGAGACGGCGGATATCGAGGACGTAGGTCCGTCCGCCACGACGGCATCGTATGCCCCGATCAGCGTCGACCGACACGGTGGGGGTCGGAGTGCTCCCAGTCCGCCAGCAACGTTCGCAGGGCGGTGAGGAGCTCGAGGGGTTGGTCGAGCATGGCGTGATGTCCTGCTTCTGGAAGCTCGATCACCGGCGCGACGCGGCCCAGCGCGTCGTACATCGACGCGCCGATGTCGGGCGTGACCAGACCTTGTTCGGATCGCAGCAGGGCGAACCGGCAGCGAACCTTCGGCAGGTACGGAAGGGCGACGCCGCGCATCTGCGAGAACTGTTCGAAGATCCGCCGGTCGAACTTCCACTGCCAGCCGCCTTCGACCGGCCGCAGCGATCGGCGGGCGACATGATCAATGACGTAGTCGAGGTAGTGCGCCTGGGGCGGCACCGTCCGGAATCGCAACATCGCCTCGTCGACCGAGGTGTACGTGCGCGGGTTCCCGAATGCCTCCTTCAATCGGTACGACTCGACCTCGGGGTCGGGCTCGGTGACCGGTGAGTCGCACACCACCACCCCTTCGAGCCGATCGCCGTGGAGCGCCGCGGTCGCGATGGTGACGAAGCCACCCATGCTGTGACCGATGACAACCGGTGGTCCATCGATGCCACCGACGTCGGCGACGGCGAGGACCTCATCGGTCCACTGCTCGAATGCGTAGGTGCCGCGGTGCCCGCTGTCACCGTGCCCCGACAGATCCACGGCGACGACCCGGAATTCGGTCGCGAACCGCGCCGCCACGTGTGTCCACCAGTGCGCGTGCGCGCCACCACCATGGACGAAGACGAGGCCGCGCCGGTCGGGCTCTCCCCATGCGAGGTAATGGATGACCGCGCCATCGACCATCACCTCGCCGTCGTGGAATGCCACGTCGAGCGCGCGCCGGAACCACTGCGGCGCGTTCGCGTGCACCGGCACGGCCAGCGACCCCGGAAGCGGCACAGTGACGGACCCTACTCAGGCTGCCCTGCGAGCATTCACGGCTGTCTCTCGGGCTGCCTCGCTACCGTCGCCACATGCAGGACGACGGGTCGCGGCTCCTCGATCGCCGGCAGGCGCTCTGCGCGCTGGGCGTGCTCGGAGTGGGAGCGATCGCGGCGGCGTGTAGCTCGTCCACGAAAACAACTGGCGCGAGCAACACCACGAGCGCGTCGTCAGCGTCGACCGCGTCGTCAGGTTCCGCGTCCGCGTCGACCGGGAGCGCGACTGCGACGGCGTGCACGCTCACGCCCGAGGTCACCGAGGGCCCGTACTACCTCGACATCAACGACGTCCGCTCCGACATCACCGAAGACCGTCCTGGCGCGCCGCTGTCGTTGACGATCACCGTCCTCGACGCGTCGCAGTGCGCGCCGCTCCAGAACGCGGCAGTCGACCTCTGGCACTGCGACGCCGCCGGCACGTACTCGGGGGTACAGGGGTCCACCGGTACGACGTTCCTCCGAGGCACCCAAGTCACGGATGGGAACGGCAACGTCACGTTCGCCTCCATCTACCCGGGCTGGTACCAGGGCAGAGCGGTGCACATCCACATGAAGGTTCATGTCAACGACTCCGTCGTGCACACCGGTCAGCTCTTCTTCGACGACTCGATGTCCGCCTCGGTGTTCGCGGCAAGCCCCTATCGCGGTACGCCGGACACTCCCAACAACCAGGACATGATCTTCTCGCAAGCCGGCGGATCGACGGCGATCGTGCCGCTGACCGCGACCGGCAACGGTTACACCGGCCAGATCGCCGTCGGGGTGAAGCACTCGTAGTCCAACTGCAACGGGTATCTCGAGCGGCAAGCCGGACTATGCGTGGGCACGCGAGGCGGCGCTCACTTCGTCAACGCCCTGAGCACGTCGGCCTCGTCCGCGTCGGCGTTCGGGCCGAAGGCCGATACCAGCACGCCCTTGCGTCCCCATTTCGGAAGATCTATGCCGAGCACGATCGCCTCGTCACCGGGGTCGCTCGGCCCCTCGAATCGGAACGTGTAGTCGACGACGGCGGACGCCGCGTCATGGACACCGCCGACGCCATCGCATTCGAGCCCGCCGGCGACGAGACGGATCTCGTCGCGGTAGCCCTCCTTCGTGAGGAACTGCACTGCTTCGGTCACGGTGTCTGGTGTCGGTGTCGGTGTCACTCGGGACCCACCCCTCTGCGTCGCTCTCCGTAGTCCCCGAACGGACGGTCACGTTCCCGGACCGCCTCGCGCCAACCGATCTCCTGCGCGCGGCTCACGAAATCGAGGCCTTCCTGCGTGTGCCGCGCCACGCCGTCGAAGACGAATCCGAGCAATCGACTCGTGTCGGGCTCGTACTGGTGACGGGCGACGTCGTTCAGCATCCACTTCATCATCTGGAGTTGGTTGAGAGGCAGGAGCGCCATGCGTTGGGCCAGCGCGTTCGCATGTGTCTCGAGGTCGGCGTCGGGCACACACTCGAGAATCATCCCCAGCGCGGCCGCTTCCGATGCCGTCAGCTCGTCGCCCGTGAACAAGTAGCGCTTCGCCCTCTCGAGACCGAGACGGGCCACCCACACCCACGGCGCCTCCGGCACACCCCATACACGCGCCGGCGGATAGCCGAACCGTGCCGACTCGCCCGCGACGATGATGTCGGCGTTGAGGATCATGTCGGTGCCGCCGGCGATGCACCATCCCTGCACCGCCGCGAGTGTCGGCTTCGAGATCGAGTGCAGCTTGGCGAACGTCTTGCCGAACCGCCCGATCATCTGCACGTCCGCCACGGAGTCCCACGCACGACCACCGGGCCTCTCGGCGGTCGCCTGACCCACGGTCGACCAGTCCAACCCGAACCCGGCGCAGAACGCCTTGCCTTCCGCGGTGATCAACACGACCTTCACCCCGCTGTCGCGATCGGCGTCGTCGAGTGCCGCGTCGAGCTCATCGCGCAGACCGATGGTGATGGTGTTGAACGCGTCGGGCCGGCACAGCACCAACCCGCGCACGGCGCCGTCGTCCTCGATCCGGATGGCTTCACCCACGAGCCCACCTTGTCACGTCCGCGAAGCTGAAACGCGTGAGCGATCTCTACGCGGCCTATCCCGACCTCGCCTTCGATCGTCCCGCGGACGGCATCCTGCGGATCACGCTCGACGGCCCCGGGCTCAACTCGGTCGGTCATGCCGTACACCGGCAGCTGGCGGACGTGTGGCTCAGCGTCGATCGTGATCCCGACACCAACGTGGCCTTGCTACAAGGTGCCGGCCGCGCCTTCTCCGCGGGCGGCAGCTTCGAGCTGCTCGACGGGATCATGTCGGACTACGCGACGCGAACGAAGGTGCTGCGCGAGGCACGCGATCTCGTGTTCAACGTCATCAACTGTTCGAAGCCCGTCGTGTCCGCCATCCACGGCGCCGCGGTGGGCGCCGGGCTCGTTGCCGGACTCCTCGCCGACGTGTCGGTCGTCGCCCGCACGGCGCGCATCATCGACGGGCACACGCGCCTCGGTGTGACCGCCGGTGATCACGCCGCCATCTGCTGGCCCCTGCTGTGCGGCATGGCCAAGGCGAAGTACTACCTCCTCACGTGCGAAACACTGACCGGGGAGGAGGCCGAGCGCATCGGGCTCGTCTCGTTGTGCGTCGACGACGAGCTCGTCCACGACCGCGCCCTCGAGGTGGCGACGCAACTGGCCGGGGGCGCGCAGTCCGCGATCCGCTGGACGAAGCAGACGCTCAATCACTGGTACCGCGCGCAGTCCGCCATCCTCGACGCCTCGCTCGCCTACGAGTTCTACGGCTTCGGCGGGCCGGACGCGCGTGAGGGGCTCGAGAGCCACACCGAGAAGCGGGCGCCCAACTTCGACGGCCCTACCAGCGAGTAAACCCGCGTCGTCGCCCGTCCTCCTCCGAACTCCGGGTCCATTCCGGGGCCGGAGCCCCGGAATGGCACCAACATTGCGTCGTCAGACGATGACGTCGTCGGCGAGGGATCGCACGGCGCGGCTCACGTGGCGAGCAGCGTCGGCCAAGCGGTGCGCGGTTTCGGCATCGCCTTGCGGGATCTCGTCGGCCCAGAGTCGTCCGAGCGCGGCCTCTGCGTCGCGCAGCTGCCGATGGATACGGGTGAGCACGACCTGCCAATCGCGCCGGCGCTCGAGCTCGAGGTCGATGACGAACTCGTCGTCCACCGGCTCACGCTCGAACGCGACGAGCTCGACCCGGCCCGGCCCGGCGCCCTTGGCGCGGTACATCGCGAGGTCCGCTTGCTGAAGGAGCGTCATCAGATCGGCGTACGGGTCATTGGTGGTGACGACCCCGACGCTGGCGTTGAGCTCGATCATTCGGTTGTCGACGTTCAACGGCTGCGACAGGTCGATGATGATGCGCTCGGCAACCAAGCGAGCCTCTTCGGCTGAGCGGAGGTCCTCGCAGAGAACGACGAACTCGTCGCCGCCGTAGCGCGCGACCAGATCGTTCGGCCGCAGCGCCTTGTGGAACTGCTGTGCCTGCGCGGCGAGCACCCGATCGCCGAACACGTGGCCGTGCTGGTCGTTGACCGCCTTGAAGTCGTCCAGGTCGATGAAGACAATGGCAAGCGTGCTCGGATGACGGATGATGCGAAGCAGCGCATGGCGGGTTTGTTCGACGATGTAGGCCCGGTTGAGCACACCTGTGAGCGCGTCGTGAGTCGCCTGGTATTCGAGTTGGAGCTCGCGGTTGTGGGCCTCGTCGCTGTCTTCGACAAATGCCAGGCAACCAACCGTTGTCCCGAGTGCGTCATAGGTCGGCTCCACTCGAGCGCGAATCCACCGCTGGGGATCACGCGGCGAGATCTGGAGCCGCAAGTCGACGACGCCGAGCGCGTAGCCGTCGAGCGCCGACCTCACCTGCGCGATTGCGTTGGCCCGATCAGCGGCGACGACGGCGCGCAGCCAACCGTTGACAGAGGCGCGCTGTTGCGTCTGCCCGGTGAGCTCCGCCCAGGCGCGATTGACGCGCATCGCGTCACCGGCGCGGTCGAAGACGATGACGCCGAACGGGAGCGCGTCGACATCGAGCAGGAACTGGTGGTCAGTCGGTGGTGCGCTCACCTCGCCTCGACACTCGGCATCGTCAGCGGCAACACGGCAGGCCGGGCTCCCAGGCTCGACGGACGGTCATACATACGCATTGACGCTCCATGATCGATTCGGAGGAGCGCCGCCGAGGTCCGGGGCGACGTGAGCTTCGCCGGATGGCCGGAGCGAAACCGGCACGAAAAATATTGTCCCCGCGCCAAAGACGACGGTAACGAGCGGGGGCCCGGGTGGCAACGCCGCGGCGTAGATTTTCCATCACCCCAAGGGGTGATTTCAGAGACTCGGTCCGTCAGCTTCTTGCAGATGCTGTGCAGTCAGATTCCCTGTGACCACCTCGGCAGCCACCTGCGCGATGGGTTTGTTGGTCCGCCGGGCGAACTTCCGCAGCAACTCGAACGCGTCTTGCACGTCGCGATCGAGGTGCACCGAGAGCATGCCCTTCGCCTGCTCGATGACGACTCGTGAGTCGAGTGCCTCCTGCAGTTGCTGCGCGAGATCAGTGGCGCGGTTCCGCGCTCGGTGTTGCAGCAGCGCGATCGTCGCCGCGTCGACGAGCGCGTGGATCAGTTGCAGTTCGGCGTCAGGAAGGCCGTCCTCGTGCGTTTGAAGAATGGTGAGCACGCCGATGGCTTCGGACCGCAAGCACATGGGAACTGCGTGCGCCACCCTGTAGCCGAGGGAGTAGGCAAAGTCACCAAACGCCGGCCACGGCGGATTGCCACCAATCAGGCGTTGTCCGATGAGAGGCTGTCCGCTGGTGAAGCAGTCGAAACAGGGCCCTTCGTGGTTTTGCACCTCGAAGAGTTCGAGCATGCGGGCGCGGGGGGTGGATGCGGCGAGAGGTTTCAGCTCTCCCGCGTCGTGCAACATCAAGCCGACGTCGGAGCCATCGTCGAGAAGTTCGGCGCACCTTTGTGCGACCGTCGCGGCGAACTCGTCGACCACGAAATCATCGACGAGCGTGTCTGCGACTTGTACGAAGGTTCGCGCCAGCCACTGCTCCCGGCTTTGCGCGCTCAGTTGCGAATCCGTCCTTCCGACCCACGCAACTCCGACGCAGTGGCGAGCCGGAACAAGCGGCGGTGACTCGCAGGCTGGCGACACAATGACGTTTTCGACGCACACCGTCAATGGTCACATTGACCATTGATACTCACGTTCCGCATTCATGGCGCCACTCAGCGATAAAGAATGACTTGGTTAATCCTGCGAAGCAGGGGGTACCCGGCCAATTGACTAATCACCTCACAAGCAACAATAGGGAGCGATGTGTCGTGAAGCCTTTGCGAGCCACGTTGGCGGTGTTTGTCCTGTGTTTGACCTGGCTCGGGCTCTCGAACACCGGAGCCGGAGCCCAGTCAGCGCCAAGCTGTGATCCCGTCGACCAGGCGCACATCGTGGCCACTTTGAGCTCCGATGGCTCACACGCGACGTTCACAGTGCAGAACAGTCTTCCGCTGTGCGACCCTGTTCCGATCGGACTCGCGGTGTACTTGAAGGACGGACCCAACTTCGTCGTCCCGCAGACGTTGGCCGACTCGTCGACCGACACGATCCAGCAGGGCTCGAAGACGCTGAGCATCACGCTGCCCGACAACGGCACGGACCCGCACTGTTACACGCAGATGGACGCGTTCACGGGCTCGGTGTTGCCGAAGATCACGGACACCGAGAAGTACGGCAGCCGATTGCTCGCCTACAAGTTCGGCGAACTGTGGAACTGCGGCGAGGAGTCCGGAAGCTCGACCTCGAGCTCGACGACGTCTAGCACCACCAGCACGACGGTGATGAAGACGGGCGAGACGCCGACGACGCCGACCACCGAGTCGACGACCTCGACCACCGACGTCGCCGGCACTTCGGTGACGACGACGCCGGCCAGCGTCCTCGGTGTGCAGACCGAGCAGACCACGGCGCCGGCGCCCACGACGGTCGCGGGTGAGGAGCTGGCTCGCACCGGTCCCCGCACGAACACGGGCGGACTGACCGATATCGCCGGAGCTCTGCTCGTCGTGGGTGGTGCGCTGCTCTTCTTCGGTAGCTCGACCCGCCGTCCGAGCGCCGTCGAGAACTCGGGTCAGAACTAACAGGAGAAACGGCATGGTGGACAACGGCACGGGGATGGCGATCGATGACGTCCTCGACCGTTGCCGCCATGGCCGGTCGGCCGGCGAGTTCTGCGACGTCTGTGACCGGGAGTTCGAGGGCGAGGAAGTCGATCTTCGCGAGCACCAACGAAGCGCGGAGCGCGCGACGACCGACGTCCGCGACACGACCGACGTGCGCGACGTGCCTTCCTCGTCGGACACAGGCGAAGCGACTCCGCCGAGTTGAAGCAACACCACTGACACGGCGGTCACCCTGTAGGGGTGACGACGACCTCGGTGCAGACGGCCGACACTGCGACCATGAGCACGGTCGCGTACGACTATCCGCTTCTCGATGTGTTCTGGTCGATGTTGTTGGTGTTCCTGTTCATCGCGTGGTGCATGGCCGTCTTCGGGATGCTGGCGGATGTGTTCCGCAGCTCGGATCTCACCGGTGCGGCCAAGGCCGGCTGGGTGTTGATCGTCGTGTTGCTGCCGCTCATCGGCGTGCTCCTCTACTTGATCGTGCGCGGCGACCATTTGACGCAACACGCACGCAGCACGGTCGACCGGCAGGACGCGGCGTATCTCAGCTACGCGCAACGCGGCCGGTAGCGCGACCGCCTGAGGTCAGGCGCTCGTCTCGACCTTGACCCAGCTGGCGACGCCGCCCGCGGGCGAACGCCGGTCGTTCCTGCGATGGGTGGCGGTGCTCGCCATCTTCGGCGTCTCGCTGTATCTCGTGCTGCCGGGCTTGCTGGCGCTCTTCGGCGACCTCCCCCTCCTGCGCCACCTCAGCTGGGATTGGTTCGTGCTCATCTTCGTGCTCGAGTGCGCGAGCTTCGCGTCGCTGTGGCAGCTCCAGCGTGCGCTGCTCGGTGCCGACGGCACGTTGGCCATCGCGTGCTCACAACTCGCGGGCAATGCGATGAGCCACGTCGTGCCCGGTGGCGCCGCCGCCGGCGGCCTCACGCAGCGCCGCATGCTCGTGCGTGCCGGATTCGACCCGACGACAGTCACGACCGCGCTCACCGCGGCCGGACTCGTCGCGCTCTCCACCCTCTTCGCCCTGCCGATCCTCTCATTGCCCGCGGTCTTCGCGGGGCAGGTGATCGTGCCGCCGCTCGTCCGCGGGGCGCTGGTCGGCACTGCGCTGTTCATCGTCCTCGCCGGTGTCGGCACGGTGTTCTTCACCATCGACCGCGTCGTCGCGGCGATCGCGCGCTTCGTCGGTCGCGTGATCCAGCGGTTGCGACCCAAGCGAGCGATCACACCCGACGCGTTCGTCACGAGGTTGTTCGACGCGCGCGAGACGGTACGCGACGCGCTCACGGGATCATGGAAGCGCGCCATCCCCGCGGCGATCGGCAACCAGCTGTTCGACGTCCTCGCGCTCCAGGTGGCGCTTCTCGCGGTCGGCTCACACGAGCACTTCAGCACGACACTGCTCGCATACGTGACCGCCGGCGGTCTCGGTCTTCTCCCGTTCACGCCGGGTGGGCTCGGCTTCGTCGAAGCCGGTCTCGCCGGCATGCTCACGCTCGGCGGTGTCGACCCCGGCGACGCCGCGCTCGCGACGCTGCTCTATCGGGTGTTCTCGTTCTGGCTGCCGATGCCGATCGGCGCGATGGCGTCGGTCGTGTTCAACCGGCGCGACCGATCACCATCGGGCCGCAGTCTCCGCAGTCGCGGGTCCGACGTGGGCATCGTGCAC
This sequence comes from Acidimicrobiales bacterium, assembly GCA_036493595.1. Classification (GTDB taxonomy): domain Bacteria; phylum Actinomycetota; class Acidimicrobiia; order Acidimicrobiales; family JACDCH01; genus DATAES01. The sequence continues at coordinate 3,082 of DASXPN010000094.1, read as the reverse complement.
GAGGACCCACAGCAACATGCCGACGACCGCGCCGATGAGCGGGAACACGAAGAAGGCCCAGAGCTGTGACATCGCATCGGTGCCCGCGAAGATGGCAGCGCCGAAGCTGCGAGCCGGGTTCACCGACGTGTTGTCCACCGGAATCGTGGCGAGATGGATCATCGTCAACGTCAGGCCGGCGGCGAGGCCGCCGAATCCGGTTGGATAACCGACCGTCGTCGTCGAGAGAACGACGAAGATCAACAGCGCCGTGAAGACGATCTCGACCACCGCCGTCGACCCGAGGCCGAACTGACTGCCGATCTTCGACCCCCACCCGTTGGCCGCGAACACACCGGTCTTGTCGAGGTCGCCTTCCTTGCTGACGATGTAGATGAGCGCGCCGCCGAGCGCGGCACCGGCGATCTGCGCGGTCCAGTACGCGATCGCGGTCGTCACATCGATCTTGCGGCTCAACAGGAAACCGAGCGTCACCGCGGGATTGATGTGGCAACCGGAGACATGACCGATCGTGTACGCCATTGCGAGCAACGCGAGGCCGAACGCGAACGCAACGCCGTAGACGCCGATCTTGTCGGCCGCGATGATGGCGCTGCCCGGTCCGATGATCATGAGAACCGTGGTTCCGACGAGTTCGGCCGAGGCAGCCCGGACGGTAGACGGACCTGTCGCAGTGGGACTTGTCATCACGTTCCTTTCTTGTTCACGCCGTGTGGGTCACAGGAAGGGTCGGTCACAGGTAGTCGTGGTGGGTCAGCCACCGCAGCGCGAAGTAGCCCCACAGCGGCGGCAGGTAGTACGTGCACCCTCGGTAGATCAGCGCCGCTGCCAGCGCGTCGGTCTGCGGAAGGCCGACCGCGACCAGGCCCGCGGTGATCGCCGCCTCGCTGATGCCGATGCTCGGCAGCGGCATGAGTCCGGAGAACAGCGAGACGAGGACGTTGACGGTGAGCAGGTCGGCGAGGGAGAGGTGGTACCCGACCGCGAGCGCGGCGGCGCCGAGCGTCGATGCAAAGATGACTTCGCCCACCATGTTGCCGCCGAACAGCAGCAGCACGCGGCGAGCGGAGCGCAGGCCTCGCACCGCGTCGATCGCTTGGTGCACGAATCCGAACGTCCAGCGGCGTATGCGTTTGACTGCGGTCAGCAGCGTGACACCGATGAGAAGGATGACGAGGGCGAGGAGGAGGATGTGGCCCGCGTCGAGATCGAAGTCGAGCTTCGAGAAGTCGAAGTGGATGGACGACGCGCCGAACCCGAGGCAGATGATCAGAATGATCATCTGGCCGAGGAAGCCCGAGAAGCTGTCGATCACACCAGTCGTCAACGCTTCTGATCGGGGTGCACCCTGCTTCTGGAAGTAGCGCATGTCCACCGCGACCTTCGCAGCGGTGCTGGGCACGGCGACGTTGATGAACGTCAGCGAGAACTGCAACGCCACTGTTGGCCCGAACGGGAGCTTGTGCGTCGCCGCGCCCATCGTCGACACCGCTTGCGCGACGCGTGCCAGCTGCCCGACCAGGAGCGCGACGATCACCCATCCCCACGTCGCGCCCTTGAGCGAGTCGACCAGCGCATTGAAGTCGACGTGCGCGAGCTTGCTGATGACGAACCAGACGGCGACGATCGCCAAGGCGGTCGTGATCATGTTCGCGGCGGTCATGCGCTTGAGCTGGACGAGGTCAGGCTTCTCCGCGCCGAGTAGGTCGGCGATCTTGTCGCGCAACTCATCGAAGTCGAGCTTCGATTGCTTCGCCGCCCGCCGCATCCAGGGCGTCATCGCCGCGGGTTGGATGTAGGGAACGGCGGCGGCGAGGTTCTCGGAGCCGATCGCGTCGACCGCGATCCGCACGGCGCGGTCGGGCCCGATCGAGATCGCGCTCAACGTCAGCAATGCGACCGCGTCCTTGTGCAACTGGTCCTCACCGGCGCTCACGATCGCGGTCGTGAGCTGATCGACGACCACGTTGCCCGCCGCATCGAGCTCCAAGGTCGTGCCGTCGAGTGACCCGTGCGCGATGCCAGCGGCGCGCAGGCTCGAGAGCTGGCGCCATGCCTGGACCAAATGGGCCTCGTCCCAGTGCACGAGCGACACGAGACCGGGAGGTGGCTTGAGCACGAGCACCGCATCGCCGCGATCCGTCATCGTCATCGCCACGATCGCGGGCGTGCGAGCTCCGCTGCGCGTCACCAAGAAGGCGGCGACAGCTTCGTGCTCGACCTGCTGCAGCCGGCTCACGATCAGGGGTCCGCTGTCCCGATACCAGAGGAACCGCCACGTCTTCGCCAGTAGCTGATGGTCCGACGCGTCGCGTCCGTGCACCTTGACGGTGACGATCTCGCCTTCGTCGTCCTCGGCGTGCAGCACCAGCGGACCCTGACCGCTGTCGTGTTCCGCTCGAAGGCGGCCGACCTCGATGCCGGCGGCGCTCAGCGCTTCGTGCACGTGATAGAGCGACGGCGCGCCTGCGGGCGATCCGAACATCAGGTGGATCGCGGCGGCGATCGCCAGCCCGAGTCCGAATCCGCCGAGCACCTCCGCGGAGTCGCCGAACTCGAGCGTCAGCGCGCCGACGACCGTGGCGAACACGGTCAGGTAGCCGAGGTTGCGCATGGTACGGATGAGATGAGGTGACGCGATCGACACCAGCGCGGTCACCAGCGCGACCCGGGTCACCGGGAAGTGCGGGCTGTCGCCGTCGAACGCTCCGTTGAACGAGGGCCAGCCGCCTTCGACGATCCGCGCGATGACCACTCCGACCACGAGCGTGAGACCCGCGCCGGCGAGCAGATCGCGCACGAGCCCGCGCCGGTCAGCGGCGGCAACGGCGAGGAGGAACAACATGAGGACGTAGACGGCAGTCAGCGCCATCAGGCCGCCGAAGAACGTCTCGACCCAGTCGGGCAGGCTGCGCAGGAACTGTGTCAGCGACTGCAACGCGGCCGTCGGGTGCTCCCGGTCGAGCGCGCTGACGAGGACGATGAGCGAGCCGAGCCCGAACGTGAAGACGTCCGCGGCGCGCCGGCGGCGCTCATCGTCGCCGCTCGAGGCAAAGATGGCGAGCGGCCGCCGCTCGCGCGG
>DASXPN010000093.1:0-110682 GCA_036493595.1 Acidimicrobiales bacterium | reverse complement strand
TCCACGAGCTCAGCTGGATCCCGTCGCTGCCGCTGTAGGTCGTGGACACGTTGTTGCCGCCCGTGTCCTCGTAGTCGATCTCCTGGCGCTTGGAGTTGACGACGACGTAGCCGTCGAGGCCCTGACCGAAGTAGATGCCGGGCTGGTCGAGCTTGATGTTCGTGTCGTTGGTGATGGGAATGCCGCGGATGAGCTGATCCGGTTGGCCGTCCTGTGTGAGCTTGCTCGAGCTCGACATCACCAGTCCGTAGCCGTGGGTGAACGCGAGGTGCGTGCCCTCCCAGGACTGCTGCGGCGCGCCCCCCGAGTTCAACTCGCGGGCCGAGAGCACGACCTGCGTCTTCTGGCCGTTGATGGTGTACCGGTCGACGTCGACGTCTTCGATCTTGTAGAAGGGCTTGAGCGCCTGCAGCGCGCGATACGTGTTGGGGATGATGTTCGGATCCCACAGCCGGATGTTGCCGACGGTGTCGCTGTTCGACAGCAGATCGTTGGTCGTCAGCGAGGTGTCGTTGCCGAAGTCGGTCACCTCGACGTTGGCGAGGTTCATCGCCGCTCTCGTCGCCGTGATGTTGCGTTCGATGTAGGGCCGCTCCCGCGTCGACTCCTGCGGCTCGACCCGGAACTTCTGCACCAGCGCCGGCACGATCGAGCCCGCAACCACCGCGACGAACGCCCAGAGGCCGACACCGAGCACCGGCAGCACCCAGCCGCGGCGGAAGATGTTGTAGAGGAACAGCGCGACGGAGAACAGCGAGATGATCAACAGCAGACGGATGGCCGGGAGCTGCGTGTGGACGTCGGTGTAGGTGGCGCCGTCGACGGTCCCGCGAGTCGACGTCGTGAGCGAGAACTGCTGGAGGTAGTAGAGGCCCGCCTTGGTCAGCGCCAACAACGCCAGCAGCACGGACAGGTGCGCCTTCACTTGCGGCGTCACGCGTTGGAACGGCGTCTGCACGCGGATGCCGCCGTTGAGGTAATGCGCGACCGCGGTGACGATGAAGACGATGACGAACGCGGCGAACAACCAGCCGACGATCCAGCCGAGGAACGGCAGCTGGAAGACGTAGAAGCCGATGTCCTTGTGGAACTGCGGATCCTTGACGCCGAACGACACGTAGTTGCGGAACAGCAGGTACTCGTTCCACTCGCCCGCGGCGCCGGCGCCGGCGATCACGGCGAACAGCGCGGCGATACCGATCCGCAGCGCCCCCTGACGCTGCCCGATGATCTCGTGGTAGCGCTCGATCAGTTCTTCTTCAGGACCGGCGGGACGGAACCTCGGCGCGAGGCGATCTGCAATCAGCAGGTTGACCCACATGAGCGCGAAGAACAGGCCGATGAAGACGACGGCCAAACCGATCTTCGTGCCGAGCACACCGCGCCAGACACCGGTCTGGCCGATCGAGTTGAACCAGAGGTAGTCCGTGTAGAACGACGCGACGCTGCGCAGCGTCGTGACGAGGATGAACAGGGCCACGGCGACGACGATGAGAATGACCCGCCCGCGGGGGCGGTGCTCACGGCGGCGCGATCGGCGCTCACCGCGGGGCATGTCGTCGCCGGCGCGCATTGCCGGTGGACTCTAGTGAGGTGCCGGCACCAGGAGGCACCGGCACCCGGGATGAGCCGGTGGATAGCAGTGCCCGGTGGGGAACGGTTCGCCCCGCACGACGAGCCCGGCGAGCGAGTTGTCCTCCGCGTCGGGGCACGGTGAGCCGCCGTCGTCGATCAGCCAGCGCATCTCGACCTGCGGACCGGTGGCGTCGAACAGCCCCCGGTTGAACGCGGCGATGACCGTGTCACGGGCCTGCGAGGCGACCCGGTGGGTCTTCCAGTCTCGGTAGACGGCGCGCACGCCGTCGGCCATCGCCTCTTCGTCGCCGGCCGCCTCGCGCAGTGAGCTGTCCACCCGATCGCGAAGCGGAAGCGTGAGCGACTCGCCGAGCTCGCGGGCGAGATCGGACACGTCGGACTTGGCCGGCTCGTCGCCGTAGAAGCCGCCACCCTTCTTCGCCACGTCGACCAGATGGGTGCGGCCCGCGGCCGCGTAGCGCTCCACGTGCTCGTCGGCGGCGGGAAACAGATCATCGAGCTTCGCCTTCGGGTTGCGGCGGAGGCGGTCGAGCACGTCGTTCTGCTCGTCGGCCAGCACTCGCTTCAACTTGCGCACCGCCTGCTTCTCGGCCTCGTCGGTGATCGCGTCACGACGTTCGAGCAAGGCTTGGTCATCGGGTGCGGGCGGCGCCGGACTGGCGTCGTCATCGGCCTCTGTTTCGGTTGCGACCTCGGTCTCGCTTCCGGCCGCGGTTGCGTCGACGGCGACGTCGGTCTCGGGCTCCGACGGCTCGTCGGGCTCGCCTTGTTCGCCGTGCTCGTCGGGTTGGTCGGCGAGGATCTCTTGCGCCTTTGCCACGTCTGCGGCGCGGGACGCCCGGATGCGGGCGAACAGATCGTCGACGTTGACGGACGGGTCCCCCTCGTCGCCTGGCGGTTCCTCGCCGGAAACGTCGACCACCTCGACGATCTCGACTATCTCGACGAGTTCCTCACCGGTGGCCTCATCGATGACGTCCACGACCTCGACGACCTCGATCACCTCAACGGCCTCGCCATCGACCGCGACTTCGCCATCCACCACGGGCTCGACGGAGTCGGGTTCGTCCGCCACGACTCGCACCGCTTCGAAGTCGGCGGACGGCTCGAGCGGCACCATCTCTTCCTGCGGCAGCTCGCCCTCGAAGTCGGCCTCGCTCTCGTCCATCGACTCGGGCTCGTCGACGACCGTCAACCCTGCGGCGCGCGCCGCGAGGACTTCGCGCTCGAGCTCGTCGGTGGTCGGCAGCGGCTCGCCCTCGGCGCGATGCGCAGCCGCGTCCGCCGCCACCTTCGCCGACGACAGTGAGGTGTGCAGCTCTTCGGTGACTTCGTCCAGCGTGCGCCGCACGAAGTCGTAGGACGCCAGCAACCGCTCGCGACCAGCCTGCAGCCGTTCGATCTGCGCACGTGCCGTGCGCCGCTTGCGAGCGAGATCCTCGAGGACGCGTGTCCGCACGAGCATGGCTTCGTCCACCATCTCGCGGCCGCGCGCCTTGGCGTCTTCGATCGCCGCCGAGCCTGCATCGTCGGCTTCGGCGCGGATGCGCTCGGCATCGAAGCGCGCCGCGTCGAGCACCCGCTGCCCGTCGGCGCGCATCCCGACCACCGACGCCTCGGCGTCGGATCGGATTCGAGTCGCTTCGGCGTCCGCCTCCTCCGTCCGGCGCGCGAGCACGGTCTCGGCGTCGGTGCGCATGGTGGCAGCCTCTTCTTGCGCATCACGCAGCAAGCGGGCCGCGCTGTCCGTCGCCTTGGTCTTGATCTCGGCCGACGCCTCGCGTGCGGCCGTGAGGACGCGGGCCGTCTCCTCACCCAGTAGGGCGGTCAGGCGTCCCTCGTCGAGCTGCGACGCCTCTGCCACCCTCTTCTCGAGCGCTTCGATCTCGGTGCGCAGCGCGGCCTCACGGTCACGCTGCTCTCGCAGCTCACTGGCGACCTGGTCGAGGAACGAGCGCACCTGGTCGGGCTCGTAACCACGGAAGCTCGTCGGGAACGTCGTGCGGGCAATCGCTTCGGGACCGAGGCGCGCCGCGCGGCGTTCGGCATCACGGTCGGGAGGAGACATCACACCGATCGTACGACCGCGCTACCTCGACGTGGCGGACACGTGACGCAGCGATCAGTTCGGTGTGGTCAACAGACCGCCCAAGCTGTTGACCGTCTGCCCCAAACCTTGCGCGAGCGCGCCGAGCGGCGACTGCTGACCCGGGGGTGGCGGTGACTGCTGGCCCGACGGCGGCGGCGGCGGAAGGAGCGGAAGGGTCGGCAACGGCGGCGTGGTCACCGGCGGCGGGCTCGTCACCGGCGGGACGGTCGTCGCCGGTGTGCCGCCGCCGCCCGATGACGAGGGCGACCCTGGCGACGACGAGGAGGACAACGGCGTCGACGCGGTCGATCCCCCGCCCGTCGCAGCCGTACCGGCGCCACCGGTTGCCCCCGTTCCGATCGACCCGGACGACGCCCGCACTGCCGCCGCGAACTGCAACGGCGTCGCGTTCAGCGCGTTCTGCACCGCTTGCAACAGGGGATCACTCGCCACCCCTTGATCCAGCGCGACGAGACCCCAACCGGCTCCGTCGTCGTGGAAGGCGAAGACATCGTTCCATCGCTGCGTGAAACCGTTGCGCTGTCCGAGGGTGGCGATGACGGCACCGACGAGCGTGTCGCCCGGGTTGCTCACGCGCTCGTTGTCGAGCATCGACGCGGTGAAGTCGGTTTGCTTCGACAGCGCGGGGAGGAGCCCCTGGTAGAAGCCGATGGTCCGTCCGTCGCCCGGCGTCAGCGTCGACGAGTAACCGCGCACATAGTTGTCGAGCGTCGAACCGACGTCGATGGCCTCGCCGAGGAAGCGACGATCCCACGGGTCGCCGCTGGTCACGTGCAGCGCACGAGGCGCGGCGGCCGGGCGTCCCAATGTCGCCACGTCGAGCTGGCGCAGCGCCGGGATGGTCCGTTGCTGTCCGGCCGAGTCGAGGGTCACGTTGCCTTGGTAGACGCCCGCGACAACGGCGAGCGACCGCGACACGCGCGCCGCGGCCACGTTGCCGGCACCGCGATCGAGGTGGACGCGGTTGCCGTCAGCGTCGACGTCGGTCGACTTGCTCGTGGTGACGAGTGCGTCGCCCGCGAGCACCTCGACCGGTTGGTCGACCTTCACCCGGGTGGGCTGCGCGTCGGCTTGGTCCGTGGTCAACGGCGGACGCCCCTCGACCGTCGACCCGTCGGGAAGGTCGAGCTTCATCGCGCCTCGAGTGGCCTCGACCACGTCGCCGTTGTGTACGAGCAACGTGCCGTGCACGGTCCGTTGCTGCCCGTCCGCACCGACCACGGTGGCCGACCCGTCCGTTTGCAATCTCGCTTCACCGGGGCTCAGCCCTTCGTGATGGGTCAGCACGGCGACAACGCCCGCGAACAACACGAACGCGATCGACGCGATCGCGACGCGAATCGTGGCGGGCCGGTGAGCGAGCTCAAGCATGCGCTTCCACCGGCAACGTGATCGTGAACTGCGTGCCCCTGCCGGGCACCGAACGGCACTCGAGCTCGCCGCCGTGGGCGCGCACGATGCGGGTCACCAACGCGAGACCGAGGCCGAGTCCACCGAAGCGTCGTGTGGCCGAGGCGTCCGCCTGTGAGAAATCCTCGAAGATCGATTCGAGCCGCTCGGGGGGAATGCCGACGCCGTGGTCGCTGACGGCGAACTGCACGACGTTGCCCTTGCCGTTCTGTGACGTCGTCGCGGTGAGCAGCACCTTCCCACCCGACGGCGAGTACTTCACCGCGTTGTCGATGAGCTCGTCGAGTGACTGCTCGAGGTAGCGACGATCGACCGCGACGGTCGGTATCCCACGCGCCACCTTGCGCTGGAGCTGATGCAGGTCACTGCCCATGCGGCGCTGCCAGCGGGCGACGACCGAGTCGACGACCTCGCGCGGGTTGACCGGCTCGGGATGAATGTCGAGCCGTCCCGCAGCCATGGTGGCGAAGTGCACGAGCTGGTCGACGACCCGCTCGAGCTGGTTCACGCCCACCTCGATCTCTCCCGCGAACTGCTTGACCCGTTCCTCGTCGACCGTGCGGTTGCGCAACATCCCCGCGTAGCCCTTGATGGGCGTCAGCGGCGTGCGCAGCTCGTGGCTGATGTTGGCGAGGAACTCGGTCTTCATGCGCTCGACTTCTTGCTCCCGACGCATGTCACGCAACAGGAACACTGCCCCAACGACCTGGTTTTCGACACCCCGAAGGGTACCGGCTGACATGGCCACGGGGACCTCCGCACCGGACGCCTGCACGATCGTCGCCGCGTCGCTCCATCCCTCGAGGACGGGTCGCTCGAGTCGAGGAGCGAGCGAAGCTCCATCCGAGCCGAGAACGTCGAGCATCTGGCCTACGGGACGCCCGATCGCCTTGCGGGACGGGATGTCGAACAGCCGCTCGGCGGCGGCGTTGAAGTCCGTGATGTCGCCGTGGTCGTCGACCGCGATGAGCGCGTCCGCCATGCCGGCGACCACGGCTTGCAGTCGCCCTCGCAGCTCGGCTTCGTCCGTCGCCGCCTGCCGCAGCTCCGCGGTCATGCCGCGGATCGATCCGGTCATGTCGTCGAACGTCCGCGAAAGGACTCCTAGCTCGTCGTCGCTGTCGAGGTCGGCGCTCGCATGCAGATCGCCGGCCTGAAGACGCGCCGCCGCCACGGTCAACCGGCGCAAGCCGAAGCCGATGCGCTCGCCGACGAACGACGCGAGGACGAGCGCAACCAGCGTCGAGCCGAGAGCGACGATGAACAACACGCGGAACAGGTCTTCACGCGTGCCCGCAACGAACGAAGTCGGCACCGACACGATGGCCGCGGCGATCGGATGGTCGGCAGGGATGACGGGCCGCGCCACCACCAGGCGGTTGTCCTGATCGGTGTCGGACGCACTCGCGCCGTCCAGCACGGGACGCGCCACCGCCAGCGACGCGCGATCCGACGGCTGGTCGCCGCCTCGCGCCAGCACGCCGTCGCGAGTGGCGAGCGTGAGCCCGTAGCCCGCGACCTCGTTGCTCGCGAGGTTGAGCCGCTCCTGAAGGTAGCTGTCGTCGATGCGCGTGCCGACCACGACGGCGCCGACCTGCTGGTCGCCGAGTTGCACGGTGCTCGCGGCGATCGCGTACGCGGCGGCATTCGGTGGAGGCGTGACGACGACTGACTGCAAGGGCGTCTTCGACGACAAGGTCTGCGTCACGACGTCGGTGCCGGCAAGTTGGACTGCCTCCGCAGTCGTGACGCCGGTGTCGGTCGCGATGACCGAGCCCGCCGCGTCCACCATCACTGCGGGACCGATGCGCGGATCGCTGAACTTCAACTGATCGACGGTGAGGTCGAGTGCCGTCGACAGCACCCCTGCCGCGGCCAGCCGCTGGTCCGGTGACGAGGCGGGGTCGCGCAAGGCGAGGAGCGCGGCAGGGATGCCGTTCTCCGTCGGCAGCGCGGCGCCCACGAGCTTGGCGTCGCCGAACGCGAACACCGCCTGCGACTTCATCAAGCTCGCTTCCGCGTTCGCCTCGCCGCCGAACCGACGGACGGCCTGATCCTCGACGTTGGTCGAGATGACGACCGACAGCGCGAGTGCGACCGCGAGCACGACCGCGAGCAGGATGGCTGCCGAGCTCGCGGCGATACGGGTCGGGATCGAACGCCGCCCGGCCATCAAGAACGCGGCGCCCAGCCCCAGTGCTCCCGCCGCCCGCAGCCAGTTGCCGGCTGTCGCGTGGTCGGCGCGCAGCGCGGCTTCGGACACTGCGAGCGCGACGAGTCCCGTCCAGAACGCGAGGCGGCTGGTCGAGCCCGCCACCCATTTGAAGGGAACGATGGCGAGCATTGCGATGCCCACGGCGCGCAATGCAAAGAGGCCGGAGTTGTTCGGGTTGTCGACGATGAGCGAGCCGTGCAGGAACGAAGCGGCGGCGAGCGCGCTCAGTCCCGCGCCAAGCGCGAATCGCGACACTGCGCCGTCGACCAGCAACTCGACGCGCAGAAGCATGAAGGACAGGCCCGCGAGCGCGACGAGGAACAGCGCGAACTCGGCTCCGAACTGCAGTTGCGCGCCCGCGGTGGTCATGTGACGTCCGAGCGGGGGCGGCGTCTACGGCACGACCGCCGGTAGCCGGCGGCGTCGCCCGACCCGAAGGCGGGCCCAGCTCGAGACCTCATCGCATGCTGCATCGGTATGGGTGGAGCTGAACTGACCCAATTCTGCCCTATCGCGAATGCTACGACGGATCGCCAGGCGGGCCAGAACCCGATCGGTCAGCCCGCCGGTGCAGGCGCGGGTGCCGGTGCCGATCCCGGTGGAGTCACGGGAGCGGGTAGGCCACTGCCGCCCAACGTCGAGAGGAACGCCAGCGCGTCGTCGAGGGTGTGGACCGGGACGATCTTCAGATCCGGCGGCGCCGCCTTCTCCGCGTCCGCCGCGTTCTCGACCGGCACCAGGAAGTAGGAAACGTGGGCGCGGTCGACAGTGATCACCTTCTGTTCGATGCCGCCGATCTCGCCGATCGTGCCGTCCGCCGCGATCTCGCCCGTTGCTGCAACATGCTTACCGCCCGTGAGATCGCCGGGCGTGAGCTCGTCGAGGATGCCGAGCGTGAACGCGAGCCCGGCGCTCGGGCCGCCGATGCGCTGCGAGTCGATCGACACGTCGAAGGGCGGGGACGGGTACGACAGACGGTCCTCCGCGCTGACGCCGACGTAGCCGGTGCCGGGCTTGTCCGGATGGTCGCCGAGCGTGAGGGAGACATCACGCGGCTTTCCGTTCGGGTCCTGGAGGGACAGGGTGACCTGCTCGCCCGGCTTGTGCGTACCGAGCGCGCTGACGAGATCCTTGCTGCTGGCGACGGGTTGTCCGTTGAGCGCCACGATCGTGTCACCAGCCTGGATCTGGCCGTCCGCCGGCGCGCCGTGCGAGACGTCGTCGATCAGCGCGCCGGTCGGCGTCGGCGTCACCGCGAAGCCGAGCTTGCCGAGGGCGACGAGCACCGCCGTGTCCTTCGACTGGCCCATCAGGACCTGGTTGAGGCGATCGCTCTCCTGCGGCGTCTGGTTACCGAGCACCTGCTGCGCCGGCACGACCTTCTCGTCGGACGAGCGGTCCGCACGTACCTTGTCGAACAGCGTGACGTCGGTATCGACCGTGACGGTGACGAGGTCGATCTGATCCGACGTCGGGAAGTCCTTGTCGCTCGGGACCGTGATCAGCTTCTGCACCGGCTCGGCACTGCCGGGTCCTTCGATCACATACGGCACGTGGATGACGAGAGAGACGACGAAGACCGTGGTGATGATGGTCATCACCGAGCCGATGACCACGAGCCACCACCACCGCCGCAACCACCGACCGCGGCGGGCGGGCTCGGGTGGGGACGACTCGTGAGGAGGCCCGGTTACGATCGCGGTCGGGGTGTTCACGTTCGTCATCAGCCTCGTGGTGGTGGGTGCCGCCATCGCGTTCGCAGCGCGAGTCGTGATGAACGGAGCCCCCAAGCCTGCCACGGCCGAGCGCCAGCGCGACCGCGAGACGCGTGTCGAGGCCCGCGTCGATCCCTATGACGAAGTGGGGCCGACCCCGTGGTGGGTGCGGGTGCGAGCGCTGGTGCTGCTCAGCGTGCTGGCGACATTGATCGGCGCGCTCGTGGCGCTGCTGGTGCTGCTGGGTGGCGCGCTCGTGCTGACCGGCTTGAAGAACGCAGTGCAGTAGACGCACCGCGTCGGCACCGCGCCGGCGCGGCGTCCGGTTGGGTGCCGGCGCCGCGTCCTGTTGGCGTCCGGTGGGCGTGGGTCAGCGACCGAAGAGACCGCGGCGCACGGTGCCGTTGCTACCCCCGACCGCCGGCTCGCCCACGAACGACGGGTCGGGTGGCATGGCGGGGTCCGTGCCGACGCCGCTGTCCCCCACGGACTCGGCGACCGCCGCGTCGGGCTGCGGATCGGCAGCGACGGCGAAATGCTCGGATGCCTCCACGGTCACGTCCTCGTGGACGTCGTCGTGCACGTCTTCGGTCACGTCCTCGTGCGCGTCTTCGACGGTCGCCGTCTCGTGATCGGTCGCGTGATCGGCGAGGTCGGTGTCGCCGAGCTCGACTCGGTAGTACGGACGGAACTCGAAGGTCACCTCTTCCATTCGGAAGATGCGCGCTCGCTCGACACCGTCGTCGTTGCGCAGTTGCTCGACGTAGGTGATCGCACCGGTGAGCTCGTCGACCTGGTGATAGCCGGGCTGCCCGTCGCTTGTTTCGTACATGACCATGTGTGACACGGGCTGCTCCTTCTCGAGTCCATCTCGAGCCTCAATCGTCTGGGTCATCGGACCTATGCGAACCCCACTTGAGTGGAACGATGAAGGGCCATGGGCGACCCGCGTTCGCTGCCACCGGGCCTGGAGCGCCGGCGCGAGATCGCTCTCGCCGGTCACCGCGGCGACGTCGCCACGGCGCGAGCGGCGTTGACCGATGTGGACGGTCGAGTGCGCGCCACCGCGCTCGGCGCGCTCGCCCGAGCAGGCGCGCTGACCGTGGACGACCTCGCTCGCGGCGCAGGCGACCCTGAAGCGGTCGTGCGGCGGAGAGTGGCCGAGGCGGCCGCAGCCGCGGATCCGCCGGGTGCGATCGCGACGGTGCAGGCGTTGCTCGACGACGATGACGCGAGCGTCGTCGAGGCGGCGGCGTGGGCGTGCGGCGAACTGACCCTGGATGGTGCCGCCGATGGTGGGGCCGATGCCGATGCCGACGCCGGCCGGGCGGACGATGCGAGACATGGTGTCGTCGACCGGCTGTCGCACCTTGCGGTCGAACACGAGGACGCACTCGTGCGAGAAGCAGCGGTTGCCGCGCTCGGATCGATCGGTGACGAGCGCGGTCTGGCCGCGATCCTCGCGGCGGCGAGCGACAAGCCCGCCGTCCGCCGCCGCGCCGTGTTGGCGCTCGCTCCGTTCGAGGGCGCCGACGTGGATGCCGCGCTGACGCGGGCCCTCACCGACCGGGACTGGCAGGTTCGCCAGGCGGCTGAGGACCTCAGCGAACCCGACGGTTAGCGTCAATCGGATGGTCGACGGGCATGCCTCCTGGGTCGAACGCGACGCCGCCGTCGTGTGGCACGGCTTCACGCAGATGTCGTGCTACGCGGACAACACTCCGATCATCGTCGAGCGGGCGGAGGGGCGCGAGCTGATCGACGTCGATGGCCGCCGCTACCTCGATGCCATCTCGTCGTTGTGGGTGACGACGCTCGGCCATCACGTGCCCGAGCTCGACGACGCGTTGCGAGCGCAACTCGATCGCGTCGCGCACTCGACGCTGCTCGGCAACGGCAACCGAGCCGTGATCGAGCTCGCCGAAGCACTTGCTGCGGTCGTGCCGGTCGACGAGCCGCACTTCCTGTTCGCATCGGATGGCGCAGCCGCGGTCGAGCAAGGTTTGAAGATCGCGTTCCAGTACTGGACGAATCAGGGCGTCACGACTCGCGATCGGTACCTCGCGTTCGGGGGCGCGTACCACGGCGACACCATCGGGTCGCTCTCCGTCGGCGATGGCGGCTTCGGTACGTCGGTGTTCGACCCACTCCGCTTCCCTGTCGTGCGGGCGCCGAGCGGTGATGCGGCCACCGCCATCGCGCTCATCGAGGAACATGCCGATCGACTTGCCGCTGTCGTGGTCGAACCGCTCGTGCAAGGCGCGGCCGGGATGCTGCTCAACGAGCCTGCGTTCGTGCGCGCCGTTCACGAGGCGTGCGCACGCCACGGCGTGTTGCTCGTGTGCGACGAGGTCGCAACGGGATTCGGCCGCACGGGCACGCTCTTCGCCGTCGAGCAATGCGACGTGCGGCCCGATGTCCTGTGCCTGGGCAAGGGGCTCACCGGTGGTTACCTCGCGATGTCGGCCACCGTCGTGACCGACCGCGTGTACCGCGCGTTCCTCGGGCCCGATCTGTCGGAGCACACGCTGTACCACGGCCACTCGTTCAGTGGGAACGCGCTCGCGTCGGCCGTCGCCCGCCGGCACCTCGAGCTCATCCACGAATGGGATGTCCTCGCCAACGTGCGAGCGCGCGCCGACCAACTCGGCGGGTTGCTCGACGCGCGTGTCGCGCCGCTCGCCGGCGTCAAGGAGATCCGGCGGCGAGGGTTGATGACAGGCATCGAGCTGGCGCCTCCGTCCGGCGGCTTGCGGTGGGGACGGTTGGTGTCGGCCGGCTGCGTGCGGCGCGGCGTGCTCATCCGTCCGCTCGGCGACGTCATCGTCGTGATGCCCCCACTGACGATCACGCAAGACGAGATCGAACGCATCGTGGACGTCGTCGCGTCCTCGATCGAGGAAGTGTGCGCGTGATCGAGTCCGGTTCGTGGACCGATCGGGTCGCGGCTCGCAACGCCGCGATCGCCGCCGCCGGACGCTGGCGGACGCTGCGGTCGCTCGACGGCGGCGGTCCGACATTCACGCTCGACGACGGCCGCACGGTCGTGTCGTTCGCCTCGAATGACTACCTCGGTCTCACGCAGCACCCGGCCGTCATCGCCGCCGCACACGACGCCCTCGACCAGTGTGGTTCGGGGTCAGGTTCGGCCCGTCTCATCGTCGGCAGCCGGCCGATCCATCGCGAGCTCGAGACGGAGCTGGCGGACTGGAGATCCACCGAAGCGGCGCTGCTGTTCCCGACCGGTTTCGCCGCCAACCTCGGAGT
Organism: Acidimicrobiales bacterium; assembly: GCA_036493595.1. Taxonomy (GTDB): domain Bacteria; phylum Actinomycetota; class Acidimicrobiia; order Acidimicrobiales; family JACDCH01; genus DATAES01. The sequence goes on along the minus strand of DASXPN010000093.1, from coordinate 98,369 downwards.
GCTGACGACGTTCGGCGCCGGCGACGTGCTCATCGTGAGCGACGAGTTGAACCACGCGTCGATCATCGACGGCTGCCGGCTGTCACGGGCGCGAGTCGAGATCGCGCGGCATCGCGACGTCGACCACGTCGATGCCTTGCTTCGGGGCCATGACGGTCCACGCATCGTCGTGAGCGACACCGTGTTCTCGATGGACGGCGACGAGGCCGCACTCTCCCCGTTGCTCGATGTCTGCGCGCGGCATGACGCGTTGCTCGTACTCGACGAGGCGCACTCGGTGCTCGGGCCGTCGCTGCCGGACGGTGCGATGGACGAGGTCACGGTGCTGCGAGTCGGGACGCTGTCCAAGACGCTCGGTTCGCTCGGCGGCTTCGTGGCCGGTCCGCGTGCGTTCGTCGATCTCGTGGTCAACGCGGCGCGGCCATTCATCTTCACGACGGCACCGACACCCGCCGACACCGCGGCCGCACTCGCCAGCGTCCGTGTGGTGCGTTCTGCCGAGGGCAGCGCGCTGATCGCGCGACTGCGCAGCCACGTCGAGACGATCGCTCCCGGGCACCCGTCGCCGATCATTCCCGTCGTGCTCGGAGACGAGCAACGCGCGCTCGATGCGTCGGCGCGACTGCTCGACGAGAAGGGCATGCTCGTGCCCGCCATCCGTCCGCCGACGGTCGCACCGGGTACGTCGCGCTTGCGCATCGCCTTGTCGGCCGCGCACACCGACGAACAGGTCGGCGCGCTCGCCAAGGCGCTCGCCGACCTGTGACCCTCGTCGTCTGCCTCGGCACTGCGACCGAGATCGGCAAGACCTGGACCGGTGCGGCCGTGCTGTCACAGCTGAGCGCCGAGGGGATCACCGTTGCCGCTCGCAAGCCGGTGCAGTCCTTCGACGCGGACGAAACGGGGCCGACCGATGCGGACGTGCTCGCCGCGGCGACGGGAGAGCATCCACACGACGTGTGCCCCGGACATCGTTGGTACTCCGTGGCGATGGCGCCGCCGATGGCCGCGGCGGTGACGGATCACGAGCCGTTCACCGTCGCCGACCTGGTCCGCGAGTTGCGGTGGGCGTCGCCGGAGCCGAAGGTCCGGTGGGTCGAGACCGTGGGCGGCCCGCGCTCACCGATCGCGTTCGACGGCGACTCGGTCGACCTCTGCGACGCACTCGCGCCGGACCTCGTGGTGCTCGTCGCCGACGCCGGCCTCGGCACGATCAACTCGGTCAAGCTCTCGATCAGCGCGCTCGCTCGACACCGCTGCGTCGTCCTGCTCAACCACTTCGAGCCCGACGACGAGCTGCACGCCTTGAACCTCGCGTGGCTCACCGACCGCGAGAAGCTCGAGGTGGTGACATCCACTGCCGAACTCCGGGTCTATTGCGGGGCCATGGCCCCGCAATAGAACCAACATTCGTCGCCGTCGCCGTCGCCGTCGCCATGGGCGGTCGGTTAGCGGCGGGCCCCCATGAACATCATCTTGAGGCGGTCGTAGTTCTCGATCACCTTGCCGGCGCCGAGCACGACGCACTCGAGCGGCGCGTCGACCAGGTGCACGGGGATCTCGGTCTCCTCCGCGATGCGAAGATCGAACCCGCGCAACATGCCGCCACCGCCGACGAGGTGCATGCCGCGGAGGATGAGGTCCTGCGCAAGCTCGGGTGGCGCTTGGCCGAGGCAGGCGATGACCGAATCGACGACGGCCGCGACCTGCTCGTCGATCGCCGCCCGCACCTCTTCGGGCGACAGGATGACCGTCTTCGGCAAGCCGCTCATGAGGTCGCGCCCGCGTACCTCGGCCTTGAACTCGTCGAGCGTCGGATAGGCCGAGCCAATCGCGACCTTGATCTCCTCCGCGGTTCGCTCGCCGACCGCGATGCCGTACTCGCGGCGCACGTAGGTCTGGATGGCGTTGTCGATGTCGAACGAGCCGACCCGCACCGCTTGCAACGCCACCAACCCGCCGAGCGAGATCAGCGCCGTCTCGGACGTGCCGCCACCGACGTCGATCACCATGTTGCCGACGGGCTCCTGGATCGCGAGTCCCGCGCCGATCGCCGCCGCCATCGGCTGCTCGATGAGCTGCGCGTCCGCCGCACCGGCGCGGCGGGCCGCTTCGGTGACGGCACGGCGCTCGACCTCGGTGATGGCCGACGGCACACAGATGACGACGCGCGGGCGGTTGAACCGGTTGACGCCCACACGCTGCAGCAGCAAGCGGATCATGCGTTGCGTGATGTCGAAGTCGGTGATGGCGCCGCCGCGCAACGGGCGCACGGCCACGATGTAACCGGGTGTGCGGCCAATCATCTGCCAAGCCTCGTGGCCCATCGCGAGCACGTCGCCGGTGCGGCTGTTGAGCGCGATCACCGACGGCTCGTTCAGCACGATGCCGCGGGAGCGCTCGTACACCAGCGTGTTGGCGGTGCCGAGGTCGATGGCGAGGTCGCGAGCCATCGTCAGCTCCGCTTCCGCTCTTCGGCCTCAGGCGACAACGCCTTCATCTCGCGCTGAAACGAATCCATGCTCGACTTCATGCTCTGCGGTTTGTGGTTGACCGCGGTCAGCACCAGCGATCCGATGACGATCACCGCGAGCGGCACGAGGAGGAAGACAAGAACACCCATGAACCCCGCATCCCTCCCTTAGGTCGTCTGCCGGACGTCGTGCGCCGGGACCAGTACCTGCGTGTCGTCACCCCACGCGTCGCCACCGTCCCACACTTCGTGCTTCCAAATCGGGACCGACGACTTGACGGCGTCGATGCAGAATCTCGCCGCCTCGAACGCTTCGGGACGGTGTGGTGCCGACACCACCACGACGACGGCGGACGACCCGATGGGGACGACCCCGATGCGATGCAGCAACACGACGCGTCCGATCGCCGGCCAGCGCGTGCGCGCCTCGGCGGCCACGGTCTGCAGGCGCGGCACCACCTGCTCCTCGTACGCCTCGTATTCGAGTTGGCGAACATCCGGGCGATCTGGTGCGTGATCGCGCGCCGTGCCACTGAACAGCACGACCGCACCGCAATCGGGGCGGACGGCCCACTCCATGGCCCGCTCGACGGGCAGTGTGTCTCGTGCCAATCCCAACCACACGTCGCCCGACGTCGGTGGTCGCATGGCTCAATCGTAGGTGAGTGGTGGGCCGCGGCCCCTCGGAGCAGGTCCGTGTCTATCGTTTTCCCGTGCCTTCCGACGACGAGAGCGACGACGACGCGCCCGGCTTCGGGGCTCCACTGCCTCCGGACGACCGTTTGTGGCGTCATCCGTCGGAGCTCGGACCGGCCGGCGACGCCGCCGGCGGTGGGGCAACCGGCGGTTCGACCGGTACCGCGACCGCCAAGCGATCGGGCCCGAACCTGTGGGGCGTCGCGGTCGTCGCCGGACTCGTCGGCGCCGCCCTCTCGCTCGGAGTGGTCGTGACGATGGGGGGTTTGCGCGACCACGTCGTCGAGAAGCCCGTCGTCGAGAAGGTCCCGGTGCGGGCGATGGCGGAGTATGCGTCGTCGACGCCGAACCCGGTCGTCGGCGTCACGCGCACGATCGGTCCCGCCGTGGCCCGCCTCGATGTCGCCACCGCGACCGGCGCGACCGCCGGGTCGGGCGTGCTGTTCCGCGACGACGGCTACCTCGTCACCGACGCGCATCTCGTGCAACAGGCGAAGACTGTGCAGGTCACGCTCGCCGATGGCCGATCCGCGCCGGGCACGATCCTCGGCGTCGACAAGTGGACGTCGGTCGCGGTCGTCAAGATCGACACCGGCCAAGTGCCGGTCGCCACGTTCGGCTCGGCGACGGATCTGCAACTCGGTGAGTCCGCCATCGCCATCGGCGCGCCGATCGGCACGTCCGGCGGACCATCGGTCACCGCGGGCGTGGTGAGCGCGCTCGGCAAGAAGGTCGACAGCATCGAGGGAGCCGACCTGCACGACATGATCGAGACCGACGCGGCGTCGGCCAGCACTTCACCCGGCGGCGCGCTGGCCAATGCGGATGGTGTCGTCGTCGGCCTTCTCACGACCGCCACACCTGCCGACAGCCCCGCAGGTATGGGCTTCGCCGCGCCGATCGACGTCGTGCGCGCCGTCGCCGAGGACATCATCGCCACTGGCGCTGCGCATCACGCGTGGTTCGGCGTCGAAGGTGCGGACACGGATGGCGGCGCGCGCGTCACCAAGGTGGTCGACGGCAGTCCAGCGGCGACCGCCGGACTCTCGGCCGACGATGTGATCGCGGCCGTCGACGGTACGAAGATCACGTCGATGAGCGCGCTGTCGGTCGAGCTGCACGGCCATCACTCCGGTGACACGATCACGCTCGTCGTCGCCCGCGCCGGACAGGACCTCACCATGACGGCAACGTTGGCCGAGCGAACGCCGAGCTAGCACCGCCGGCACGCGGCGAGTGCGCCGCGAGCGCGACGAGCGACCGCGACTGCGACCGATCGGATCTACTTGCGGCGGGCCTTGCGGATCAGCGCGACCGCGCCGGCCGCGGCGCCCGCGAGCGCGGCGGCCGCACCGCCGAGCGCGAGCTCTTGGCGACGTTGCGGGCTGACAGTGGCCCACGGCGCCGGACGGTGAGCGGCGACGTAAGCCTCTTCGTTGGTCGATCCCGGTCGCCAGCCGGCCGCCTTCAGTCGGTCGTTGGCGATCACCCACGGATGGACGGTGTAGGGCAGCAAGCCGGGCGGCGCGGGCGCGAGACCGAGCTTCCATCGCGCGGACGCGATGCGGCGCGCCACGGGCTCGGGCACACGAACGCGCGGGACGCCGGCCAGCGCGCGCACCTGATCGCCCGCGATCCATCCGTCCGGCGCGACGTTGAACGGACCATCGAGGCGCGTGCGCTGCGCCAGCACGATCGCGTCCGCGAGGTCGTCGAGATGCACGTACTGCTCGGGCGGATCGTCGTTGCCTACCGCTCGAACCGCGGCCGCCGCCTTCAGCGCCCGTGCCAACCATCCGCTCGCGTCCTCGGCAACCGGCACCGCCGGACGCAGAATCGCGATCGTCACTCCTGGATGATCCGACTTCCACTCGACCGCCAGGCGCTCGCGCTCCGCCGCCCGCACCGCGAACTCGAGCTCGGGATTGGGACGCAGCGGCGCGTCCTCGGTGAGCGGAACGGGATTGGACGGCCACGCGCCGTAGACCGTTGCGCTCGACAGCATCACGATGGTGCCCACGCCGGTGGCCGCTGCCGCGTCGAGCAGCACCTTGGTCTCGTCGATGTCGCCGCCGAGGTGCACGACCGCCGACGCACCCTCGATCGACGCCTTCAGGTCGGAGCCCTCGTCGTGATCGTGGCCGCCGAGCTCGTGGGTACCGACCTCGACGATCCGTTCGACGCCCTCGTACCCCTCGAGCAGGGCCTTCACCCGGCGGCCCAGCGGATCGGTCGAACCGCTGAGGACGATCGTCGACATCGCCCTACCATGCCAATGTGAGCGATCCTGGTCCACTCGGTCCCGAGGGCGACGATCCGTTCCGCGGCATCCCGCTGTTCGGCGACCTGGCTCGCATGTTGCAGCAGCAAGGTCCGGTGAACTGGGACGCCGCTCGTCAGCTCGCCGCATCCATCGCCACGGAAGGCGCCTCGGAGCCGAACGTCGACCCCCTCGACCGCATCCAGCTCGAGCAACTGGCGAGGGTTGCCGAGCTCCAGGTCGCGAACGCAACGTCGTTGACGACATCGCCGTCGGGGCGCGGCGTTTCCATCGTCCCGGTGACACGCACGGTCTGGATGCAAAAGACACTCGACGCGCACCGTCAGCTCTTCGAGGCGCTCGCCGGATCGCTGTCGGGCACACAGCAGATGCCGACGCTGTCCGACGATCCCGAGGATCTCGACGACCCGATGGCCAAGATGCTCGGCGGCATCATGCAGGCGTTCAGCCCGGTGATGCTCGGCATGACGATCGGCTCGCTCCTCGGCCATCTCGCGAGGCGCTCGTTCGGTCAGTACGACCTGCCGATCCCGCGGCCGCCGAGCGACGAGATCGCCTTCCTGCTCGGCAACATCGACGACTTCGGCAACGAGTGGAGCTTGCCGAAGGACGACCTGCGTCTGTGGGTGTGCGTGCACGAGGTCACGCGTCACGCGGTGCTCTCGGTCCCCCATGTGCGGTCCACGCTCGACTCACTGCTCCACCGCTACGTCGCGGGCTTCGAACCCGATCCGAACGCGCTCGAGACGCGCCTCGGCGAGCTCGACGTGTCCGATCCGAACGCGCTCACGAAGTTGCCCGAGTTGCTCGGCGATCCCGAGGTGTTGCTCGGCGCCATCCAGTCCCCGGCGCAGCGAGAGTTGCTGCCGCAGCTCGAGGCGATCGTCGCCGTCGTCGTCGGTTACGTCGACTACGTGATGGACTCCGTCGGCGAGGGGCTCGTCGGTTCGTACGGCATGGTCACCGAGGCGCTACGCAGGCGCCGGGTGACGGCTGATCCGTCCGATCGATTCGTGGAACGGCTGTTCGGGCTCGAGCTCACCCAGGCGCACTACGAGCACGGCGCCGCGTTCGTCCACGGTGTCGTCGAGCGATCCGGCGCGGACGCACTCGAGCGGCTGTGGAAGTCCGAGCGGGAGTTGCCGACGCCGGCCGAGATCGACGCGCCCGGCCTGTGGCTGGCCCGCATCGACCTCCCCGAGTCCGGCTGACCCGAATGTTGGTTCCGGAGTTGGCGGTGGGGGCGAGTTAGAGCGGCGAGACGCCCGCGGAGACCGCCGTGGGTGACGCCACCGGGCCGTGCACGCCCACCCGCCACGCGCGCCGGTACGCGTAGGCACCGAAGCCCGCGGCGCCGGCGACGACGATGAAGCCGACGCGCGCCGGGATCGGCACGATCACCGGCAGGAACCCACCGATGACCCACAACAGTTGGAAGCGCGTCTCGAACCCGGCAAACGATCGTCCGTAGTTGGCGTCGGGCGCGTCGCGTTGGACGATCGCATCGAAGGCGAGTCGTCCGGCGCTGGCCCCGACGCCCACCATCAGCGCGAGACCCGCGGATCCGAGCAGGCCGCCTTGTAATGCGCAGCCGACGGCGACGATCGCGACGGCTCCGAGCGACGCGATGAGGATGCGTTCCTCCGACACCGCCTGGCGGAGGCGCGGCGCGATGAGCGCACCGACCAGCGCGCCGGCGATGCTGGCAACCAGCACCGCGCCGAAGTGCCACGTCGGCGCGGTGGCGGGGTGACCGGTCCCGACCTCGGGGAACTGGGCCAGGTGGCGGACGGCGCGCCCGATCGACAGCCCGACCGGCACCGGCGCGTCACTTCCGCCGCCCTTGAGATCGAAGGCGAGCAGGAACGTGAGGAACCCGACGATGCCGCGGAGCAGTCCCATCGCTTCTGCGGCGTGGACGATGCCCGCGCCCCGCAACTCGACCTCTTCGGCCGGTTCTGGTGGCTGGTCGGCCACGATGGCGGCGGACAGTCGCGTCGCCAGTATCGACGCGGTCGCCGACGTCGCTGCCGCGCAGACGATCGCGGCCTCAGGGCCGATGAACTTCACGATCAATGCGCCGGGCGCGCCGGCCACGAGACCCACGATGCCCGACACCAGCGACAGCCGCGAGTTGGCCCGCACCAACTCGGTGTCATCGTTCACGACCGTCGGCACGAGAGCGGCCTTGGCGATGCCGTATGCCTTGCCCAGCACGAGGATCAAGAACGCGGCCGGGAACAGGAAGAGATCGTTGACGTGCTGCACCATGAAGAGGCACACGAGCGCGCGCAGACCGGTGGCCAGCACGACCATGAACCGGCGGCCGCCCCGGATGCGATCGATGGCCGGACCGACGAGCGGAGCCACGATCGCGAACGGCGCCATCGTCAGCAGGAGGTAGAGCGCGACCTTGTCCCTCGCCGCGCCCGACGGGATCGAGAAGAACAGCGTGCCCGCCAGCGACACCGTCACGAGCGTGTCGGTGGCGACCGAGAAGGCGTGGACCCGCGCCAGGCGAGTGAACGGCGTGACGGTGAAGGCGTCGGTGGCGCGTGACGCGGTCAGCGGGCGCCACGAGCCGGGAGCGGTCACGCGGTCAATGGTAAGTGGATGCCGGAGGCGGCCGATTTCGGCCCCCGGTCACCCGGCCCTTGGCTCCGCAGAGGCCTGATCGTCGTGCTCGTCGTGCTCGTCGTGCTCCTCGTCCGGCTCGCCATCCCCTTCGTCGGTAGGAGCGATCTGCGCCGCCGGCAGTGGCGGACCGGCGGGTAGCACGAGCGTGAACGTCGAGCCCTCACCCTCACGCGACATCAGGTGCACCTCACCGCCGAGGTTGTCGGCGACGTGGCGCACGATGGCGAGACCGAGGCCCGTGCCGGGTGCGTCCGCCCGTCCTCGATCGACGCGATAGAAGCGCTCGAACACGCGCTCGTGATCACGCGTCGGGATACCCGCACCTTGGTCACGCACGTCGATGCTCACGCGATCCGCAACGTCGTCCACTGCGACACGCACGTCGACGGGCGAACCCTCCTCGGAGTACTTCACCGCGTTGTCGAGCAAGTTGAAGATGGCGGACACGATCTGGCGCCGATCCCCCGTCACCGTCAGCGTGTGGCGAGCCTCGGCGACATGCACTTCGACGCCGTGTTGCTCGGCCGCGGTGCGAACCTGCTCGACGGCCTCCGCGACGACGAGGTGAACAGGCACCGGCTCGCGCACGGGTGTCTGCTCTGCTTCGATGCGACTCAACTCGATCAGGTCGTCGATCACGCGAGCGAGGCGCATCGCGTCGCCGACCATGCGTTGCGCCAAGCGCCGCGCGACCGCAGGATCCCTCTCCGTTGCCAGCGTCTCGGCCAGTAATCCGAGCGCGCCCACGGGCGTCTTCAGCTCGTGACTGACGTTGGCGACGAAGTCACGGCGGACCGCTTCGAGGCGGCGACGCTCGGAGACGTCGTCGATGATGGCGAGGCCGCCCACTGTGCGACGCGCATCGTCGATCGGCACGACGGACACGATCAAGGTGCGGCGCAACGCACCGAACAGCTCGAGCGTGCGTCGCTGTGTCTCGCCCTCGATGGCGCGCTGCAACATGGCCTCGACCACGGCCGCGACCGAACCGTCGCCATACCGCTCGGCTTCCAACGTCGCCGCCGCCTCGTTGCGGGTGAGCACTTCCCCGGTGTCGTCGCAGATCACGACGCCCTGCGTGACGGCTCGCAACGCTTCGGACATGCGCCCGGCCGACACGGTTGCTTCGCCTCGGGCCAGCACCGCGCCATCCACCGCCCGCTCGAGGCGGCCCATGGTCTTTTCGAGGCGGCGGCTCTCGGTCGGCGGCGGCGAGTCCTCCAGCCGTAGCGCGATGTCGACGACACGGCGCACCTGTGCCCGCCGGGCTCGCCACACCATCACGAGGACGGCGATGACGACGACACCAAGCGCGACCGCGATGGCGATGGCGACCGATTGGTTCAGCCGAACGGTCACGCTCACCACCCTCTCACGCGGTGAGCGCCGAGTGAACGCACCACTTCGACATCGCGCTCGTACGTCAGCACCGCCGCCACATCGTCGACAGAAGCCCAGCGGAGCTCGTCGATCTCGTCGTTCGGTGTGAACGCGCGCTCACCGACAACGGTCATCGCCCAGTAGCGCACGACCTTGGACCGGCCCCGCGCGTCGACGTACGCGGTCGGCAGCAACTCACGGCCGAGGCGGCAACGCAGTCCGGTCTCCTCCTCCACCTCGCGCACCGCGCACTGCTCGTCGGTCTCGGCGGGATCGCGCTTGCCCTTCGGCAACGACCAGTCGTCGTACTTCGGCCGGTGCACGAGCACGATCTCGAACCCTCCGTCCCGGTCGCCGCCGTCGCGGTCCCCCGCGCGGTGCCGCACCACCAGGCCGCCGGCCGCTCGCACCACCCGAGATTTGCGCGCGGGGTCGGACCCGGCGTGACGCGAGACCGGCCCAGAGTCCGCCGTCAGCGGTCCGACCGACGGCCGCGGCTCGCGGCCAGCTCTTGCAGGCGGAGGTGGGTGTCGACGCTGGTGCCGTCGGAGGCAGTCGGAACCTTCGTCCACGTGCCGTCCGGGCCCAGTGTCCATGCAAGGACGTCGTCGGCGAGATCGACAGCCAGGATCTCGCGCAAGCGCTCTTGCAACCGGACGTCGCTCACCGGCGTCAGCGCCTCGACCCGGCGATCGAGATTGCGCGGCATCAGGTCGGCTGAGCCGATGTAGGACGCAGCCTGACCCGGCCCCGCACCGTTGGCGAACTCGTAGATCCGCGAATGCTCGAGGTAGCGACCCACGATCGAGCGCACGCGGACGTTCTCCGACATGCCCGGCACGCCCGGTCGCAAGCAGCAGATGCCGCGTACCACGCAGTCGATCTGCACGCCGGCCTGCGACGCGGCATACAGCGCCTCGATCATGTCGGGATCAACGAGGCTGTTGAGCTTCATGCGGATGCGCCCGGTGCCGTCCGCCTTCGCCGCGTCGGCCTCGGCGAGGATCAGATCCTTGATGCGATGCCGGAGCGAGTGCGGCGCGACGAGCAACTTGTCGTACTTCACGTTGCGGCCGTAGCCGGTCAAGTAGTTGAACAAGTGCGTGAGGTCGGCGCCGAGGTCTTCGTCGGTGGTGAACAGTCCGAGATCGTCGTAGAGCTTCGCCGTCGTCGCGTTGTAGTTGCCGGTGCCGACGTGGACGTAGCGGCGGATGCCGTCGACGTCGTCGCGTACGACCAACGCCGTCTTCGTATGCGTCTTCAAACCGACGAGCCCGTACACGACGTGCACGCCCGCTTCTTCGAGCGCACGAGCCCACTCGATGTTCGCCTGCTCGTCACCGCGGGCCTTCAACTCGACGAGCGCAGCGACCTGCTTGCCGCGCTCCGCGGCGCGGATCAAGTAGCGCACGATCGCGCTGTCACCCGACGTGCGGTACAGCGTGATCTTGATCGCGAGCACACGCGGATCGGACGCCGCTTGGCGCACGAACTCCTCGACGGTCGCGGCGAAGCTTTCGTACGGATGGTGGACGAGGACATCGCGAGCGCGGATGGCGTCGAACAGGTCCGTGCGGTCCTCGTCGCCCGGGAGGAATGCAGACGGCGTCACGGGGACGTACACGGGATCCTTCAAGTCGGCGCGGTCGAGGTCGTGCACCGCCCACAGCCCACCGAGATCCAGCGGACCGACCTGGAAGTACATGTCGTCGTCGTCGACGTCGAGCTCGCGCTGCAACAGCTCGCGCACCTCGTCGCTCGTATCGGCGTCGAGCTCGAGGCGGACGGCGCGACGGAAGCGGCGGCGGCGCAACTCGAGCTCGACCGCGGCGAGCAGGTCCTCCGCCTCCTCCTCTTCGAGGGTCAGGTCGGCATTGCGGGTGACGCGGAAGCTGTAGTCGTCGACCACCTCCATGCCGGGGAACAGCTGATCGAGATGCGCACCGATGATCTTTTCGAGCGGGACGAACCGCTCGCCGTCCGGCAGCACCATGAAGCGCGGCAGCAGCGGCGGCACCTTCACCCGCGCGAACCGCCGTTGCGCGGTGACCGGATCGCGCACGACCACCGCCAGGTTCAGCGACAGGTGCGAGATGTAGGGGAACGGATGGCCGGGGTCGACGGCGAGCGGTGTGAGTACCGGGAAGATTCGCTCTTCGAACACCTCGTCGAGCCACTTGACGTCGTCGTCGTCGAGGTCGGCGTACGAGCTGAAAATGATGCCGACGTGCGCCAGCTGCGCGGCGAGATCCTCGAGGAACACACGCTCGGCCCGGCTGACGAGCTTCTCGACGTCGTCGCGCACCTCGAGCAGCTGCTGCGCGGGCGTGCGCCCGTCGGGGGTGGCAGCGGTGATGCCGGCCGCCACCTGATCCTTCAGCCCGGCGACCCGGACCTGGAAGAACTCGTCGAGGTTCTGACTGAAGATCGCCAGGAACTTGGCCCGCTCGAGCAGCGGGACGTCCTCACGCTCCGCCATCGCCAGCACACGCTCGTCGAAGTCGAGCCAGGAGAGCTCACGGTTCAGCAGGCGGGCGCCCTGCGACATCTCCGAAGCAGGCACCCAAGCAGCGTAGGGGACTCAGCCGTCGTCGTCGTCGGGGATCCCGAGATCCCAATCGAGCAAAAGATGCTCACGCTCCGCATCGCGGACCACACGCTCGCGATTGCGACGGAACTGGGGATCGTGCGGGGGCAGCAGCTCGAGACGGGCCAGCACGCGGGCCCGAAACTCCTCGATCAGCGGCCGATCACCGAAATCCGAATGGACCTCCCAGTGCGGCGCCACCGGACCCATGTAGACGACACGCACGTGACCTCGTGGCGGTTCGTTGAGGTCCGGTACGTCGGGGGCGAGTGACATGGACCGCGGACTCTACCGGGTGGGTCGAGATCGGTGCCCCGCACCACCCCACTCCGCCCGACGCCGATCTGCACATTGTCGACTCACCCACCGAAAGGCGTGGCTCAGTCGACACAGACGTGCAAACGATCGGATCTGGGTCGACAAACCCTCCGCTTCCGTGGCTCAGTCGACCCAGACCGAAACGCGGCGGTGCCCGAGGTCGCGTCTCTTGATGCCGTCCTTCGGTCGATTGGTGTCTCATCTCTGGCATCCCGCGACCGAAGGGAAGAGCCGGGAACTATCCCGGGCCCTGCTCCGTAGAGAGGTGTGAACGGAGGACCGATGGAGACTGACTGGATGCAACGGGGCCTGTGCAGGGAAATCTCCCCGTCGACCTTCTTCCCGAGCGACGGGGTGGGTGTCGACGTAGCCCGCCGCATCTGCGCCGATTGCCCGGTCCGCCAGGCCTGCCTCGAGTACGCCCTCGAGAACCGCATCGACCACGGCGTGTGGGGCGGTTGCTCGGAACGTGAGCGGCGCCGCATCCTCAAGCGCCGCCGGGTGGCGGTCAACTAGCCGCCACGGCCCCGCGTTCAGCTCAGCTCAGGCTGAACCCGTCCACCACGGTCGATACCGCATCCCGCAGCCGATCGATCGCCGAGGGCGACTGGGGATCACCGATCTCCTTCGCCGCCTGTTGCAGCGTGGACTGCGAAACGTTCCCCGTCACGAGCACGGTGTTGTCGCCGGACTGCACCACGATGGCCGGCGCGGCGTTCGGGTCGATCGACTGCCACGGGTTGCCCGACAATCCCTCGACCGGGCTGCGCAGACCGCCTTTCAACTTCGACCAGTCGACGTCACCGCGCACGACGTAGGCGACCAGGTTCTGATCGGGAGACGAGCCGAACACGCCGACCGAGGCGTCACCACCCTGCACGAAGGCTTTGAACGTGGACTTCCGCGGCAAACCGGCCAGGTGGGTGGGCAGCGCCTCGAGATGGTCGACCTTGTGCAATGTGAGTCCACCGGGGGCCTGCGAGCCCGCGGTCATGGCCCGCAACGCGTCGACCGGAGGTGTCCGAGTCGCGGGTCCGGGCTGGATCACGAAGCCGACCACGACGATGCACGCGGCCGCGATCGCGACCGCGGCGGCAACGACTGCCCAGGGAGACCGTCGTTTGCGCTCGAGTCGCTCGTAGAAGCCGAACGGCGGATCGACCGCGGGCGCGCCGCGAAGCTGAGCTCGCACGGCGCGGATGGATTCGAGGTCGGCTCGGCACGACGCGCAGCGGGCGAGGTGGGCGTTCACCGTTTCGACCTCGTCCGGTGCGAGCTCGCCGTCGAGCAGCGCACTCAGCTCCTCATCGAGATGCACGCTCTCGCTGCTGCTGCGGCCGCCGCTGCTCTCGCTCACGACACGAGCACCTCGCGCAGAAGCAAGCGGCCCCGATGGATGCGGCTACGCACCGTGCCCACCGGGACGGAGAGCGATTCGGCGATCTCTGGATAGGTCAGTCCGACGACGTCGCACAGCACGACTGCAGCCCGGTAGTCGTCGGGCAACGATCGCAGCGCGACTTGGATGTGGTCCGGAAGTCGCTCCGCGGCGACGGCCTCGTCCACCGATGGCGCCGTTGCCGTCGTGTCGATGTCGTCGCCGGCGAGATCGAGTGGTCGTCGCTTCCGGCGGCGGACATCGTCGAGGAAGGCGTTCGTGGCGATCCTGCTCAACCAACCCTCCATCGTCCCGGGCCGGTACGTGGCGAGTCCCCGCTGCACCCGCACCAACACCTCCTGCACCAAGTCCTGCGCGTCGTCATGATTTCCGGTGAGCCGGTACGCCACCGTGTAGACGAAGCGCCCGTATTCCCGGGCGACGGTGTCCCAGGAGGGCGCCTCGAACGCGGTGTCGAGTGACGGTTGGCTCGTCACGTCAACGTCGGCGGGTGGTGGCCCGGTTCCCGCCGGGACCTGAGATCATCGATTCATCCTCGCGACGGCAGCGGCGACGCGCCACCATCGTGGGAGCGCTGCCGGGAGTGTCGAGCGATGCTGGAGTGTGTAATCAACGTGAGCGAGGGGTGCGCGGGCGCGCCGCTCGACGCGATCACCGCCGCCGCCGGCGAGGAGTTGCTCGACCGGCATTCGGACGAACATCACAACCGGTCCGTGCTGACCCTCGCTGGCGAGGACGTCGAAGCGGCGGCTCGCCGGGTGGCACGAGCGACGGTCGAGCATCTCGACCTGCGAGACCACCAGGGCGCGCATCCCCGCATCGGCGTTCTGGACGTCGTGCCCTTTGTCCCCCTGACGGGGTCCACACTCGACGACGCGGTCACGGCGCGGAACTGGTTCGCGGCGTGGGCGGGCGAAACGCTCGGCGTCCCGTGCTTCCTGTACGGGCCGCAACGGCCCCTGCCCGCAGTTCGTCGCGGCGCCTTCACGGACTTCGCCCCCGACACAGGACCGGCGCAGCCCCATCCCAGTGCGGGCGCGTGCGCGGTCGGGGCCCGCGGCGTCCTCGTCGCCTACAACCTGTGGCTCGCCGACTCGACCCTCGATGACGCGCGCCGGCTGGCCTCGGAGGTGCGGGGCACGTGGGTGCGGGCGCTCGGCCTCGCCGTCGGTGATCACGTCCAAGTGTCGATGAACCTGGTGTCGCCGCTCGATGTCGGCCCCGCCGCCGTCTACGACGCGGTTGCGGCGAGGGCGCAAGTCGCGAGAGCCGAGCTCGTGGGTCTGGTGCCGCGTGCCGTGCTCGCCGATACCGCGCAGACGCGGTGGGCGCAGCTCGATCTGGACGAGGGCCGAACGATCGAGGCGCGGCTCGGAGGTTGAGGCCGAACCGGAGTGTGGGTGCGTCAGGCCGACGCGCCAGCGGCGCGGCGAGCCAGGGCGCGCTGACGACGGATGCGCCGACGCTCGCGCTCGCTCATGCCGCCCCAGATACCGAACTTCTCGCCGTTGACCAACGCGTACTCGAGGCACTCCTCGCGCACGACGCAGCCGCGGCAGACCTCTTTCGCCTCCCGGGTCGACGCGCCCCGCTCGGGAAAGAAGAGGTCGGGGTCGACACCGAGGCAGTTGGCGAAGTCTTGCCAGCTCTTGGCCTCGGACTCGATCTCGGTCGGGATGGTGATACGCATGTCGGCCCTCCACGACCCGATGGACGACTAGGCCCCGGTGCCCCCACGTCGTGCTGGACAACGGGGACTGGGTCAATGTCACCGTTGTAGTTACAGCGATGTGATCTTGCCTGTGTCGGGCAGGGAGCGCAAGGGGCAAGATCGGCAGATGGACATCGAGGTCCTCAGGGCAGACATCACCACGCTCGACGTCGACGCCATCGTGAACGCCGCCAACTCGTCGCTGCTGGGTGGCGGCGGGGTGGACGGTGCCATCCATCGCGCCGCGGGCCCAGGCCTCCTCGCCGAGTGCCGGACGCTCGACGGCTGCGACACCGGCGACGCGAAGGCCACGGGCGGGTACGACCTGCCGGCTCGCTGGGTCATCCACACCGTCGGGCCGGTGTGGCACGGCGGGGATCAGGGTGAAAAACATCTCCTGACCAGCTGTTATCGGCGATCGCTGGCCGTCGCCGACGAGCTCGGAGCCGAGTCCATCGCCTTTCCGGCGATCTCGACCGGCGTGTACGGCTATCCGCGCGAGGCCGCCGCAGAGGTCGCGGTCACCACCATCGTCGACGCAACCCCGTCGTCGGTGCGCCGGGCGCTGCTGGTGGCGTTCGACGACGGCACGGCCGCTGTGCTGCATCGCCTGTTGTCGATCTGACGCAATGTGGTTGAATAACCGCCGTACGCGAGCTGGTCGGATGGCCTATTGCCACCCGACTCGAAATCCCGTCCACTAGCGCCAGCGCGAATCGAAAAGACCACTTCACCGGAGCAGCCACCGAATGCATCGACCACGACTGGCCGTGACTGGAGCGATTCTTTCGATTCTTTTCGTCGGGTGTGCTCAATCCCACGAACACGTGGCCACGGGCACGCCGGCAGCGGCGAACCGGCCGGCATCGGAGTCGCCCGCTACCACCGCGGTGACCGCACCTCCCACGTCCGCCGCGCCGACGACGACGGCTGCCGTCGACCCGGTCGCTGACAACGCGCAGGCGCCGACCGTGCACCACGCCGCGACGACGACCACCACCGCCCCGCTACCACCGGCGACGATCACCGTGAAGTTCCAGCCTCACGACGGCGAGACGGCGACCGCGACGCTGGTCGAGCTCGGCACGACGCAGTCCTTGGCGGACGGATCGACCGTGTTCCGCGACCTGCCGGCCGGCACGTACACCGTCCAGATCGACGAGGTCTTCCCGACCACGCAGAGCGGCGACACGGGCATCGGCGCCGCCGACACGACACGCTCGCACCCCATCGCAGTGCAAGACGGCGACAACGCGGTCGTCAGCTGCGACGCGTCCGACTGCACTGGAATCTCGTAGCACCGGACTCCTCTGGAGGGAGTTGGCTCGGTTGGGGGTCGTGCCTCGGCACGGCCCCGAGCCATCCCCGCCATTCCCGCCATCCCGGCCCGAGTTATCGGCTCCGCCACCTCACCAGAAAGAGCCGGGTCAGCGTGGGGCGCGGCTGCCTCGGCGTTGCGTGCGATGTTCGACGAAGTCGACCAACACGTAGTCGCCCAAGGTCTCGGGTGTGGTGAAGAAGGCGCGGCCGCCGTTCATCTGCGTGAGCTTCTCGACGAACGCCTTCAGATAACTCGTCGCGTCGAGCATGAACGTGTTGATGCGCACGCCTTCACGGGTGCAGCGCGCCACTTCGCGCAAGGTTGCGTCGACCGTCTCGCGCACGGGCGGGTAGCTGAAGAACGGCTCGCTCATCCCCGGCTCGAAGTGAGCGGTCGGTTCGCCGTCGGTGATCATGATGATCTGCTTCGTGCCGCCTTGGCGGGCGAGCATGCGGCGGCTGAGCATGAAGCCGTGTTGCATGTTCGTGCCGTAGACGAAGTCCCAGGAGACCTCGGGCAGATCTTCGGGCTTCAACTCCCGGGCCACTGACGAGAACCCGACGATGCCGAGGTAGTCGCGCGGGAACTGCGAGCTGATCAACGAGTGCAGCGCCATCGCCACCTTCTTGGCGGCGAGGAAGTTGTCACGCATCGGCATCGACAACGACAGGTCGAGCATCAGCACGGTGCTCGTCTTCGTGAGGTGCTCGGTGCGCTCGATCTCGAAGTCGTCCGGGGACAAGTGGACCGGGGTGCCCTTGCCGGTGCGGGTGATCGCATTGCGCACGGTTCGTTCGATGTGGAGGTTGAACGGGTCGCCGAACTCGTACGGCTTCGTGTCGTACGCGCGCTCGTGGCCGGCGCCGGTCTTCTCGAGCACGTGGCTACCCATGCGATCGCGGCTCAGCTTCTTGAACAGGTCCGACAATGCGTTGGACCCGATCTTGCGGATGCCGCGCGGCGTGAGCTCGTAGCGGCCCTCGCGGTTTTCGATGAGTCCGGCGTCCTCGAGCATCTTCGCCAGCTCGCTCATGCGATCGAGGCTGCTGGCGGCGTCGTCGCCCAGCAGCTCGCGGGCCCGGTCGACGTCGACCTCGGCCAACGCGCCCGGACTCGTCGCGCCCCGCAGGAGGTTCTCGAGCTGGTCCATGTCGCCGAGGTCCTGCATCAGCGAGGCGGCCTCCGCGAAACCGAGCGGATCCTGTCCTTGGAAGTTGTACTTGCGGTCCCAGCCCATCTGGGGAAAGAGCTGCTGCAGGTGGCCCGACAGCTGGTCGACCTGCCAGCGCAGGTCCATGTCCTCGAGGAGCTGCTCGGCCAAGCCCTGCAACTGCGCCCGCTGCTCGGGCGTCATCGAGTTGAGCATGCTCTGCATCGCGGCCATGCGTTGCGCCATGATCTCGAGCAGCTCGTCGAGCGTCTGCGGGTTCTCGGGGAAGAAGTCCCCGTAGCGCTGCATGAAGTCCTCGAAGGCCGGCTGCGTGTCCTCACCGCGGTTGCGCATCTCGAGCAAGTTGTTGAGCTCGGCGAACATGTCCTTCATGCGCGCCATGTCTTCGGGTGACACGTTCTGCATCGCGCCGGACATCTGGTTGAAGTAACTCTTCGCCAGCTCGTCGCGGAGTTGCTCCATCAACTGCTCGAACTTTTCGCGCGCCTCGGTCGAGGTGAACTCGTACTGCTGCAACTCGCGCACCTGGCCCGCGAGGTCGGGCGGAAGCATGTCGAGTTGCATGTTCCGGTCCTGCGTGACCTGGTCGGTGATCTCCTGCCGGCGTTGATCCCCTGACTCGCGTGCTTCCTGCTGCAGCTCGTCGAGGCCTTTGCGTTCCAAGTCGACGACGTCACGCAGCTCCTGCGCGATGTCGTCGTAGACGCCACCGAGGTCATAGCGCTCGAGCTCGTCGCGGCGCCGGCGGCGCAGCTTCTCCATCAGCTCGCGCATGCCCTGGACGCGCTCGCCGTTGCGGTCGCGGAAGCCGGACTGCATCAACCGCCGAAGCGCGGCATTGAGGTCACCGTGGTACAGGAGGTCGTCGGTGATCTCGCCGAACACCGAGTCGGCGTCGATGTCGAACCCGGATTGGGTTCCGTCCCACCGTGAGTACCGGAACTTCGGAGCGGGCGTGCGCCAAAGGGACATGACCGGAGGCTACCGGTAGCGTCGCGGCGTGACTTGGCCCGAGGGCTTCTGGTGGGGCACCGGCGCTTCCGCCACGCAGTGCGAGGGCGCCGCACCAGCGTCGGACTGGGCTCGCTGGGAGCGGCTGGGCAAGGCACCACCCTCGGGCGACGGCAACGGGTTCTCGACCCGCTACGAGGAGGACTTCGCACTCCTCGCCGACCACGGCCTCACCCATCACCGCCTCTCGATCGACTGGGCGCGCATCGAGCCCCGACAGAACGAGCGCGACAGCGACGCCATCGAGCACTACCGCGCCATCTTGGTCGCGGCCCGCGCCGCCGGGATCGAACCGTGGGTGTGCTTGCACCACTTCACACTGCCCGGGTGGTTCGGTGACGATCTCGGTGGCTTCCGCGATGCGAAAGCGGCCAGCTACTGGTGGCCGCGGCACGTCGACTTCTGCGCCGAGACGTTCGGGGACCTCGTGTTCGGTTGGAAGCCGGTGAACGAACCGGTGGCGTACGCGCTGGCCGCCTTTCTGTCCGGACAGTTCCCACCCGGCCGCCGCGATGCCGACGACTTCCACACCGTCCTGCGCAACATCCACCGCGCCAACCGCGACGCCGCCCGCCTCTTGCGTGGCGCCGGCGCACCCGTCGCGACGATTCACAATCTGTCGCCCGTGTACGCCGCGGACCCGTCACCCGAAGCGCGGTCGCGCGCGGCGCGTGTCGACGACACGATCTGGAGCTCGTGGGCGGAACCAGAGCTGCTCGAGCCGTTCGACCTCATCGGCTTCTCGTACTACGCCGCGCTGTCCGTGGGACCGGACGGTGCGTTCGAGCCCTACCCGGCCGACGCCAAGGTCGGTCCGATGGGCTACGCACCGTGGAGCGCGGGGCTCGGCGAGGTGCTGCATCGTCTCGCCGAGGACCATCCCGATCGGCCGATCCTCATCGACGAGTGCGGCATCGGCACCGACGACGACGACTGGCGGGCGACGTACCTACGCGAGTGCCTCGGCGAGGTCGAGCGCGCCGTCGACGACGGCATCGACGTGCGCGGGTTCTTCCACTGGACTGCCGTCGACAATTACGAGTGGCTGCGCGGCTACGACGTGAGGTTCGGTCTGTTCGACCGGGACCGCAGCGCGCGCGACTCGATCGAAGTCATCGAGTCCGCCGCCCGCTGAGCAACTCCGGGTCCAACATTCGGCCGCGGACGTCCGTCGGCGCTCAGCCTCGGGCGCGGTAGGTGGCGCGGGAGCCGACGGCGTCCTTGTTGAGGCGCTTGCTCAGGTGGAGCCCTTCGAGCACGAACTCGACGGCGCTGGCCACGGCCGCGGGCGACTCGTCGCCGCCGGTCAGCGCGGTCACGGGCTGGCGCAGTGCCGGGATGTCGGACACCAGCTTCGCCTCGTCGGCGGACACGACATCGTCGCCGGCGTGCACGATGGTGCCGCCGTCGAACGCGGCGATCACGTCACGAACCGTCTCGGTGCCGATGCGCTCCTTGAAGACGGTGAGGACGGCGCTGCGCAACAGGTGCTCGATGATCTGCTCGTCGCGACCTTCTTCAAGCGCCTCGATCTCGACCTTGCCCGCGGTCGACGACGCCAGCGCATCGAGGTCGCTCACGCGCGGCACGACCTCCTTCTCGCCGTGACGCAGCGCTCGACGGGTGGCGTTGGCGACCAAAGTCTCCGAGTTCGACACGGTGAGACGCACCGACACGCCGGACCGCTGGTTGATGTGCGCGCTGGCGCGGGCGAGATGTGACAGCGTCGCCACGATCTCGGTCATGAACTCGGGCACCGACACGCGGACGCCGGGTGCCTCGAGCGGGCGCACCTCCTGCTTCGCGATCGCGACCTCGGTCTCGACGTCGAGCGGGTAGTGCGTGCGGATCTGCGCACCGAACCGGTCCTTCAGTGGCGTGATGATGCGGCCGCGGTTGGTGTAGTCCTCCGGGTTGGCCGACGCGACCAGCAGCACGTCGAGCGGCAGGCGGATCTTGTAGCCGCGCACCTGCACGTCGCGCTCTTCGAGCACGTTCAGCAAGCCGACCTGGATTCGCTCGGCGAGGTCGGGCAACTCGTTGATCGAGAAGATGCCGCGGTTCGTGCGCGGGACGAGCCCGTAGTGCAGGGTGAGCTCGTCGGACAGGTACCGACCCTCTGCGACCTTGATCGGATCGACTTCGCCGATGAGGTCGGCGATCGATGTGTCGGGCGTCGCCAGCTTCTCGCCGAAGCGGGTGTCACGGTGCACCCACTCGATCGCGGTGTCGTCACCGTGTTCGCGCAAGAGGTCACGCGCGTACTTCGACACCGGCTCGTACGGGTCGTCATTGATCTCGGAGCCGGCGATCACCGGCGACCACTCGTCGAGCAGTGCGACCAGTGAACGGATCATGCGGGTCTTCGCCTGGCCGCGCTCGCCGAGGAAGATCACGTCGTGCCCGGCGAGCAGCGCGTTCTCGAGCTGTGGGAGGACCGTGTCCTCGTAACCGAGGACACCCGGGAACAACGGCGCACCCTCTTGGATCTTCGTGATCGCGTTACGGCGGAT
Source organism: Acidimicrobiales bacterium (assembly GCA_036493595.1). Taxonomy (GTDB): domain Bacteria; phylum Actinomycetota; class Acidimicrobiia; order Acidimicrobiales; family JACDCH01; genus DATAES01. Next base: position 76,871 of record DASXPN010000093.1, on the reverse strand, counting down.
CTCTTCTTTGACGGGGACCGATTGCCAGCCGGACTCGCGCAATTGACCGAGCGTTGCGGGACGAGACATGGGCGCCAACCTACCGGGCGGAGCCAGCCGGTTCCCCCTCGGCCACGGCGGCAGGCCATCATCTTCGGTGTCGTGAAGTACTTCATCGGATTGTTCGCGGTCGTTGCCGTCGTGGCCGGCGGTACTGCGGTCGCGTATCACGTGTGGGACGACGCGACCCACACGAAGGGCAGTGACAACGGTGGCGTCCTCACGGCGGTGCCGGGTTCGACCATCGCGGCGGACGCTCCCGTTCCCGCCGCCGGTCAGGTCCTCGTGAGCGGGTCGGTCGGCGCCGCGCACCTCGAGGGCGCAGTGGTCAGCGCGCTCGCCACCCCGCTCGAGATCACGACCCCGCAACGAGGCGAAGGATCGGGCGCCACGATCAGCGCGATCCAGGTCAACGGTCAGCCGTCCTCGATCGAGTGGAACGCCGGTCGTCCATTCGAGCTCAGCGGTAACGGCGGATCGTTGCTGCTCGCGCCGGTTTCACTCGACATCGCCGCTGGCGGCGCCCGCGTGACGCTCGACGGTCAACCTCACGGCTTCACCCCCGGCACCTACACGCTCGACACACCAGTGGCCGTCGCGACAGGTGGCTTGGGACAACCCGCCGACAAGGTCACGTTCAGCGCCACTCCCGACAGCCGCGTCGAGTTCCGTGGCAGCGCGTCGGCGCCATTGCCCGACGGCACGGTGCAGGTGTCCGGCCAGGGCAAGGTCGTGTTCGAGGGCGCGCTCACGGTCGAGCGTCACGATCGCAGTGTGGCGACGGGCCCAGCCGTTACCCTCGACAGCGGCACCTACCAGATCACGTTCACGCCGGACGGCACAGGCAACTACAAGGTTCAGGCAACGCTCAGCGGCAACGTGCACTGATGCCGGTCGAGCTCGGTGGCCTCTGGAAGGCGGCTCCCGCCACCGAGGAGCTGCGGCGTGAGTTCACCGAGCCCGCCTTCGACGACGGCGGTTGGGAGGACATCCCGGTGCCGGGGCACTGGCGCTCGGTGCCTGCGTTCGCGGACAGCGACGGACCGTTGCTCTATCGCACGAGCTTCGAGCAGTCGCGCCCGGACGGCCAGACGCGCACGTGGCTCACGTTCGACGGGCTGTTCTACCAAGGCGACGTCTGGCTCGACGGCAACTACCTCGGCGACACCGAGGGCTACTTCCTTCCGCACACGTTCGAGGTCAGCGAGCACGTCGCCGGCCGCGCCGAGCACACCCTGGCGGTCGACCTCACGTGCGCGGCGCAGACCGACAAGTCCGCCAAGCGCAACCTCACGGGCGTGTTCCAGCACTGGGACTGTCTCGACCCGGACTGGAACCCGGGCGGCATCTGGCGGGCGGTGCGCCTCGATCACACCGGAGTTGTTCGCATCCGCGACATGCGTGTGCTGTGCCGGGACGCAACCGAGGCACGCGCCGTCGTCGTGTTTCGCGCCAACCTCGAAACGCTCGAGCCACGCGTCGTGCGCGTGCGTTCGTCGGTCGGCTCGGTCGATCACGAGCTCGAGCAGTCGCTGGCCGCCGGTGAGAACCACGTCGAGTGGACCGTCACCATCGATCGTCCCGCGCTGTGGTGGCCGTGGGCGCTCGGACCCCAGCCGTTGCACGACGCCGTCGTCGAGGTGTGGGTCGACAACGACCTGAGCCACCGGCGTGCAGTGCGGACCGGACTGCGCCGTGTCGAGCTCGACAACTGGATCTGCTCCGTCAACGGTGAGCGGCTCTTTCTCAAGGGCTCCAACCAAGGGCCGACGCGCATGGCGCTCGCGGAGGCGACGGCGGACGAGCTGGCGCGCGACGTGCAGCTCGCGAAGCAGGCGGGACTCGATCTGTTGCGCATCCACGCGCATGTCACGCGTCCCGAGCTCTACGACGCGGCGGACGAAGCAGGGCTGCTGGTGTGGCAGGACATGCCGTTGCAGTGGGGCTACGCCCGTGGCATCCGCAAGCAGGCCGTGCACCAGGCGCGCGCCGCGGTGCAGGTGCTCGGGCACCATCCGTCCATCGCGATCTGGTGCGGCCACAACGAGCCAATGGCGATCGACATCGATCCGGGGGGCGACATCGGCGCCGCCACCGGTGGCGCCGCGCTGGCGGCGCAGGTGCTGCCGACGTGGAACAAGTCGATCCTGGACCGTTCGATCAAGCGGGCGCTCGAGCAGGCGGACGGCTCGCGACCCGTGATCGCGCACTCGGGGGTGCTCCCCCATCCTCCACAGCTCGATGGCACCGACAGCCACTTGTACTTCGGTTGGTACTGGGGCGACGAGCGCGACTTCCCACGTCTGTGCGCGACGGTGCCGCGCATGGCTCGGTTCGTGACCGAGTTCGGCGCGCAAGCGGTGCCGGCCGACGCGTCCTTCTGCGAGCCGGCGCGCTGGCCCGATCTCGACTGGGAGATGCTCGGCCGGCGCCACGCGCTGCAGAAGCGACAGTTCGATCGCTACGTGCCGCCGGCGGAGAGCGCGACGTTCGACGAGTGGCGCACGGCGACGCAGCGGTACCAAGCGCGGGTCGTGAAGCACCACATCGAGACGCTGCGCCGGTTGAAGTACCGACCGACGGGCGGCTTCGCACAGTTCTGCTTCGCCGACGGGATGCCCGCGGTGACGTGGGCGGTGCTCGGCCACGACCGGCAACCGAAGCTCGCGTACGGCGCGCTCGCCGACGCCTGCCAGCCCGTGATCGTGGTTGCGGATCGACTGCCGGCGTCGGTCCGTCCAGGGGACGCGCTCGCGCTCGACATACACGTCGTGTCGGACCTGCGTCACGAGCTCGCCGGATGTGTGGTGACCGCGCGCCTCGCGTGGACCGGTGGGAGCCACCAGTGGCGGTTCACCGGAGAGGTCGGCGCCGACACGTGCGTCCGGGTGGGCACGCTGCAAGCGGTCACCCCTGACTGCACCGGACCACTCACGCTCGCGCTCACCCTCGAAGGCCCCGTCAACGCCACGAACGCGTACGAGACCTCCGTCCGCCCGCGCCCCTGAACTCTTGTGCGGCGGCGCACATGTGATGACCCCGCGGTCATCGAGGCGGACGAACGGCGGCATCCGCGACTCGTATGGGCAATTTCCGCTGGTCACGGCGTGTCGGGGTAGCGTCCGAAAACGATGGTGACGACATGGTGACGGCATGGTGACGACGCAGCAGGACCTCAGTAGCGCGCCGACCCGGTCCGTGAACGGAGCGACGAAGCGACGGGCGGCGTGGCCCCTCGAGTTCTACCGGTCAGCGGTCGGCAAGAAGTACGTGATGGCGATCACCGGCATCGTTCTGCTCGGGTTCGTGCTGGGTCACATGATCGGCAACCTCAAGGCCTACCTCGGCCCGCTCGAGGTCGACGACTACGGCGAATTCCTGCGCGAGGTGCTCGTACCGTTCGCGCCCCGCACGTTCGTGCTGTGGATGGTCCGCATCGGGCTCATCGTCGCCTTCGCCCTGCACATGCACGCGGCGTACGTGCTGACCAAGATGAATCACCGCGCTCGTCCAGACCACTACACGACAAAGCGCGATTACGTCGCCGCCAACTTCGCGTCACGCACCATGCGGTGGACGGGCATCATCGTCATCCTCTTCCTCGCCTGGCACCTCGCCGACCTCACGTGGGGCGTCGCCAACCCGGACTTCGTGCGCGGCGACCCCTACAACAACATGGTGGCGAGCTTCGAGCGAGTACCCGTCGCGATCCTCTACATCGTCGCCAACATCGCGCTCGGCGTTCACATCTTCCACGGAGCCTGGAGCCTCTTCCAGAGCCTCGGATGGAACAACCCTCGCTTCAACAGGTGGCGCATCTACTTCGCGCGGACGTTCGCGGCCGTGATCGTGATCGGCAACTGCAGCTTCCCGATCCTGGTGCAGACGAAGGTCCTGTCCTTCGATCAGCACCAGCGTGACGTCGTCGTCGCGCAGCACGAGAAGGAAGGAGGGCAGAAGTGACGAGCACCCTCGACGGTCCGGCGTCCCTGCAGACGGGCGCGAGCGATCCGCTTCTCGACCCCAGGGTGCCGGACACCCCCATCGAAGCGATGTGGGACCAGCACAAGTTCGACATGAAGCTGGTCGCGCCGCACAACCGCCGCCGCTTCAAGGTCATCGTCGTCGGTACCGGCCTCGCCGGCGGCGCCGCGGCGGCAACGCTCGGCGAGCTCGGTTACGACGTCCACGCGTTCACGTTCCACGACTCGCCGCGCCGTGCGCACTCGATCGCCGCGCAAGGCGGCATCAACGCCGCCAAGAACTACAAGGGCGACGGCGACTCGATCTACCGCCTCTTCTACGACACCGTGAAGGGCGGCGACTACCGCGCCCGCGAGGCGAACGTCTACCGACTCGCGCAGATCTCGGTCGACATCATCGACCAGTGCGTCGCGCAAGGAGTGCCGTTCGCCCGTGAGTACGGCGGCCTGCTCGACAACCGCAGCTTCGGCGGCGCGCAGGTGTCCCGCACCTTCTACGCACGAGGCCAGACCGGCCAGCAGTTACTGCTCGGCTGCTACCAGGCGCTCGCTCGCCAGGTCGGCGCCGGCACCGTCACGATCTACCCGCGCTCGGAGATGCTCGACCTCGTCGTCAAGGACGGGCGCGCCTGCGGCATCGTCGTGCGCAACCTGCACACCGGCGCCGTCACGAGCCACAACGCGCACGCGGTCATTCTCGCCACCGGCGGGTACGGCAACGTCTTCTACCTGTCGACCAACGCGAAGGCGTCGAACGCGACGGCCATCTGGCGCGCCCACCGCCGTGGCGCGCTGTTCGCCAACCCGTGCTTCACCCAGATCCACCCGACCTGCATCCCGGCGAGCGACGACTTCCAGTCGAAGCTCACGTTGATGTCCGAGTCGCTGCGCAACGACGGCCGCGTGTGGGTTCCTCAGCAAATGGACGACCCGCGCACGCCCGATCAGATTCCGACGGGCGAGCGCGACTACGTGCTCGAACGCCGCTATCCCTCGTACGGAAATCTCGTGCCTCGGGATGTCGCGTCGCGTGCGATCAAGGCCGTCGTCGACGAGGGTCGCGGCGTCGGCCCGCTGAAGAACGGCGTGTACCTCGACTTCAGCGACGCCATCGGCCGCCTCGGCCGCGACGCCATCGAGGAGCGCTACGGGAACCTCTTCGAGATGTACGAGCGCATCAGCGACGACGATCCGTACAAGATGCCGATGCGCATCTACCCCGCCATCCACTACACGATGGGTGGGCTGTGGGTCGACTACGAGCTGCAGTCGACGGTGCCGGGTTGCTTCGTCGCCGGCGAGGCGAACTTCTCCGATCACGGCGCCAACCGGCTCGGTGCGTCGGCGCTCATGCAAGGGCTGTCCGACGGCTACTTCGTGCTCCCGTACACCGTGCCCAACTACCTCGCCGGCCTGCTCGGCCAGCCCGCCGTTCCGAGCGAGGACCCCGTCTTCCGGCAGGCGGAGCAAGCGGTCCGCGATCGCACGAGCCGGTTGCTCGGAATCAACGGCACGCAGCCCGTCGACCACTTCCACCGCGAGCTCGGCCGCATCATGTGGGACAACTGCGGCATGGCCCGTTCGCGACAGAGTCTCGAGAAGGCGCTGAGCGACATCCCGCCGCTGCGCGACGAGTTCGAGAAGGACCTCCGCGTGCTCGGCTCGGCCGACACGCTGAACCAGTCGCTGGAGAAGGCAGGGCGCGTCGCCGACTTCTTCGAGCTCGCGGAGTTGCTCGTGCACGACGCGCTGCATCGCGAAGAGTCATGCGGCGGCCACTTCCGCGTCGAGCACCAGACCGAGGACGGTGAAGCGATGCGCGACGACGACAACTTCGCGTACGCGGCGGCGTGGGAGCACACCGGCGGCGAACCCGTGCTGCACAAGGAAGCCCTCGACTTCAAGTACGTCCACCTCGCGCAGAGGAGTTACAAGTAAGTGTCCGCCGGCAACCTGCACATCACCCTCAACGTCTGGCGCCAAGCCGCACCGGATCAACCGGGAGGCATGGTCACCTACGACGTGCCCGACGTGAACGCCGACATGTCGTTCCTCGAGATGCTCGACGTGCTCAACGACCGACTCGTCACGGAGGGCGAACAGCCGATCGCGTTCGAGCACGACTGTCGCGAGGGCATCTGCGGCTCGTGCGGGATGATGATCAACGGCAAAGCCCACGGCTCCGAGCGCGGTACGGCGACGTGCCAGTTGCACATGCGCAAGTTCGAAGACGGTGACGTGATCAACGTCGAGCCGTTCCGCGCCGCGGCCTTCCCGGTCGTGCAGGACCTCGTCGTCAACCGGAGCGCCCTCGACCGCATCATCGAGGCAGGGGGGTTCATCACCGTGACACCGGGGTCGGCGCAGGACGCCAATCTCGTGCCGGTGCCGAAGCCGGTGGCGGACGCGGCATTCGACGCCGCTGCGTGCATCGGTTGCGGCGCGTGCGTCGCCGCGTGTCCGAACGGCGCGGGCCAGCTCTTCACCTCGGCGAAGGTGTCGCATCTCAACCTGCTGCCGCAGGGACAGCCTGAGCGCTTCAGCCGCGTCGAGGCGATGGTGGACACGATGGAGGAGTACTTCGGCTCGTGCACCAATCACGCCGAGTGCGAGGCCGCCTGCCCGAAGTCGATCTCGATCGACTACATCGCGTTGATGAACCGCGATTACCTCAAGGCCAAGATCAAGAACCGCCGGCTGGTCTCCCGAACCTGAGTCGTCGCCGTACATGGCGCGCTCGCAATCGCCACACGTTGCCGTCGCCGTAGAGACGGTGAAGTCGCGCCTCGCCCCAGGCCCGCGGGACAAAGACTGTCGCCCGGTAGGCACGCGCGGCGCGAGGGCTGACGAGCTCGAGCTGGCACAGCGCGAGGTGGGCGCGCACTCGCGCTGACGAGCTCGGCGCGCTCCTCGCGGGGACCTGTGCACCGAAGAGTGATCGGGCCGAGCCGAGATGGGCATCGAGGGCGGCGGAGGCTCGACGTCCCGCACGACCGAACCGTGATCGCACCTCGTCCCAGTCGATGGCCGACGCCGCTGCGGACTGCGCCACGACCGCCAGCTCGTGCAGCGCCCGCAGCGGGAGATGGCGCAGGAGATGCGCTTCGTCGTGCAGCTCCGCATGCACGATCGAGTGGATGACGGCGTGCGTCGTCGACATCCGCCCTCCGCGAGCCGCCGCCAGCACATCGGCCGCAGGCAGCACCTCACGCCAGCGGCTGACGGCAAGCGCGGTGTGGATCTCGACCGACAGCGGGTGGCGCGGCGACGCGATCGCCGGCAGCTGGTGGTCCGCGTAGTCGTCGAGGGGCTCGTCGATGGGTGCGAAGCCGGCCTGAGTGAGCACGTCGAGCGCACGAGGCGCGTCAGCTTCGGGCACCAGCACGTCGAGGTCGCGCAGCACGCGCGTCGCCGGATCGTTCCACCAACCGTCGAGGATCGTGTGCCAACCCTTGAGCGGCACATACGTGATGCCGGCCTCGGCCAGCGCTCGGGCGATCGCGTCGCCCTCTACCAGCAGCTCGCGAGTGCGCACCGCGTTGTCGTCGTAGGCCCGCTGGAGCAGCAACGTCGGCGAGGTCGTGCCGCGGTGCAGACGGGCCTCGACCGCGACGAGCGCATCATCGGGCAGCCGGGTGAACCACTGCCGATCCTCCGCGGCGCGCCACAGCGCGGGGAGCAACAGCTCGGACGCGGCGAGATCCAGGACGCCCTGCCACTGCGAGTTGTCCGGAGGCTCGACCGCCCGTTGATCGACTGCGAGCAGGTCGGCGAGAACCCGGATGGACGGAAGTGTCGTTACCCCGGAACTTCCGACGTGGACGTCGTGGTCGTCGTGGTCGTGGTCGGTGCCGCCGTCGTGGTCGGCGCGGCAGTTGTCGTAGGCACGGTCGTCGCCGGCGCGCTCGTGGTGGTTGCTTCCACCGCGCCGCTGCTGCTGGCGGTCTGCGCGTACGCCGACGTGATACCCGACGCCGCGAAGGTCGTAACGACCGGGACGGCAAAGCCACCGACGACCAGCTTCTTGACGAAGGATCGCCGGCTGTCGCCAACGCTGTCGCTGAGTGAATCCGCGCGCTCGTCGCTCACGTGGTGATGTCCTCTCTCCCGCCCAGGTCGGCGAACATTAACTCGCCGCACCGATGGACTCCAGCAACCCCGCCGCCTCGGCCACATCACCCAGTCGTAGGCGCCAGCACTTCGCCGTGCGCAGCACGGCCGCCACCTCACGTATGACGGCCGCGCGCGACTCCTGATTGGGGAAGACCTGTTCGACGATCTCGGGCATCGACGCGGCGGCGCCGGCAGGTTCGAGGCTCGACCAGCCACCGTGGGCGCGCTCGACGAGCACGAGATCGTCGAGCCTCGTCTCGTCGATGCGCCACGGCAGCCCTGCGGTCGTCGGATCGAAGGCGCGTACCGGCGGGTCCGCGTCGAGACACGGCAGGCTCGCCATGAACGGCGCCATCTCGGGCACGAGGTCGTCCACTCCGGGTTTCAGGTGCAACGGTCGCGGCACCGCGAGCACGTGGCCGTCGTGTACGAGTGCGCTCTCGTCGCCATGGACGGCGGCACCGTCGAACAGCAGCCGCAACACGAGCGTTGACTTGCCCACGCCGGACGCACCGACGAGCAGCACCCGATGGCCATCGACGTCGACCACCGCGCCATGCATGCGCACCCATCCCTGGAGTGACGCGAACTCGAAGGCACGCTGATGGATGCGGCGGTACAGCGTGTCGAGCACCGACACGGCGTCGCTCTCCACCGACAGCTCGTCACCTTGCTCGAACACGACGAAGCCGGTCGCGGTCGCGCGTTCGCGCACTTCGTAGCGCATCGACATCGTCGGCGCGATCGCTTGGTCAGCGTGCTGCACCAGGTAGCGCAACTCGTCGGCGATGGCGGCCGACGAGTTGTCGATGGTGACGCGATGCCAGAGCAGCTGGAACTGCAGCGCTATCGGATGACTCCTTGGCCGCGCAGCTCGTCGATGCACGAAGCCACCTCTTCGATCGGCAGCCGCTCGAGCGTGAACGCTTCGCGCAGCAACGTCGCGATCTCGTCGGGAGAACGCCGGCCATCGCACAGCTCGAACACCAGCGACGCCGTGTTGTTGAGGTAGTGCACGCGCTCCGGATCTTGCTGGTACAGCACGAGCCCGTCGGACACGTCGTTGACTTCGAGCCCGTCGGCTCGAGCCGGGCGATCCGCGGTGGTGGGTTCCATCGGCCTGGCATGGTAGGGGCCTCATGTCGAATGCGCGGCAACTGCTGGACGACCTCACCCGGCAGCTGAAGGAACAAGACGAAGCGACCAGCGCGGTCCCGGACGCGACGCCACCGGGCGAGCACCGCCGGCTGTGCATCGGCATGGCGACGTTCGACGATTTCGACGGCGTGTACTTCACGGTCCAGTCGCTGCGCATGTACCACCCGGAGGTGCTCGACGAGGTCTCGTTCCTCGTACTCGACAACCATCCCGAGGGTCCCGCCAGCGGGGACCTCAAGGGCCTGGACTCACGCATTCCGCACCTGCGCTACTTCCCGTTCCGGGGTTACCGCAGCACTGCAGCCCGCGACCTGATCTTCCGCAACGCGGACGCGGACATCGTGCTGTGCCTCGACTCGCACGTCTTGTTACGCGCGGGCGCGGTCCGCGCACTACTCGACTTCTTCGATGCCAATCCCACGTCGCGCGACCTGGTGCAAGGGCCTCTCGTCGACGACCGTCTGGAGAGCGTCATCGGTTCACACTTGTCGGCGACATGGGGCGGCGGCATGTACGGGCGATGGGACACGGACGATCGTGCCAAGGATCCCGACGGCCCCCCGTTCGAGATCGAGATGCAAGGGCTCGGCGTCTTCGCCTGCCGGCGGGAGGCGTGGCCCGGGCTCAACCCACGCTTCCGGGGATTCGGTGGTGAGGAGGGCTACCTCCACGAGAAGGTGCGCCGCAACGGCGGGCGGGTGCTGTGCCTGCCGGCGCTCGCATGGACGCACCGCTTCGCGCGTCCCGGTGGACCTCCCTACCGGCCGACGTGGGAGGACCGCGTGCGCAACTACCGCATCGGATGGGGCGAGCTGGATTGGGACGCCGCGCCGATGGAGGCGCACTTCCGCGACCACGTCGAGGATCCCGAGCGCGCCGAGATCATCCTGGAGCAGACCGAGCGCCAACTCGCCAGCCCGTTCACCTTCTTCGACGCCGTCTTCTGTCTCAACCTCGACCGCGCTACGGATCGCTGGGAGACGATGAGCCAGCGCTTCGGCATGCTCGACATCGGGTGGCGGGTCGAGCGCTTCCCCGCGGTCGACACACCGGACAACCACCATCGGGGCGTGGCGCTGTCGTTCCGAGCGATGATCGCCGAGGCTCAGCGCCGCGGCTACGCCAACGTGCTGGTCATCGAGGACGACGCGGTGTTCCTCGACTCCACCATCGACGTGCTGGGCACGGCCGTAGACGAGCTCGCGACCCACGAGTGGGACATCGTCTATCTCGGCGGGTGTCCGCACGGCCGCTCGTTCCCCTTCGTCGAGGGGAGTTCGGTCTTGCAGGAGCCGAGTGGGATGACGTGCACGCACGCGCTCGCCTTCAACCACACGAGCTTCGATCGCCTGCTCGACGAACTACCGGCCGCCGATGCCGAGGACCCGGCCGCGTTCGACGCGTGGCTCGCGAAGTACGTCGCCATCGACCAGTACCTGCCCCGCCGCATCGACTCGGGGGCGTACCGGGCGCTGGCCGTGTACCCCCGGGTCGCATCGCAGCCGGCGCTCACCCAGTACGCCGATTCCGACCTCGCCCTGCGCGCCCGCTACACGATCTGAACCATCCCCTGAACCACGCTCGCGGCAGGAGCCGCGGCCCGGCATGGCGAACCACATGGGCACTCGGGGGGTGCTGCGTGAGGACTCGCAGCGATGGCCCTCGTGGGACACGAATCCATGCCATCCTCCGCCGCTCTCCGTCGCAGCTTCTCCGAAGCGAGGGCGCAGTCCCTCACCGGTTGGCTGCGACTGCGCCGTTGGGCGCGAACGCTCGACGATCGCCACGGTGCGGTTCTGCAGGAACGCCTGGTTCGTCCGACGATGCTGCTGCTCCTCGTGACCGGGCTCGCGGCCGCGTCGGTCGTCGGTGGCCATGCGAGCGCGGATGTCCGCATCCGTGAAGCGAGTGCGACCGTGAGCCACACCGCGCCGGTGCATGAATCCGCGGCCGTATCGGGCGCGCCCGGCCCTGCCGCGGCCACACCGCAGCCCGCTGTCGCGCCGCCCCAGCCGACGGTGCAGGCGGTCGCCGCGCAACCGCCGACGCCCGTGGTGCCGGTATTGAGCCGCGGCGCGCTGCCGGTCGGCAAGGGCATGTGGATCTGGGAGCCGGACCAGGTCGAGGGCGGCAACGTCGCGGCCATGGTCGCTCGGGCCACGGCCACCGGACTCACCCACGTGTACGTGCGGATGGGTTCGTCGGTTGATGGCTTCACCGGCGGCCCGTTCCTCGATCAGTTGCTCCCCGCGGCGCACGCAGCCGGCCTGCGCGTGTACGGGTGGGACTTCCCGTACTTCACCGACGTCGACGGCGACGTGGCGCGGGCCGTCGCCGCCATCCGCTACACGACGCCTGATGGCCAGCGCATCGACGGATTCAGCCCCGACATCGAGACACAGTCAGAAGGCGTGGCCCTCAGCGCCGACAACGCCGCCGCGTATGCGAACGAGCTGCGGGCACAGGTCGGTGCCGGCTATCCGTTGATCGCAACCGTTCCCCGCCCGTCGGACCTGATGCAGGCGGTGTACCCGTACGCGCAGCTCCTGGGTCCGTTCGACGCAGTCGCGCCGATGGTCTATTGGTTGAACCGCCAACCCGACACCGACGTCGCCGGCGCCATCGATTACCTCGCGCAGTTCGGCAAGCCGATCATCCCCATCGGCCAGGCGTACGACGGATCGCTCGAGGGCGGAAGGCCCGGTCCGCCCACGCCCGACGAGATCCAGCGCTTCATCTCGACGGCCGACGCGCACGGTGCGATCGGGGTGTCGTTCTGGTCGTGGCAGCACGCCGACCAGTCGACATGGGACACGCTCACGGCTGCACCGCAGTTCACGCTGCCGAGTGCGCCGGTCGCCGACCTCGCGCCCGGTCAGGTGCGGTCGTTGCAGGTCCTGCTCTCGAGCCTCGGGTTCGCGGTACCGGCGACGGGACAGTGGGACGCCGCGACGTCCGCCGCGCTCCTCGGCTTCCAACGGGCGTGGAGCGTTCCGCCCACCGGCGTGCTCGACGGCCTGACCCGCAGCCTGCTCCTGCACCCTCTGGCGCCCCCGCTCCCCTGACCCGAAACCCTCGGATGACGCGCGGCGCCCAAGCTTGCAGCGGGGCCAGGGTTCGTACTATCAAAGTGCGGGTTTTATCCGTCTGAAACCTGACCCGCGCCACCCCTGGGAGACCACGCGAGATGTTGCACGTCCTGGCCGCGGAAGGCGGCTATCAGCAGTTCGAGCTCGGCGGTGCCGAGTGGTTCTGGCTGCTGTTCTCCGCCGCCACCGCCATCCTTGCCCTCGTCACCGGCGTCTACCTGATGCGCGGCGTCCTCGCCGCGGACGAGGGCACGCCGACCATGATCGCGATCGCGAAGTCGATCCAAGACGGCGCGCAGGCGTATCTGCGGCGGCAGTTCCGCACGATCCTCGCGATCCTCGTACCGGTCGCGATCATCGTGTTCCTCACCTCGACGAAGGTGGTCAACCCCGGCGACGCGGTGACCGGACCCACCGAGGCGCTGAGCCGGGCCCAGAGCGGCCTGTTCCGCACGCTTGCGTTCATCGCCGGCTGCTTCATGTCCGGCCTCACCGGCTTCATCGGCATGAGCCTGGCGACGCGAGGCAACGTGCGCACCGCGGCCGCAGCCAAGACGGGTTCGTTGCGCGACGCGCTGCACGTGGCGTTCCGCACGGGTGGCGTAGCCGGCATGTTCACCGTCGGTCTCGGCCTTCTCGGGGCGACGACGATCATCATGATCTTCCAGAACACGTGCTCGGCCATCCTCATCGGTTTCGGCTTCGGTGGCTCGTTGCTCGCACTATTCCTGCGCGTGGGCGGCGGCATCTTCACGAAGGCAGCCGACGTCGGCGCCGACCTCGTCGGCAAGGTCGAAGCCGGCATCCCCGAGGACGACCCCCGCAACCCCGCGACCATCGCCGACAACGTCGGCGACAACGTGGGCGACTGCGCGGGCATGGCTGCCGACCTGTTCGAGAGCTACGAGGTCACACTCGTCGCGTCGATCATCCTCGGCGTATCGGCGTTCAAGTCGATCTACCCCGAAGACCCGAGGAAGTGGGTGCTCGGGCTCATCTTCCCGCTGATCGCCCGCGCCATCGGGGTGCTGGCGTCGATCGTCGGTGTCTTCGCGGTGCGAGCCACCGACAAGGACAAGACGGCGATGGCGCCGATCAACCGCGGCTTCCTCACGGCGGGCATCCTCACCGTGGTCGGAACCCTCGCCGTTGCCATCGGCTACGTCGGCAACGACAGCGGCGTCGAGCACGTGAACGGCACGGTCCACACGCTCATGACGAACCCGGGGTGGCGCGTGTTCGCCGCGGTCGTGAGCGGGCTCGTGCTCGCCCAGGTCGTCAGCCGCCTCACCGAATACTTCACATCGACCGAGAGCGCGCCGGTCCGTGAGATCGCCGAGTCGGCTCGCACCGGCCCCGCCACGACGGTCCTGTCGGGCATCTCGTCCGGGCTCGAGTCGTCGGTCTGGGCCATCCTCGCCATCGCCGCGGCACTCGGCGTGGCCATCGCCCTCGGCGCCGGCAACATCCAGTTCTCGCTGTACCTCGTTGCCCTCACCGGCATGGGAATGCTCGCCACCACCGGCGTTGTCGTGTCCGAGGACACCTTCGGCCCCGTCGCCGACAACGCCGCCGGCATCGCAGAGATGTCGGGCGAGTTCCACGGCGAGCCCGAGCGGATCATGGTGAACCTCGACGCCGTGGGCAACACGACGAAAGCCGTCACCAAGGGCTTCGCCATCGGCTCCGCGGTCATCGCCGCCGTCGCGCTGTTCTCGAGCTACATCGAGACGATCGGGTCCGAGCTCAACCTCGGCAAGGAAGGCAGTGACCTCTTCCACGACGCGGCGACGCAGATCAACGTTGCTGATCCGAAGACGTTCATCGGCTTGCTGATCGGCGGCTCGATCGCGTTCATGTTCTCGGCGCTCGCCATCCGCGCCGTCGGCCGTACCGCCGGCGTCGTGGTACAAGAGGTCCGCCGCCAGTTCGCCGACGGCAAGATCATGTCGGGTGAGAAGCAGCCCGACTACGCGCCGGTCATCGACATCTGCACCACCGCCTCACTGCGTGAGCTCGCCACGCCCGCACTGCTCGCAGTGCTCACTCCCGTGATCATCGGCTTCGGCATCAACTACCTCGCTCTCGGCGGATTCCTCGCCGCGGTCATCCTCACGGGCCAGTTGATGGCGAACTTCTTGTCCAACTCCGGCGGCGCGTGGGACAACGCCAAGAAGTACATCGAGGACGGGCACGAAGGCGGCAAGGGATCCGAGGCCCACAAGGCTGCCGTGATCGGCGACACCGTCGGCGACCCGTTCAAGGACACCGCAGGGCCCGCGCTGAACCCGCTCATCAAGGTGATGAACCTTGTCTCGCTGTTGATCCTGCCGGCGGTCATCAGCATGCGGGACAACAACGCTCGTTACCTCATCGCCGGTGCCGCCCTTGCGGTGCTGCTGGCGGCCATCGCGTTCTCGAAGCGCAAGACGGAGTCGTTCGCCGACCCCGCCGGGCTCGACGAAATGGTGCGCGAACCCGCCTCCGCCTGATTGCGGAGTGCGGCACCGCGGTAGAGCACGACGGGGACCGCGAGCGGTCAGCTCAGGAGCTTGTCGACGCCTTGCTTGGTGATGCCGATCTCGTCCGGCTGCCCTGACTGACCCGAGTTCGCCGGGAAGGCGAACTCGAACACCGCGGCGCAGTTGTCCAACCGCACGGCCACCTCGATCACCTTGATGTCACTGGTCGACACAGTGAACTCGACCGCTTTGGTCACGCCGACCTGCGACGACACGTCGGTGAGGCCAGAGACGGTGAACGGTGTCGTGGTTCCGTCGCTGTTGGCAATCGTCCCCTGATTGCATGTCTGCACCGAGTTGACGGCGATCTGGAACGCGTTCTTGGTGTCCGACGAGTTCGCGTAGAACGAGACCTCCTCCTCGAAGAAGAGGTTCTGGTTGTTGTCGGACGCGTCCGAACCGATGTCCTTCGTCGGCGGGAACTGCGACCGTGCATTCGGCTTACCGCACGGGTCGGTCTTGTCGGTGTTCGCACTGAACTGTTCGTCGGTGAACGTCGAACCGATGTCCTTTGCCGTGAGAAGTTTGTTCTCCGCGCCGTTCGGGTCGACGGTCTCGGCGCCACCCGATGACGACGACGACGACTTGGACGACGAGGACTTCGACGACGACGACGACGACTTGGACGACGACGAGGTGGAATCGGTGTTGTCCGACGCGCTCGCGCTGTTCGCCGTGTTGACCTTGTTGTTGTCGTTGTTGCGCAGCAGCAAGAACGCGGCGAGCAGGATGATCACGAGCGCGACGCCACCGGCGATGATCCACTTCGTGTTGTTGTTGCCGCCTCCCGCAGCGCCGGGGGTGCCGGGCGGAGGACCGCCAGGAGGGCCAACCGGTGGCGGGCCGATCGGCATGGCCTGCGTCGGCGGCGGCATCGGGGGTGCGGCCGGCGGTACCGGAGCGCCAGGAGGACCGGTCGGCGGCATCGCCTGCGTCGGGGGCGGTGTTGCCTCCGTGGGCGGTCCCGACCCGCCGCCGGTCTGGCTCGATGGTTGCGCGTCAGGATGCTGGTCGGGCGGGTACCACTGGCCGTCCGACGCTTGCCACCATCCCTCGCCTTGCGACGCGTCGCTCATGGGCCGCTCACCCTACGCCGCAGTGTCGGACCGGGAGCGAGATCGTTCACGCCGGCTGCGCGCGACCTCGATGCCGATCGGGATCAACGACAGCACGATGATGATCCCTTCGATCACGAAGAGGTGATCCTCGGCGCTCGGGATCGTCTTCCCCAGCGCGAAACCGACCATCGTGACCCCGACTGTCCACAACGCGCCGCCGACGATGTTGAAGATCGTGAACTCGCGCACCGGCATGTCGGCCACGCCCGCGATCGGGTTGGCGAACGTTCGCACGATCGGGATGAAGCGGGCGAGCACGATCGTCTTCGCTCCGTACGTGTCGAAGTAGTGCTGCGCCTTGTCGACATACTCCTGTTTGAAGAGGCGGGAGTCCGGACGCCGGAAGAGCGCAGGACCGGCCTTGCGCCCGATGAAGAACCCGGTCTGCGCACCGACCACGGCGGCGACAAAGATGCCGACGAGGACCACACCGAGATTCAGGTGGACGTCGAGATCGGACTTCGCGCCGACCGCGGCCACGAGTCCGGCGAGCACGAGCAATGAGTCACCGGGCAGGAAGAAGCCGATGAGCAGGCCGGTCTCGGCGAAGACGATCGTGAGCAGGCCGAGGAACCCGAAGGTTGCGAGGAGGTGCTTGGGGTCGACCACGCTGGCCGCCAACACGGTCGAAAGCATCGGAGGATGCTACGGGCTGCGCACCGCGTCCTTCGAAGTGAGACGGGTCAGGGCTGCGGCTGGTTCCATTCCGTCCAGCCGAGGCCGGCGCGGCCGCCCGCGCTGTCGGTGAACCGGCACAAGGCCCGCGGGAAGCGCGAGACCTTGCCCTCCCAGGTCAACAAGGCAGGGCCGAAGGCGACGGGCTCGATCCCGAGCGACAGATCGCCGATGGTGACACGGCCCTGGAGCGGGAATCCCTGCCCGTCGACGTCCTCTTCGGCCTCGACGGCGTTGGTGGTCGCCATCTCGCCGTTGCCCTGCACGTACCCGAACCCGATGTCGACACCGGGAATGCGGATGTCCGAGCCGTGGAAGCGAGTGCCGTCGTCGAGCCGGCCGCTCGTCCAGCACCAACCGAACTGCCACCAGTCACGCACGCCCCACGAGTGGTCACGCTGGCCGTGGCCGTCGATCGCCAGTCGCTCGTCGCCGACGAGCACCTCACCGTGCACGCGGCACGGGATCTCGTACCGAGTCGTGGCGCCGTAGTGGTACGGCGTGCCGTCGGTCTCCCACTCGAGATCGAGCCCGAGCGGCACCCGCTCGCCGACCGGGGTCGCGGCATACATCGCGGCGGGCTCGTCGATGCCGAGACCGAAGGCTTCGTTGCCGATCGTCCAGTGGTCGAGCGCCGTCTCGCACACCTCATCGGCCCACAACCCGTGGGTGCGGATCTCGAGGCCGGAACCCGTGGGCAGCGGCGCCTCGAGGTCGCACACCGCGACCGTGGCGCGCTTCGGGCCGACCACGAACGCGTGGTACCACGACACACCGAGATTCGGATAGAGCCCGAGTCGCACCCACCCTCCGACAGCACCATCGGCGTCGAAGAAGTCGAAGTACCAGGACTCACTCCACAATTGTTCGGGGCCTGCCGCGTGGCGGCCCTCGTCCGCCGGTGCGATCTCGATGAGCTCACTCACGGGATCGGCTCGTAGTAGTCACCCTCGTCCATCGCACCGCTGTTGTCGCCCTCGATGGCGGACAGCATCTGGTAGGCCACATCGGGAAGATCACGGGGCACGCTCCAGTCGAGTTGGTCGGCGATGCCCGCCTCCTGCGCGAAGGGTCGCAGGAACGAGAAGTACACGTACGCACCGCAGCGGATCTTCTCGTCGCGTTCCATCGCCGCGATCCGCCGGTAGTGCTGCGCCTGCGCGGTGCGCACTGCGGCGACGATGCCGTCCGTCTCGTCGAGGGGTACAGCGCGGAGTTCGCCGTGCGCGCCACCGTCGGTGGTGAACAGTCCGAACTCGACGACATGATCGAGGTAGTCGATCGGCTCGTGATTCGACGTTCCGAAGTCGGTGACGGTGAAGTCGACGCCGTCGAGCACGAACGCCGCCGTGAGGTTCTGGTACGGCACGCCGCTGGCGACGTCGCTCCACCAGAAGTCACTCTGCGACAGGCGGTAGAAGTCGCGCACGAGCAGCTTGCGTGACGGATGTCCTGGCACCGGGTACGGGCCGGTGTCGCAGTAACCGGCACGTGTGTCGAAGTAGAGCAGGAACAGATACGTCACGAGCGTGGCGTTGAACCGTTTGATGCGCGATCGCTCGTCATCCTCGATCGCGTTCGCGCCGTCGAGCAGGTTCGCGATCACGCCGGGGTCGTACGGCATCGCACTGCCCGTGTCCCACGCTTGCCTCGTGCCGTCACCGCGGTACGCGAGCGCGGCGCGCTCCCAGAACTCGAGGATCGTGTACATCCGGTCGGGAGTGTCGAGCGACGGATCGAGCATGCCGAACACTTTGCGGCCGACGAGCGGGAAGTTGGCGATCGACCACAGGAAGCACGAATCGATCTGGCAGCCCGGGCGCCGGGCGCGACGGCCGATCTCCTCAGCCGGCATCACCGCGTCGATGGCGCGCATCATCTCCGGGTAGCGCAGGTACGACTCGGCGCACGCGACGACGATGTACGCGGTCACGGGGATCAACGCGGATTCGAGCGACGTCCGCTCTGCCGTCAGGGCCGCACTGATCGGGCTGTGGTACGCGATCAGCTCGTTGGCGCGAGCCCGCTGCTCGTCCTCGTTCACAGGGTTCGCACGATCGCTTCGTCGTCGGTGCAGTCGAGCTCGATCTGGTCACCGTCAGCCGGCTCGTCGCCGTCGAACACGCAACCCATCACGCACGGCACCTGGAACTCGCGGCTGACGATGCCGATGTGACTTCTCGGCGTGCCGCTGGTGCACACGATGCCGGTGAGCTCGTGGTAGATCGGCGCGAGGAACGTGGCGCCCGCGTCGCGCACGATGGCGAGCACACCGTCCGCACCGGTCGTCATGAGGTCGAGTACCTCGTCGGGTCCGTCGAGCACCTTGCACTGCCCGCGCACCGGCGCCGCCTCGAACACCCTGGCTCCCCGTCCGACGTCGCGCATGTGCGGCGAAGATAACGTCAGCCCGCGGTGCCCCGCTATCTCTCGTCCGAGTGGTTCGACGCCGCCCAGGCCGCGATCGACGCGGCGGGCGCCGCGAGCGGGTCGCTCGCCGATCCCGCGATCGTCGTCCAGCATGTCGTCACCGGCGCCGGAGACGGCGACGTCACGTATCACCTGCGACACGAGGACGGCACCGTGCGGTTGCAACGCGGTGCAGCGGGCGACGCTGCCGTCGTCTTCACCGAGAGCTACGACACGGCCGCCGCCATCGCCCGCGGGGACTTGTCCGCCCAAACCGCCTTCATGGCCGGACGCATCCGGGTGCGCGGCGACCTGTCGAGGCTCATGGAACAGAGCGAGGCGTTTCGCGACATCGAAGGGGTACTCGCCGGATTGCGCTCGGAGACCACATACTGAGGGCATGCCCGAGTTGCCCGAGTTGGAGGCTCATGCGGAACGCCTCGACAGTCGGTACGCATCCGCCACCCTCGAGCGGTTCATTCCCTTGACGTTCACGGCGCTGAAGACGGCGGTGCCGCCGGCCTCCGACGCCGTGGGCCATGGCCTCGTGTTCGTCAGCCGCCGTGGCAAGCACCTCCTGCTCGATTTCGGCGAGCTCACCTTCGTCGTGCACCTCATGCAGGGCGGCCGGCTGAAGGAGGAACCGCAGGGCAAGCAGCCGGCCAAGCCGAGAACGGGTGTCGCCCGCTGGATGTTCGCCGACGGCCGGTCGCTGCTGCTGACCGAGGCCGGCTCCGAGCGGCGCGCGGGTGTGTGGGCGATCGGCGGCGACCCCGAGGCGCAGCCACCACTCGCCGGACTCGGGCCCGACGCCGACACCGTCGATCCCACGCTGCTGCTGAAGCTGCTGCACGAACATCCGATGCGTCTGCACGGATGGCTGCGCGATCAGCACATCATCGCCGGTCTCGGCCGGCGCCTCGCCAATGAGGTGTGCCATCGCGCACACGTCTCGCCGTTCGCGTCGACCGGCAAGCTCACGTCGGACGATGCCGCCAACATCGTCGAGGCGATCCAGACGTGCGTGAACGAGTCACTGGCCTACGAGCGCGGGCGCGATGACATGAGCTCGTCCGCCGACCGGCCGGGCGCGGTACACCATCGAGAAGGTGAGACGTGTCCGGTTTGTGGCGACACCGTGCGCGCCGTCGAGTACCGCTCGTACACGATCGACTACTGCCCCACCTGCCAGACGAACGGCAAGGTCCTCGCTGACAACACGACGTCGAAGTTCCTGAAGTAGCCGAATGTCGGTGCGAGTGGTCGAGTGCTACGGCGAGATCAGGCCGAGTTGGGTGACGGCGTCGCGCTCGTCGGCGAGCTCGGCGACGCTCTTGTCGATGCGGCCGCGACTGAAGTCGTCGATGTCGAGGCCGTGCACGACGGTGTACTCACCGCCCGAGCACGTGCACGGGAACGACGAGATGAGCCCTTCGGCGACGCCGTAGCTGCCGTCGCTCACGATCGCCATCGACGTCCAGTCGCCGTCGGCCGTGCCCAACGCCCACGTACGGACGTGATCGACCGCGGCGTTGGCCGCCGACGCGGCGGAGGAGAGTCCGCGCGCCTTGATGATCGCGGCACCCCGCTGTTGCACCGTGGGGATGAACTCGTTCTCGAGCCAGCCGCGGTCGCCTCCGGCCGCGTCGAACGCAGGCTTGCCACTCACCTCGGCGTGGAAGAGATCCGGGTACTGCGTCGCCGAATGGTTGCCCCAGATCGTCATGCGGGTGACGTCGGTGGTGTGGGCGCCCGCCTTGTTCGCCACCTGCGCGACTGCGCGGTTGTGGTCGAGTCGCGTCATCGCCGTGAACTGGCGCGGGTCGAGGTCCTTCGCGTTCTGCTGCGCGATGAGGCAGTTGGTGTTGGCCGGGTTGCCGACGACGAGCACCCTCACGTCACGCTTCGCCGACCGCGACAAGGCCTCGCCCTGCGGCTTGAAGATGCCGCCGTTGGCGCTCAACAGGTCGGACCGCTCCATGCCCTCTTTGCGGGGCATCGCACCGACGAGCAACGCGACGTCGACATCGCCGAACGCGACATCGGCATCGTCGGTCGGGACCATTCCGTGCAGCAGCGGCAGCGCGCAGTCCTCGAGCTCCATGCACACACCCTGAAGGGCGCCGAGGGCCGGCGTGATCTCGAGGAGCTGGAGGATGACCGGCTGATCGGGGCCCAGCATGCCGCCACTGGCGATGCGGAAAAGCAGGCTGTAGCCGATCTGGCCCGCGGCCCCAGTGACCGCGACCCGGACAGGTTCGTTCATGACGGCGACCCTACCCGTCCGATCGATCCGGCTTTGCCGGTCGATCGGGACATTGCTTTCGGTGGCGACCGAAGGTCGTCGCCAAACAACTCGGGCGGGAAGCTCTGCTTCCCGCCCGAAACATCAGAGCTGCATGGACTTCACTTCGAGGAACTCCTCGAAGCCATGCTCCCCGTACTCACGCCCGTAGCCCGACTGCTTGAAGCCGCCGAAGGGCGCGTTCGGATTGAACGCACCGCCGTTGACCTCGATCTGTCCGGTGCGGATGCGGCGGGCGACCTTCTTGGCCCGCTCCGGATCGGCTGACCACACGCCACCGGCGAGGCCGTACGGCGTGTCGTTGGCGATGCGGACGGCATCCTCTTCGTCCGCGTAGGGAATGATCGACAGCACAGGGCCGAAGATCTCTTCGCGGGCGATCGTCATCTCGTTGTTGACGTTCGAGAAGACCGTCGGCTTCACGTAGTAGCCCTTGTCGAGACCGTCGGGACGTCCCGTGCCACCGGTGACCAGAGTGGCGCCTTCGTCGATGCCCTTCTGGATGTAGTTGGTGACGCGCTCGACCTGGGCCCGTGACGACAGCGGACCGAGCATGGCGCCGTCGGCGAACGGATCGCTCGGCTTGAACGTGGTCTCGGCCTCGTTGCCGGCGATGCGCTCGGCGTCCGCCAACTTCGACTGCGGCACGAGCATCCGGGTGAGCGCGGTGCAGGTCTGGCCGGAGTTGAGGTACGCCTTGCCGACGCCGTCACGCACGGCCTTCTCGAATCCTGCGTCGTCGAGGTCGTCGAGCAGGATGTTCGCCGACTTGCCACCGAGCTCGAGCGCAACGCGCTTGAGGGTCTGCGATGCCACCTCGGCGACGCGCTTGCCGGCGCGGGTCGAGCCGGTGAACGACACCATGTCGATCTCGGGGTGGGCGGCGATCGCCTCGCCCACGACCGCGCCGATACCGGTGACGAGGTTGAACACGCCCGGCGGCAGACCGGCGTCGTTGACGACCTCGGCCAGCACGTAGGCATCGAGCGGTGCGATCTCACTCGGCTTGAGGACCACGGTGCAGCCCGCAGCCATCGCGTACGCGACCTTCGCGGCGATCTGGTGCAGCGGGTAGTTCCACGGCGTGATGCATCCGACGACGCCGACCGGCTCACGCACGACGAGGCTGTTGCCGACCTGCTCCTCGTACTTGAAGCTCTCCGCTTGCACTGCGGCCTGCGAGAACGAGTTGATCGGGAGCCCGGCTTGCACCATGAGGCTCAGCCACTTCGGCATGCCCGCCTCACGAGTGACGATCGTGGCGATCTCGTCCATGCGCCCACCGAGTCCCTCGGCGATGCGGGTGCAGTACTTCGCCCGCTCCTCGGCGGACTTGGCCGCCCACCCGTCGAACGCCGCCCTCGCCGCATTGGCGGCACGATCGACATCGTCCGCCGTGCCGTCCGGGATCTGACCGATGACCGACTCGTCCGTCGAGTCGAACACGTCGATGCTGCCCGAACCGCTCGACGGCACCCAGGCACCGTCGATGTAGATCTTGTCGTGAACCTGCACGTGGGACCTCCCCCAAGTGAAACTTGACTCGTCGGTCAAGCGGCACGCTATCGGCAGGTGCCGCCTAGTGTCATCTCGATGGCTGGGACCGACGAGACCTCGATCGAGATCGCGGCACCGCCTGCACAGGTGTACGAGCTCGTGTCCGACGTGACGAACATGGGCCGCTGGAGCCCCGAGTGTCACAAGTGCGAATGGGTCGGCGATGCGTCCGGCCCCGACGTCGGCTCCAAGTTCAAGGGCCACAACAAGCGAGGCTTCATGCGGTGGTCGACGACATCGACCGTCGTCGAGGCCGAGCAACCATCGCACTTCGCGTGGCAGGTCGATCAGTCCGGCATGCGCTGGGGCTACCGCTTCGAAGCGCTCGACGGCGGCTCACGCACGAAGGTCACCGAGTACCGCCACGCGGTCGCGCCGCTACCCGCGTACGTCAGGCTCGCCTACAAGCTCCGCCTGCTCGGCGGTGATCCCGATGCCATCGTGCGTCGGGGGATGGATGAGACACTCCAACGCCTCAAAGCGGGCGCCGAATCCTCACCGACGACGTGAACTCCGGGTCCATTGCGGGGCGATAGGCCCGCAATGGCGCCAACATTCGGCCGTGTCGTGTCGTTCGCGGACCGTCAGAGGCGGTCGACGATCGCTTGGGCGAACTCCGAGCACTTGACCTCGGTGGCGCCGTCCATCAGCCGCGCGAAGTCGTAGGTGACGACCTTGTCGGCGATGGTCGCCTCGAGCGCACGGACGATGTCGTCGGCGGCGTCCTGCCATCCGAGGTGCTCGTACATCATCACGCCCGACAGGAGCACCGAACCGGGGTTGACCTTGTCCTGCCCCGCGTACTTCGGCGCGGTGCCGTGAGTCGCCTCGAAGATGCCGTGGCCGGAGACGTAGTTGATGTTGCCGCCGGGTGCGATGCCGATACCGCCGACCTGTGCGGCGAGCGCGTCGGACAGGTAGTCGCCGTTGAGGTTCATCGTCGCGATCACGTCGAACTCGTCAGCGCGCGTGAGCACCTGCTGCAACGTGATGTCGGCGATGGCGTCCTTCACGAGGATCTTGTCGCCGGGATCGCCGCCACAGTCGTCCCAACCGATGGCGGTGTCCGAGAACTCTTCGCGTACGAGCTCGTAACCCCAACCGCGGAAGGCGCCCTCGGTGAACTTCATGATGTTGCCCTTGTGCACGAGGGTCACGCTCTTGCGTCCACGGTCGATCGCGTAGTTGAGCGCGGCGCGCACCAACCGCTTCGACCCCGTCTCGGAGATCGGCTTGATACCCAGGCCCGAGTCCTCGCGGATGGTGGCCCACTTGCCGCCGAACTCGGCGAGCATCTCTCGCAGCCGCTTCGCCTCGGGCGAGCCCGCCTCGACCTCGAGGCCCGCATAGATGTCTTCGGTGTTCTCACGGAAGATCACCATGTCGACCCGCTCGGGGTGCTTCACCGGTGAAGGCACACCCTCGAACCACCGCACCGGGCGGAGGCACACGTACAGGTCGAGGATCTGGCGCAACGCCACGTTGAGCGAGCGGATGCCGCCGCCGATCGGCGTGGTGAGGGGGCCCTTGATGCCGATCAGGTAGTCCTTGAAGACCTCGACCGTCTCGTCGGGCAACCAGTTGCCGGTGGCGTCGTATGCCTTCTGGCCGGCAAGGACTTCCTTCCACTCGATCGTCTTGCCGTGCTTCTTGGCGGCGGCGTCGAGGACGAGTTGCGCAGCCGGCCAGATGTCGATGCCGGTGCCGTCGCCCTCGATGAACGGGATGATGGGATTGTCGCTGACCTGCAGCGTCCCGTCGGACGACATGGTGATCTTGTCTGCCATGTCTCTACGCTCGCTCACTCGGGTGTCGGCTGTGCCCCGGCGGGCACGACGCCGACGCGGCAGGAATCGTCAGGCGGAGTGCATGCATTCCTGCGAGCCTACTGGTGGTCAGAACAGGGGACTCCAAGCCGCGGTGCGCAGGAGCCGGCTCTCCCACTGGTCCCGCACCTGGAGTGCGTCGTGCATGAAGGTGCCCGGCTGTTTGAGCTCGGATGGGGTCTCGGTCTCGAACAGCTTCAGCAGCCCTTCGTGGCTGATGACCTTCTGCAACAGGGTCGCCTCCGGGCGCCGGCCGCCGCCGTGTGCGGTCTGGAAGCAGGCCTCGATCCGCAACAGTGACGACCGGGCCAGCATCGGCGCGTACACCTCGCCCCAGAACGCGGTGTAGTCGTCGAGCGGCGCATGGGGCCAGCCGGTGTCCTCCATGTAGAGCGTGAGCTCGTGGTCGACGGGCTCGACCGGCACGCCGGCAAGATCGACCGACGCCAGCGGCGACCACGGCAAGGCCAGCAACACCTTGCCGGTGCTGTCGTGCTGGAGACCGTCGAGCTCGCGCGCCCACGAACGCAGATCGCCTGACGCCACTCGATCGAGCAGCCGCTCGTACGCGGCACCATCCGCCACCGCGGTGATCGTGGTGATGCGATACGCAGGACCACTCCCGTGCGCTTGATGCGTGTACCAGAGCAAGCGCGCGTCGTCCGCATGCGGACCCGACGCGAGGTCAGGCATCCAGCGATCGCGGTAGTGCGCTTCGAAGTCGTCCTCTCGCAGCCCGCGCACCCGATGCACCTCATGCAGGAACAGGGTCACGACCGCTGTCTACTCCGCGGCCCGGCGGACGTCGTCGAGATCCGGCGGTGGGGCGAGCGGGCCGTTTGCGAGCGCGTCGAACGCCACGAGATGAGGACGATCACCGGGACGACGTTGCGGTCGTGACCGCTCGAGCAACTCGATGGCCTCCACGGACCGACCGGTGGCGACAAGCGCGATCGCTCGTGCCTCCGCCGCGGCCCAGGGCGACACCCGCGCCGTCGCGGGGCCCGAGGGATCGAACCCGAGCGCGGCGTCGAAGCGTTCGACCGCGGTATCAGCGTCGCCGCGCGCCCAGGCGGCGACACCGGCGAGCACGAGGGGGACGAGCGGGTTGGCACCGGCCGCGTCGACTGCGGTCATGAAGGAGCGTTCGGCGACGACCGGATCGCCCAGTCGCAAGGTGATCGTGCCCCGCACCGTGTGCGCCATCACGTGGTCGGGCTCACAACTGATGGCCTCGACGGCGGCGAGCGCGGCTTCCGCCAAACGTCCGGCCGCTTCGAGCGCCGCCGCCCGGTTGGCGTGAGCGGCCGCTGATGTCGGGTCGAGGTCGACCGCGCGCCCGAACGCGTCGATGGCCTCGTCCAACCGGCCGAGCGCGAACAGCGACAGGCCGCGTCCCCGCTCATAGGCGGCGACGGATGGCGCCAGCCGAGCAGCCTCGTCGTAGCCCGCGAGGGCTTCGGCGAATCTTCCAGCCGAGTAGAGCACCGTGGCACCGTCGGAGCGGTAGCCGGCGTCGCTGGGATCGAGTGACGACGCCAACCCGTACGACGCCACCGCGTCATCGATGCGTCCCACTGCGAACAGCAGCGTGCCGCGGGCGGCGTGATGCGCGGGCACCGACGGCTCGAGCTCGAGCGTGCGCTGGTTGACCAGCAACGCGTCGTCGATGCGTCCCTCTTCGCCGAGCAGCGACGCGAGCAAGCCGAGTACGTCGGCGTCGCGCGGTTCGAGCTCGGCGGCGGTCTGGGTGGCCGCGAGCGCATCCCCCGTACGTCCCAGCTCGGCGAGTGCGTGTGCCCGCCAGTAGTGGGCGCGAGCCGACGACGCGTCCTCCGCGATCGAACGATCGGCCGCGTCCAACGCCTCGGCCGGCCGGCGCAGCGACACCAGCAACCCCGCTCGGCGGGCGTGCACCCGAGCGTTGTGCGGATCGATCGCGAGCGCGCGATCGATCGCCGCGAGCGAGGCTTCCAGATGGCCGAGCTCGCGCAACGCTTCGGCGCGACCGACATAGCCGGCGGCGGCGGACGGCGCGAGCTGTACCGCTTCGTTGAATGCGTCGAGTGCCTCCGACCAGTTGCGCAGCGCGAGCTGCACCGCACCGATGTCGAGTCGGTGGTGCGCGTTCGTCGGGTCCGCGGCGGCCGCCTCGGTGTAGGCGGCGAGCGCCGCCTGCAGATGCCCGGCTTCGATCGCGACGCGAGCGCGGTCGGCGTGCGCCACGGCAGGGTCGAGCGCGACCGCTTGATCGAATGCGGCCATCGCCTCGTCCGGGCGCCCGAGCGCGGCGAGCACCTTCGAACGACCGAGATGGGCGTCGGCCATGTCGGAGGACGCGGCAACTGCCTGGTCGAAGGCTTCGAGTGCCTCGGCCAGGCGGCCCTCGCCGCTCAGGGCGATGCCGCGATCGGTGAGCGGTCGCGCCTCGTTCAATCCGGCGAAGCCAGGCCGAGATTGCGATAGATGCGCCGCACCGACGTCGGGCGGTTCAGCGCGTAGAGGTGGAGGCCGGGGGCGCCCGAGTCGATCAGCGTCCTGGACAGCTCGGTGGCAGCGTCGATGCCGATCTCGAGAACGGCGTCCGCGTCGTCGGCCACGTCTTCGATCCGCGCGAGCAGCGGCGCGGGGATGACCGAGCCGTTCATCGCCGCCATCCGCTTGACGCCGGCCACCGTGAGGATCGGCATGATCCCGGGCACAACCGGCTTGCGGCAGCCGAGCGCGTCGAGGTCGTCGATCATGCGCAAGTAGTCGTCCGCCTCGAAGAAGAACTGCGTGACTGCGAAGTCGGCGACCTCGAGCTTCTCCGCCAGACGTCGACGATCGCTCGGCCGATCCGGTGAACGTGGATGCAGCTCGGGATGAGCCGCGACTCCCACACTGAAACCACCACGATGCGCTCGCACGGTCTCGACCAACTCGAGCGCGTACTCGTACTCGCCACCGGGATCGCTGCCGTCAGCGGGCGGATCGCCGCCAAGGGCGAGGATGTTCTCCACTCCCGCATCGGCGTAGAGGTCGAGTAGGTCTGCGATGTCGGCTCGCGTGTGGCCGACGCAGGTGAGATGAGCCATGCACGGGAACGTCTGCTCCCCGTTGATGCGGATCACGACATCGCGAGTGCGATCACGGGTCGACCCGAGTGCCCCGTAGGTCACCGAGACGAACGACGGGCCCAGCAGCGCGAGCTCGGCCACGGTCTTGTCGAGCTGACGCTCCATCTCGTCGTTCTTCGGCGGGAAGAACTCGAACGAGCGCGTGGGCCCGGCCCGCAAGAGGTCAGCGATCCTCGCCATGAAGAAACGAGGCTACCGACTCGTACCGGACTGGTTTTCAGCTACCGGCGGCGACCGCGATCACACCGATCAGGAAGAAGGCCACGCCCACCCAGCCGAGGATGATGCCGGCGACCGCGAGGCCCTTGCCTCCCTGGTTTCGTTGCTTGATCTGGTTCAGTGCGATGTAGCCGAAGACCAGGGCGAGGATCGATCCGATCCAATAGATCCACAGGATGCCGAGGACGAGCGACGCGACCGCCATGCCGCTCGTTCCCGCCGTCGACGCGTATCCCGTGTAGCCGTAGCCGGCGCCGCCATACATGGGCGGGGGACCGGGAGGCGGGCCCGGCTGACCGTAGGCGGCGGGCGGTGGGGCGCCGTACGCGGGCGGCGGCGCGTAGGTAGGAGGAGGCGGCGGCGTGCCGTAGCTCGGTGCGGGCATCGTCGGTGGCGGCATGGTCGGCGCAGGCATGCTCGGCCCGGGCGACACGCCCGGCGGGGTGAACGGCTGTTGCGCCAGCGGCTGCGGCGCCGGGGCCGGAGCCGGCTCCGTGGCGCCCGCGGCCTGCTCGGGCGGGTACCACATGCCATTGGACGCCAGCCACCATCCGGCCGCGGGCGGAGCCGGCGGTGGCGGCGTCGAAGATCTCTCTTCCGGTGACACGTCGCTCACGTCGACTCACTCATGCAATCGCCTCCGTTCGGCGGCCTCGACGAAATTCCGGAACAACATGGCAATCGTGGTCGGCCCGACTCCGCCGACGCGGGGCGTGATGTAACCGGCAACTTCTTCACACCGTTCGTCGACATCCGGCAGCAGCGTGCGGCCCCGGTAGCGAACACCCGCGCCGACGACGACGCAGCCGGGCGTCAGATGCTCGGGCTGGATGATGCCCGGTACTCCCGCGGCAGCGACCACGATGTCCGCCGCCTTCACGTAGCGAGCCCAGTCGGGCACGCCCGTGTGCACGACCGTCACGGCCGCGTTCGCGGTCGGCCGCTTCTGCGACAGCAGCAACCCGAGTGGGCGGCCGATGGTGACGCCCCTGCCGAGGATCACCACATTGCGACCCGACACCGGGATCTCGTAGTAGGCGAGCATCGCCTCGACGCCCGCGGGCGTGCACGACACCGGGCCGGGAATGCCGAGCGCCATCCGACCGAGGTTGGTCGGGTGCATGCCGTCGACGTCCTTGTCCGGGTCGACGGTCATGAGCACCGTGTCGAAGTCCACCTGCGGCGGCGCGGGGTGCTGCACGAGCATCGCATCGACCCGGTCGTCCTCGTTGAGCTCGCGCACTACGGCCACGACATCCGCGGTCGTGGCGTCATCCGGAAGGTGGATGTGCGGGCTCTCGCATCCGAGCTCTTGCGCCTTCTTCATCTTCATGCCGACGTAGCGGGCGCTCGCATCGTCGTCGCCGACGAGCACGGTGGCGAGCCCCGGCGTGTGGCCGTTGGCGCGCAACTTCTCGATGCGCGGCCCGAGGTCTTCGAACACCGCATCCGCCACCGGCGCACCCGGCATCAGCACCGCACTCATGTCACCAACTCCTCAATCCCCGAGCAGAGCGAGCGCTCGCAGCCGAGCGAGATCAAGACGCGGCGAGGGAAGCGCCAGCGACGAGCCGCACTCGGCGGAGACAGCGAGCAAAGCGAGCGCTCGCAGCCGAGCGAGATCAATGCAGGAAGTGTCTTTCACCGGTGAACACCATGGCGACATCGAGCTCGTTCGCTTTCGCGATGCTCTTGTCGTCGTTCACGGATCCGCCCGGCTGGACGATCACCACGACGCCCGCCTCGGCTGCCGCTTCGATGCCGTCAGGGAACGGGTAGAACGCGTCGCTCGCGCACGCGCCGCCCTTGGCCCGGCCGGCCGCCTTCTGCGCCGCGATCTGCCCGGCCTCGACCCGGTTCTGCTGGCCGGCTCCGATGCCCCAAGCGACCCCGTCGCGCACGAGCACGATCGAGTTCGACTTGACATAGCCGCAGATGCGGAACGCGAGCTCAGCGTCATCGAGCTCGACTTCGGTCGGGACGCGCTCCGTGACGACGTTCCATGTCGATCGCGCCGCGGCGAAGTGGTGCGGCTGCTGCACCAGTAATCCGCCGGTCACCGGGCGCAGATGGCGGGCGTCTGGTGAGGGCGCCGGCGCTTCGAGGATTCGCGTGTTCTTGCGTTTGCCGATCAGCCGCTCGACGACACCTGCTTCGTAGCCGGGGGCGATCACGACGTCGGCCTGCGCGGCGCCGACCATCCGTTCGACGGTCGCGTCGTCGACCGGACGATTCAGCGCCACGATGCCGCCGAACGCCGACCGCATGTCGCATTCGAAGGCGAGTTGGTACGCCTCGTCCAGGGTCGAAGCGACCGCGGCTCCACACGGGTTCGCGTGCTTGATGATGGCGCAGGCAGGACGGCCGGCTGGATCCATGTCGTGCACCAACAGCCACGCCGCGTCCGCGTCGTACAGGTTGAGGTACGACAGCGCGAGACCCGAGTGCTGCGTCATGGCGTCCCACCACGGTTGCGCCCCTTGGCGGCGGTAGAGGGCAGCCGGCTGGTGCGGGTTCTCGCCGTATCGCAGCTCGAGCGGCACCTTGTCGAAGGCGAGATCGAGCGTGTCGGGCAAGAGCTCGTCTCCGTCGAGCCACTCGACGATGGCAGCGTCATACGCGGCGGTGTGCGCAAATGCCTTGCGGGCCAGGCGTCGTTTCGTGGCCGCCTCGAGGCTCCCCGTCGCTCGCAGTTCCGCGAGCACGACGTCGTAGTCGGCCGGATCGGTCAGCACACCGACGTGCGCATGGTTCTTCGCCGCGGCCCGCACCATCGCCGGACCGCCGATGTCGATGAGCTCGATCGACGGGTTCGACGAGAACGGGTAGAGGTTCACGACCACGAGGTCGATCGGATCGATGCCGTACTTCTCGAGGTCGGCCTTGTGGGTGAGATCGTCGCGGTCGGCGAGGATGCCGCCGTGCACCTTCGGGTGCAGCGTCACCACCCGGTGGCCGAGGATGGCGGGGAACCCCGTGAGGTCGGCGGTGTCGGTCACCACGAGCCCGGCCTCGCGCAGCGCTGTCGCCGTTCCGCCGCTCGACAGCAGATCCACGCCGAGTGCGGTGAGCGCGCCGGCGAAGTCGACGATGCCCGTCTTGTCGAAGACGCTGAGCAGAGCCTTCAAGGCTGCACCTTCCCGGTTGCAAGTATCCGCTTGATCGTGGCGGGATACAGGCGGCGCTCGACAGCTTTTATCCGTTCGTGCAACGTCTCCTCGGTATCGCCTGGCTGCACATCGACGGCCTCCTGCGCCAGGATCGGCCCCGCGTCCACCTCGAGCGTCGCGACGTGCACGGTTATGCCGGTGACCTTGACACCGGCGGCGAGCGCGTCACGCACCGCATGCCAACCGGGGAACGCCGGCAGCAGCGCGGGGTGCGTGTTGATGATGCGGCCCTCGAACGCGTCGAACATCGGCTTGTCGAAGATGGTGCCGAACCCCGCCATGACGACGAGATCGACGTCATGCGCGTCGAGCGCGTCGATCACTCGGTTCGTGTACGCCAGGCGGTCGAAGTCGCGCGCATAGCTGTCGCGCTCGACGAGAACGGACGCCACGTCGTGCACAGCGGCGACCTCGGTGGCGCGACACGGCCGGTCGACGACCACCACAGCGACAGGTATCCCCTCGGCGACTATCGCTTCGAGATTCGTGCCGGTGCCCGATGCCAACACCCCGATCCGCACGGGCGCACGCTATCCAACTCGCCTCCGGTCGTTGTGCGTTACCGTACGGCGACGTCCAAAGGAGACGACGCCCTTCAAGGAGGCGGAAGTTGGACCTCAGCAAGCTCACCACTGGCGACCGGGTGATCGGCATTTCGGCGATCGTCTATCTGGTCGCGATGTTCTTGCCGTGGTACGGCAAAGACTTCGGATTCGGTGTAAGCGTGAACAACAGCGGCTGGAGCTACTTCCTCGGAGGCATCCTCCCGCTGCTCCTGATCGTGCTGGTCGTGGCCCGAATTGCGATCATCAGGTTCTCGCCGGACACGAAACTGCCCGACCTCCCGATCCCGTGGGGCCAGGCCGTGCTCGGCGGCGCCGTTGCTGCCGCAGTGATCTTGGTCCTGCGCCTCTTGATCGGGTCCGACAAGATCGGTTCGATCCGCGGCACTGGTGTCAGCCTCGATCGCAAGTTCGGACTCTTCATCGCACTGCTCGCCGCAGTCGGTGTCGCGGTCGGTGCTTTCCTGAAGTACCAGGCCAAAGAGGACGACGCAGCCGGCGCAGGTCCCGGCACCGCGCCGCCGACGCCGTTCTGACCCACCCGTTCACCGCACCTTCAGCTTGATCGAGGGCCCGCCCTGAACGGCGGGCCCTCGGCGCGCCCCGAACCGCGTCACGACGGACCATTGCGGTTCGTCGCCGTTCAACTACAGCGGCGGGTCCGTGCAGCCTTCAGGGCCGCCGCCGCCCCCGGCCGGCTCGGTCCTCGGATAGGGAGTGACGAAGCCACTGCCCGGATCGGTCGTGGTGATGTAGCGCACGATCGCCCGCGAGATCGCTTCGCCCTCGACGTGTTGGAAGGCGGGATCGGCGAGCAAGTGCTCTTCGGGTGGATTGGTGATGAAGGCTGCTTCGGACAGCACCGTCGTCACGCTCTCGGCGT
This sequence comes from Acidimicrobiales bacterium, assembly GCA_036493595.1. Lineage (GTDB taxonomy): Bacteria > Actinomycetota > Acidimicrobiia > Acidimicrobiales > JACDCH01 > DATAES01. Next base: position 44,123 of record DASXPN010000093.1, on the reverse strand, counting down.
CGCGCAAGATGCCGTAGTAGTCGCCGCCCGACGAACCGGGGCGGTACTTGGCGCCGTGGTCGGTGTCGGCCGTCCACGCCACGTGGTACTGGCTGAACGCGGTGTTGACCTCCTCCCACACGAGACCAGCCAGACGCTTCGAGTCGGTGCTCGCGACCTGGTAGTAGGTCTCGTTACCGGGAACGTCCGACGCGCCGTCGGGCTCGGCGTTGTGATGGATCGACAGGAACACCTGCGGCTGCAGGTCGGTCGCGATCTCGGCCCGCGTCTTGATCGTCGTGTTGTAGTCGCCGGTTCGGGTCAGCACGACGGTCGCGCCCTTCGCTTCGAGCGACTGCTTCACGTCCTCGGTGACCGCGAGGTTGACGTCCTTTTCGAGCAGTCCGCTCGGACCGACCGCGCCGGACTCGTTGCCACCGTGGCCAGGATCGAGCACGACGTTTGCGCCGGAGATGGGTGTGCCGGTCGCGGCTACCTGGTTGCTGCACGGCGTGTCGACGGCGAACGACCCATCGGCGTTGGCGTGCGTGACCGGCAGCACGACGCCGCTGGCAGTGAGCAGCGCGCGAGCGACACCGTCGTTCGGCACCACAGGCCATGCGATCGGTGGCGCGGTCGTCGTCGTCGGTGCGGTGGTGGGCGCCACGGTGGTCGTCGAGATCGCGGCGCTCCCCACCGCTGACGCGGCGTCGGCGGCAGCCGCACCGGTCTTCGCCTTCCCCGAGCTACACGCCGCGAGCAGGAACAACGCTGCGCCGGCGACGCGCCACCGGCGATTACGCGTCGACCAGGCGTCCGTGGTTGAAGTCGTCATAGGCAGCGAGATCCAGCAGGCCGTGGCCCGAGTAGTTGAAGAGAATGACTCGTTCCTCGCCGGTTTCCTTCGCGGCCAGCGCCTCGTCGATCACCGCACGGATGCCGTGGCTCGTCTCGGGCGCCGGCACCCGGCCCTCGGTGTTGGCGAACAGCTTCGCCGCCTCGAACACCTTGCCTTGCGGGTAGGCCAGCGCCTCCATGCGTCCGGTCTTCACCAGCAGCGAGATGATCGGCGAATCGCCGTGATAGCGGAGCCCACCGGCGTGGATCGGCGGCGGCATGAAGTCGTGCCCGAGCGTGAACATCGGCAACAACGGCGTCATGCCTGCGGTGTCGCCGAAGTCGTAGTCGAAGGCGCCTTCGGTGAGCGTCGGGCACGACGACGGTTCGACCGCGACGAGACGTACTTCGGCATTCTCGAGGAACGGCAACGAGATGCCACCGAGGTTCGATCCGCCGCCGCAAGATGCGATCACCACATCGGGGCGACTCTCACCCGCCAGCGCGAGCTGCTCCTTCGCTTCGAGTCCGATCACGGTTTGATGCAGGAGCACGTGGTTCAGCACCGAACCGAGCGAGTAGTGGCTGTCCTCGCGCGTCGCCGCGTCGCGTACTGCGTCGGAGATGGCGAGGCCGAGTGATCCGGGCGAGCTCGGGTCGTCGACCGGGGACGGCACGCATTCCGCGCCCCACGTCTCCATGAGGACCCTTCGGTACGGCTTCGATTCGAACGACGTGCGGACCATGTACACCATGCACTCGAGATCGAACTGCGTCGTCGCGAACGCGAGCGCGGTACCCCATTGGCCGGCACCGGTCTCCGTGGTCAGGCGGGTGATGCCTTCGGCCTTGTTGTAGAAGGCCTGCGGTACCGCGGTGTTCGGCTTGTGACTTCCCGCGGGCGAGACGGACTCGTCCTTGAAGTAGATGCGGGCCGGCGTACCGAGCGCCTGTTCGAGCCGGACAGCGCGCACGAGCGGCGTCGGCCGCCACAGCCGGTACACGTCGAGCACCTGGCCGGGAATGTCGACCTCGGGCGCGCCGGTCATCTCCTGTTCGATGAGCGCCATCGGGAACAGGGGCAAGAGGTCGTCCGGGCCGATCGGCTCCTTCGTTCCCGGATGCAGCGGCGGCTGCATGGGCTCGGGCAACCGCGGCAGCGCGTTGAACCACGCCGTCGGGATCGCATCGGTCGGTAGGTCGAACCGCACGTTGGTCATCTCGCTCGTTCCCTCCCGCTTGTACTGCTCGACTCCGGCGCTACAGGGCGGCGACGATCTCGGCCATCAGCTCGCCGCACTCGGTCGGGTTGTTGCCGACCTTGGCGCCGGCATCGCGCAGAGCTTCCATCTTTGCCGCGGCCGTGCCCTTCCCGCCCGACACGATGGCGCCGGCGTGGCCCATCTTCTTGCCTGCGGGGGCGGTGACACCGGCGATGTAGGCCGACACGGGCTTGGTCATCTGGTCCTTGATGAACGCGGCCGCTTCTTCCTCGGCAGAACCGCCGATCTCGCCGATCATCATCACGGCCCTCGTGTCGGGGTCGGCCTCGAACCGTTCGAGGCAGTCGATGAAGGTTGTCCCCGGCACGGGATCGCCTCCGATGCCGACGCACGTCGTGACGCCGATGCCCTTCTGCTTCAGCTCGTACAACGCCTGGTAGGTGAGCGTGCCGGAGCGGCTGACGATGCCGACTGCGGGCTGCCCGGGCTGCGGCTCGAGCGCAATGTGTCCCGCGGTGATGCCGATGTTGCACTTACCCGGGCTGATGACGCCCGGACAGTTCGGGCCGAGCAGTTGCACGTGCGGGTAGTCGCGCTCGAGCTCGTTGTAGAACCAGGCTTCGTCCTGAGCAGGCACGCCTTCGGTGATGCACACGATGAACTCGGCGCCACCCTGCGCCGCGTCGAGCACCGCGTCCTTCACGCCTGGTGCCGGGATGAAGATGCACGACGCGGTGGCGCCGGTCTCCTTCACTGCCTCCTCGACCGACGCGAAGATCGGGATGCCGTCGACCTCCGAACCGGCCTTCTTCGGATTGGTACCGGCCACCACCTGCGTGCCGTACGTGCGGTTGAGAAGCCCGTAGAAGCGGCCCTGCGATCCGGTCAGGCCTTGGTAGACGACCTTCGTGGTCTCGTCGACGAAGATGCTCACTTGTCGGCTCCCGCGAGCTCGACGGCCCGGCGGGCCGCGTCGAGCATGGTGGGCTGCATCTGCAGCCGGTCGGACACGTGTGGTTCGAGGATCGCCCGCCCCTCGTCGGCGTTCGTGCCGTCGAGACGGATCACGATCGGTGACGCGATGTCGACGCGGCTGAGCGCGGCGACGATGCCGTTCGCCACCTCTTCACCCTTGGTGATGCCGCCGAAGATGTTGATGAGGATGGAGCGCACGTTCGGGTCGTTGTTGATGACCTCGAGCGCGCCCGTCATCACGTCCGCGTTCGCGCCGCCCCCGATGTCGAGAAAGTTCGCGGGCTGACCGCCGACCTGGTTCACGATGTCGACGGTGCTCATCGCCAGCCCGGCGCCATTCGCGATCACACCGATGTAGCCCTCGAGCCCGACGTACTGAAGGCCCTTCTCGTGTGCGGCGGCCTCGCGTTCGTCGCGCACCTGCGTCGCGTCGTACTGCTCGTAGTCGGGATGACGGAACACGGCGTTGCCGTCGAGCGTGACCTTCGCATCGAGCGCGTGGACCTCGCCGGTCGGCTTGAGGATCAGCGGGTTGATCTCGACGAGGTCGGCATCGCCGTCGACGTACGCGCGGTAGAGCTTCAAGAGGATGTCGACCGCGCCGTCGTTCGCCTTCGGGTTGAGCTTGGCCGACTCGACCCACGAGCGAGCCTGCTCCTCGGTGAGGCCGTCGACGGGATCGATCCAGATCTTGGCGATCGCGTCGGGATCAGTCTCGGCCACTGCCTCGATCTCGACGCCCCCTTGCGCGGAGACCATTCCGAGATGCTTCTTCGCGGCTCGGTCGAGCGTGAACGAGGCGTAGTACTCCTCCGCGATGTCGGACGCCTTTTCGATCCAGAGCACGTGGACGACGTGACCCTTGATGTCCATCCCGAGGATGTTCGAGGCGTGCGTGCGGCACTCGTCGGCGTTGTCGGCCAACTTGATGCCACCGGCCTTGCCGCGGCCACCGACCTGCACCTGCGCCTTGACGACGACCGGATAGCCGATGCGGTCGCCCGCGGCGACGGCGTCGTCGACGGTGGTCACCGCCTCGCCCGGCGACACGGGGATGTCGTAGCGGGCGAAGAACTGCTTGCCTTGGTACTCGTACAGATCCACTAGGTGCGTCTACCTCGCGTCGAGGGCTTCTTCGAGCCAGTCGGTGATGGAGGCCATCGAGGCCCCCGGGGTGAAGATGGCAGCGACCCCGGCCGCTTCGAGCTTCGCGATGTCGGGATCAGGGATGATGCCACCGCCGAAGACGAGCACGTGGTCGAGGCCGCGCGTGCGCAACTCCTCGACGACCCGCGGGAACAGCGTCAGGTGCGCGCCCGACAGGACGGACAGCCCGACCGCATCGGCGTCCTCCTGAAGCGCCGTCTCCGCCACTTGCTCGGGCGTCTGGAACAAACCCGTGTAGATCACCTCGAAGCCCGCATCTCGTAGCGCTCGAGCGATCACCTTGATGCCCCTGTCGTGCCCGTCGAGGCCGGGTTTGGCCACGACGACTCGATACGGACGCTGCACGGCGGGCATCCTAAGAGGATGCCGGTGGCGCGATCAGATCCACGACGGGCCACGATCATCGGCATTGCCGGCGTGATCGTCGGCGTCGCCATGATCGCGGTCGTCCTGCTGGCCAACAATTTGGGCGGCGACCACACGACGACCCACAGCTCGAGAACGAAGTTCGACGTGGGCCCGGCCCAGGCCAGCGCCGACGCGGTCAAGCGCGATGACACACCGCTGCTCTTCCAGGATCCCGCGACGTTCTCGAGGCCCATCTACGTGCAGCACATCGGCGACGACGCGAACAGCGGTTGGACAGCGTTCGATGCCGCCATCGGGTCGTGCGTCCTGACGTGGCACAGGGAGTCGAACAACTTCACGGACTGCAACGGCCGCCAGTACTCGGCCACCGGCGACGGCGTACACCAGTACCCGTGGGACATCGACAACGGCGAGCTCTTCGTCGATCTCAGCCCCAACGCCACGACGACGACGACCAGCACCACCACATCGGGTCCTGCGCCGACGTCGAGCGCGCCAGTGGTCAGTAGCTGACGAACCGTTCGCGTCGGCGTCGTCGGATGAGGCGCGTCAGCCGGCGTCGAAGAGCGAGAGCAGCTCGCGCTTCTGCACCTTGCGGGTGCCGGTGCGCGGGAGCTCGTCGGCGAAGACGATTCGGTGCGGCACCTTGTACTCGGCGAGCCGTTCGCCGGTCCACGCGACGAGCTCGTCGGGTTGGAGCGACGAGCCGGCCTTGACCCGCACGACCGCACCTGGCACCTCGCCCCGCCGGTCGTCCGCCAAGGCCACGACTGCGGCCTCGAGCACGTCCGGATGCTCCTCGAGGGCGCGCTCGACTTCGAGCGCGTAGACCGAGTAGCCGCCGTTCTTGATCACGTCCTTCTGGCGGCCGGCGAACAACACGGTGCCGAGCACACCCTTGCGCGCCAGGTCACCGGTGCGCAGCCATCCGTCCTCGGTGATCGTGTCACCGGTGGCGGCGGCGTCGCCCCAGTAGCCGCGAGTCACGCCGGGGCCACGGAGCAGGAGCTCGCCGGTCTGGCCGGTGCCGACATCGTTGCCGTCCTCGTCCACGACACGGAAGCGATACCCCGGCAGCGGGAAGCCGAGCGACTCGCCGAGGCCGACGTTCAGCATCGGCGGGGATGCCTTCACCGCGGCGCCGCCGCCGGTCTCGACCATCCCGTAGCCCTCGAAGAACAGCGCCTCCCCAACAGGACCCACGATGGGCAGGCTCGCCGTCGCACCGAGCTGTTTGAATTTTGCCGCCAGCTCTGCGGGCATCGCGTCCGCCCCTGAGCCCCATATGCGCACGGAGGTCAGGTCGCGCTTCTCTGCGCCGGCCTCGAGCAACATGCGGTACATCGCAGGGACGCCGATGAACATCGATGCGTGCCGCTGCTCGATGGCGTCGAGCACGTCGTCGGGCCGGAACTTCGCCATGAAGTACACGCGGATGCCGCCACACGCGAGACCGAGCACGGCTGCGAACCCCATGATGTGCGCGATGGGCAGCGCCAAGATCGCCTCCCCTCGCAGCAACACGTTCGCGGGCATCGCCCCCGCGATCGCGACCTGGCCGACGAGCGCCTGGTGCGTGAGCTCGACACCCTTCGGCTTGCCGGTCGTGCCCGAGGTGTAGAAGAGCGCAGCGACATCGTCGGACTGGAACGGGTGCGCCTCGGCCAGCGGCAGGCCGCCGTCCACCTCGGACGCGGAGCGGACAACGAGCGCCGCCGCGGAATCGGTGATCACATGGCGGATCTCGTCGGGCCGCATCTGCGCGTTCACGGGAACAGGGATGCCGCCGGCTCGTGACGCGGCGAGGCAGAGCAGCAACATCTCGTAGCCGTTGCGGGTGGCGATGACGACGCGGTCGCCGGGTTTGATCCTGGTCGCCATCCCGCCGGCCCAGCGATTGACCCGCTTCGACGCCTGCGCGTACGTCAGGCGCAGGTCACCGCCCGACTCCTCGACCAACGGCCGACTGCCGTTGACCTTGGCCAGCCGCTCCATGATGGTGCCGAGGGTCTGGTTGCGCCGGCGCAGGAGCGCGGCGCGATCGAGCGGGTTGAGCGACATTGCGAGTGACATTCTGGCGTCGCGTACTTCCCCCATGCGAAGTCGCCCACACGCGAAAAGTGCACATCAACCGCGTTCCGGGCGAATGTCACAGCTTCTGTAACGGGGCCCAACTCAACAGCAGACGCTTCTCACCCACTTCGGGGAACCGCACCGTGGCTTCGGCCTTGTCGCCCTCGCCCTCGATGTCGAGGATCACGCCCTCACCCCATTTTGCGTGCCGGACGTCGTCGCCGATCCGTAACCCGAGCGCCTCGGCTCCGCTCGGGGTCACTCCCTTCGGCCGCATCGCCCGTTCGACGATCTCGTCGCGGTTGCGGTGCATCGGCGCCGTCCATCCGCCCGAGCCGAACGCGGTGCCACGCTGACGCGAACGCGTTTCACGCGACCCCTCGGCGTGTTGGACGAGGTGGGTCGGGATCTCGTCGAGGAAGCGGCTCGGCGGGTTGTACTGCGTCGCGCCGTACAGCATCCGGCTCCACGCGTTGGTGAGGTAGAGCCGCTCGCGCGCGCGCGTGATGCCGACGTAGGCGAGCCGCCGCTCCTCTTCGAGCTCGTCAGGCTCACCCAACGACCGCAGGTGCGGGAACACACCGTCCTCCATCCCGATCAGGAACACCGACGGGAACTCGAGCCCCTTGGCCGCGTGCAACGTCATGAGGATGGTGGATGTCTCGTCCGCGCCTTCGGGCAGCTCGTCCGTGTCGGCGACGAGCGAGACCTGCTCGAGGAACGCGTTCACGTCGTCGAACTCGCGGGCGACACCGATGAGCTCGGCCAGGTTCTCGAGCCGGCCCTCGGACTCGATGGAGTGCTCGGCCTGCAGCTCTGCGACGTAGCCCGTCCGATCGAAGATGGCCTCGAGCATCGACGCCGGACCGTCCGCCATCGTCTCGGTGAACGCGTCGAGCAGGTCGAGGAACTCGGCGATGCCTTTCACCGCTCTGCCGGTGACACCCGCGTCCTCCGCCCGCCGCAACGCCTCGATGAACGCCACACCGTGGGCGTTGGCCCACGCGTCGAGCCGGCCGATGGTCGAGTCGCCGACGCCGCGCTTCGGCACGTTGACGACCCGCTTCACGCTGACCTCGTCGACCGGATTGACCACCGCGCGCACGTAGGCCAGCGCGTCCTTCACCTCGCGGCGGTCGTAGAACTTGGTGCCACCGACGACCGTGTACGGGATACCGAGCCGCATGAGGTGCTCTTCGACGACGCGGCTCATCGCGTTGGTGCGGTAGAAGACGGCCGCGTCACCCCACCGCTCGCCTTCGTCGTGCAAGCGACTGATCTCGTGCGCGACCCACTGCGCTTCGTCGGTCTCGTCGTCGGCGTGATAGCGGACGATGAGCTGACCGCCACCGGTATCGGTCCAGAGCTCCTTCGGCTTGCGACCCATGTTGTTGGCGATCACCGCGTTGGCGGCGTCGAGGATCGTCTGCGTCGACCGGTAGTTCTGCTCGAGCACGATCACGGTGCAGTCGGGAAACGCCTCTTCGAACTCGAGGATGTTGCGAATGTCGGCACCGCGAAATCGGTAGATCGAGTTGTGGACGAGCACACCACTGGCCACATAGGTGTGGGTGCGATCGACTTCGAGGTCGTAGACCGGCCCGTCGTAGTCGTCGTAGTCGATGCCGTCGGTAGCGACCTCGACCTCGGTGAGGTCGCGGTCGCGTTCGAGGAGCACGACCATGCCCGGGCGCAAGTGTGCGAGCGGGGTGAAGTCGTAGACCCTGCCGCCGATCTGCGCGCGGCGGGCGATGCCGATCCCGGCCGCATCCGCGGTCGACCGGGCCAACTCCAGCGCGTCGACATAGTCGCGACACGTCTTGATCCCACCGTCCCACTGCACCCGGTGGCCTGGGGACTCGCCCCGCCGGTCGGCGAACATCGTGAGGTCGAGCGTCTGACGCCCGCGGCTGTGCTGGGGGCGTAGGTGAGGGAACTCGACGTGGAGGTCGAGATCATCCATGAGCCGCTTCGCTCGGCTGGTCGTATCCAAGGACTCGAAGAGGCGGGCGAGCATGGCCTCGTCCATCTGCCGAGAGCGCCCGAGTTCGTCGAACGGCGCGGTCGGAAGCCCGTACTCGGCCGCGAACCACGCCTCCCAGTAGGCGGCCTCGGCTGCGTTCTTGCAGACGCGCAAGATCCACGCCGCATCCGCATCTGCGTCGGCGTCCTCGTGCAACATGCCGGCGCGGTAACCGCGATCGGCCCGATGCATCAGGTAGACGTTGTGACGACCGGGACCCGAGGTCTGCCGCGCGAGCACGATGTGGTGAGGCGTCCCCTGCAACTCGTGCCCATCGGTCGTCCGCACCCGATACATCCGACCGTTGAAGTGGCCGGGCACCACCGCCGTGATGCGACCCGCCTCGACCATCGCTCGACCCGCAGTGCCGAGCACCTCGTCGCCTGCGACCAACTGCTCGATCGGTCGCGACCCGCGCGGTGTGGAGATCATCGTGCCGGACGGCAGGCATTGATCGGTGTCGCCCACGACACAGATGTTGCGATGCTCGCCGGCGAGCGCGAGGACCAACTCGTTCTGGACCTTGTTCGTGTCCTGGTACTCGTCGACGAGGATGTGGCGGAAGCGGCGGCGGTAGTGGTCGAGGACATCGGGATGCTGACGTAGCAACGTCGCGGTGACCTGCAACAGATCGTCGAAGTCCATCGCGCCGGCCTTGTGCAGGCGCGACTGGTACTCGACGTAGACGTCACCGATCTTGCGCTCGAAGATCGCGCCGGCGCGCTCGCGGTACTGCGGCGCCGACACGTCGTCGTTCTTCGCCGCGCTGATCGCGGCGTGGACCGCGCGCGGCGGGAACCGTTTGGGATCGAGGCCAACATCACGCACGACGTAACCGACGAGCCGCACCGCGTCCGACTGGTCGTAGATGGTGAAGCTCGAGGGGTACTCGAGATGACTTGCTTCGCGGCGCAGGATACGCACGCACGCCGAGTGGAACGTCGACACCCACATCTTGCGGGCCACCGGCCCGACGAGCGCCTCGACCCGCTGCTTCATCTCGTCCGCCGCCTTGTTGGTGAACGTGATGGCGAGAATCTCGAACGGGCTGATGTTGTGATCGCGGATCAGGTGGGCGATGCGGTGCGTGAGCACGCGGGTCTTGCCCGAACCGGCGCCGGCCACCACGAGCAGCGGCCCGTCGTGGTGGGTGACGGCCTCGCGCTGCACGGGGTTCAGGAAGGCCAGGAGGTCTTCGTCGTCGTGGCGGGGGGTGGAGGTATCGCGCACTTCAGGATCGGACACGGTGCGTCAATCCTACGGGCGGGGTACGACCGTCCCGGGACCCGGCCCCGGAACCCCGCCCTCTGTCCACCGAGAGGACGACGCGTGGCAGGATCTCCGGTCGTGCGTATCCAGAAGCTCGAATCCACCGACGCGTTCGTCGTCTGGGATCTCGAGGAGGCGGACCACTCGGTCGGCATCGCGCGGCTGGCGCCGAAGATCCTGCAGGAGGGCGCGGAGATGCTGGCGCGCTCGGTGACCTATTCGTTCGCGGCATTCGGCGTGAAGGCTTCTGGCGCATCTGCGGGGATCAACGCGAAGCCCGACGCACGGGATGCCGCCATCGCGGCCTTCGTGGGCGAGCTCGAGTCGCCGGCATCATCCCGAGCGCTTGCGCTGCACGCGGGTAACGGACTGAGCGACACCGACCTCGCGCCGCTGAGTCATTCCGAGTTCGCGCCACTGACTGATGACGAGCTCGCCGCTTACAGCGCGGTGGCAGCGACCGAGGCGATCCTCGGCTCGTTGAGCGACAAGACGGTGGCGGTCGTCGGCACCGGCCCCGTCGTCGACGCCGCCGCCATCGCGCTCGGTGACAAGGGTGCGAACGTGAACGACGGCGGTCTCGACGCCCCCGTCGACGCGCTGCTCGTGGCGGGCAAGTCCGGCGTGATCGACCACGAGACCGCCGATGGCGTCAAGGCCGGCGCCGTCGTCCCCCTCACCCCGATCCCGGTGACGGCGAAGGCCTACGCAGTGTTCCGGCGAGCCGGCATCACCTATGTCCCTGACTTCATCGCGCTCGCCGCGCCGTTGCTCGCCGCGTTCGACGCCCAGCACGAGACCGAACCCGTCGACCGAGTTCGAGAGATGGTGATCGAACTCGTACCGCATGGTCCCGACGCGTGGTTGGTCGCCGCGGGTCTGGCCGAAGGCTTCCTCTCGACGTGGCAGCCCTCGTTGCCGTTCGGCCGGCCGCTCGCCTAGCGGCTACCCGAGCAGCCTCGTCCTGAACAGGTCGAGCACCTTGTCGAGTGCGTCGCGCGTCGGGTGTCCCGGTTCGTCGACCAGATGTTCGGTGAGGACGGAGTGCGCGCTCTTCGGATTGCCGTGCGGGTTGCCCTTCGACGAATCGATCTCGACGTCCACGAAGCGATCGCCGAGCTCTTCACGCAGTCGAGCGAAGCGCTCGGGGGGCACGAACGTGTCGCCGGTGAAGCGCAGCCCGAGCACGGTGAGATCCTGCGCCGCACACTTCTGCTTCACCTTCTCGAGGTCCTCGTCGGACACGCCGATGTCGCGCTTGCGCTTGGCTCCGATGCCGAACGGCAACGACGGCTGGGAGAGCACCGGAGCGAGCACCGGCGCGTCCGCCATCATCGCCAAGGCGAACCCGCCGGTGAAGCACATCCCCACGACGCCGACGCCCGGTCCGCCGCACTCCTCGTGCAGTGAACGAGCGAGGGCGCGCAACCACTCGATCACCGGGGATGTCCGGCCGGTCGCCAGCACGTGAAAGTCGTGCGAGATGCACGCCGGCACCATGCTGCTGAACAGGTAGGGCACCGCGCGCGCCGTGCCGTTGGCGAGCGGGTCGCGTCCCGGCTCGCCGAACAGGTGGGGCAACGCCACCGTGCAACCGAGCGCTTCGACCCGCTTCGCGAACTCGATGACCTTCGGTGTGATGCCCGGCATCTCGGCGATCACGATCACCGCCGGGCCGTTGCCGGAGCGGAACACGTCGCGCGTCTTGCCGTCGAAAGTGAACTGCGTCCTCGTGAGGCTTTTCAGCACGTCGTTGCTCATGGAGCCGGGAACCTAGTGCGAGCCGACCGGTGGGACACCAGTGGCTCGTACGATCACGAGCCGTGAGATCACCGTCGCTGACACCGACCTCGTACGTCGTGCTCGGACTCGTCGGCGCGCTCGGCCCGTGCACGTCCTATGAGATGAAGCGGTTCGTGTCGGTGTCGATCGGCTACTTCTGGCCGTTCCCGCACTCCCAGCTCTACGCCGAACCGGTGCGACTCGCCGAGCTCGGGTTGTTGAGCGAGCAGCAGGAGACGACGGGACGCAGGCGGCGCACCTACGTGCTCACTGCCGCGGGGAGGGAGGCGCTACAGGACTGGCTGTCGGAGCCCAACGACGAACCCACCGAGATCCGGGACCTGTCGATCCTCAAGCTGTTCTTCGGCGCCCAGTCCGACGAACGCGACGTGCGCACGATCGCCGCACACGCGCGGGATGCGCACCAGCGGCGACTCGAAGAGTACGAAGCGATCGCGGCGAGCCCCGCCATCGAGCTCCACCAACGCCAGACCCTCGAGATGGGGCTGCGTTACGAACGGGCCGCCATCGACTTCTGGCAGGACGTACTGGACGAGACGCAGGCGTTGCCGAGCTGAATGCAGCAGAACCGAATGCTGCGGAACTGAAGGGTTACGGCCGGCTCGCCACCATCGAGGTGTTCCAGTAGTAGAGGCTGTCGTACTGGACCACGGCGCCCGTGTGCGGCGCGTGGATGATCTGACCGCCACCGACATAGAGGGCGACGTGCTGATCCGGGCTCTCGTAGAAGATGAGGTCGCCAGGCTGGATCTGTGACATCGAGATGTGCGTGGTCGACGAGTACTGCGCGCCCGAGAAGTGCGGCAGGCTCACACCGCCGGCCCGCCATGCCCATTGCGTCAGACCCGAGCAGTCGAACGAGTCAGGACCGGCTGCGCCCCACTCATAGGGCTTGCCGAGTTGGCGCTGTGCTTCCGCGATGGCTGCACCTGCACCACCGTTCGGCGACGGTGCCGGACCCGAAGGACCCGACGGCGACGACGGCGACGACGGCGCCGAGTTGCCACCACCGACTGACGGCGTGCTCTTCAGTTGCTGCGCGGCCGCGGCGCGGGCGCGTGCTTCGGCTGCCGCCTGCTGCTGTTGCGCCTGCTGTTCCTGCGCCTGCTTCACGAGCACCGCGAGTTCGCCTTGCGCCTGGCTGTAGAGCTGCTGCTGCTGCTGTACCGCGTCCTGCGCCGCCGCTTTCTGGTTCGACAGATCCTGTGCCTTCGCCTCAGCCGCTGACTTCGCATCGTTCAACTGGCCGATCTGCGTCTGCAGATCCTGCTCCGTCGCTCGTAGTTGGTCGATGAGCTGCTGACGGTTGCCGGACGCCGCGGTCAGGTAGCCCTCGCGCTGGCCTTGGTCGTTCGGATCGCTGCCGAGGGCCTGCTCTTGTGACACGTCGTCGGTGCCGTGCACGTACGCGTTGACGGCGTAGTCGCGCAGCTCGCCTTCGTGCAGATCGTGCTCGGCCTGCGCGGCGGCGACCTTCGCCTGCGCATCGGCCACCTGTTGGTTGAGGCCGTCGAGCTCGAGCTGCGCGCCGTTGGCGGCCTCGGCGTTGGCTTCGATCGTGTGGTTGAGGTCGTCGATCTTGGCGGCGATGGCATTCGCCTGCGCCTGCTTGTCCTGGATCGGATCAGCGTTGGCAGATCCGGGTAGTGCGAACACGGACGCCAGCACCAGCGCCGCAACGGTGAGAGCGCCCGCGCGCCAGCGGCGCTTCACGTCGACCATGAGTCCGGGACTGTAGCAAACGCGCGACGAATGTTGCGAACAGGTGACACAGGTGACAAGGGAGTCGGCATCCAGGTTTGAAGGGTAGTGACGGGCGCCCTGCCGGTCGCGGACCGGCACCTGGCTGTTATCGGCGCGGTTGCCGCGGACATCGAGGAATTTCCCCGGTGAGCGCTACTCCCACTCGATGGTGCCAGGAGGCTTCGACGTGACGTCGTACGCCACTCGATTGATTCCACGCACCTCGTTGATGATCCTGCTCGACATCCGCTCGAGCAGGTCGTAGGGCAAGCGGGCCCAGTCCGCGGTCATGGCATCTTCGCTGGTCACAGCCCTGATGATGATGGGGTAGGCGTACGTGCGTTCGTCGCCCATCACCCCGACGGAACGGATGTCGGGCAGGACCGCGAAGGCCTGCCAGAGCTCGCGCTCGAGCTCGACCCGCTTGACCTCCTCCCGCACGATGGCGTCCGCCCGCTGGAGAATGGCCACTTTGTCCGGTGTGACCTCCCCGATGATCCGCACGCCGAGCCCCGGTCCGGGGAAGGGCTGGCGCCACACGATCTCCTCGGGCAGCCCGAGCTCTTCGCCGACGCGGCGGACCTCGTCCTTGAACAGGGACCGAAGCGGCTCGACCAGTTCGAACTCGATGTCGTCGGGGAGTCCCCCGACGTTGTGGTGCGACTTGATCATCGCCGCCTTGCCGCCGTGACCGCCGCCTGACTCGATGACGTCGGGATACAAGGTGCCCTGCACGAGGAAGCGAGCGTCTTCGATCCCGAGCGCGGCGTCCTCGAACACGCGGATGAACAGCTCACCGATCGCCTTGCGCTTCTCCTCGGGATCGACGACGCCGGCTAGCCGGTCGAAGAACCGCTCCGCAGCGCGAACGTGAATCAGCTCGATGCCCTGATGACGCCGGAACGTCTCGACGACCTGATCGCCTTCGCCTTCGCGCATCAACCCGGTGTCGACGAACACGCATGTGAGTTGCGGACCGACTGCCTTGTGTACGAGTGCGGCCGCAACCGCGGAGTCGACGCCACCGGAGAGACCGCAGATGACGCGCTCGTTGCCGACCTGCGCGCGGATGGCCTCGACCGATGACTCGATGACCGACGTCATCGTCCATGTAGGAAGGCAGCCACAGGCCTCGTAGAGGAAGTGCTTCAGCATTTGCATCCCGTGCGGCGTGTGCACGACCTCGGGATGGAACTGCACGGCGTACAGCCGCCGCTCGCGATGCTCGAACGCGGCCGCGGGCGTGTCCGGAGTCGCCGCGGTGACGCGGAACGCATCCGGCGCGCGCGTGATCGTGTCGAAGTGGCTCATCCACACCTGCTGTTCTGCAGGCATCTCGTGACCGAACAACACGCCGGCTTCGAGCGCGCGTAGCGAGGCCCGGCCGTACTCGCCGCGTCCCGTTTTCGCGACCTCCCCTCCGAGATCGCGCGCGAGCAACTGCGCGCCGTAACAGATGCCGAGGACGGGAACACCGGTGTCGTAGATCGCGGTGTCGATCGAGGGCGCGCCGTCCGCGTGAACCGAGGCAGGACCGCCACTGAAGATGACGCCCGCGGGCTTGCGGGCGCGCAACTCGTCAGCGGTGATGGTGTGCGGAACGATCTCCGAGTACACGTGCGCTTCCCGCACGCGCCGGGCGATCAGTTGGGCGTACTGGGCCCCGAAGTCGACGACCAGTACGGCCTGCTCGGGCACGGCCTGGCTCAGTGACCCATTCCTACGCCCTGCGAGCGCTGCAGGCTTTTGCCTTCGGTCTGGAGCGCCGGAGCGACCATGACCTCGGCCTTCTGGAACTCCTTGACCGACTCGTAACCGCACGTCGCCATCGACGTGCGCAGTGCGCCGAACAAGTTCATCCGCCCGTCGTTCTCGTGCGCCGGGCCGACGAGGATCTCCTTCAGCGTTCCGCGGGCGTGCGTCTTGACGCGGGCCCCGCGCGGCAGAGTCGGGTGGAAGGTGGCCATGCCCCAGTGGTAGCCGCGGCCCGGCGCTTCGACTGCCGATGCCAACGGCGAACCGAGCATCACCGCGTCGGCGCCGCACACAATGGCCTTCGCCACGTCGCCACCCGTGCCCATGCCGCCGTCGGCGATGACGTGCACGTACACACCGGTCTCGTCGAGGTGCCGCATGCGCGCCGCGCGCGCATCGGCGATCGCGGTTGCCTGCGGCACACCGAGACCGAGCACGCCGCGAGTCGTGCACGCATGGCCTGGACCGACGCCGACCAGGATGCCTGCGGCACCGGTGCGCATGAGGTGCAACGCGGCTTGGTACGACGCGCAGCCGCCGACGATGACAGGGATGTCGAGCTCGCGCACGAAGCGCTTCAAGTTGAGCGGCTCGACCGTCTTCGAAACGTGCTCGGCGGACACGACCGTGCCTTGGATCACGAGCAGATCGAGCTCGGCATCGACGATGTACTTCGCGAACGCCTCGGTGCGTTGGGGCGTGATCGACGCGCACGACACGACGCCCGCGGCGCGGATCTCACGAATGCGCTCGGTGACCAGCTCAGGATTGATCGGCTCCGCGTAGATTTCCTGCATGCGGCCGGTGGCCTTGTCGGCGGGCAACTCCGAGATCTCGTCGAACAAGGGCTCGGGATCCTCGTACCGCGTCCAGAGACCCTCGAGGTTGAGGACGCCGACGCCGCCGAGCTTGCCGACCTCGATCGCAGTCGCCGGGCTCACGACGCCATCCATCGCGGATGCCATCAACGGCAGCTCGAAGCGGAACGCATCGATCTCCCACGTGATGTCGACATCTTCGGGATCGCGTGTGCGCCGGCTCGGCACGATGGCGATGTCGTCGAATCCGTAGGCCCGGCGACCCGACTTGCCGATGCCGATCTCGACCTCAGCCACTGGCTGCCCTCCGTCCCTTCCGTGGTGGTGAAAGGGACGAGTCTACTGGGACGGTTCCGCCGAGGGTGTCTCCCGCGGAGCGCGGTCTCGGCCGCCGAGTGGCGCCCAGAAGGCGCACGCGACGCCGAGCACGATGCCGAGCAGTGGCAGCAGCGTGATCAAGATGCTCTTCAGCGGGATCACCCCGAAGAACAGCAGGTCGAGGGCAAGGAACAAGAAGAAGAGAAACCCGAAGATGCCGCCGAGCACTGGGCGGCCACGTGCCTTCATCCGACCACACCTCCCTTGGGCCGGCCGGCAAGTGCGAGGACGCCGCCGGTCAGCACCGTCCCGATCACCGCCGCCGGAGCAGCCGGACTCTTGAGCGCGCCACCCGCGACCTTGATGGTCACGTGACCGTCACACTGGAAGCCACCTTGGTCGTGCGATCCGGTCACCTCGATCTCGACCCCTCGAGGCGTGGACGACGGCAGGTCGTAATGCTTGACGTCGAAACACTCAGCGAGGCTTCAAAGCCTTCAAGAGCTGGCGCGCCACCGTCGTGTTCATTTGGTACACCGCGGCGCGTCGCGCGTCGCGAGCGGCCTTGACGACGCTGCCGCCGGTGATCTCCTCGACCGAATCGAGCCCGTCGATCAACGCTTGCTTGGTTGCGTCGGTCGCCTTGTAACCCATGCCGGTGAGCGCCTTGACGACCTCGTTCTGAGCGATCGGTCCGGGCGCCGCCGACGCGATGATCCGCAGCGCGTCCTTCGTGAGCTCGGCGCCTTGCTGGATCGCTTCGACGACGCTGATATCGCCCTCGACGTCACCCTCGAGTGACGCCAGCCAGCGCCGCACCTTCTGCACGATCTCGCCGTGCGTCTCGCCCTCGAAGGTCAGCGACGCCATCACGGCACCTTACGGCGAAATGAGGTCTCGGCAGAGGGACCGGACGCCGGACACCAGTTGCCGTGGCGCTTCCCATGGCACGAAATGGCCGCAGTCGCGCAAGAGGAACGGCCCGACATGGTCGGGGAACACGACGGCCGCCATGCGATCGAAGTCGGGATAGAGGACGTGGTCGCTCGTGCCGAACAGGATGAGGACTTCGACGTTGTCGTTGACCGCCATGACCGGCGGTTCGCTGCGCGCCCTTTCGGAGAACACACTCTCGTAGCCACCGAAGCTCGCCCGCAGCTTCGCACCGTCGGCGAACGGTTCGGTGTGGAAGTCGACGGCGGCGCTGCCTCCGAATCGACCCGGCGGTGCGCCGCCGGCCGTCGAGGTGAACGCGCCCGGATGGGCCCAGAACCGAGACGTATAGAAGGTGGCGATGTAGCGCTGCCGCATATCCGCCGAGTGGAGCTCGCCGGCGAGGCCGTCCGGATCGGTGCCCTGCCGCACGAAGTAGTCGCTCGCCTCGATGGCGGGACGCGTGCGCATCCCGCGCATCCGTTGCTTGTCGAATGGCAACGGTGAGTTGAACAGCACCATGCGCGGCACGAAGCCGGGGAACCGGAGCGCGACGTCCTGTATGACCGGACCACCGAGATCGCCACCGACGAGGACCGCGCGTTCGTGGCCGAGATGGTCGTGCACGAGCGCGTGGAGGTCACGCGAGTGCGACGGCACGTCGTGGAACCCGTCGGGCGCGACGTCGGAGTCGCCGAACCCGCGCAGGTCGGGCGCGATGACTTCGAAACCCGCCGCCGCGAGCGGTTCGATGACTCGCCACCAGATGCGCTTGGACTCGGGCCAACCGTGCACGAGGACGAGGGGGCCCGCGCCGCCTTCGTTCTCGTGCACGTAGGCCTGCTCGAAGCCACGCAAGCTCGCTCGCCGGATCGTGTAGCGGTCGGGCGCGAGATCGAGCGCGAAGTCCGGCACCAAGTCGTCCATGGGCGAACGCTAGGTGCGAACCGCGAGCGAGTCGATCAGCGTCCACAGACGCTCGACGTCGGACCGCCGCGTGTAGGTCCCGCCGACGGCCACGCGGATCGCGTAGCGACCGGCGAGCCGCGTGTGCGTCAGGTACGCGTGACCCGACGCGTTGACGTCGTGTACGAGCTTCTCGCTCGCGTCGTCACCCTCCCGGTGGGCGAAGCACACCAGCGACAGCTCGCAAGGGGCGAGTAGTTCGAACCGCGGATCCGCGTCGACCTTGGCCGCGAACCATTGCGCCGAGTCGATGCTGCGCGTGATGTGAGCCCGCAAGCCACTGGCGCCGTAGTGACGGATGACGAACCACAGCTTGAGCGCACGGAACCGGCGACCGAGCGGGATGTGCCAGTCGCGATAGTCGGTCACCGCACCGGATTCGCTCGCCTGGTTGCGCAGGTACTCAGGCGCGACGCTGAGCGAGTTGAGGAGTGGCCGGCGATCGGCGAGGTACAACACGTCGCAGTCGAAGTTGGTCAGCAGCCACTTGTGGGGGTCGAAGCACCAACTGTCCACGCGGGCGAGCCCTTCGATGACGAGCGCGCGAAGTTCGGGGACGACCGCCGCCGAGCCCGCCATGGCCGCGTCCACGTGCAACCACACGCCGTCGCGTGACGCGCAGACGTCGGCGATGGCGTCGATCGGATCGATGGCGAGCGACGAGGTCGTGCCGACCGTGGCGACGACGACGAACGGCGTCAGCCCCTCGTCGAGGTCCGCGTCGATGGCGGCCGCCAGCGCGTCGGGGCGCATGGCGAACGTGCCGTCGACGTCGACGAGCCGCAGTTGGTCGGGGTGCAGCCCGGCCACCCGCACTGCTTTCTCGACCGACGAGTGCGCTTGGGTGGACGTGTACGCCCGGAGCCGTTGGATCGGTGTGCGTCCGGTGTGCACGTCGCGCGCCGCCAGGACCGCGCAAAGATTCGCGCTCGAGGCAGAGTCCTGGATCACGCCGCCACCGTGCCCGCCGCTGCGGAAGCGATCGGGCAGGCCCAGCAGCTCGACCATCCAGTCGAGCACGTGCGTCTCGAGCTCGGTACAGGCAGGGCTCGTCGCCCACAACATTCCCTGCACACCGAGACCCGACGACACGAGGTCGCCGAGGATGGCGGGGCCGGACGCGTTCGCGGGGAAGTAGCCGAAGAAGTTCGGCGACTGCCAGTGGGTCACACCCGGGACCACCACCCGATCGAGGTCGGCCACGATCGCGTCCCACGGCTCGCCGTCGTCAGGTGGATGGGAGGGAAGCTGCGCGCGCACCCATCCGGGCTCGACCGGCGAGCGCACCGGGAACTCGGCGACGTGGCCGAGGTAGTCCGCCACCCAGTCGACCAGCGTGTGGCCGGCGGTCCGGAACTCCTCAGGGTTCATGCGTGGTCGATGCCGGTGTCGAGCCCGAGCGCGATACCGAGCAGGTGGCGCAGCATCGCGGCCGTCGCGCCCCAAACGGTGTCGCCGACGAGTTCGAAGAAGAAGATGGATCGTTCGACCGGACCTTCCGCGATCGCGTCCGGGCGAACCCACGGAGACGGCGTGTCGAACACCCAGTGCTCCTCGCGGTACACCTCATCGAGGAGCAGCTCGCGCACGGGCACGTGCAACACCGCGTCGACCTCGTCAGGGTTCGGGTGCAGCGCCGGTACGTCCGCCAACAAGCCGACGTACGGGACGATGAACGACTGGCTCGTGACGGTCATCAGATGGTCGAGTTCACCGAGGATCTCGACGGTCCCAGGATCGAGGCTGATCTCCTCGCGCGCCTCGCGCAGCGCCGCCTCGCGCACCGTCTCGCCGTCGTCGACTCGCCCACCGGGGAAACTGACCTCGCCCGTGTGGGAGCGCAATCCCCACGATCGCCTGGTGAGGACGACGCGGAGGTCGCCGTCGAGCTCGTAGAACGGCGCGAGCACCGCTGAAGGATTCACCGTGCCCGTTGCCTCGACGAACGAAGGGTGGCCGACCCGTCCTTCGAACGCGTCGCGCAGCATCGATGAGGTGACGACACGCTCGTCGGGCGCAAGGTGGGACCACGGCGCACTCGCACCGGCTCGGGAGGCGGCCGGGCGGGGGATGCGCTGCGGTCCGCCCCGTTCACTCACGCCGATGGCGCCTGCTGCGCGAGCTGCTCGAGCAACTCTCGCAATCCGCCCGTCTTCAGGTTGCTGATCACGCGCCCCGGCGGCGTCTCGCCGCGCTCCCATTCCATCCAGGATGCAAGCAGCTTCGTCGGATCGGGCGGCGGGATGTCCACGGCCGTGGAGGCTATCGACCTGTTGTCGGCGTGGCGGTCAGGCCGCTTTGCGGTACTTGGCGACGGCGATCGGCGCGAACACCGCGATGATGGCGACGGACCACGCGATCGACTTCAACACCGGGTCGAGGGTGGGCCCGCCGAGCGTGAGGGCGCGCACCGCGTTCACGACTGCGGTCAGCGGTTGGTGCGCGGAGAACGCCTGAAGCCAGCCGGGCTGTGACTCGATCGGCACGAACGCCGACGATGCAAACGTGAGCAGTGCCATGGGCGGGAACGACGCCGCCTGCGCCGCTTCGGCACTCGGTGCAGTGAGCCCGATGAACGCAAAGATCCATGCAAGCGAGAACGCGAACAGCAGCAGCAGCAAGATCGCGAGTGCGAACGCGGCGATGCCGGTGTGCACGCGGAACCCGACCATGAAGCCCACCACGATCATCAGCAGGATCACGCCGAAGTCGCGCACGAGATCGGCGAGGGTCCGTCCCCCCAACACCGCCGATCGCGCCATCGGCAGTGAACGGAACCGCTCGATAAGCCCCTTGCCCATGTCCTCTGCCAACGCGACACCGGTGTTGATCGAACCGAACGCAACCGTCTGTGCGAACACGCCGGGCATCAAGTAATCGACGTAGTTGACGCCGGGGACGTTGATCGCGCCACCGAACACGTAGGTGAACATCAGGACGAACAGGATCGGTTGGATCGTGCTGAACACGATCACCTGGGGCACGCGCTGCATCGCTCGGAGGTTGCGTCCGGTGATCGCCAGCGTGTCGCTCACCGCCCACCCGAACTTCGAGCGCTGCTCGGTCGGGACGGGTTGCGCAACGGTGGCGGGAAGGGCGGCGTCGCTCACGCCGAGACCTCCTCTTCTTGACGCTCCTCGGCGCGGTGGCCGGTGAGGGTGAGAAACACGTCGTCGAGGCTCGGCTCGCGCACGGAGATGGCCTCGGGTTCGAGTGCGGCGCGGTCGAGACGGCGCACGACCTCGAGCAACGAGCGCCCGCTGTCGAGGACGGTGATCTCGATGCTGCGGCGATCGTCTCCGACCTCGACCTGACCGATGCCAGCGAGCGCACGCGTCACCGCGTCGACATCGACGCCCGAGGTGCCCATGTCCACCCGCACGATCGTCGAACCGATGCTCGACTTCAGTTCGGCCGCCGTCCCTTCGGCGATGACGAGACCGTGGTCGACGACCGCGATGCGGTCGGCCAGCCGGTCCGCCTCCTCCAGGTACTGCGTGGTCAACAGGAGCGTCGTACCGTCGGCCACGAGTTGCTCGATCACGGCCCACAGGTCATTGCGTCCTGCGGGATCGAGCCCGGTGGTGGGCTCGTCGAGGAACAACACGGGTGGACGGTGCACGAGCGCGGCGGCGAGGTCGAGCCGGCGGCGCATGCCGCCCGAGTAGGTCTTGGCCGGCCGATCGGCGGCGTCGCTCAGCGCGAACCGCTCGAGCAACTCGTCGACCCGGGGGCGGATGAGGCGGTGCGCCATGTGGGTGAGCCGACCGATGAGGCGCAGGTTCTCGCGCCCGGTGAGATTGTCGTCGACGGCCGCGTACTGCCCGGCCAAACCGATCAGCGAGCGAACGACCTCTGGCTGCTTCGCGACATCACGGCCGAGGATCGAAGCGTGGCCTTCGTCCGAGAGCAGGATGGTGGTGAGGATGCGGACGGCAGTCGTCTTGCCCGCTCCATTCGGGCCGAGCAGGCCGAGCACGGTTCCGACGGGCACCGCCAGGTCCACGCCATCGAGCGCGACGACGCCGCCGAATCGCTTGACCAAACCCTCAGCGAGGATGGCAGGTGCTTCCATTCGAAAGACCTCGGCTCGATCCGTTTCGCGCGCGATGTACCGCGACTGAGGTGCTCGAGGGGGACAAGCCCCCTCGGCCACCTCAGGAGCCGTTCCCGAACCTCCGGTTCGGGAACGACGGTCACATCATCCCCATGCCGCCCATGCCGCCCATGCCGCCCATGCCGCCGCCAGGCATGGCAGGCATTGCTGACGCCGGCTCGGGCTTGTCGGCGATGAGCGCCTCGGTCGTGAGCAAGAGGCTGGCGATCGAAGCCGCGTTCTGCAGCGCCGCGCGCGTGACCTTCGCCGGGTCGATGACGCCGGCCTTGAGAAGGTCCTCGAACTCCCCGGTGGCGGCGTTCAGGCCGACGTTGCCGGACTCCCGCACCACCTGCTCCACGACGACGGCACCTTCGAGCCCGGCGTTGTCGGCGATGAGCCGCGCCGGGGTCTCGACCGCCTTCCACACGCTGCGAGCACCGGTGGCCTCGTCACCATCGAGGCTCTTGATCACGTCCTCGATGGCAGACCGTGCGCGCAGCAGTGCCACACCACCACCGGCGACCACGCCTTCTTCGATGGCGGCGCGAGTAGCCGAGAGCGCGTCTTCGATGCGGTGCTTCTTCTCCTTGAGCTCCACCTCGGTGGCGGCACCGACCTTCACGACCGCGACGCCGCCGGACAGCTTGGCGAGACGCTCTTGCAGCTTCTCGCGATCCCAGTCCGAATCGGTGTTCTCGATCTCACGCTTGATCTGGGCGATACGACCCTTGACGTCGTCTTCGGACCCGGCACCTTCGACGACGGTCGTGTCGTCCTTCGTCACCACGACCTTGCGAGCGCGACCGAGCAGGTCGAGCGTCGCGGTGTCGAGCTTCAGACCGACCTCTTCGGAGATGACCTGACCGCCGGTGAGCACCGCAATGTCCTGCAACATCGCCTTGCGACGATCACCGAAGCCCGGAGCCTTCACGGCGACCGAGCTGAACGTGCCGCGGATCTTGTTGACGACGAGCGTGGCGAGCGCCTCGCCCTCGATGTCCTCGGCGACGACCACGAGCTGCTTGCCCGACTGCATGACCTTCTCGAGGACAGGAAGCAGATCCTGAACCGAACCGATCTTGCCGTTGTAGATGAGGATGTACGGCTCGTTGATCACCGCTTCCTGGCGATCGGGATCGGTGACGAAGTACGGCGACACGAAGCCCTTGTCGAACTGCATGCCCTCGACAAAATCGAGCTCCATGCCGAACGTGTTCGACTCCTCGACGGTGACGACGCCGTCCTTGCCGACCTTGTCGATGGCGTCGGCGATGACCTCGCCGATGGCGGGATCGGCGGCGGAGATCGACGCGACCTGCGCGATCTCGGCCTTGTCGTCGATGTCCTTGGCCGAGTCGGCAATGGCTTTGACCGCAGCCTCGACTGCCTTGTCGATGCCTCGCTTCAGCGACATCGGGCTGGCTCCGGCGGCGACGTTGCGCATGCCCTCATGGACCAGCGCCTGCGCCAAGACGGTGGCCGTCGTGGTGCCGTCGCCGGCGATGTCGTTGGTCTTGGTTGCGACTTCCTTCACGAGCTGCGCGCCCATGTTCTCGAAGGGGTCGTCGAGCTCCACCTCACGCGCGATCGACACGCCGTCGTTCGTGATGGTCGGGGCACCGAACTTCTTTTCGAGCACGACGTTGCGGCCGCGCGGCCCGATCGTGACCTTGACCGAGTCGGCCAGCTTGTTCACGCCGACTTCGAGGGCGCGGCGCGCCTCGTCGTCGAACTTGAGGATCTTCGCCATGTACCTACTTCTTCACGATCGCGAGCACGTCACGGGCGTTCAGGATGAGCAGATCGTCACCCTCGACCGTGATCTCGGTGCCGCCGTACTTCGAGTACACGACGGTGTCGCCGGCCTTCACGTCGACCGGGATGATCTCGCCGGTCTGATCGGAGCGGCGGCCCGGACCGACCGCGAGCACCTCGCCCTGCTGGGGCTTCTCTTTGGCGGTGTCAGGGATGACCAGCCCGCTGGCTGTGGTCTCCTCCGACTCGCCGGGCTTCACGACGATGCGATCGTCGAGCGGCTGCAGGTTCATTCTCGTCCTCCGTTGGCTCCATACGGCACGCGGCTGAGCGCCGCTAGCACTCTCGATTGGCGAGTGCTAACCCTATGCGGCTCCGCCCGGACTTTCAACCGCCGCCGAGGAGGGGAAGACGCAGGTTGGGGTCGGCGCCCGCGTCCAGAGGAGTAGGACCGTCGGATTGGAGGCGCCACCACGCCGTCGCAGCCACCATCGCCGCGTTGTCAGTGCACATCGCCCGGCTCGGTAGGAAGCCGTGGACGCCGTCCTCCGTGCACGCATCGAGGAACCGTTCCCGAAGCTGCGAGTTGGCGGCCACGCCCCCGCCGAGGCACATGCCCTTCGCGCCGACCACGGCCGCCGCCCGGCGGGCCTTGGTCACCAAGACATCGACGACTGCCTCCTGGAACGCGGCGCACACGTCGGCGGTGGCGATGTCGGGATGTCCTCGCACGTAGTTCACGACCGCCGTCTTGAGCCCGCTGAACGAGAAATCGAACCCGTCGTCGAGCATGGCGCGCGGGAACCGGACCGACGACGGATCGCCCTCCATGGCCAGCCGATCGATGGCCGGACCACCGGGGTAACCGAGTCCGAGGTAGCGACCGACCTTGTCGAATGCCTCCCCTGCGGCGTCGTCGACGGTCGAGCCCAACAACCGGTAGCGGCCATGGTCCTGCATCTCGACGAGCAATGTGTGGCCGCCGGACACGATCAGCACCACGACCGGCAACTCGAGTGACGGATCCTCGAGCAAGGCCGCGTACAGATGTGCCTCGAGATGGTTGACCGCGACGAACGGCACGTCCCACACGAGCGCGAGCGTCTTCGCCGCGCTCACGCCGACGAGCAACGAACCAACGAGCCCCGGCCCGACCGTCGCCGCGACCGCGTCGATCGACGACTCCTCGATCCCCGCTTCGACGACCGCTTGCGCGACGACCGGAGTCAGCAGCTCGACATGCGCGCGGCTCGCGATCTCGGGCACCACGCCGCCGTAGCGCGCGTGCAGATCCACCTGGCTCGACACGACCGACGAACGGACGTCGGTACCACCGACGACGACCGCCGCCGCGGTCTCGTCGCACGACGTCTCGATCCCCAGGATGGTCATGCTCACTCGGCCAGCTCCACGATTGTGCGCCCTGGAATGGATTCTTCGATCGCGTCGAGCCGGTCGGCATACTCGACGGTGTCGACGTCGTGGGCCCACATCACGATGGCGTCCTCGTTGGTCTCCACGTAGTAGCCCTTGCGGATGCCGGCGGGTGCGAAACCGAAGTGCCGGTACATCGTCTGCGCGGGCTCGTTGCCGACTCGCACTTCGAGGGTGAGGTTCTTCGCGCCCGCCGCGATCGAACGGCGAGCAAGGTGCACGAGCAAGCGGGTGCCGATCTTGGACCGCTGCCACTGCGGGTCCACCGCGATCGTCGTGACGTGACCGTCGTCGACACTGAACAACAGGCCGGCATAACCGACGACGGTCGGGCCGACTCGGGCGACCAAGTAGATGCGACCCGTGCGCATCGCCAACTCACTCATGAACAGACCGAGCGACCACGGTCGCGGATACACCTGGTTCTCGATGCGCAACACGCCCCGCAGATGGCGACGGCGCATCGTCGTGAGGCGTACCTCGAGCAGATTCGGGTCGATGGCGTGAACGCGCGCGGCCATCGATCTAGCGAGCGCTCTCTCGCATCGACCAGTTGATCTCCGCGTCCGGAGCACGCAGATACAGCGGTTCGAGCTCCCACGGCTTGACCCACTCCTCGCGCAAGGCCCGTGCGTGCGCCAACTGCACGAGCGACGCCGCGGTCGGATACGCAAGCACGGTGTCGGCCACTTCGACCTTCGTGAGACCGTCGAAGCGATCCTGGTAACGAACGACCCCGTCTCCCACGAGCAGGCACTCGTCGCCCGACGCCATCAGCTCGGACGCGAGGTCGTCCGGGTTGCCCACTTGGTGGGGCGACAGCCGTTGCAAACCACCGGGCACTTGCCGGTAGAAGGCGTAGAACAGCTCACCTCTACGGGCATCGATGGCGGCGACGATCAAGCGGTGCGAGAACCGCACCGGGAAGGCGAGCAGATCGAGACTGGCGACCCCGATCATCGGCACCCGTAGCGCTTGGGCCATCGCTTTCGCGGACGCGATCCCGACGCGCAGCCCGGTGAAGAGGCCGGGACCGAGGTCGACCGCGACGCAACTGATCTCGCTCAGATCGACACGGGCTTGACGGCGGATGAAGTCGATCGTCGGCGTGAGGTTCTCGGCGTGGCGCTTGCCGCGGGCTGAGTGCGCTTGCGCGAGGACGCCTTCGTGACCGCCGATGGCCGCCCCGACCTGCACGGTGCTCGACTCGATGGCGAGGATCAGCATTCTTGCGTCCCCTGCGCGGTTGGCTCCCACGGCGCGAGCGCGCGGATCAGGGCACTCGTGCGCGTGGCCCAACTCGGTCCGACGGGACGCACGGCGATCGAGCGATCGTCGTCCATCGTGCCGAACGTCAGCCTGACTTCGAGGAAGTCCGCAGGAAGGGCGGGCATGATCGCGTCGCCCCACTCGATGAGCGTGACCCCGCCGTCGTCGAGCGCCTCGGGCAATCCGATGTCGAACACCTCGTTCATCTGGCTGAGCCGGTACACGTCGAGGTGATGCAAAGGGAGACGTCCTTCGTCGTAATCGCGGGCGAGGACGAACGTCGGGCTCGTGATGGGCTCTTTCACGCCGAGCGCCACGCCAAACCCTTGGGCGAACGCGGTCTTGCCGGCGCCGAGCTCACCGGCGAGCAGCACGACGTCACCCGGGCGGGCGACCTGCGCGATCGCGCCGGCCAGCGAGCGCGTCGACTGCACCGAGTCGGTGAGGAGCGCGTACTTCACGCCGGAACTCCTGCCGCGGCCAGCGCCTGCTTGGCGCGGACGAGGTCCGCCCGCATCTGCGCGAGCGGTTCGCCACCGCCACGTAACACCGCCGCCGGATGGAAGGTCGGGATCAGCACGCCGCCGCGAAACGGGTACTGCTTGCCCCGCAGCCGCGTGATGCCTTCCTTCGTCTCGAGCAGCAACTTCGTGGCGAAGTTGCCGAGCGTGACGACAACCTTCGGCTCGATGAGCGCGAGCTGCTGCTCGAGCCATGGCCGGCACGTTTCGATCTCGTCGGGCTCCGGATCGCGGTTGCCCGGCGGACGGCACTTCACCACGTTGGCGATGAACACACGGTCGCGTGTGACGCCGAGCTCCTCGAGCATCAACTTGTCGAGGAGCTGCCCGGAGCGTCCGACGAACGGCAAACCCTGCTTGTCCTCCTCCGCTCCCGGGCCCTCACCGACGAACATCAGGCCTGCATGCGGGTCGCCCATGCCGAACACGACCTGGCTACGGCCGAGGCCGGACAACTTGCATCGCGTGCAAGTCGAGGCTTCCTCGGCGAGGACCTCCAGAGCCGTGGGCACGGACGATCAGGCTAGTGACACGGCAGCGCGAATGGCCTGCTCAACGGTGGAGGCGGCCAGGGATCGGACGGCTTCGACCGCCGCGACCATCTGCCCGGTTGCGGCGGCGATCAGCGCGTCGCCGTCAGCGGTCGAGTGCACGGGCGCGAGGGCGCGGCTGAGACCGTCGTGCCCGCTTTGCGCGACGAGCAGGCACTCGTGCTTGGTGAGGATCGCGTTCGTCGCGACGACACCGATCGTCGTGTTGGCGAACGACGCTTCGGCGGTCTCGATGGGCGGAGGTGGTACTCGGGGCGTGGTGTCGCCCGGCTCCAGCACGTCGCCGTACGCGTTCACGGCGATCAGCGCCGCCACCACCAGCTCACCGTGCACGAGTACCGCGCCGCCGATGCCGCCTCGACGCGACTTGTCGCGCCCTTCCCACTTCGCGACCGTCGCGCCCGTGCCGGCGCCGACCGTGCCGAGCGCGAGCTCGGCGGTGGTCGCGGTCGCCGCTTCACAGGCGGCGTAGCCGTCGGCGGCGCCCGGTCGCACCGATGCATCGCCTTGCGCGAGGTCGTAGAGCCCGAGGGCCACGACGATGGGGACGGGTCCACCGGCCGTGGCGAAGCCCAGCCCCCGTTCCTCACAGAACCGCATCACCCCATCCGCGGCCGCCAGCCCGAACGCGGACCCGCCCGTGAGCAGCGCGGCATCGATGCGGGCCACCATCCGGTTCGGGTCGAGCAACTCGAATTCGCGCGTCGCCGGCGCGCCACCGCGCACCTCGCCCGACGCGACCGTGCCCTCGGGAAAGAGCACGACCGTGCAGCCTGTGCGGGCGTCCTCGTCGGACCAGTGCCCGACCCGAACGCCCGGGATCTCCGTCAGCACCGGCTCACCGCCCGTAACGGCGCGGCACGCGGTTGATGGCGATGCCACACACGATCTCGTACGCGATCGTGTCGAGCCGCTCCGCCCAGTCCCACGCGGAGATCGTCTCGTCACCCTGCGCGCCGAACAACACGACCTCGTCGCCGACGGCCACCGGGTCGTCGGCGCAGTCGACCATCAGCTGATCCATCGTGACGGCACCGACGATGGCGCGCCGCCGCCCACCGACGAGCACTTCGCCGCCGGCCATACCGAGACGCCGCGGCACGCCGTCGTAGTAGCCGATCGGCACGGTGGCGATGGTCGAAGGCCGGTCGCACACGTGATGCAACCCGTAGGAGATCGGCTGACCCGCGTCGACCCGCTTCACGAACGAGACGCGCGCCTTCAGCGACATGGCGGCGCGGAGGCCTTCGGCCTCGGGCATACGCGGTCGCGGCGGAATGCCGTACAGCGCGATGCCACACCGCACGAGGTCGTAATGCGTCTCCGGATGGGCCAGCGCGCCACCCGAGTTCGCGGCGTGCACGATCGAAGGCCTGATGCCCGCGGCTGCCAGCTGCGCGCGCACCGCCTCGAACGAGGCGATCTGCTGCGCCGTGTAGCCGTCGTGGGCCGGATCATCCGACGCCGCGAGGTGGGTCCACAGACCTTCGAGCTCGAGCTCTTCCGACGCGACGACGAGCTCCGCCAACTCGAGCGCGATCTCGGGCGCGGCCCCGACGCGATGCATGCCCGTGTCGATCTTGAGGTGGACGGGCATGGGCGTCGCGCGTCCGGCATCGCGCACTGCCTTCGCCGCCGCGTGAATCGCCTCTCTGCGGTACAGCGTGGGTCGAACGTCCTGCATTCGCGCCACGTCGGCCAGTTGACCGATCGGCGGCTCGGCGAGGATCAACACCGGCTCGGCGAGGTGGCGGCGCACGTCGAGCGCTTCGTTGACGAGGGCGACACCGAGCCAGCTCGCTCCCCCGTCGACGGCCGCGGCGGCGGCGCGAATGATGCCGTGGCCGTAGGCCCAGCCCTTGACGACCGCGCACAGCTCCGCCGGCTGCACGCGTGCGACCAGCAGCCGGGCGTTGTGCTCGATGGCACCGAGATCGATCTCCGCCCAGGCGTACGGCCGGTCGTCGGGACGAACCTCGGCGGCTTGGTCCGGCTCGAGCATCGCTTCGCAGATTCCTTAGCCCGAGTCGAGGATGGCGCGCAGGACGTCATTGCGCGAGACGAGGCCGACGAGGTGCCCGTCGCGCACGACGGGGAGGCGCGACACCTCCTTCTCGTGCATGATCGTCGCCGCCCGTTCGATGGTGTCGTCGTCGCTGCAGACGATCGGATGCGTGCTCATCACGTCGGACACCTTCGATCCGAGCGCGCGGCGCAGCTCCTCCTCGAAGTGCTTGTGCCCGAGCTCGAGTGTCCCGCCGAGGAAGGTGAGCAAGGTCGGGAAGTGCACCTCGCTCTCCTGCACGATGAGGTCGCCGTTGGAGAGCACACCCAAGACGATCCCGTCCGCGTCGACGACCGGCGCGGCATCGATGTTGCGATCGAGCAGCGTTCGCATCGCCTGCTCGACCTCGTCCTCTGGACCGAAGGTGAGCACGTCGGTGGTCATGATCTCCCGCACCGGCGAGTTGCGATCCATCAAGCCTCCAAGCCGTCGAGCACTTCGGGCACGTGCGTAGCCACATCACCGGCCACGAGGCCGCGGCGAGGGCCGAGGGTAGCCGCACGCGCGTGGAGCCACGCGCCCGCGGCGGCCGCCCGCAGCGGGTGAAGTCCTTGGGCCAAGAGCGAGCCGATGATTCCGGAGAGCACGTCGCCCGTGCCGGCCGTCGCCAAGCGAGCGTCGCCTGACGTCACCACGAACACCTGTCCATCCGCGCCGGCCACCACCGTGGTCGATCCCTTCAGCAGAACCGTCGCCTCGGTGGCCGACGCCAGGTCGCGTGCCGCCTTGATGCGGTCCACCCCGGGCGGATGACCCATGAGGCGCGCGTACTCGCCGTCGTGCGGGGTCAACACCGTGAGCGGATGGGCGTAACGGGCGACGTCGGTTCCGAGCGCGGTGAGGCCGTCGCCGTCGACGACGGTGGGCACGGTCGACTCGGTGACGACCCGACGTACCGCAGTGATCGTCACCGCCTCGGTGCCGAGGCCGGGCCCGATCACCAGCGACTCGAACCGCTCGAGCCCCTCGAGCACCGGCGCGTCCCAGGCCGAGCTCGGCACTTCGGTGCGCACCACTTCGACCGGCGCGCCGGGTAGCGACGATGCGCCGACACCGGGCGCGCTCAGCCGCACGTAGCCCGCGCCGGACCGTTGCGCGCCACGAGCCGACAGCACGGCTGCGCCGGTCATGCCGGGTGAGCCCGCGACGATCCATGTCGCGGCGCGCCACTTGTGCGAGTCCACGGCGCGGGCCGGAAGCCATCCGGCAACATCGCGCTCCTCGACGAGGTGGGCCGACGCGCCACTTACGTCGAGCCCGATATCGACGACGTGCACCTCACCCGCGTACATGCGTCCGGGCAACAGCACGACGCCCGGCTTGAGCGCCGCGAAGGTCACCGTCTCGGTCGCACGCACCGCACTCTCGCCCGCCTCGGCGGTGAGCCCGTCGACGCCTGACGGGATGTCGACCGCCAGTACCGGTGCGTCACCTGGATGCGGCGCCTTGTACTCGCCCCGAAAGCCGGTGCCGTACGCCGCGTCGATCACGAGATCGGCTGACCGCAAGCGCGTGCCTTCCGCGGCCGCGGCGTCGACGATGTCGACGCGCGCGCCACGAGCGCGCAGTCGCCTCGCTGCGTCGCGGCCGTCATTGCCGTTGTTGCCCTTGCCGGCGACAACGACAACGCGGCGGCCGTACGTCCCGCCCATCATCCGCACGGCATGGTGCGCGACGCACGCTCCCGCGCGACCGATCAACACATCCACCGGCTCGGACGCGTCGCGATCGATCGCGGCCATCTCGTCCGGGGTTACGATCGCCAGCAAGGGAGCTACTCCGCGGCGACGAAAGCGATCGCGACGACGTCGGAGTGGCTGAGCGAGACGTGCCAGCGTGCCGCGCCCTGCTCGGCCGCGATCGCGGCCGCGTTGCGGTGCAACGTGAGCGCCGGCACGCCGGAGTCGTCGCGCCCGACCTCGACGTCACGGAAGGCGAACGATCCGAGCCCGACACCGAGCGCCTTCATCACGGCTTCCTTTGCCGCGAAGCGGACCGCGTAGCGCTCGACGCGCTTGGCCGCCGCGCCCGCTCGGTCGCAGTAGTCGCGCTCGCCGTCGGTGAATATGCGCTCGACGAAGTTCGCCCGGCGCTCGACGATGCCGGCGAAGCGATCGAGGTCGACGACGTCGACACCGAGACCGATCACGTCACGCAGACGGACGCGGGGCGCGAGCGGGTGTGCAGACGCCGCACTTCATGGCGTCCGCCAACTATCAGCAAGGACGTGCACCGGCTCGGTCAACAGGTCCACCACCGCGAGCTCGCCGAGTAGGTCCTCACGGAAGCTGGGCTCGGTCTCCGTGACGGCGTCGCGCAGCGCCGCATACCGGTTGCGGTAGCCGTGCAGCACGGCGCGGCACGTCGGCACCGGCAGCCGATCCTCGAAACGGACATGCAACTGCGTGATGCCCGTGCAGTGGTTGTCCTTCGTCTCGGGGATGGCGATGAGCGTGCGGCCGTCGCTGCGACCCCGGAACACGAGCAAGTCGCGCTCGATGGCCACGGTGTGCTTCGTGCCTCGCAGCACCGGGTCGCGCTCGATGCGTGAAGGAATCTCCGCCGCGATGCCACCGCGATCGATGACGGACGTGAACACTTCATCGTCGGTCGCGGGGTCGCCCTCGATGCGGTACCGGATCCAGCCGGTGACTTCCTCGACCGCGGGATCGAGGTCGGCGAGCGTGCGCAAGGTCTTGTAGCTGAGCGAGTCGCGCGGCGCCCCCGCCGCCATCACTGCCGTGGCCAGCGGCACCTGCAACAGCGTCTCGTCCGAACGCGAGATGCCGACGGTGACCGTCTTCGCTTGATGCTTGATGGCGTCGACCGGGCGGGTCAGCTCCTCGATGCCGCGGGTGAGCGCGAGCGTGAGATCTTCGACGACGACCGCGGGAGTGCCGATCTTGCCGTGTTCGACTTGATACGAGTCGAGCGGGCTGATGCCGAGGCCGTAGCGCAGCAACGATGACAGCCGCACCGCGGTGGAGGCTTCGAGATGCCCGTCGTACGAACCCGTGCGCAGGCCGTCGAAGAAGCTGGCGCCGGCTGACTCGAGTGTCGGGCGCACGCGCCGCAACAGCTGGTCGCCGTCGGCCCGGAAGCCGCTGCCCTGAGCCGACACCTCGGTCTCGATGGCGGCGCGCGCTTCGCGCAGCGGGAGTGCCTGCGCGTCGATGGCCAGTGCGGCTTCGTAGCCGAACAAGTGACCCGCGATGCACGACAGCACGAAGGCGAGCGAAGGGTGGGTCGCCGGCACCTTGATCGCCTCGACCGCAGCCGAGAAGCGCTCGTCGCCCTCGCTGGCGATGACGATGGGCGTGGCTTTGTGGGCGCGGAAGATCGCCACTTCTTTGGCGACGTCGTCGGCGTTCGAGCCGGAGAGTCCCGCCGCGCAGACGAGGATCAGTGGCTCGGAGGACAGGTCGATGTGCTTCTTGTCCTCGGTCGAGTCGCAGGCGATCGACTTGTAACAGAGCTCGGACAGCTTGATGCGCAGCTCGCTGGCCGCGATGCGGTTGCTGCCGTTGCCGACGACGGCCCAGTAGCGGCGCGACGGCGCGAACTGCTGCGCGATGGCACCGATCTCGGCGCGGTGCTCGACCACGGTCGTCATGGCATCGGGCAGCGCCCGCAGCGCCGCGAGCACGTCGTGCTGCACGGTGCCGCCTGCGGTCTCGGCGATGGCGGCGGCGAGCACGAAGCCGGCGGCAATCTGCGAGTAGAGCGCCTTGGTCGAAGCGACAGACATCTCGACATCGCGCCCATCTGACGTGTACAGCACCCCGTCGGACTTGTCGGTCAGGTCGCTGTTGCGACGGTTCACAACGGCGATGACCCGAGCGCCGCGGGCGCGCACGAGATCGACGGTTCGGTTGGTGTCGGTCGTCGTGCCCGATTGGCTGATCGCCACGATGAGCGTGTCGGCCATGTCGGGTCGAAGTCCGAAGCCCGACAGCTCTGTCGCCAACGATGCATCGACGCGCAGATGGTCGGGGGCCATGCCGCGCAGTGCCGCGACGAAGCTCTGTCCCGCGACGTGCGCGGTGCCTTGACCGATCGCGATCACGCGGTTGATCCGCCCAGCTCTGAGGTCCTCGCGAATGGAGCTCGGCAGCGTCTCGTCACCAAGTGCGAGCTCGAGCTGCCCGTCGCGCTCGACGAGCTTGCCCCGCAGCGTCTTGCGGAATGACGCCGGCGACTCGGTGATCTCCTTCAAGAGGAAGTGCCGGTAGTTCCCACGATCGATGTCGCGCGTCGTGATCTGCGCAACGACGATGTCGCGCTCGGTCACGGGTAGCTCGGTGCCGTCGTAGCCGAGTCGCTCGATGCCTTCGATCGTTCCGGCACGCGCGCCGTCGAGCCCGATCAGTTGCCCACGACTCGCAGTCGGGTTGTCCGCGTTGGACGGCGTCTCACCGTCCATCCGCAGGTAGCGCGAGGTCTCCTCGACGAGCCCGTAGGGCTCGCTGGCAACGATGTACGTGTCGTCGGCCAAGCCGACGTACAGCGCTTGGCCACTTCCTCGCAGCGCGAGCAGTAGTCGATCGGGCGCGCTCGACGAGTTGGCGGCAATGGCGACCGAGCCTTCGAAGCCGGCGACCGAGCCGCGGAACGATTCGCGCAGGTCGACGCCCGCCCGCAGCTTGCGCGACACCAGCGTCGGGATCACCTTCGCGTCGGTGGTGATCTCTGCCGCGATGCGGAGGCCTTCAGCCGACTTGAGATCGGCGAAGTTGTCGACGTCACCGTTCAGCGCGCCGATGACGTAGGGCGGGTCCTGGCTGCCTTGCTCGTGCGAGTCGAGCGGATGGGCGTTGGCCTCCGAGATGATGCCGACGCTCGCCCACCGGGTGTGACCGAGCACGGTCATCTCCGCGGTGTCCGCCGCGAGTGCCAGGTGCAGCAGCTCGTCGGCCGTAATGGCTTCGCGCAGCGCACGCGTGTTGTCGCCGAGCTCACCGATCTCGGCGGCGGCCTTGTACACGAACCCCAGCATCCCGTCGGCCGCTCGGACCGTCCCGCTGCGGAACAGCGGGTCCGCGGCGCGCTCGAGCATGGCGCTGATCCCGGTGGACTCGAGGTCGAGCTGGTGCCCACGCACGAGCAGGTGCAGACCGGCGGAGTCACGACCGCGGACTTCGAGCCTGTCGATTGCGCTCAGCGCGATCTGCACGGACGTGAATGCCTCGACCGCGGCCCGGGAGGTCGAGCCGTCGAGCAGGTCGCCGACTGCTTCCGCCGTTCGCAGCCTGTCCTTCGCGATCGCCCACCGAGCGTCCTTCACGCGCGCCAAGGCGGCGTTGATGCGCTCGAGCCGATCGAGCGCGATGTCTTCGCCGGCGTCGAGGCGAGCATCGATGTCGGCGACGGCACTCGAGATCTGCGCGGTGTGGTGCGCGATCGCGGCCCGAAGGTCAGGCGACTGCAGCAACGCCTCGACACCGGCGACACCGCTCAGCCGCGCATTCGCGGCCTCGAGTGCCTGCGCGACTCGCTCGAGCTCGCCGTCGAGTGCCAGCAGGTCAACGCGCCGGAGCGAGGTCGCGACCGGGCTGAGGTCTCCGAGGATCTCCGCACGATCCGGGATCGTGCGAGCCGTCCGCCGCCGGACGACGGCGATGATGCCGCACATGAGGAATCGATTCTACGTTGCGGCCGCGGCGACGGCTTCCGCGAGTCGTTCGGCCACTGTCTCGGCCTCTTCGGCCGTGGGCGCCTCGACCATGACCCGCACGAGCGGTTCGGTGCCACTACGCCGGACGAGCACACGCCCCTTTTCCCCGAGCGCCTCCTGCGCGGACGCGATGTCGGGCGCGATGCGATCGTCGAGATCGGGCGCCGACGTCGACGTGACGCGAACGTTGCGCAGCACTTGGGGAAGCCGTTGCATCACGGTCGCGAGGTCGGCCAAGGATCGGCCCGATCGCTTCATCGCATCGAGCAGCAGCACCGCAGTGAGGAGCCCGTCACCGGTCGTCGCCAGCTCGGGAAAGATGATGTGACCCGACTGCTCGCCGCCGAGTGAATGGCGTCCTGACGCGAGCGCGTCGAGCACGAAGCGGTCACCGACGGGGGTCTCGATCACGGCGATGTCGTGTTCCGTCATGGCGATGCGGAAGCCGAGGTTGCTCATCACGGTCACGACGACGGTGTCGTTGCGAAGTTGCCCACGCTCGTGCAGGTCGACCGCGCAGATGGCGATGAGCTGATCACCGTCGACCAACTCACCGTCGTGGTCGACCGCGAGCAGACGATCCGCGTCACCGTCGAACGCGACCCCTGCATCCGCGCCCCGTCGTTTGACCTCGCGCTGCAGGTCGGCCGGGTGGGTCGAGCCGCAACCCTCGTTGATGTTGGTGCCGTTTGGTTCGGCGTGGAGGACGGTCACCTCGGCTCCGAGCCGCCGCAGTACGTGCGGCGCGACCGTCGTCGCCGAGCCGTTCGCACAGTCGACGACGAGCCGGAGCCCCGACAGATCCCGGCCGCTGATGGCGTGCTCCACCGATTCGGCGTAAGCGAGCAGGTGCTCGGGCGCCGCCGTCACCGTGCCGATGGCGTCGCCGGTGGGTGACGAGTCCTGCTCGTGATGGCCCTGCACGAGCGCATCGAGCGTGGCCTCGAGCGCGGCCTCGACGTCGTCATCGAGCTTGCGTCCCTTCGCGGTGAACAGCTTGATGCCGTTGTCGGGATATCGATTGTGCGACGCGGAGATCATCGCCCCCGCCGCGCCCTCGTGCGCCGCCGCCCAGGCGACTGCCGGCGTCGGCACGACGCCGAGCGTCTCGACGGTGACGCCTTCCGCGGTGAATCCGGCGGTCAGCGCCGCTTCGACTGCAGGACCGGAGATGCGGGTGTCACGGCCGACGACGAAGCGATCGACTCCGAGCACTCGAGCCGAGGCCCGCCCGAGCGCGATGACGAGCTCAGGGGTGAGGTCGAGGTTCGCCACCCCGCGCACACCGTCGGTCCCGAACCGCAACGTCACGATGTGCCACCGAGTGAGCGAGTGCCGCGCCCGAACGAGCGAGCCCGGAGTCCGCACGTGCGAGTGCAGCGCAAGCGCATCAGCGCTTGCTGTACTGGGGTGCCTTCCTGGCCTTCTTGAGGCCGTACTTCTTGGACTCCTTCTCGCGAGGGTCGCGAGTGAGGTATCCGGCCTTCTTCAGTGTCGGCCGCAGCTCGCCGTCGAGCTCGGCCAGCGCGCGAGCGATGCCGAGGCGAAGCGCACCCGCTTGACCGGTCGGGCCGCCACCGTTGATGGAGGCGAACACGTCGTAGACATCCGCGGTCTCGCTGACCCGCAGCGGCTCGGCGAGCAGCTGGCGGTGCGTCGGCGCCGGGAAGTAGTCGACGACGTCACGACCGTTGACCTTGATCGCACCGCTGCCCGGCCGCAGCCAGACGCGAGCGATGGCGGCCTTGCGGCGGCCGGTGGTGACCACGAGGGGCGCGTTCTTCACAGTGGTCGGAGGCTTGGGCACGAGATCTCCTACGAACGACGCCGAGCGCCTTCGAGGGCGAGCGGCTGCGGCAGTTGCGCCGCATGGGGATGATGCGGACCCGCGTACACCTTCAGCTTCGAGAGCATCTGGCGGCCGAGCCGGTTCTTCGGCAGCATCCCGCGCACCGTGCGGCGGACTGCTTCGGTCGGCTTCGTCGCGAGGAGGTCCGCGTAGGTCTGCTCCTTGAGCCCGCCCGGATAGCCGGAGTGGCGATGCACGAGCTTCTTCTCCGCCTTACCGGCGGTGAGCACGATCTTGTCGGCATTCACGACGATGACATGGTCGCCGGTGTCGATGTGCGGAGCGAAGATCGGCTTGTGCTTGCCGCGCAGGATGCGGGCCACCTCGGTCGCGACGCGGCCGAGGACCAGGCCGTCGGCATCCACGACGTGCCAGGCACGCTGGATGTCAGCTGGCTTCGGGGTGTAGGTCGGCACGCGGGCGATCCTTGACGTCTGTTTCGTGTGTGTCGGGGCGCCGAAGGCGCACTGGAGCGACCGACGATGCTACGGGGAGGGCGAGGCGCACGGCAAGTGGCTCTCGCCCTCACGCCGCCGCTTCGAGCGCGGCAGGGGTGGGCTCGAAGGCGAAACCGCGGCGCAGAGCCCGTTGTCGCAGTACGACGAGGCCCGCGAAACCGCTGGTCAGAGCGGCCACGGCGCCAACCGCAATCGACAGCCGCGTGCCGTACACCTGCGCCAGCCATCCGGCCAGCGGGCCGCCGAACGGCGTCGATCCGAGGAACAAGATCGTGTACAGCGCCATCACGCGGCCCCGCATCGACGGGACCGAGTTCAGTTGCAACGCCGTCATGGTGGCAGACAGGAACGCGATTCCCGTCGCGCCCGCCAGCGCTCCTGCGAGCCCGGCCGTCACCGGCGTCGGCGCGACAGCGACGAGCAAGCTCGAGATGCCGAGACCGACGCAGGCTCGCGCCAGCAAGCGATTGTCCATCGACGTGCGTCGAGCGATCAGGAGCGAACCGGCGAGTGAGCCGACGCTGAACACTGTCGTGATGAACGCGTACGTGTTGTCGTTCCCGTGCAACTCGTGCTCGGCCAGCAACGGCAGCAGCACCTGCCAGTTGAACGAAAGCGTGGCGACGACTCCCATCAGCACCATCGCCAACCGCAGATCGGGGTTCGCCCACACGTAGCGGAAGCCCTCGGCGATCTGGCCCTTCTTCTTCTCGATGCGCTCGTTCACGTACAGCTCGTCGCCATCGATCATGACGAGCGCGATCAACATCGCCACGAACGATGCAGAGTTGGCGATGAAGCACCATCCGATGCCAACGCTGTTGATCAACCATGCTGCGGTAGCCGGTCCGACAACCCGCGAGCCCGTGATGAGCGCGCTGTTCAGACTGACGGCGTTGGCCATCTCGCTCTCGGGAACCAGCTCGGTGATGACGACACGGCGAGACGGGTTGTCGAAGGCGTTGGCCGTACCGGTGAGCACCGCGAGGACATAGACGCCGGCGACCGTGATGTGACCGCTCAGCACGAACACGCCGAGCACGAGCGCGAACACCATCATCGCCGCCTGCGTCGCGAGCATGAGCTTGCGCTTGTCGACGCGATCGGAGATCACACCCGCCCACGCGCCGAACACGAGCACCGGCAGGAACTGGAACGCGGTGACGAGCCCGAGCGCCACACCGGAGTCGGTGAGCTTGAGGACGAGCAGCGCTTGCGCGATGAACTGCAGCCACGTGCCGACTTGGCTGATGGCCTGACCGACGAAGAAGACGCGGAAGTTGCGGACGCGGAAGGAGCGGAAGGTCTCGCTCGTTGCGGCTTTGATGCGTGTCACTCGGGGGCGACTCCCGCCAGCTTCTCGAACACCGGAATCGCCGCTTCGAGCACGGCCAACTCGTCGGCGTCGAGCACGCGGAGCCGCTTCGCCAACCACGCGTTCTTGCGGGTACGGCTGCGCTCGAGGCGCCGCGTGCCATCACGGGTGATCGTCAGGCGGGCCACTCGGCGGTCGACGGGATCGACGTCCTTGCGAACGAGGCCCGCGTCCTCGAGGCCCTTGACCACCTTCGTGATCATCGGCGAGGACACGTGTTCGGCCTTCGCCAGGTCTCCGACGGTGAGCGGCTCGCACCGGCTGATGGTGGCGAGCGCCGATGCCTGCGTCGCGGTG
Organism: Acidimicrobiales bacterium; assembly: GCA_036493595.1. Taxonomy (GTDB): domain Bacteria; phylum Actinomycetota; class Acidimicrobiia; order Acidimicrobiales; family JACDCH01; genus DATAES01. The sequence continues at coordinate 4,525 of DASXPN010000093.1, read as the reverse complement.
AGGTCGAGGTTCTGATGGCGAAGCTGTCGGGTCAGCGGAAAGAGAGCCATCCGCACTCGACTCGCCAGCTCCGCCAGATCGACCGTGGTTCCCGTCACGTTCATATTGTTCACCAGGTTATGTAACCAGGCAAACTATTTGCCCATTCCCGCTTCGGGCCCGCTCAGTAACGCACCTCCCACAGGCACAGGCCATGCGGGGGCGCCACGTTTCCGGCGGCCGAGCGGTCCAACGCCCGCATGATCCCGCTCACATCGCCCGCCTTCGTGCGGCCGAGACCGACGTCCGCGAGCGTCCCGACGATCGAGCGCACCATCTGGTGGCAGAAGGCGTTGGCCTCGATCCAGAAATGGAGAATGCAGCCGTCGTCCCCGGCAGCCACCTCCCACCGGGCGTCGATCACCCGCCGTACGAGCGTCGCGTCGGGCGCGGGGCGCCGGCAGAACGAACTGAAGTCGTGCTCACCGATGAGCGGATCGCACGCCAACCGCATGGCGCTCACGTCGAGCGGGCGGTCGATCCACCACGACGTCGCGGCAAGGAACGGCGACGGGGTCTCCTGGTTCAGGATGGTGTAGCGGTACCGACGACTCTTGGCCGAGAACCGCGCGTCGAAGCTGCCGTCCACGACGCGCAGGTCACGAATCGAGATCGCGGGACGCAGCAACTTGTTCACGGCCCGCTCGAGCGAATGGATGTCGAGCCGGCTGGGATCGGCCTCGAAGCTGATGATCTGTCCCCGTGCGTGCACACCGGCGTCGGTCCGACCCGCGCAGGTCAGCTCGACCGCCTCGCCGTGCACGCGCCGGATCGTGTCCGCCAGCGTCCCGCCCACGGTCGGCGTGCCGTCGCGCTGCGGCGCGAACCCGGCGAAGTCCGTCCCGTCATAGGCGACGGTCGCCCGAACCCGGACCCGCGAGGGCGCGGCTGGATCCTGTTCGAACAACGTCACCGTTGAGCGAACCTAGACGCGAGATGCGCGGAGGGGGGCCGTCGGGCATGGACGAGTCGACGTCGTTCGATCCGACACCGATGGACGGGCGAGCCCAATCAAGTTCTGGGTCGGCTGACCCGCCGGTCCGGTGGCTGTCGTCCATCGTGGCTGAGTCGACAATGTGCGCCCCAGAGCGATCGGGGACGCCGGCCTCGTTCTGGGTCGACCCAACCACGTGGCCCGTGGGTCAGCGGTCACAGAACCGTCCACCCTTGGTTCTGAGTCGACTGAGCCACGTCCATCGTGGCTGAGTCGACAATGTGCGGCCGGAGCGATCGGGGACGCCGGCCTCGTTCTGGGTCGACCCAACCACGTGGCCCGTGGGTCAGCGGTCACAGAACCGTCCACCCTTGGTTCTGAGTCGACGGAGCCACGTCCATCGTGGCTGAGTCGACAATGTGCGCCGGAGGGTGGGGTCGAAGCGGCTCGGTGGCTGAGTCGACAATGTGTGGCGAGCGGGAAGAGCGGGAAGCGGCCGTGCTCGGCAGAGGGGGAGCTCAGACGAGCTCGATGCGTGCCATCGGCGCGTTGTCGCCGTGGCGCGGACCGAGCTTCAAGATGCGGGTGTAGCCGCCGTTGCGGTCGACGTACCGCGGCCCGATCTCGTCGAACAGCTTCGACGTCATCTCGCGATCGCCGAGGTAGGCCTGGACCTGGCGGATCTGGTGCAGACGCTTTTCGGGATCGACCGCGGCGCGCTTCGCCTTCGTGATCACCTTCTCGGCCACGGGACGCAGCGCCTTCGCCTTGGCCTCGGTGGTGACGATCCCCTCGGCCGCGACGAGCGACGCGACGAGGTTGGCCATCATCAAACGTTGGTGGGCGGCGTCGCCGCCGAAGCGGCGGGACTTGCGCGGACGTGCGGGCATGACGGTTCCGCCTACTCCTTGATCCGGAGCTGCAGGCCCCGCTCGTCGAGCTTCGCCTTCACCTCGTCGAGGGACTTCTGACCGAAGTTGGTGATGGCGAGGAGATCGTCCTCCGTCTTCAAGAGGAGCTCGCCGATGGTGTTGACCTGCGCCCGCTTCAGGCAGTTGCGGGGACGCTCGGACAGGTCGAGATCTTCGATCGGCAGCTCGAGGTCGGGTGAGCCGGCGGCGACGGTCGACACCTCACCGAGCTCGAGACCCTGCGGCTCGTCGCTCATGTCGCGTACGAGCTCGACGAGCGACGTCAACGTCGCACCCGCGGATGCGAGCGACTCACGGGGCGTGATCGAGCCGTCCGTTTCGATGTCGAGGATCAGGCGGTCGTAGTTGGTGTCCTGCTCGACGCGAGTGGGCTCGACCTCGAACGCGACACGGCGGACCGGCGAGAAGATCGAGTCGACCGGGATCACCCCGATGGTCTCCGACCTCTTGTTGCGGTCGGCCGACACGTAACCACGACCCTTGGTCACCGTCAGGTCGATGGCGAGACGGGCGCCGGTCGCCAGCGTGGCGATGTGGAGGTCGGGGTTGAGGATGTCCACGTCCGCGTGCGGCTGGATGTCGGCCGCGCTGATGTCGGTGTTGGCTGCGGTGGCCTTGGAGTCGATACGCAGGGTCACCGGCTCGTCGTTGTAGACCTGCAGGACGAGGTCCTTGAGGTTGAGGAGGATGTCGGTGATGTCCTCGGTGACGCCCTTGATCGTCGTGAACTCGTGGAGCGCGTCGTCGAAACGCACCTGCGTGACTGCGGCGCCGGGGATGGACGACAGGAGCGTCCGGCGCAACGAGTTGCCGAGTGTGTGACCGAAGCCCGGCTCGAGCGGGCTGATCGCGAACCGTTGACGGTTCCCGATTTGCTCGTCGATCGCTTCGACGGTCGGCCGTTGGATGACCAGCATGCGTGTGCTACCTCGCGGGAAGGGGGGCTGCTACTTGGAGTAGAGCTCGACGATGAGCTGCTCGCGAACGGGGACGTCGATCTGCGTCCTCGCAGGAAGCTCGCGAACCGTGACTTGGAGCCCGCCTTCGGCGGTCTCGAGCCACGCAGGAGTCTGACGGTCGAGCGTGTCGATGTTGTGCCGCACGACGATCATCGAGCGCGCTTTGTCGCGCAGTGAGACGATGTCGCCCTTGCGGACGGTGTAGCTGGGAATGGTGACGCGGCGGCCGTTTACCGACACGTGACCGTGGCGGACGAACTGGCGGGCCTGAGCACGGCTCGAACCCCAGCCGGCGCGGAACACGACGTTGTCGAGGCGCAGCTCGAGGAGCTGGAGCAGGTTCTCGCCGGTGACGCCTTGGCGACGGTTCGCCTCTTCGTACGTGCGGCTGAACTGCTTCTCCATCAGCCCATAGATCCGGCGCGCCTTCTGCTTCTCGCGCAACTGCAACAGGTACTCGGAGCCTTGGCGCTGGCGGTTGCGGCCCGCCTCGCCTGGCGGGTACGGCCGCCGCTCGATCGGACACTTCATGGTGTCGCACTTGGCACCCTTGAGGTACAGCTTCATCCGCTCGCGCCGGCACAGCCGGCAGACGGGCCCGGTGTAGCGAGCCATTACACACGCCTCCGCTTCGGAGGACGGCAGCCGTTGTGCGGCACCGGGGTCACGTCCTTGATGCCGGTCACCTCGATGCCGGCGTTCTGCAGTGAACGGATCGCCGTCTCGCGACCGGAGCCCGGCCCCTTGACGACCACGTCGACCTTGCGGACGCCGTGTTCCATCGCGCGGCGGGCACACTGCTCGGCCGCCATCTGCGCGGCGAACGGCGTGGACTTGCGGGATCCCTTGAACCCGACGTTGCCCGCCGAGGCCCAGGAGAGGACGTTGCCGTCCTGGTCGGTGATCGAGACGATGGTGTTGTTGAAGGAGCTCTTGATGTGTGCGACTCCGTACGCCACGTTCTTGCGCTCGCGCTTACGGGGACGGCGCCCGCCCGGCTTCGGCTTCGCCATTACTTGCGCGCCTTCTTCTTACCGGCCACAGTCTTCTTCGGCCCCTTCCGGGTGCGAGCGTTGGTCTGGGTGCGCTGCCCGTGGACGGGCAGGCCGCGCCGGTGGCGCAGGCCCTGGTAGCAGCCGATCTCCATCTTGCGCTTGATGTCCTGCTGGATGTCGCGGCGCAGGTCGCCCTCGACCTTGAGGTTCGAGTCGACGTAGTTGCGGATGCGGTTCACCTCTTCGTCAGTGAGGTCGCGCACCCTGGTGTCCGAGTTGAGACCGAGCTCGTTGATGATCTGCTTCGAGGTCGTGCGCCCGACTCCGAAGATGTAGGTGAGGCTGATCTCCAAACGCTTCTCGCGTGGAATGTCGACGCCGGCGATACGTGCCATGTGGTGTTGCGCTCCCTATCCCTGCCGCTGCTTGTGGCGCGGGTTCTGACAGATGACCATGACGCGCCCGTGACGGCGGATCACCTTGCACTTGTCGCACATCTTCTTGACGCTCGGCTTGACCTTCATCTCACTTGTACCTGTAGGTGATCCGACCTCGGCTGAGGTCGTACGGGGTGAGCTCCACCTGGACGCGATCCCCCGGCAGGATGCGGATGTAGTGCATGCGCATCTTTCCGGAGATGTGGGCCAGCACCTTGTGGCCGTTCTC